>JBOGEX010000111.1:0-54316 GCA_050741915.1 Acidimicrobiia bacterium
GGCGATGCCGACGTGGTCGAGGTTGTAAGCCAGCACGTTTACATTCTTGCGTAGATTTGGACACGTATACGTAGCCAAATCTACGCAAGAACGGCGATCGCTACGCTCTGAGGCGTGGCCGAACCCATCGAGCGCAACCTGGGCCTCGACCTCGTTCGGGTCACCGAAACGGCCGCCATGGCCGCTGCTCGCTGGATGGGCCGGGGTGACAAGGAACAAGCCGATCAGGCCGCGGTTGACGGGATGCGGGCTCATCTCTCCACACTCGACATCGATGGCCTTGTCGTTATTGGTGAGGGCGAGAAGGACGAGGCTCCGATGCTCTTTAACGGTGAAAGAGTCGGCACTGGGAGGGGCCTGAAGGTTGAGGTGGCAGTGGATCCTGTCGACGGAACCACTCTTACCTCCAAGGGAGAGCCGGGAGCGCTGTCTGTGATCGCGGTTTCGGAAGGGGTGGGCCTCATGTATGCCCCTGGCCACCTGGTCTATATGGACAAGCTGGCGGTAGGCCCCGAAGCCGCCGGTCAGGTCGACCTCGAAGCACCTGTGGCCGACAACCTTCGCAAGGTGGCCAAGGCAAAAGAGAAGGATGTCTCCGACCTCACCGTGGTAGTGCTCGACCGCCCCCGCAACACCGACTACATCGAAGCCGTCCGGGCCGAAGGTGCGCGGATTCGGATGATTCGCGACGGTGATGTGGCCGCCGCCATCTCCACCGCTCGGGCGGACACCAGCATCGACCTCCTCCTCGGGATCGGGGGCTCACCCGAAGCGGTGCTGGCGGCGGCGGCCCTCAAGTGCATGGGAGGCGAGATGCAGTGTCGGCTGTGGCCCCGCGACGACAAGGAGCGCACCTTTGCCAGAGAGAACTCCCTCGACCTCCTCCAGATCCTCCAGACAAACGACCTGGTCGGTTCGAAGAACGTCTTCTTCGCCGCTACCGGGGTGACGGGCGGCGACTACTTGCGCGGCGTCGACTTCACCGGCGGGCGGGTCACCACCCACTCTGTCATCATGCGTTCCAAGACCGGCTCGATCCGCTACATGGATGCCCACCACGACCTCGGCCGGCTGCGCGAGATATCGGCCACGAGCCTCGACTGATATGCCAGGGCCCAAGAACCTTCCGGAAACCTACCGCAACGTGCTCCGGCTGCGGGCGATCCGCGATTTCGACGGCCGCCCGCTCTCCGACCCGGATCTCCACGCCATCCTCGAGGCGGGACGTTGGACCGGGTCGTCCAAGAACCGCCAGAACTGGTCGGTGATCGTCGTCACCGATCCCGAGCAGAAGGAGCGATTGGCGGGCAGCGGCGACTTCACCGACCCCGTGCGCCTGGCCCCGATTGCCATGGCCCTCGTGCAGGAAGGCGCTGGCTACGAGTTCGACATCGGTCGTCTGGCTCAGAACCTGATGCTCTCGGCGCGGGCGCTCGGAGTCGTGACCTGCCCGGTTACCTTTCATCGCCAGGAAGAGGCCGGCAGGGTGCTCGGTCTGCCGGACGGGAAGACCTGTCGCTACGGCCTAGCTCTGGGCTATCCGGCTTCTCAAAAAAGGCCGTCACAGATGAGCGGACGCAAACCCCTCGCCAATTTCGTTCACTGGAACAATTACTGAGAATCTCATTTCGGCGCCCTCCTCCCGGCTGTTTCTCCCTCCAGCGAGCGCAGCGAGCGTTGGGGTGAGAAGCAGGGAGGAACGTGCACATTGTCTGGGATTGGAACGGAACCCTCTTCGACGACCTCGAGGTGGTCGTCGAATGTGTCAACCAGGGCCTCGCCATTTTCGGCGGTGGGCCTATCGACCTCGACGGTTACCGCTCGCACTACACCCGGCCGGTCAAGAGCTTCTACGACAAACTGCTGCGACGCGAGTTAACCACGGAAGGGTGGGACGAAATCGATCGCGTCTTTCATGACTCCTACCGCCAAGCCCTAACGAACGCTCGGCTGACTGCCGACGCTCGAGATGCCCTCGATCGTGCCGCCGGAGCCGGCCACACCCAATCACTTCTCTCGATGTTTCCCCATCCTGACCTGGTCCCTCTCGTCAAGCGGCTCGGAATCGAGGCGTACTTCGATCGGATCGACGGCCTCGCGGAGGGAAGCCCGGGTGACCGGAAGGCCGAGTATCTGGAGGGGCATCTCCGTCTGCTCACGGCCGGTGAGGACCCGGCTCAAGTGGTGGTCATCGGCGACACTCCCGACGACGCCACGGCCGCTCAACACGTCGGCGCCCGGTCAATCCTTTACGACGGCGGCTCCCATCATCGAATCGACCTCGAAAGTACGGGGGCACCCGTTGTCTCTTCTCTTCGGGCTGCGGTCGATCTCGCCCCGGGGAACTAGGTTGGCGCAATGAGGTCGATCAACCCGTTTAACGGCGAAGTTGTCGCCGAATATCCCGAACACACCGACCACGAGGTCGACGCTCGCCTCGAGGCTGCTCACAACGCCTTCCGAAATTGGCGGCAGGCCTCCTTCTCCGAGCGAGCCGAGGCAATGGCCAGAGCCGGTGAGATTCTCGAGAAGCGCAAAGACGACCTCGCCCGGCTCATGGCCCTGGAGATGGGAAAGCCCGTGGCGGGTGGGCGGGCGGAGGCGGAGAAATGCGCCTGGGCGTGTCGGTACTACGCCGACGAAGCCGAAGCGATGCTGGCCGATCAGCCGGTCAAGACCCAGAGGTCGAAGAGCTACATCCACCACGAGCCCCTCGGCGTCGTGCTGGCGGTTATGCCCTGGAACTTCCCGTTCTGGCAGGTGTTCCGCTTCCTCGCCCCGGCCTTGATGGCGGGGAACGCCGGAGTTCTCAAGCATGCTTCCAACGTGTCGGGTTGCGCACTCCAGATCGAAGAGATCCTCGACGAAGCCGGGTTCCCGGCTGGTCTCTTCTCGACCTTGCTGATTGGTTCGGACAAAGTTGAGAGAGTGCTCGAGGACGGGCGCGTGGTGGCCGCCACCCTCACCGGGAGCGAGCCCGCCGGTCGGGCCGTCGCCCAAAAGGCCGGATCCCTTCTCAAGAAAACAGTGCTGGAGCTGGGAGGAAGCGATCCCTATCTAATCCTGGCCGACGCCGATGTCGAGAAGGCCGCCGTCGTCTGTGCAAAGAGTCGCACCATCAACAACGGCCAGAGCTGCATCGCCGCCAAGCGATTCATCGTCGTCGGAGAAGTCGCCGGTCCCTTCACCGAGGCTTTCACAAACGAGATGGCGACCTACCGAATGGGCGATCCGCTGGATGAGGAGACCCGGTTGGGACCGCTCGCCCGCCACGATCTCAGAGATGATCTTCATGACCAGGTGAGGAGATCTACAGACGCCGGGGCGGACTTGCTCCTCGGCGGCGGAATTCCATCCGGGAAGGGAGCCTTTTACCCGGCCTCGGTCCTGGGCGGGGTCAAGAAAGGAATGGCCGCCTATTCCGAGGAGCTCTTCGGACCGGTAGCGGCCCTAATCGAGGTCGGCTCCGAGGACGAAGCGGTGACGGTAGCCAACGACACTTCCTTCGGGCTCGGGGCAGCGATCTTCTCAGCCAATGTGGATCGGGCGGAGGAGCTGGCGGCAACCCGGCTCGATGCTGGCTGTTGCTTCGTCAACTCATTGGTGGCCTCTGATCCGCGCTTGCCCTTCGGAGGCGTGAAGGCGTCCGGATACGGACGCGAACTTTCGATGCTCGGAATCAAGGAGTTCGTCAACCAGAAGACCGTGGTAGTTGCCTAGAGCTCCATGCGGCCGGCGAGCGCCCGGCCTAAAGTCAGCTCATCGGCGTAGTCGAGGTCGCCGCCCACGGGCAGACCCATCGCCAAACGAGTGACGCGCACGCCCTTCGGTTTCATCTCGCGGGCGATGTACATCGCCGTGACATCGCCTTCCACGGTGGGATTGGTGGCGAGGATTAGCTCGCTGATTCCCTCCTCGTCAATCCGCTTACCCAGCTCGGCGATGTGGAGCTGACTTGGACCGATGCCGCCGATCGGAGAGATGGCTCCCCCGAGGACGTGGTAACGGCCCCGGAACTCCTGGGTCCGTTCGATCACGGCGATGTCTTGAGCGCGTTCGACCACGCAGACCAACGCCTGGTCGCGTTTGGGATCGCGACAGATCAAACACTCCTCGCTGGCTGTGACGTTGAAGCAGCGACTGCAGATTCGGAGCTGTTCGCGCATGTCGACGATGGCGGAAGAAAGACGAAGCGCATCCTCCTTCTCGACGCCGAGCAAGTGAAAAGCCATCCGCTGGGCACTCTTCCTCCCCACTCCGGGGAGGCGCGCCAGCTCGTCGATGAGACGCTGTAACGGACCTTCGAACATTCTCAGCCCAGCAGGCCACCGAGGTCGAGGCCACCGGTCAGCTCTCCCATCGCCTTTTCATTGTCGACGGAGGCGGCCTCCAAGGCGTTGTTGACCGCGGCCGTTACGAGGTCCGCAAGCATTTCGACGTCATCGGTGATCGAAGGCTGGATCGAGATCGCGCCCACCTTTCCCCCGACGACCGTGGCCGTGACCGTTCCTCCTCCAGCACTGCCTCTGTACTCCCGTGAGGCAAGGTCTGCCTGTCGCGAGGCCATGTCCTCCTGGAGTTTCTGCGCCTGTCGCAGCATCGAGGGAAGATCGAAGTCGGGGCCGTCGTTGGTGGCCATGGCGAGCGAGGGTACCTAAACCCTTTCCTCGTCTTCGACGACCAGCGTGGCTCCTAGTTCCTTTTCCAGGAGGGCAGTGGGGTCGATCGCGTCGGGCGGAGCTTCGAACAAGCGGTCCTTGTCCAGGGCGCTTTCCTCGATTGTGACCTCATCTGTGTCGGGCGCCCCGGTCTTTCGAAACCCGACTTCGATTGGAAAGCCCAACAGGTCGGCGGCCTGGGTGGCGACGAGCGCGCTGACGACGGGATCGGTCCGCAGTCCCTCGAGATGAAAGTCTTGAGAGACCTCGAGAACGAGGCGGCGCCCACCTTCTATGTCTCCCGGAGCAGCTTCACGAAACAACGCCCAACGGCGGGGGCCCAAGACCGAGCGGAGGCTTCCGAAGAGTGAGGGCCAGATCTTCTGTACCGCCTCCATAGTCAGTGCCGAAGCATTTCCCCCCTCCCCGGCTGCGCCGGTACTCCCCCCTTCGGGGGGAGAAACAGAGCCTCCTGTTTCTCCTCCCAGCGAGGTTTCCCCCCTCCCCGCCCGCGGCGGTACTCCCCCCTGCGGAGGGAGAAACGGGTGGGTGCCTTCCCCCAGCAAGGATTCCCCCCGCCCCGGCTGTGCCGGTACTCCCCTGATTCCCTCCTCCCCGGCTGCGCCGGTACTCCCCCCTGCGGGGGGAGAAACAGAGCGTTCCAGGCGTTCGAGTCGGGCCGTCAAGGCATCTGGGTCAGCCGAGGTTTCCGGTCTGGTGAGACGGATCACTGCCAACTCCACCATGAGCCGCTCCTCGCGACCCTCGCGCAGCTTGATCAGCGCCTCACCGAGGAGATCGACCGCCCGCAACACCGCCCCTGGGCCGACGACCTTCGCCGCCTTCTTCCATGCCTCCAGGACTTCCGGAGGCTCGTCTGCGACTTCGCTCAGGTTGGGGGCGTAATGAGCCAGGAAGACGCCGCGGAAAAAACCGATTGCTTCGCCGACAAAGCGGCGCAGGTCGATGCCGCGCGCCGACATCTCGGCCACCAGCTCCAGCCCCGACCGAGCGTCGCCGGCCGCCACCGCCTCCACGAGGGCGGCATAGGCCTCGGTGTCAGCCATGCCGAGAGCTCGCTGGACCCCCGTCAGGTCAACGACATCAGAGCCCAGAGCAGCCACCTGCTCAAGCAGGGAAAGTGCGTCTCGAGCCGATCCCCCGGCGTGTCGAGCCAGAGCCACCAGGGCTTTGGCATTGGTCTTGTATCCCTCGAGATCAGCGATCCTTCCCAGATGCGCCGCCAATGCCTCGATCCCGACAGGGTGGAAATCGAAGCGCTGGGTCCGACTGCGTATGGTGTCGGCCAGCTTGTAGGGCTCAGTCGTGGCGAGGACGAATATGACATGCGGTGGTGGCTCTTCCAGAGTCTTCAACAAGGCGTTGCCGGCGGCCTTCGACAACATGTGCGCCTCGTCGAGGATGTAGATCCGCCGCGAGTTGGGACCCGAGGCGACCGTCGACACCGAAAGGCGCATGTCGCGGATGTCCTCCACGGAGTTATGGGAGGCGGCGTCGAGTTCCATGACGTCGAGCGAGGATCCCTCGGTGATGCCCTGACAAGAGAGGCACTCGTTGTCGGGTGATCCGTCCGGCTGGCGATGTTCACAGTTGAGGGCCTTGGCCAGTATCCGGGCCGTGGTGGTCTTGCCAGTCCCACGAGGGCCGGCGAACAAGTAGGCATGAGCGACCCGGCCTTCGGTGATCTCGCGGGCCAGAGTCGAGGTGACATGGGTCTGCCCCACCACGTCCTCCCATGACTGCGGCCGATATTTCCGATAGAGGGCCTGATACGCCATCCGAGCAAGCGTACGGCATCAAAGGGACGAACGACATTGCCCTGTTGCTCCCCCCTGTTTCTCCCCCCGCGGGGAGTACCGGCGTAGCCGGGGAGGGGGGAGGATCTCAGGGCGGAATCCCGCCGCAGGCGCTGGCCTGTTTCTCCCCCCGCAGGGGGAGTAGCGCCGCAGGCGGGGAGGGGGGAATCGAGGGGTGAGAAACAGACGGGCCTGAATCCTTTGCTCCCCTTCAGATCTAACGTTTCCGAAACCAATCGCCGATAGACCGTGGGTGACCCTCATGTCTGCCTATTTATCCAATGCCGTCCCCACCGAGATCCCACGTAATGTCCCTCCGGCGATCTGGGCGCAAGGCCTGGTTCGACGCTTTGGCAAAGAAACCGCCGTCGACGGGGTCGATCTTGCCATCAGGCCGGGCGAGTTCTACGGGTTGCTCGGCCAGAACGGTGCCGGCAAGACCACCACGATCAAGATGATCGTGGGTCTCCTGAGGCCTAACCAGGGAACTGCGGGGATCGGCGAGTTCGATACCTGGAAACAGCCCATCGAGGTGAAGAGGCGCATCGGGGTATTGCCCGAGGAGTTCAACCTCTACGAACGGCTGACCGGAGCAGAGCTGCTCGACTTCACGGCTGCCATGCACGGTCTCGGTCGTGAGGATGCCAGGAGCCGTCGCCTGGAGTTGCTGGGATTGTTAGACCTGACTGAGGCAGCCGGAAAGTTGGTTGGTGACTACTCGCGGGGGATGCGGAAGAAAGTGGCTCTGGCGGCAGCCATCATCCATCGTCCTCCTGTCCTTTTCCTCGACGAGCCCTTCGAGGGAGTCGATCCGGTTTCGGCTCGGCTGATCCAGGATCTCCTCAGGCGCTACACCACCCAGGGGGCGACGATCGTTTTCTCCTCCCATGAGATGTATCTCGTCGAGCGACTTTGTACCCGCATCGGCATCATGCAGAAAGGCCGCCTTTTGGTGGAGGACACCCCGGCGGGCCTCTGCGAACGGATGGGGGTCGACTCGGTCGAGGATGCGTTCATCCTCGCCGTCGGAGGCGGAACTTCGACCGAAGGTCTCAAGTGGTTGCACAGTTCGGCTGGCTAAAGGCCCGGCTGACATGGAACGGTCTCCGCCGGGACCGGCAACGTTGGATCGGGTTTCCTCTCATTCTCGCCCTGATGTCCTGGCTGGCGTGGAGAGTGGCAACTTCCTATTCGACGGAGTTCGTCGCGCTAGATCCGTCGCTCGGAGCCGAACTGGCGTTGTGGGGAGCTCTGGCCTTTTTCATCGGCTGGGTGACGTTGCCGGTGGTGATCTTTCCTTTGGACGAAACCCTTGATCCTGCTCGCCTCGCCGTTTTCCCGATAACCCGGACAAAGCTCCTGGCGGGATTAGTGCTGGCCTCGTTTCTCTCCCCCAGCATCCTCGTCCCCGCCACCGTCGCCAGCGTCAATGTCAGTTTGTTTTCCGGCTGGGCGCGGCTGGCTGCGGTCGTAGCCGGGATCGTGCTCCTGGCGCAGATGGCCGTAGGTGCTCATCTTTTTACCGGACTCGTGTCCTCCATCCTTCGATCGCGCCGTGGTCGTGATCTGGCAGTGATGGTGGTGATCGGGATCGGACTCTTCACCTTCGGGGCCTACCAAACGGTCGCCTCACAGATCGCCGCCGCAGGAATGGAAGGGGCTCTCGCAGCCAACCGCATTTCGGGGGTGGCGGCTCTGATCCCGCCGGTGGCTGCGCAATCGATCGCCACCTCGGCCGCAGTGGGCGATTGGGGTGAGTCGATCTTGATGCTGATCGTGGCGTTGTCGTGGCTGGGATTGATGGCCTACGCCTGGGATCGCCTGCTCGGCTGGATGCTGGTCACTCCCGATCACAGCCCTCGCCCCGACCGAGCCCGGCATCGCCGGGGACTGGCCGAGAAAGGACCATGGGGAAAGCGCAGAGTCCTGGCCCGAAAGGAGCTGCGCTTCTTCATCCGTGACCCCCGCCAACGATTGGTGTGGACAGGGACGGTGATCTTTGTCGGTCTGGCGGTAGCGGTCCTGGTTGTGGGCACCGAGTCGATGGCTATCTTCCAGCGCTCGACGTGGTTGCCGCTCCTCGCCCCGGCGATGGTGTTGTTCGTCGGGCTGCCGATTGCGCTCAATCAGTTCGGCTGGGAACGCAATGCCTCGAGTTATCTGTTCGTTCTCCCGATCAAACCGCGTCATCTGCTCCATGGCAAGAACATGGCGATCGCCCTCGGCCTGGTACTGGAGACAGTCTTCATGGCGACGTTGCTCGCCACATTCAGCGGCGCCTGGGGCGCTTTGTTGATGGTCCCTGCCCTGGCGGTGTCGGCGATTGGCTGCCAGTTGGCCGTCGGCAACGTCGTTTCGGTGATTGCACCTCTGCGTTTGCCCCGGGAGGGAACCGACATCTTTGCTCAGGCAACCGAGCAAGGACTCCTGGCGCTGGTCGCACAGATGGGCTCGTTCTTGTTGATCGGCCTTCTCCTGGTCCCGCCGTCAGTAGCGGTGGTGCTGGCCGTGTCTTTCGGCCAGGTGCTCGACCCAGTTCTGGTCACCGCGTTTTCCTTCGTCTACGGGGTGGGCATCTACTTCCTTGCGCTTTGGCTAGCTGGTGCCCTTCTCCGACGGCGAGTACCCGAAGTCGTCGGCTGGGTGCAAGTGCAGTAGAGGTCTTAGGCTCGGCCCCGTGCGCCTTGGGATCGACCTCGACGGAGTGGTGGCAGACTTCAATTCCGGCTGGATCAGCCGCTACAACACCGAGTACGAGGCCGAACTCCCCTCCGATGCGGTCAAAGGATGGGATGCGATCCCCGCGCTGACCCATTTCGAAGATATGCGGGCCTTCTGGAAATGGGCCCGCGACCACGATGGCCACTCGCTCTTCCGCCATCTCGAGCCCTATCCGGAGGCGGTCGAATCGCTCTGGAAGCTGATCAAGGCCCGACATCAGGTGGTAATCATCACCACCAAGCCGCCGTGGGCCATTCACGACACTTTCGCCTGGATCGCCCATCACCAGATTCCGACGCGGGAAGTCCACATCCTCGAGCAGAAATGGACGGTTGACTGCGACATCTACCTCGACGATGGTCCCCACGTCCTCAAGGCTCTCGTCGCCCGCCGTCCGGAGCGCATCGTCTGCCGTTTTGTCCGGCCCTGGAATGGGCCGGTCGCGGGCGCGGTCGACGTCGATTCCTGGCCCGGATTCCTCGATCTGGTCGGGCGGTCCCGCCCGATACGTCGGCGCTAGCGAGTATGTTGGGCCGGGCGGGTAGCCGCCCTGAACAATTCAACAAGGAGTCACAAAAGTGCAAAAGAAGCTGGTGATCCTGATCTTGCTCGCCCTGGTGCTCGGCGCCTGCGGCGGTGGAGCTGCGGAAACGACCGTGACGGTCGAAGAGACCACCCCCACCACAGCAGCGCCCCCCACCACGGCCGAGGTCACGACGACCGTTGCCGGCAACACGCTCGGAACTCCCGAGAACCCGATCCAGGTTCTCTTCGTTCCGTCAGTGGAAGCCGAGGTGATAGTCAGCGGTGGCGAGGTGATGAGGAATGCGCTCGAGGAGGCCACCGGGCTCACCTTCGAGGTTTCCGTCCCCACCTCATACGCTGCCACGATCGAAGAGATGTGCGCTGCCCCTGACCGCACCATGGGATTTATCCCCGGTCTCGGCTACGTGTTGGCCGCCAATCTCTGCGGCGTGGACGTCGCCTTCAAGGCAGTCCGTTTTGGATTTGACGTTTACTGGGCGCAGTTCCTCGTACCCCGCGACTCGGAGATCGCCTCGCTCGACGATCTCGCCGGGCGCAGCTGGGCCTACCCAGATCCCGGCTCAACCTCGGGTTACATGGTTCCGTTGCTCGAGCTACAAGAAGCGGGAGTAGAACCAGGGGCGTCGGTCGAGGCCGGCGGGCATCCGCAGGCGGCACTGGCGGTTTATCGCGGTGATGCCGATTTCGCCACCACGTTTTACTCGCCGCCGCTCTTGCCGGAGGGCGAATGGACCGAGGGCGATGCGCCGGATATCCCCGACGACCTCGTCTCCGAGTGCGCCGTCACCGCCGATGACGAGCTCTGGTGCGGCGAGTATCGGGTGCTCGATGCCCGGGCCAGCGCCCGCGACGAGGCTCCCGACATCGTCCAGCAGGTGAAGATTCTCTCGATCACCCAGGGCATCCCCAACGACACCCTCTCGTTCGGCCCCGAGTTTCCCTCAGATCTGCGGACCCAGATCGAGGACGCCTTGCTGGCTTTCGCCCAGACCCCGGAATGGGAGGACTCGATCGGCAACCAGGACCACTACGGGTGGACCGGAATCAGCCCGGCCGAGGACGCCGAATACGACGGGTTGCGATCGATCGTCGAGCTGGTCGGAATCGACCTCGACAGCCTCTAACCCACCTTCTGCGTGGATTTTTGTGGCTCTGAGCCACAAAAATCTGCGCAAGTCGGTCCGCATTCTTGACCTGCGCAGATTCTCCGCCCCATTGGCGCGGAGAATCCGCCCAGAACGGTAAACAGGCCTTCCGCCGATGCTTCGAGTCCAGAACCTGACCAAGATCTACGACGACGGAACCGCCGCCCTGAAAGAGGTCTCCTTCGAAGTCCCCGACGGACAGTTCCTGGCGATCATCGGACTTTCCGGCTCGGGCAAGTCGACTCTCCTTCGCTGTATCAACCGGTTGGTGGAGCCGACGTCGGGCAAGATCTTCTGGAACGGTGAGGACGTCACCGCCGCCCCCCAGGAGGATCTCCGCCAGGTCCGCCGGCGGATCGGAATGGTGTTTCAGCATTTCAATCTGGTCCACCGCTCGACAGTGCTGACCAACGTCCTCGCCGGTCGGCTGGGGTACGTGAACCCGGCCCTTTCGATTCTCAACCGTTTCCCGAAAGAGGACGTGAGAAAGGCGGTCGCCCAGCTCGAACGAGTCGGCCTGGCCGAAAAGGCCAAGGCCCGGGCCGACGAGCTTTCCGGCGGCCAGCAACAAAGAGTCGGCATCGCCCGGGCCATGATGCAGGACCCGGAGATGATCCTGGCCGACGAGCCCGTCGCCAGCCTCGACCCGGTCCTGGCCCACTCGATCATGCAGTACCTCGAGCGGATCAACAACGACGACAAGGTGACTGTCATTTGCAGCCTCCACTTTCTCGACCTGGTCCACCGTTATGCCGACCGCGCCATTGCCCTCAACGGGGGCGAGCTGGTCTTCGACGGCGAGCCGAAGACGATCGACGACGATCGGTTCAAGGCGATCTACGGGCAAGAGGCGGAACGGGTTGGCTAACCCCGACAGCAGGCGGCCGCCTTGGCTCTGGCCAGCCGTGATCCTCGGCCTCGTCATCTATGCCTACGGGTTCTGGGTCACCGAGGTCAACCTCGATCAGATCCGCGATGAAACCCGGAGGGAGGGGCTGGTCCGCATCCTCCGCGCCCTCGCCCGCCCCGAGATCCTCGAACAGGATCTCGACGTCACCAACACCGACGTCCCCATCCAGATTCCCTGCACAACTGGCGAAACCGATCAGGCTGCCCAAGGCGATCGCCAGATCGTCCTCGACCCGCCTTGTGCCGACCCCCGCGCCACGATCGAGGTGAGCGGCCGCGGATTCGCGCCGACCACCGCGGTCCGCGTTTTTCTCATTCCCGACTCGCAGGTGGAACTGCGTCTAGCGCAGGTCCGGACTGATCAAGAGGGTGACTTCACCACAGAAGTTCGCCTTCCCAATAGGCCCTCAGAGTCCGCCCAGACCATCCGGGTGGTGAGTACCGAACCAGTCGGCAGCCCGCGCTGGACGCAGACCGCTCGGGACACGCTCGACAAGATCATCGAGACCGTCTTCCTGGCTCTGATCGCCACGACCTTTGCGACGTTGCTGGCGGTTCCGCTTTCCTTCTTGGCGGCCCGCAACCTGATGGAGGACATTCAGAGCACGGTGGCCAACGTCGCTCTCATTCTGATCGCCTTGCCGCTAGGAGTTGGCGCTGGCATCCTCGCCGCCAACTTGGCCGGACGGACGGCGCGGGCAATCGGTGATGAGCCGTGGCTGGGGTTAGCTGGTCTGCTCCTCACTCTGGCGGCGGGAGCATTCATCGTTCGGCGGGCGATACCAGCCGAGGAAACCGAACGGCCTTCCCCCGCCCAGCGCACCCAGCGGGCCGTGCTCCTGGTCCTGGTCTTCGTGCTGGTCATGCTCGGGCTTTATCTGGCGGCGAGTCTTCTCCAACAATTGGGGGCATGGCTCGAGCCTCGACTCGGAGTCTTCAGGTTCCTCGGCGCTTTCCTCGGCACGGCCGGCGAGTTGATCTCCTTCGGGCTCGTGGTCGCTTCCGCGATCTTCGGAGGCGGAGTTTTCGTGATGGTCTTCAACCGGTTCGGTCACGGCCTTCGTAAGCGTCTATCAGCCGAAGCCCTCAACACATTGGCGATTCCCCTCGCCATGGGGGCAGGAGCTACCTGGGCGATCTTGATCGCCCAGGCGATTGCGTGGTTCTACGAGTGGACCGATCTCAACCGGACGCTGAGGATCCCATTGATCGTGGGGGCGCTCTTGGGGCTCTGGGTGGCGTTTCGGGTCCGGGGGCGACCGACCGTGCGCCTCGGGCTGGGGATCTATTACATCACCCGCACCATCTTTAACGTCTTGCGAGCCATCGAACCATTGATCATGGCGATCGTCTTCGTGGTGTGGGTCGGGATCGGTCCTTTCGCCGGGGCGTTGGCCCTCGCCCTCCACACGATTGCCGCTCTGGCCAAGCTCTATTCCGAGCAGGTGGAGTCGATCAGCGCCGGACCGCTGGAGGCGGTGCGGGCGACAGGCGCCAACCGGCTCCAGAACGTGGTCTATGCGGTCGTGCCCCAGATCATTCCGCCGTATATCTCATTCACGATGTATCGCTGGGACATCAACGTCCGCATGTCCACGATCATCGGTTTCGTCGGTGGCGGCGGCATCGGTTTCCTGCTCCAGCAGAACATCAACCTTCTCGACTATCGCGCCGCCGCCGCCCAGATACTTGCCATCGCCATCGTGGTGGCGGCGATGGACTGGCTCAGCTCTCGCATCCGGGCGCGTTATGTCTGAGTTTCTGCGCCGAACCCGGGAAATACGGGAGCAGGCGGAAGATTCGCTCGCCCCGGCCGCCACCCACTCGGTCGAGAGCAAAGGACGAGCTGAAGCAGAGGCGCCCGACGAGTACCGGACGGCGTTCGAGCGCGACCGAGACCGAATCATCCATACCAAGGCCTTCCGCCGGCTCAAACACAAAACCCAGGTCTTCATCAATCCCGAAGGCGATCACTTTGTCACTCGGTTGACGCACACCTTGCAGGTGACCCAGATAGGGAGGTCGATGGCCGCCAGCCTCGGTCTCAACGACGCCCTGACGGAGGCCATCTGTCTCGGTCACGACGTCGGTCATTCGCCTTTTGGCCACACCGGCGAGGAGGCCCTTACTCCCTACGCCGAGGACGAATGGCTTCACTCCGCCCACTCGGTTCGGGTGTTGTCGATTCTCGAGCCGCAAAACCTCTCGTGGGAGGTAATCGATGGGATTCGATCTCACTCCTGGAGAATCAATCCACCGCCCTCGACTCCAGAGGGGATGTTGTGTCGGTTTGCCGATCGCATCGCCTATCTGACCCACGACTTCGCCGACGCGATCAGAGCCGGTCTGATCGGCCTCCACGATTTGCCGTCTCCTGTGGTCGCCCACTTCGGTGACACCAGCCGAGAGTGGATCAACCACATGATCCGGGCCGTCGTCGATCACACTCTCGAGGCCGGTGAGGTGAAGATGGACCCCGAGACGCTCGAGACCATGCACAAGTTGCGGGGCTTCATGTTCGAGAAGGTCTACCTCCGACCCGAAGCCGAGTTTCAGAAGGAGAGGGCGATCGGGGTCATACGCAACCTGGTCGACTACTTCTCCCACCATCCCGATGAGGTTCCCCCCTCGACGACGGTCCCCGAAGCCGACCCGGTTACGGCGGCCATCGACTTTGTGGCCGGAATGACCGACCGTTACGCCATCACCGCCCACGACCGCTTGTTCCGCCCCCGCCTCTTCGATTAAATGCGAACCCAGGGTTGTAGACGTTGTCCAACAACGTCTACAGCCCAGAGAACGAGCTAAACGAGCTCAACCGAGGTGACTGTCCCGCCTCCTGTCCCATGGCAGATGGCGGCGAGGCCGCTCTGGCCACCGCGATTTCTTAGAGCGTGGATAAGAGTGACGAGGATGCGGGCACCAGAACAGCCAATCGGATGCCCCAGGGCGATCGCTCCCCCGTTCGGGTTGAGCTTCTCCGAGTCGACCCCCAGTCGGCGGCTGAACAGCACGCTGTTGAGGGCGAAGGCCTCGTTGTTCTCGAATAGGTCGAAGTCGGTGATCGACTTCCCTTCTCGCTTCAACAACTTCTCGACCGCCGGGATCGGCGCCTCCGGGAATCGGTAGGGCTCACCCGCCGCCCAAGCCGAACCCGTGACCTTGGCGATGGGCTTGAGCCCGTACTCGTTCACCCCCCGAGAAGAAGCCAGCACCAGCGCCGCCGCCCCGTCAGAGATCTGGCTCGAGTTGCCGGCGGTGAGGATCCCGTCCGGGCGAAAGGCGGGCCGCAACAAGCCCAAGCCCTCGACCGTGGTCTCTCGCCTCACCCCCTCATCCGTCCGAAAGCCGTCCACCTCCACGATCTCGTCGCCGAAAGCCCCGCTGTCGCTGGCCGCAGCCGCTCGCTGATGGGAGGCGGCCGCCACCAGGTCGAGCTCAGAGCGAGTCACGCCCTCCTCGGCGATGAGCTGTTCGGTTTGCTCCCCCATCGCCTCCCCCGACACAGGATCGGTAAGACCGTCGCGGGCCATGAGGTCCGTGATGCGGGCCCCCGCCGGCGCATACTTCAAACCCCAACGAGCCTTGGCGTCGAGAGCAAAACCCGCCCCCGACATCGACTCCATCCCCCCGGCGAGAATCAGGTCGACTTCGCCGGCCTTGATCTGGGAGGCGGCAGTCATCACGGCCGCCATACCGGAGGAGCACACCATGTCGACCGCCAGCGCATCGATGTGCTTGGGAATCCCGGCCAGGAACGCCGCCTGCCGCGGGAGGAGCTGGCCATGGCCGCCGCGAAGGACGTTGCCCATGACGACCAGATCGAGCTGATCGCCCGTAACTCCGGCACTTTCCAACGCCGCATTCATCACCGGAGCCGCCAGCGCCGGGGGTGTCAAGTCCTTGAAAGCGCCCCCGAAGCGTCCGATCGCCGATCGCCTCGCCGACACCACAAAAACCTCGGAGTTCATACTGACGAAGCTAGTGGTCTTCTTTCCCGAACGGTAACGACGATCCGCTGCACAACGTTGTTACCCATACCCTGGTAGTTCCAGGGGGCTTCGAGCGGCTGCGCATCTCCGACGGCGTCTGTAGCGCGGCAAGCAAGTTCATGCTCGCCCAGCTCTGCCTTCCACCGAAATGACCAGCTTTGCCAGGCAAACTCGCCTAACGCATCGGCCAGCGCCGCCTCCGACCAATGGCCGTCCACGGCTACCTCGACCCTGGCAATCGGACCTCGACCCGACCATGCCCGGCCGGTGATTTCTACCCGCCCGGGCTCGACGAATCGATGGCGGGAAAAGAAATCCGGTATCCCGGGCGGAACCATCAGAGCACGGACCCGCATTCGCTGAACGGGGTCGCCGGGATCGTCAGCTGTCTGCTGGTAACGATAAGCAGCCGATTGCTGAAAGCCCGCGAAAGGCGTTGTCACGACTTCGATGGCGGACAGCCACTTGACGCTCGTCATGCCTACCACCCGGGGACGAGGAGGCGAAGCGGAAAGCCGTGCTGTGGTTCAAGTGGCCGCCCGTTCATCTCGTAGGCGAACATGACCTCGGGACGGAGCACGTCGGCAAGAGACAGACTTCTGGCGTAGGTCTGTTCCTCGTCGCCCTGGACGCCGCGATCAGCACCCCAAAAAACAGCTTCGACCGAGTCAGGATGAATTTCGGCTTGTTCCAGAATCGGCGCCAAGGGTGTCCCCGTCCACTCGGCCGTGCCGATCGCTTCACCCAGCCACGGGAGGCTGACGGGACGTGGAGTCAGCCACCCGCGCCCGTTGCCAGCGCACTCGAGCGTGACCGCGATCGTTGTTCGGGGAAAAGCGTGAATGTCGTCCAGAGAGAACTTCAGTCGCCGGTGAACTTGCCCCCGGATGGTCAATTGCCAACTCTCCGGATCGATGCGGGGAACATCCCAGTGGGCCACCAAGTAGTGGAGCCCGGTAGGGGTGAGGTCGTACTGCATCGCTTCGAGCGGCATCCCCCGGTTGCGGAAGGCGAGTTGTAGCTCCTCCAGAAGGAGCGGTCCCGCAGTCGGCTCATGCGGGCTGATGGTTTCGGGCCTGGTCATGACATGAGTTTCGTCGCCAAAGCTCTGGCTGTCAGCGACCTTTACTCCGGTGAATTGGAACCTGGGTTCCGGTTTCTCCGTGCGAGATCGCCGCCAGCCGATCAGCGTCGAGTATCGAGATTCCGTGACGGCCGGTTGAAATCACGCCTTCCTGCCGAAGCTCTCTCAGTGCTCGCACCACCACCTCGCGGACCGTGCCGACGGCGTCGGCGAGATCCTGCTGACCAACACCGACTACAAGCCTGGATCCTTCCTGGCCCTCGGAGGCGAGATCGAGCAGATGACGGGCCACGCGCTGGCGGACGGTGGCGAAAGCGCTCCCCGGAATCTCACGGATAAAGGAGAGGACCCGTTCACTCAGCTCCTGTAGCAGGGCGGTCGCGACCAGAACGTCGCGCTCAGCGATCCTTTTCACCACGGATGCGCGCATGACCAGGAGCTCGGTATCGATGACGGCTTGGATTGTCGCCGGGAGCGAGAACGAGGGAGCAAAAAGGGATACCACACCGATAAGGGCTCCGGGTCGGCAGTACCTGATTGTCATCGTGCGACCGTCTGTCGACTGGACTAAGACCCTGATCAGACCCGAGACGACGATCTCCACATGTGCCGATGTTGCGCCCTCGCGGTGGAGGGTGGAACCGGCGGGGACATGGAGTGGGGAAGCGTCGGCCAAAAGCTCGGCGATCTTCAATTCGGGCAGGAAGCGAAGATGGGAAGCTTTGATTGCCGCCGCATATGTGACATCGCCGTCTGAGGTCAATCTTGGAGAGGGCATATAGACCTAGATACCGGAGACATCCAACCCGAGCCAGGAAGCCAATGCCTCGATCTCCGTGTGCACCGACTTCGACATGGCCTTGGTAAAGGGTACGTCCTGATGTATGGCGTGCACTCGAAAAGTCCCGGCTGTCCGGTCCGCCGAAGCGTCGAGCTTTCCGAGCAGCCGGTCGTGATGAAGGATGGGCAACGCGAAATATCCCCAACGGCGTTTGGCAGCCGGTTTGTACATCTCGAGCAGGTATTCGAACTCGAAAAGGTCCCAGGTTCGCTCGCGATCATGAATCAGCCGGTCGAATGGCGAAAGGATGACGGTGCGGCCGGCGAACGGCTGCCAGATGGCAGCGGGGTCAACTCGCCAATCGCCCACAGTGCCCTCGACTGTGGCCGGCTCGCCAACGTCGCCGACGACCTTCGGACGGGCGATGCCGAGTGACTGCAGGATTCGGAACGCCCGAACCTCTATCGCTTCCTGCAGTGGCACCACCTTCACGTCGGGCGGGTAAACGCGCTCGGCGAGATCCCAGAGCCGTTGCTTTCCCCGACGCCCGGCGATAGCTACCTCGCCACGTATGAGGAGGATCTCGAGCATCTGCGTCACGTTGCGACTGTTGGTCCATCCTGTTGACGTCCAAGGCACGGCATACGTGTCCGGTATGTCCCGCGAGAGAAGCGGACCGGACCCGCCCACGAGGTCGAGCACGTCACGGCGAAAGGTGTCGTCACGCCCGAGTGTCGGCATACCTCGGCAGTGTTCTCATCTGCGCCACGAACAGCCCGAGATCGGCCATCGGCCGCACCAGCGCCACAGCAGGAGCATTTGGCTCCATGAATCGATGCTCGAAAATGCTGCGTTGCTCCATCGCGATGAGCAAGTCCTCGGGTCGATAAGAGAAACCCAGGCGGCCGAAGGACACGAGATCGGCGCTATGCGCCACCACCGCGGTTGGATCGAGTTGAAGAAATGTCAGGCGTTTGACGACGGCCAGAAGATCTGTTGGACGCTCTCCATCGAGAAGTTGGGCGCGAACCGCGATCCGGCGGGCTTCCCGGAGGTCGAGCCGATGAACCTTTGCTGGCAAGTCAGTAACCAACCGCCAAGAGGTCACCGTTGTAGGTGACTCGGCGCGGATCGGGGATCTGGGCGTCGGGGCGTCGCCATCAACGTGTCCCGGAAGGTCTCATCGCAATCGAAGGAGCCGAAAGCGAAATGAGACTCGCTCATCTGGATCTCGACGGTGTCGCTCCCGACCGACGCAAGCATTTGCTCGAAGACGGCCACCGCATCATCGCCGGCGCCGATCAAGGATGACTCGATCGATTTCCGGGTGAAGGCTCTCTCCGGCCGTGACAAATCGGCAACCGAGGTTGTCCTGGAGGTGGGGAAGATCGGAGGGTGCAATCGGAAACGAGCGAATTTCGACCAAGTCCCCGCTGCCAATGGCCTTGGCTTGCAAATAGGGGCAGTCGACCACAGGCATCATCCCCAATTCGAGTAGAGCGAGTGCGCCTTGGGGTCGTCGGGGGCCAGGGTCATCACCGGTCCGTCGTCGGGCAGAAGATAGGGGAAGCATCTTGGTTCCAATGCCCAGGCCTTGACGAGCTGGATCGACAAAGCAGTCGGAAACGACGTTCGTCCGCCAGACCATCCGGTGCCCGGCAAAACCCAGTACCTCGTCGTCCTCTGTCGCCACCACCATGACCCCAGTGCTGAGGACATGGGCAAACCAGGGGTTCTGCTTCCTGGGGGAAGATCCCGTCGCCCACCAGATCCGATGGATCTCGGGCAGGTCTGCGGCTACGGCGCGACGGACCTCAACCACTCGTGGTGGAAGGTGGCACAGATACCCGCTCGACGATTCCTCCTGGCCGATACATAGCCCACACCGTGAAGACCAGAGCTGCGATCACGATGATCGCCTGCCAGATCAACTTGCCCCTCGTCACTCGACGCGTGCCAACTCAGTCCTCTTGGGGCCGGCTGGCCGCCATCGCCGCGATCTCTTCCACGACCGTTTCGTTGGCGAGAGTGGTCACGTCGCCGAGTTGGCGATTCTCGGAGATATCGCGCAAGAGGCGGCGCATGATCTTGCCGGAACGAGTCTTGGGGAGGTCGTTGGTAAAGACGATCGAGCGCGGCTTGGCGATCGGGCCGATGGTGGTTCCGACGTGTTCGCGCAACTCCTTCAAAAGGGCCTCGTCACCCACGACCTTGCCCCGCAGGGTCACGAATGCGGCGATGGCCTGGCCGGTGAGCTCGTCCTTGCGCCCCACCACCGCCGCCTCCGCCACGGCCGGGTGGGAGACCAATGCCGACTCAACCTCGGTGGTGGAGATGTTGTGACCGGAAACCAACATGATGTCGTCGACCCGCCCCAGCAACCAGAAGTAGCCATCCTCATCGCGCTTGGCGCCGTCGCCCGGAAAGTACTGACCGGGAAAACGGGACCAGTAAGTGTCGACGAAGCGATCAGGATCTCCGTAGATCGTGCGGGCCATCGCAGGCCAAGGCCGATCGAGCACGAGAAAGCCACCGCCTCCGAGGGGAACTGAGCCCCCTTCCTCGTCCACCACGTCGGCCGAGATTCCCGGCAAGGGCCGCGTCGCCGATCCCGGTTTGGTGATTGTGATCCCGGGGAGGGGGCTGATCATGATCGCCCCGGTTTCCGTCTGCCACCAGGTGTCGACGATGGGGCAGCTTTCGCCACCGATGACCCGGTGGTACCACATCCACGCTTCTGGGTTGATCGGCTCGCCGACTGAACCCAGAAGGCGCAAGGAGCTGAGATCGTGACGGCCGGGATATTCCTCCCCCCACTTCATGAAGGAGCGAATCGCGGTGGGAGCGGTGTACAGAATCGTGACCTTGTACTCATCGATGATCTGCCACAGCCGGTCGAAGTCGGGGAAGTTGGGGGCGCCCTCGTAGATGAGAGAGGTGGCGCGGTTGGCGAGCGGACCGTAGACGATGTAGCTGTGACCGGTGACCCAGCCGATGTCGGCCGCGCACCAGTAGAGGTCTTCGTCGGCCTTGAGATCGAACACCTGGCTATGGGTGGTCGCTACCTGGGTGAGATAACCGCCCTGGGTATGAACGATCCCCTTGGGCTTACCGGTGGTTCCCGAGGTGTAGAGGATGTAGAGCGGATCCTCTGCGTTCAAACGCTCGGGCTCGCAAACTGCAGATTGTTCGGCGACTAGCTCATCCCACCAGACATCGCGACCTTCGGTCATCGGGACATCGGATCCGGTGCGGCGAAGAACGATCACCTTCTTCACCGACGGAGTACGAGCGACGGCGATGTCGGTGTTCCCCTTAAGCGGCACCTCTTTTCCGGCCCGCCAGGCGAAGTCCTGGGTGATCACCACCGTCGACTGGGCGTCGTTGATGCGGTCGGCGAGAGCATCGGACGAGAAACCGCCGAAGACCGCCGAATGGATCACGCCGATGCGGGCGCAGGCGAGCATCGCCACCGGCAGCTCCAGCACCATGCCCATGTAGAGAGCAGCGGTATCGCCCTTCTGCAGACCGATCGACCGCAAGGCGTTGGCGAAGCGGCACACCTCGCGCTGGAGGTCCTGGTAGGTGAGCGTGCGGGTATCCCCCGGCTCGCCGATCCAGTGATATGCCACCTTCTCGGCCGATGACTCGAGATGACGGTCAAGACAGTTGTAGGAGAGATTGATCTCACCGTCGGTGAACCATCTGTAGAAGGGCGGGCTCGATTCGTCGACCACTTGCTGGGGAGGCTTGAACCAGCTGAGACGGCTGATGGCCTGGTCGAGCCAGTACTTCCTCCAGTCCTGCTCGGCCTCCTCGTGGATCCCGGGCTGGGCGTTGGCGGCTTGGGCGAAGCCGGGATCGGGAGGAAACGAGCGGTCCTCCTGCAGCAAATTCTCAAGCGCACTGCTCATCTCTGGCTCCTGGGATCGGCGGCGGCCCAACCTAGTGCCGACCCGGGAACCAAAAGCCGGAGGGAACGGTTGCAGATGAACTTGAAGCGTCTTCGCTCTTTTGATGGTCTTCGTCGCCGGGTTCTTGCTCTTCCGGCCTGACAAGTTGTTCGCCGAGGATCCAGTAGACGAATCTCTGCCTGAGGCCTTTGCTACCACTTCGGCACCGTCGAGCTCGCCCACAAGCATGGACCCGTCTTCGACCGCTCTTGAAACAACCAGGTCGCCTGCCACCAGCGCGAGTCCGACGACCCTCGCCGCCGGCCAGTTCACCGGCATCGACCATCGGGCCGCCGGCACCGCCACGACCTACGAGGAGAACGGCAGGTTCGTACTTCGCTTCGTGGACGACACCGACATCCAGAACGGACCTGATCTTTACGTCTGGGTTATCGAGGGCAGCACCTACAAAGCGGATCACCGGCTGGCTACATCGATCTCGGCAAGTTGAAGGGCAATATCGGCGGACAGAACTACGAGCTGCCCCCTGATTCGATCCGAAAGTCCATGGCGGGGTCTTGATCTGGTGCCTGCGCTTCACCGTGCCATTTGCCTTTGCTCCCTTGACCTGATTCAGCGCAGCACAAGAAACGTTCCACCCCCAAGGAGCGCCAGGCCGACGAGCTTTCCGAGCCCCGACAGATGCGACAGACATGGGTGTACCGTCCCGTGGATGGCCGATGAGCGCCAGGGCGGGAATCGGGTACGCGCTGCTGAACTGATGGGTGCGCTCTCGCTGGCGACCGATCTCGGCATGGGGTTTCCTCTAGAGCACGGCCTGCACAGCGCTTTGGTGGCTATGCGCCTGTGCGACCGCCTCGGGGTGGATTCGGAGACTGCCTCCCACGCCTACTTCGTCTGCCTTCTCCTCTACATCGGCTGCACCGTGGATGCCGATATCGTTGCGGCAAAGTTCCCGCACGGGAATTTGGTGGCCCATTTCCAGCCCGTGATGTTCGGATCGCAACGCGAGACCGTGGCGGGCATGATGAGGGCCCTGGCCGACCCGGGCGCGCCCGCCTCAATTCGCGCCCTCAAGGCAGCTACCCGGCTACCGAACGCATTGCGAGGGCACCGCAATCACATCGCCGCTTTGTGCGAGGTTGCCCAGATGCTGAGCGAGCGGCTCGGAGTGCCGCCGGCAGTGCCAGACATGTTCGCCCACCTCACCGAACGCTGGGATGGCAAGGCCGAACCAGGGCGAATCAGAGGCGAAGAGATCCCTTTACCGCTCCGCATCGCACATGTTGCGCGCGACGCGGCCTTCCAGCAGCTTATCGGGGGTATCCCTTTTGCCGCTCAAGTCATCGACGAGCGAGCCGGACACGCCTTCGATCCCGAGATCGCCGGTCTTCTGGCCCGCGAGGCCGAATCTCTCCTTGAGCCGATGGGCGAACGGGCGGCATGGGCCGACACACTCGCCGCAGAACCCAAACCTTGGCTAGTACTGGAGAACGAAGCGATCGACCGGGCACTGGGCGCTATGGGTCATTTCGCCGACCTCCTCACGCCTTTTCTTGTAGCCCACTCGTCGGGTGTGGCTGACCTCGCGGCCCACGCCGCCAAACTATCTGGCTTCCCGCCGGCAACGGTTACCGAGGTTCACCGTGCAGCCATGGTGCACGACCTGGGACGAGTAGCGGTTTCGGCTGGAATTTGGCAGAAGCCGGGAGCCTTGAGCATCGACGAATGGGAGCAGGTCAGGCTCCACGCTTACCACACCGAGCGGGTTCTCTCCCCCTCCCCCTTCCTCGCCGCCTTGATCCCAGCCGCCACCTTCCATCACGAACGGCTCGACGGCACTGGATACCATCGTCGATCGACCGCCGCGGCCATGACTGCGGCCGGGCGCTTGGTGGCAGCTGCCGATCGCTACCAGGCCATGACCCAGCCTCGGCCCCACAGGGATGCTCTGCCTCCGGAACAGGCCGCCGGCTTGCTGTCCGGTGAGACCGGATCTGGTGGTTTGGATCCGCGAAGCGTCGCGGCGGTGTTGGAAGCGGCCGGCCACTCCTCACAACCAATCACCAGGCCGGCCGGACTTTCCGAACGCGAAGTCGAAGTGGTCGCTTTGCTCGCCCGCGGATACCAAACCAAACAGATTGCGCGAGCGCTCGGCATCTCACCAAAAACCGCCGACCATCACGTAAGAAACTCTTACGCCAAGATGGGCGTATCCACCCGAGCTGCGGCCGCGGTGTTCGCGATGGAGTTCGGGATTGTCGCATGGCGAGAATTCCCTATTGCGGGATCGGCCGGCCAGGCGCAGATTCCTTGACACGGGCACCCGTTCCCGGGGTGCCGTTACAAGGAGGCGATCATGAAGCAAGCAGCTCCGGCGTCCGTTTCGCGCTGGCCATTCGCGCCGACGAACACCGGGTTGTTCTGGCCGGCCCTCGCCGGGATAGTCGGCCCACCCCTATTCACAGTCGGGTTCCTCGCCCAGGAATTCTTCCGCCGAGGAGAGTTCAACTCAATCGCCGAACCCGTTAGTGCTCTAGAGGCGGGGCCCAGCGGCTGGATCCAGCAGGTCAACTTTGTGGTCTTTGGAGTGTTGATCATCGCATTTGCGTTGGGGCTCCATCGTGCGGTCCGGCCGGCTAAAGCTGGGGTAGCGGGACCCGCCATTCTCCTTTGGAGCGGGATTGGGCTAATCCTCTCCGCGGTGTTCCCCCTTCGAGACGCCCCCGGGGGTGGCTGGTACGACCCAACAGGGCTGCACACAATCAATGGGACCATCTTTTTTCTGAGCCTCGGTATCGGGCTGATTGTCATCTCGCGCCGCCTGGCCCGCGACCCGGCCTGGCGAGGGCTTTCGAAATATGCGCTCTGGACCGGAGCTGGACTGTTGCTAATGGCCGTCGTCTTCTCGGTTCTGGTGCGACCTGATGGCGCGCCATTGCATGCGATGGCGGGGTTAGTCCAGCGGATAACGATCGCCGGGTGGTTCGCATGTATCGTCACGCTTGGTATTCGTCTGCGTCGAATCGCCTCGAGCCAGGCCTCGGCACCGCAATCGTGAGTCAGCGAAGAACGAGATAGGTCCCGGCGGCAAGTAACGCCATACCGGCCAGCTTGGGCAGATCGATGGGGTTTACAGTCGCCCCCAGTAGACCAAAGTGACCGATGATCGCTCCCACGACGAACTGACTGACCGTGATTATCACGAGGGCCGGAACCAGACCAATCTGGCCGACCGACAGCGAGAGGGTGAAGATGATGACAAGGCCCAGAAGACCCGCGCTCCAGACGTACCAGGGAAGACCCCTCGCCGCCGATAGGTTTGCTCCTCGTAAGGCGAGAGTGATGAGGGCGATGGCGATGCCGCCCGAGAAATAGGTGATGAAGGTCGACTCGAGGGTTCCGATCTGGCGTTGCATGGTGCCAGTGAACTGAGCCTGAATAGCAACCGCGATCCCACACACGATCGCCGCCAGAATCACCAACGTTCTCATCAAAACCTCCGCATCGCCTTCACGAGACCTTCACAAACGTCCGTCATCTTGGTCGTTAGCACAGGACTGAAAGGAGACCTTGTGAACAGGACAGCACGAATACTGGCGGTGGTCCTCATCGTGGTGCTCGTAGGAGTCGGCATCTATGTTGCCTATCAGAACGGCTACGAAACCGGTGCCCTGACGGCTGCCGCGGCCGGCGCCGACGATGGTGGGTCGACGACGGTGGATCGGGGATGGGGCCATCGCGGCGGACCCGGGTGGGGTTATGGCGGCTTCGGCTTCTTCCCCTTCTTCTGGATCCTCCCGCTCCTCTTCTTCTTTCTCATCTTCTCGGCCTTCCGGCGCCGGGGACCGTGGGGTGGTGGCGATTGGGGACCGCGTCATGAGTACATCGAAGGACGATTCCGAGACATGCACGATCGGGCCCACAAAGACGAAGGTCAAGCGCCACCTGCGTGAGCCGGTCGATAATCGAGAGTGATGCGCACAGTCTTGGTGGTTGACGACGAACTAAAGATCACCCGCCTGGTCCGGGACTACCTGGAGCAGGCGGGTTTCGTCGTCGTCACTGCCTCCGACGGACCGGGTGCTCTGGCCGCCGCCCGCCAGACGAAGCCGGACTTGATCGTTCTAGATCTTGGCCTCCCCGGAATGGACGGACTCGACGTCATCCGATCGCTTCGTTCCTTCTCGCAAGTGCCGGTGGTGGTGATCACTGCCCGAACCGAGGAGGCGGACCGCATAGTCGGGCTGGAATTGGGCGCCGACGACTACGTGGTCAAGCCATTCAGCCCGAAGGAGCTCGTGGCTCGGGTCAGAGCGGTACTGCGTCGCACTGATGCTGCCGGATCGGGTCCGGAGGTGCTCGTCGTCGGCGAGCTCACCATCGACGTTCCGCGCCATGAGGTTCGCCGAGGGAAAGAGGTGCTTGAGCTCACCTCGACTGAGTTCGACTTGCTGGCTGCACTCGGACGTCAGCCCGGGAGAGTGTTCACACGCGGGCAGATGCTCGAAACGATCCGGGGTGTCTCATTCCCTTCCTACGAACGGGCAATCGATGCGCACGTCAAGAACCTCCGTCGCAAACTCGAACCTGATCCGCGCAGGCCGCGGTACCTGCTTACGGTTCATGGCGTGGGCTACAAGCTGGCCGATGCCTAGCCGCCCGCCGGAGTGGTGGCCGGAAGGAGAAAGATGGCCTCCCCGTCAGTCCGGCCCGCAGTTCCGGTGGTGGTTGTGGATACCGCCGCTTCTCCTCTTCGGCACTTGCATCTCTTTTGCGGTGTCAAGCCGGGAAAGAGACTTTCACTGGTTCCCGTGGTTTCCGCTTTTGTTCGTGTTTCTCTTCTTCCTTCTCGGCCGGAGAAGATTTCGACCACGGTGGTTTCCGGTTCGAAGCCTGGTCAATGCTTCGGCACGACTGGCCGAGGGTGACTACGGCGTTCGGGTCACGAACGTCGAGGGTGGACCGTTGCGGGAAGTCATCGCTTCGTTCAACGAGATGGCACGGCGCCTGGAGTCAGCCTCCGAGCAACGCCGACAACTGCTTGCCGACCTCGGGCATGAGTTGCGGACTCCACTGACTGTTTTGCAGGGCGAGATCGAAGCCCTGATCGATGGCGTTCATCCCCCTGAACCCGATCAGTTAAATCGGCTGCTCGAGGAGATCGGAGTGATGTCTCATCTGCTGGATGATCTTCGCACGCTGTCGCTCTCCGAAGCCGGGGAGCTCAAACTGGAAAAGGAGGAGGTCGATCTCCGGGGGCTGCTCGAGGACGCGGCCTCGTCCTATGCGGGTGTGGCCGATCGAGCGAGGGTCAAGATCGTGATTGACAGCGCTCCAGGCAGCGTCCAGGCCGACCCGGTCCGGCTGCGCGAAGTCGTGGCCAACCTGCTCAGCAATGCCATCCGTCATTCACAACCCGGCGATGTGGTAATAGTTGGCAACCGACCAATCGAGGCCGGTCACGAGATGACGGTTACTGACCAAGGTCGCGGCATCCCTCCTGAATTGCTTCCTCACGTTTTCGAAAGGTTCGTCAAGGGTTCTGACTCGAGAGGCACCGGACTCGGCCTGTCGATCGCCCGTGATCTCGTCAGAGCTCATGGCGGTGTGATCTCGGCTCGGAGCCGCGAAGAAGGCGGCACCACTATCTGCTTCTCAATCCCAGTAGTGATCGACTGAGTCTTCGAAAGGAATGCGCGCTGTGACGGCAGCAGTACGTGACAGAAATGGGACTGCGGAGCCCGAAGAGCAATCGACTTGGGGGCGACTTTGCTGAGCGGGTGGAAGGGGGTTGCCCCACTAGGTGTGAAGGTTTACGTGGGCCCCAGCCGCGAGGACCTTCACAGAACCGGGCTGCCCCACTAGGTGTGAAGGTTTACGCGGCCGGGGGCCGCGTAAACCTTCACAGAGGGATTGCCTACTTGCGTGCGGCTCGTTTGTAGAGCGCCACCGAGAAAGGCACAAAGATCGCCAGGATCACTACCACCCAGATCAGGGTGTAGAGAACCGGGTTCTGCATAGACCAAGCCTCGGAGACAGGAGCCAGCGAGTTCGTATTCCCGAACAGCTCTCGCGCCGCCTGGGTCACCGCCGACACCGGATTCCACTCCGCAAAGATCCGGAGCGGGGTCGGCAGATTGTCGGAGGGGACGAAGGCATTGGAGATGAAGGTCAGCGGCATGATCACCATGAAGGAAGCGTTGTTCACTACTTCTGGACTCGGCACCGCCAGACCCACCGATGCCATCACCCACGAGAACGCGTAGGAGAAAAGGAGCAGAAGGCCGAATCCTGCCAACGCTTCCCATAGCGAGGTTCGAATTTGCCAGCCAACCAGGAGACCGGTGAGGGACATGATTCCGATCGACAACACGTTGTAAACGATGTCACTCGCCGTCCGTCCCACCAGCACGGCCGACCTAGTCATCGGCAGCGACCGGAAACGGTCGATGATTCCTTTCTGCATGTCCTCGGCCAGGCTCGCCCCGGTGTAGGTGGCACCGAACACGACAGTCTGGGCGAAGATGCCGGCAATGAGGAACTCGCGATAGTTACCCCCGGGAACATCGATGGACCCACCAAAGACATACGAGAACAACAACACGAACATGATCGGAGACATCAAGACCCACACCATCAGCTCCGGCATGCGCTTGATCTTGATCAAGTTGCGCCGGGTGACGTTGTAGCCGTCGGCGGCTAACCACATCAGTTGACTCATCAGGCACTCACTTTCATTGGTCCTTTGACAGAGCCGTCCCCGTTCTCTGCACCGTGACCCGTAAGGGTCAGGAAAACGTCGTCGAGCGTCGGCCGGCGCAGAGCGAACTCGAGCACTTTGACTGAGTTCGAATCGAGCTGCCGGAGCACGTCGACCAACACTCCGCTCCCACCCGTCACCGGGGCGGTGAGAGTGCGGCTCTGCTCGTCCACGACCACTTCTCCGGTGGAGAAGGTATTGACAGTTTCCCGCGCTCGGCCCAGGTTGGCATGCGACTCGATCACCAACTCGACTCGCTCGCCGCCAATTTGGCTCTTGAGCTCGTCGGCCGTTCCTTGGGCTATGGCTCTGCCGTGGTCGATGACGACGATCTCATCTGCCAGGCGGTCAGCCTCCTCCAGGTACTGAGTCGTGAGCAGCAAGGTCGTGCCGGAATCCACCATTTCCCGGATTACTTCCCACATCTCGGCTCGGCCCCGGGGGTCGAGACCGGTGGTGGGCTCGTCGAGGAACAGCACCTTTGGATCTGCGACTAGTGCCCCGGCCAGGTCGAGACGACGGCGCATTCCTCCCGAATACGTCTTGACAGGACGATCGGCGGCCTCATTGAGATCGAACCGCTCAAGCAACTCCCGAGCTCGGGATCGGGCTTTTGTTCGTCCTAGGCGATAGAGCCTTCCAAACAGGTCGAGATTCTCAAACCCGGTCAAGTGTTCGTCGACCGCCGCGTATTGACCCGATAGCCCGATCCGGGCGCGAACCTCGTTGGGCTGACTGGCGACATCGAGTCCCGCCACGGTGGCCCTGCCGGCATCTGCCTCTAGAAGGGTCGTAAGAATCCTCACCGCCGTGGTCTTCCCAGCCCCGTTGGGACCGAGCAATCCGAGAACGTTTCCCTCCGGGACTACCAGATCTAAACCGTCGAGCGCCTTGACCTCCTTGTAATGCTTGACGAGCCCTTCGGCCCTTATGACTTCATTCATCAGCTCTCCTTCCTGCCGATAACCATGACAGCTATGCGACATCACCATGATGTCGCATAGACTGTCGAGCTGTCAAATCGACTGGACCCAGGCTATCTGCGATTCATGACAGTTTCTGACCGGAATATATAGAATTATTGCCACCAATGGCTGATACCACCGCCCGGTTGCTGCGGCTGCTCTCACTTCTCCAGACCAGGCGGACGTGGTCCGGTCATGAGCTCCTCGACCGTCTCGAGGTTTCCGAAAGGACTCTCCGTCGGGACATAGATCGCCTCCGCGAGCTGGGCTATCCCGTGGCCGCCACCCCCGGGCCGTCCGGCGGTTATCAGTTGAAGGCCGGGAGCGACATCCCTCCGCTCCTCCTCGACGACGACGAAGCCGTTGCCATCGCCATGGGTCTGTTGACGGCTGCCGGAGGAACCATTACCGGTATTGAGGAAACCTCTCTGCGAGCGCTCTCCAAGTTGGAGAACGTGCTCCCCCCGCGAATCCGACGCAGGATAAACATGCTCCAGTCAGCCGTGGTGCCAATGATTCGCGCCTGGGTGAAAGTCGATGCGGAGGTCCTGACCACAGTTGCCCAGGCCTGCCGCGACCATGAGCGGCTGCGTTTCGAGTACCGGAGCCGGCAGGGCGAGGACACCGAACGCCACGTCGAGCCGCATCAGCTCGTCTCCCTTCGCCAACGCTGGTACCTCGTTGCCTACGATCGCGAACGGGAGGATTGGCGCACGTTTCGACTCGATCGCATCAAGACACCCCGCGCCACCAAGTTCGAATTCAAGCCTCGACCCATCCCCGGCGGGGACGCGGCTAGCTACATCAGCGAGTCTTTGCGGTCGATCCCGACCCGATATCGGGTATCGGCCACCATCGATGCTCCGGCGAGCGAGGTCGCCAAACAGTTACGAGATGCAACTGTCGAGGCGATCGACGCAGACCGTTGTCTGATTCGTCTTGACGGCGATCATCTGGAATGGCTCGCCTTCCAGATCACAGGGCTAGGAGTCGACTTCTTGATTCACGAACCAGAAGACCTCGTCGCCTATGTGGGCCAGCTTTCGGGACGGCTGACCCGATCGCTGATCGTGGGTGATCGGGACGAAGCGAAGATGGCGGAGGCATGAAGAAGGCGCTGGCCAACCTTGCGTCGAGCAACATCAAGATCGGGACGTGCTCCTGGACGGATCCAACCCTGACCAAAACTGATGCGTTTTACCCGAGCGAGAAGATGACGGCCGAGGAACGGCTCGGCTTCTACGCCGAGAACTTCCCGATCGTCGAGGTGGACTCAACCTATTACGCCCCGCCGGTTGAGAAGACGGCTGGACTGTGGGTGGAGCGGACTCCCCCCAACTTCACCTTCGATATCAAAGCCTTCCGGCTTCTGACCCAGCACCCGACCCCGTCCTCGGCACTATGGAAGGACTTCCGCTCCGAGGTCCCGGCTGAACTGGCGGAGAAGCGCAACATCTACATGCGCGATCTGCCTCGCCCGCTCCAAACAGAGGCCGTTAAGCGTTTTCGCGATGCCCTGATGCCGTTGCACTCTGCCGGGAAGCTTGGGGTGGTGCTCTTCCAGATGCCTCCCTTCGTCTATCCCACTCGCGGCAGCTTCGGTTACTTGAAATGGGTCGCCGAGCACCTCGCGGACTTTCAACTCGCGGTCGAGTTCCGCAACGGTCGCTGGCTCGATGAAGAGAACCGCCAGGACACCCTCGATTTCCTCGGGCGCCACAACCTGGCCTATGTGTGCGTCGATGAACCGCAGGGTTTCAAGAGCTCGGTTCCGCCGGTGACGGCCGCGACTGCCCGGGTCGCCGAAATCCGCTTTCACGGCCGTAACGAGGCGAACTGGGAGAAGAAAGGAATCACAGCCGCCGAGCGATTCCGCTATGACTACTCGCGGAAGGAACTCAATGAATGGGTGCCACGGGTGCGAGAGCTGGCCGATCAAGCGGAGTCGGTCTCTGTGCTGATGAACAATTGCTACGCCGACCTCGGGATCAAGTCGGCATATCTCATGGCTGACCTGCTCTATGGCGACTGACTTCTACGGGGCATGGGGGTTGTCCGCGCTTAGACAGGCCGGCCGACATAGGTCCAGCTGATAAAAACCGGGTGATGAGGTTTCTCAAGAGGTACTGGCAACCGATCGCCGACGGCCAGGTGACGATGGCTTTTCGCCGCTGGAAGTCCCAGCAGGTGATCGCCGGGCGTCGCTACCGGACGGTGGCTGGGATCATCGAGATCGACGAGGTCGGCACCATCGAGGAGAGCGACGTCGATGACGACGAGGCGCAGGCGGCCGGGCACCCCGACGCCGCTTCGCTCTTGGCCGATTTCCCCCAGCGCGAAGGCCTTCCCCTTTATCGAGTGCGGTTTCATGTCGTCAACGAGCCAGATCCGAGAACCTTGCTCGCCGAAAGCGATCGACTAACTCCGGAGGAAGTTGCTCAAATCTCTCGGCAGCTAGACCGGCTCGACCGCGCATCCTCGCATGGCCCGTGGACGCGCCATGTGTTGCAAACGATCGCCGAACATCCGGGCAGGCGTGCTCCCGATCTGGCAGGCTGGTTCGGCCGGGAAATTCAGCCGTTCAAGACAGACGTCCGCAAGCTCAAGAACATGGGGCTCACCCTCAGCCTGCGAGTGGGCTATCGCCTTTCGCCGCGGGGTGAGGCATATCTGAGATGCTCGGGCGGCGGGAGCTCGTCCAAATAGTCGTGCTGGCAGGCTGAACGGTTTTTCTTAAGACTTCGACTATGTCGGCGACCAGTTCGTCGAAGTTCAGCGCCGATTGGAGCCGGTTGCTAAAGGCGACGGATTCAATCTGAGCGTCATAGCGCGCCCGATTGAAACGGCGGTCGACCGCAAGACGCACCCGGCGGTGTAAGGGAGAGATCACGGCGACGGCGGCGAGAGTCGAAGCGGCTACACCGAACGAACCCGAGAGCGGGAAGACGAGACGCATCAGGCCGACCCCGGCCACGAAGAGCAGACCGACCGAGCCGGCGACCACGGAGTAAGTGACTGTGCGCGAGACGATCCTCCCGAGGTCGTACAACCGATACTTCGTTATCGCCACCGCACAGGCAACCGGTATCAGATAAGAACCGAAGGCTGTCACTGCCAGGAGCGAGCCCACGAACCGTCCGGCTAAACCGGCCAACACCATCGCGATCGCCACGACGGCTGGAATCGACCAGAGGACGCCGCCCAGCAACACCCACTTCGTTTGCAGCCGCTCAACAGGACTGGAATGGCGCAGATAACGAATCGTTTGCGCCGCGATCAGAAACCCGAACAGGGAAATGATCGAAAAGATCCCCAGGATCCGCCCTCCTGCAATGACTGTCTCGGGACCGGCGAGCATGCGGCGCGCATCCTGGGACAGAGCTGGGTCGATCAGAAGCGGAATGATCAACGCCGGGTACGCCCAGCGAGCCCATGGCGGCTGCCACTGCCCATTGGGAAATAGGAAGAAGGCGAGAATCGCGCTCGCCAATAGAAGACTATCGATATAGGAGCCAAAGACACCCCACACCGCGACCAATCCCTGGCCGACTCCCCCCTGATAGAGATAAAGGCAGACGAGACCCAAGCCGAACCAGAGCGGAAAATCGGCCTGGTGTGTGCCGAAATAGATCCAGACCGCGGCCACCCAGGCGAGCAAGGCCGGTAGAACTTGCAACGCCCAGATCAACGTGACCCGACTGATGCCTAGCGACGTGAGGAGGCTGGTGAAAATCGGGATGTCGACCAGGTCGGGGATGTGAAGCGTCCCTCCGAACCCAACGACGCCAATCGCCACCAGAAGAGAGGCGAGCTCCGGCCACCACCACCGGAGGGAAGCGAATCGGCCTATTCGCAATGAATCTTGCTCGGGCCGCGTCACGGCAGCGTTACCTCAGAGCTTTCGCAGCTCAGGCAGCACCTCGGAGCCGACCATCTCGATCGCCCGGTGCGGATCAGTCGAAGCTACTTGGATCGAGACGACATCGGCACGGACTTCGGTCACCAGCGGCCGATAGGCCGCGATGATCTCCTCGGGTCCGGAGACGATCGTGTACTTGGAGAGGATCTCGGTTGGATCCATCTCGTCGGCGGCCTTGCGCAAGACGGCCGGATCGATCGCCTCGGCGCGACCTGGCGCTCGCAGCCCCCGCATCGAACCCAGGGCCGCCCAGGCATCGTCGTCGGAAGTGGCCAGCACTACCCAGCGAGTGGCCATCACCGAACCCTGACCGCCCCGGGCGGCCACAAAAGGTCCGATGACATTGGCAATGGTTTCAGTTGAATCCTTGACCGAAGCAATGAGACCGGCGCAGTTCCTTCCGGCAAAGGTGGCCGACTGCTCGCCACCGGCTGCCATCCACACCGGAACCTCGCCAATCGGCGGGCTATAAAGCTTGGCCTTGCTAACCCGGTAGTAGGTGCCCTCGAAGTCGACCTTTTCGCCCCCCAGCAGGCGCTGGATTATCTCGAGGGCCTCCTTCATGCGCCGGATGCGCTCGCCGTATCCCGGAAACTCGAAGCCCAGCGGTCCTTCGTTGATGTTCTCGCCGGTCCCGACCCCAAGGACGAAGCCGCCCTTGGCCAGTCTCGAAACTGTGGCGGCGGCCTGGGCAATGAGGGCGGGGTGATAATGAAAGAGCGGACAGGTGACCGACGTGATGAACGTCATCTGCTCGGTCCGCATCGCCGCCGCCCCCAGCCAGGTCCAGACAAAACCGGCGGCCGATTGATCGTCGACCCAAGGATGGAAATGATCCGAGGCGGTGATGCAATCGAAGCCGGCTCGCTCTGCGGCCAGCACTTGTTCGATCAGAACCTCGGGCTGGTAGGACTCATGCGACGCCAGCCAGGCGAACTTCGGCATCAAGCCACGTTAGGAGTCGTCACGGCTCCGTTGCCTGCGCTCCCAAAGCAAGATGACGGCCGAACCCACCATCGCCAAAGCCTGGACCCATTCTCCCCACCTGGTGTACAGGGTGGGCGAGCCAGTAGCGAGCCTTATGTCTGCATAGAGAACCGTTTCTTCCAAGAAGTCCGTCGAGTCGTCGATGATTCCCCCGTTGGTGATAAAGGTCGACTTGCCCGTAACCGCGGCGTGGACCACGTCGAGACCTAATTCGGCCGCTCTCATCCGTGTCATCCCGATGAACTGTGCAGAGACCGGGGTGAACTCATAACTTCCCTCGTTGCTGGCCACCACCAGAAGCTGAGCTCCTCGCTTTGCCGCTTCGCGCCCATAGCGCGCGAAGGCGCCCTCGAATGAAATAACCGTCCCGACTCGGCCCGCGCCGAGACTGAAGAGTCCGGGGCGGTCGCCTCTAATCATGTCTCGGGGAACCTGGGCGAGTGCGGGGATCCATTCGAACAATGGACGGGCAGGGATGTACTCGCCGAAGGGGACCGGGTGTCGTTTCCGATATTCCCCGACGATCTGTCCGGAGGTATCAAAGGCGACGATGGCATTGATCCACTCGGCATCGGATATAGGCCGATCGCCACCCACCAAGAACGCGGCCCCGATCCGACGAGCCTCGGCACCGATCGCCTCGGCGACATCAGCATTGAGGACCGGGTCGGCGTCGAAGCTGCCAGTGGAGCCCTCGGGCCAGACCACCAAGTCGACGCTGGTGGCGGAAATCGTCTGGGTCTGGATAAGGTGCATCTCGTAGGTCGATCGCCGCTCACCAATGCAGTGGGTGAGTGGGCAGGGGGTCGATCCCTGAACGATTGCCACCGGCACCGCGGCCCCGCGGGCACGCTCGGGAATCAAAGCCCCGATCAACAGAACACTGACCACACTCCCGACGGCGAGCAGCAATGGCACCCACTTTCCCTTGACCGCAAACAACAAACCAAGGCCCCACGCCACTAACAAGACGCCCCAGCCACTCGTGCCGATCAGGTCGGCGGCGGAACGGGTGAGCGCATACTCCCCCATCGCGTAGCCCGTCAGACCCCATTCGAAGCCCCCGACAGGAAATCGGACCCGGACTGCCTCCATCGCCGCCCAGCCGCCAATGGTTGCCACCCCGAATTCCCGGTCTGTCCTGGCTTTGGCGACGAGCCAGGCGTAGACCCCGGGGTAGAGCCCAAAAACGAAGACCAACGGCGCCACGGCAATGAAGCCCAGTTCCCCGACCCAATAGACCAGGCCGGCGAAGAAAGACCAACCAAAGAGAGCCCCGAGAAGAAACGGATGGTGGCCCGTACGGACCACCCAGAGAAAGAGTGCTAACCCCAAGGGGACCAGCCAGGCGGCGGAGAAAGGCGGGAAGGCCAATACCAGAAGCCCGGCGGCGGCCAGAGAGAGCAATACCGACCGCACGCAATGGAGTGTACGAATGCGATGATTGTTCCCGTGAGGCCATCCGATCTCGATGTCGCCATCGAGGCTGCCCGGACCGGGGCTGCCATCGTCGCCGCCGCCTTCGGATCGATTGTCGGGACCCGCTTCAAGGGGGACGCCAACCCGGTCACCGATGTCGATCATGAAGCAGAGGCAGCGATCATCGCCATCCTGGGACGGCTCATGCCTCGAGACGCCATCCTCGCCGAGGAGCGCGGCGGGACCGGTTGGGAGGAAGGACGTGTCTGGATCGTCGATCCTCTCGACGGGACCGTCAACTTCATTCATGGCATCCCCCACGTGTCGGTCTCTGTGGCCCTCTGGATCGATGGTCAACCCTCGGTGGGAGTGATCGAGGACGTCACCCGACACCAGGAGTTCATCGCTCAGGAAGGAAAGGGGTCGTCGATCGAACGCCAGCCCATCGAGGTATCCAAAGAACAGAGCCTTCTCCAGAGCATGATCGCCACCGGTTTCCCCTACGACCGCAACCTCTTTGGCGAGGCCTACGCGGAGAACCTCGGGAAAGTCCTCACCCGGGTCCAGGGGATCAGACGTCTAGGTAGTGCCGCGCTCGATCTGGCCTGGGTCGCCTGCGGACGGTACGAGGGCTACTGGGAGTTCGGGATCAGACCCTGGGATACCGGAGCGGGAGTCCTGCTTATCACCGAGGCGGGTGGGACCGTCAGCAACCATCTCGGCAAGCCCTATCGCCTCGATGACGCCGGCGTGGTTGTGAGCAACGGCGCCATCCACGACGATTTGATAGCGGCGGTCGGCTTGGCCCTTCCGCCCCACATCAGATGACGATCCTTCTCACGGGCCGAGGGGTCGTCGGCTTTCGAGATGCCGACGCGGTCCTGGTCAAGGACGAGCGAATCGTCGCCATCGGTCGGGCCTCGGAGTTCGAAGGAGACATCGAAGTCAGACGCCACGACGGCTTTCTCTCCGCTCCCCGCCATGACCATCACTTCCACCCCTTTGGATATGTCGGCGCCGGCGCCCGGCCCAATCTGAAGAACGCGTCCGATTTTGGTGGACTCCGAGAACGATTGCGGAGTGCTGTCGCTCGTCTGCGGCCGGGCGAGGCACTCATGGCCAACCGACTCGATGACGAAGCGCTCGCTGAGCTGCGGCTCCCCAGCCGCTGGGAGTTGGACGCCATGGTGGCTGAGACACCGGTGCTGCTCAACCGCTACTGCGGACACATTGCGGTCGCCAACAGTGCGGCCTTAGCTCTTGTCGGACTCGGCCATCACCCGGATGGGATCCTGCGCGAACAAGAAATCGGCCCGGTGTCGACCGCGGTCGGCGCACGGCAGGCTCCTCTCACGCCTGAGGTGGTTGAGACTGCTCTGGTGGGCTTGGCCAGTCTCGGTTTAGGGACGATTACCGCCATCGTCTCGGCGGGAGATCCCCTTTGGTGCGAAGTCCCGGACGAGCTTGCCACCCTGATCGCCGTCGCTCCCAAAGTACCGCTCGACTTCGAGGTCCTCGTGATCGCCTCGGAACGGTCGCGGCTCGAGATGGCCGCCTCACTTTTGAAGGATGCAGGAAGGAACGTGAGGTTCGCCGGGTGGAAGGACTTTGCCGACGGTGCCCTGGGTGGTCGCACCGCTGCTCTGCACGAGCCTTTCAGCGATGATGGGGGCAACCGCGGGATCATGCGTCTGCTGCGACCTCATGCCGACGAGATGGCAGAAACCTGTCTCGCCCTCGGGGGGAGGGTCGCCTTGCACGCCATTGGCGATCGGGCCAACGACGCGGTCCTCGACCTCTACCAGGATCTGATGCTGTCAGGGGCTGACGAGGGTCAGCTGCGAATCGAGCATGCCTCGGTACTCACTCCCGCCGCTCGCGAGCGCATGGCCAACCTCGGAATCTCCGCCTCGGTGCAGCCGAGCTTCATTACCTCGGAGGTGACCTGGCTGGGAAAGCGCCTGGGGAGTCGAGTCGACCACACTTACGCCCTGGCTGCCATGGAGGACGAAGGTATCTGGCTGCTCGGGGGTTCGGACTGCCCGGTCGAGACGCCTAATCCCTGGGAGGGAATGGCGGCCGCTCAAGTCGGCGGCCTTAGTTTGGACTCCGGCTACCGCCTGTACGGATCGCCGTTCCAAATAGGCGCCCCCGCCCACCTGTTGGTCCTCGACCGCGACCCGATGCGTCCCGGCGTGGCGGAAACCAAGGTCCTGGCCTCTTACCGGCACGGCCGACCTCTCCAGCTGATGCCCCCGATTCCCTTCGTATAACACAAGAGACTTATCACATCAGAATGCGGGCTTCATCTCTCGGGTCTCAAATCTGTTGTCTTGAGTCTCTTGTCTGTTGTCTTTTATCTCTTGTATCTTCCCCAAGATGTTCGACTACACCCAGGTGACCGCAGCCGGCATCAACGAGACCCTCGACGAAGCCCTTTCCGAAGCCAACCGCTTGGTAGCCGGGGTCGTAGATCAGGACGTTCAACCGACCTACGACAAAGTTCTCGCTCCTCTCAACGAGATCGAGGAGCTACTGGTCCGCACATTCGGCACCACCGCATTCATGGGCTATGTCCACACCGACAAGAAAGTGCGCGATGCCGGGAATGCCGCTGAGGAACGGATTCAGAAATGGGCCGTCGACCTCGTGTTCCGCCCCGACTTCTACCGCGCGATCAAGAAATACTCTGAGTCTGCGGACGCCAGTGGTTTGAGGGGCGAGCGGCGGAGGATGCTCGAGTTTCTGCTCCGTGACCTCCGCAAGGCCGGACATGAGCTCGACGAAGATTCGCGAGCCGAGGTAAAGAAGCACACCGAACGGCTCGTCGAACTGGGAGTGCTTTTCCAACGCAACATCGACGAGCACCAGGACCACCTTTCCGTCACCCGCGACGACCTTCAGGGCATGCCGGACTCATATATCGAAGGACTCGAAGCTGGAGAAGCTGAGGGAACTTTCAAGGTGACGATGGCTTACCCGGATGTGGTCCCTTTCATGGAGAACTCACCCCGCCGCGACCTGCGCCGGGACTTGTCGGCCAAGTTCAACAGCCGGGCGGTCAAGCCCAATCGGCCGCTCCTCGAAGAGGCCATAGCGGCGCGGCAACGGATCGCGGAGATCTTCTCCCAGCCTTCGTGGGCCCATCACCAGCTCGAGGAGAAGATGGCCAAGAATCCGGAAGCTGTCCGCTCGTTCTATGCGGCTCTTCTCCCCGGGCTCACCGAAATCGGCCAGACCGAGCTCGGCAAGCTCACCGAGATGCTGCGAGCCGACGGTGCCGACGGTGAACTTCACAGCTACGACTTCCGCTACTACGACACTCAGCTGCGGAGGCGGGACTACGGCGTCGATCCGACCGAGGTTGCGGCCCACTTTCCTTTGCAACGGGTAATTGACGGGATGTTCGAGTTGACGGGCGAGGTCTTCGGGCTCCGATATCGCAAGGTCGATCGACCCTCCTGGCACCCTGACGTCCTCTCCTACGCGATCGACGACGCTGCGTCGGGCGAGGAGATCGCTCATTTTTTCATGGACCTCTTCCCCCGCGAGGGAAAGTTCAGTCATGCGGCCGCCTTTCCAATCATTCCCGGCCGGCGCCTTCCCGACGGCAGCTATCAAAAGCCACAGGCTTCCATCGTCGCCAACTTCACCAAACCCGGCGCCGAACGACCATCGTTACTTCAGCATCAGGAGGTCGAAACCTTCTTCCACGAGTTCGGTCACATCCTTCATCAAACCCTCACCAAAGCCGAACTCACCAAGTTCTCCGGTACATCGACCGAAGGCGACTTCGTCGAAGCTCCCAGCCAGATCATGGAGAACTGGACCTGGCAGTCAGACGTGCTGACCCGCTTCGCTCGCCATTACCAAACGGGGCAACCGATCTCGCCCCAGCTGGTCTCCCAGCTGACCGCCGCCAAAAATCTCAATATCGCCTTGCTGACGTTGCGCCAAGCCCAGTTCGGCCTCCTCGACATGTGGATGCATGACGAGACTCCCCGAAAGGACCTCGACGACATTCACATCCGGTCAACACAAGTCAGTCTCTTCCCCGTCCACGCCGACACGTTCTACCCGGCGTCTTTTGGCCACCTATTGGGGGGATATGACGCCGGCTACTACGGGTATCTGTGGTCGGAGGTCTACGGCGACGACATGTGGAGTCGATTCGAGAAGGAAGGGGTCGCCAGTCCCGAGGTGGGAGGCGACTATCGGCGCGAGGTCTTGGAGAAGGGTGGAAGCCGCGACGGAATCGAGCATCTCCGGGCTTTTCTCGGCCGCGAACCCAACAACGAGGCGTTCTTGCGCAAGCTGGGGTTGGGAACCGAACCCTCTATCTAGGCGTATAAGGAGAGACTTCCCAAAAGGGATTTCGCCTTTTAAGGGGGGTTTAACCAAGGGCAGCGAGACTGCCAAGTGCGAGAGCTTGTGAACCGGGCCAGGACCGGTGTGGTCCTGATCCGAACAAGGGGCCACTTTGTTTGGAACAGGGGCACGTTGGGAACCTGGCATAGCGGAACAATCGGTCTGATAGATCGGTTGTATCCGTTAAAAGGCCGCCAGGAAGGAGGCCGCACCATGTCAGATACACTTAAAGGATCAGCGATACGGGGAATGACTCGTCCGTCCCGTCGTTACGCACAAGACCGGGTCTGCTCCCATCAAGACTGCGAAACCAGACTCAGCCAGTACAACCGTCGTGACTACTGCTATGCCCATGCTCCCGTGCGTTTTCCCCGGGTTCGCGGCCGAATTCTCCCCGGGACCTGAGACTTCTAGGAGCGCTGGGTCAGGTTCTCTCCCCCTCCCCCGACACTGCGAATCCTAGAAAGAGAGGCCCCGGCGACCCCTCCGCCGGGGCCTCGTCTATCCGCGCCAAGTTGGCTGGCTGTTCGACCCCACCCCGGGTAGGGTAGGATAAGCGTAAAAAACCCACCGCTCTCTTCTGCCCTCAACGCCTCCGGACCGTAGCCGATCTCGGCATCGCCATCGGCACCGGCAGCGATGCCGCCATCGAGACAGCCGACGTTGGTCTTGATGTCAGAGATCCCGCACTCGTGCCAACCGTCCTGTCGCTGGCCCGCAAAACGCTGGCGGTGATCCGCCAGAATCTGCTCTGGGCATTCGCCTACAACGTGACGCCGATTCCTCTCGCAGCGCTGGGATTCCTCGACCCCATGGTGGCCGCGGCAGCTATGGCGTTGTCTTCGGTTTCCGTAGTTGTGAACAGTCTTCGCCTCCGAGGGTTGAGCCCGACGCAGCTTTGATCGCCCCGAGAAGGCCCCGCAGGGTGGCAGACTTCCTCACTCCCCGATGACTGATCACCAAACAACCATCTTCTCCGAGCTGGCGAGGGTCGATCGATAGACCTCGGGCCCTTCCAGATGTCGCTGAAAGCATCTGCAGCGCAGACTGGGGAATCGTTCAGCTTGCTCGAGGCAACTGAGCCACCCGGCTTCGGACCGCCGATGCACATCCACCATGACGCGGCCGAGGCCTTCTACGTGTCGCTGGGGAGTCCACCATCTTCATTCGCGACGAAGACTTTTCCTGCCCGGCCGGAAGCTTTGTTTACATCCCCGCCGGCATTCCCCACGGCTTTCGCGTCGGCGCCATCGCCAGCCGCAAGTTGAACCTGTACACGCCGGCTGCAATGGTCAAATACTTCGACGAGCTCAGCTTGGCTCTGGGCCTTGGCGAAGTCGACCCTAATGGCGTTGCAGACCTCGCGGTGAGGCACGGGATGGAAGTGATTGGCCCCGTTCCCGAGGGCTACGTTTAGACACGATCGATCGGCTCAATCGGCTGACGCAAACGACGGGGGCCGGTAGGGTGTTCGCATGGCAAGTGTCGAGTGGTTCCGACATCCGGAGCTTCGCTCACCAGTGGCGATCATCGCTTTCTCCGGATGGGGCGATGCCGGCAATTGTTCGACGTCTGCCGCCGCTCACTTAATCGCCTCCCTCGAAGGTGATGCCTTTGCGTTGATCGATCCGGACGAGTTCTACACCTTCACCGACACCCGACCCCAGGTGGAGTTCGTCGACTCCGGTATGCGAACGTTGCACTGGCCGCGCAACGAGTTTCACGCTCTGCATCTCCCCGAGCGTGACCTGATCGTCGTGTTGGGGGAGGAACCCAACCTGCGCTGGCGAGCCTTCGGCGAGGCCGTCGCCGAAGTGCTGGGTTCCGTTGGTGTGGACCGCGTCATTCTTCTCGGCGCCTTCCTCGGACAAGTGCCGCACAGTCACCCGACGCCGCTCGTCGGATCTAGTCCCAATCCCGACCTCTTGGCTCGCCACGAAATCGCGGCGACCAACTACGAAGGTCCGACCGGCATTGTGGGCGCGCTGACCCAGCAACTGGGCGAAGCTGGGTTCGACACAATGTCAATCTGGGCGGCTGTACCGCACTACCTCGGCGGAGCCGACTACCCGCCCGGCACCTACGCCTTGGTCCGAAAGGCAGGAGAGGCTATGGGCATCGACGTCGCCGCCTCCGACTTGGCTGCCGCCAGCATCGAGTTTCGGCTTTCGGTCGACGCGGCCCTTGCTCGCAACGAGGAGCTAACTCAATACGTCCGCAAACTCGAGTCGGAAGTGAAAGAGGAGAGTCGGAGCACCGCTGACGGCTTGGTCGACGAGATCGAGCGCTTTCTCAAAGACCACTAGTCGAGCGCCCTGCCGCCTCGTCCGGAACCCGACCGGAATCGCTCGATCTCCTCGGCACCCCCGGCAGCCAACGAACCCAGCCCGTAGTCCCTCTCGATGTCGAGACGCACGTCGACACCCGCCAGCAAGGCTGCACGGTCACTGCGGAGGGTGGTCTGAGGATGTCTCGCGATCGATTCCGCCAGCGCGATACTTGCTCCCAGGGCTTTACGCGGATCGACTAGGCGATTGACAAGCCCGATCGACAAAGCCTCATGAGCGCCGACCTCGCGACCGGTGAGGACAAGATCTAAAGCCCGCCCGCGACCGATGATGAGCGGCAGCCGTTGAGTTCCGCCGTCGATCAATGGCACTCCAAACCGTCGCTCGAAGCAGCCAAACACCGCCGATTCCGACGCCACTCGGAGATCGCACCAAAGCGCCATCTCCAAACCGCCGGCCACGCAGTAGCCCTCGATCGCGGCGATCGTCGGCTTCGCCATCGTGGTACGGGTGAAACCGAGAAAGCCGCCGGGCTGATCGACGAGATCGAACGCCTTGAGATCAGCGCCAGCCGAGAAATGACCACCCTCGCCGTAGAGGATTCCAACGAGCGCCTCGTCATCGGCCCGGAATTCCTCCCAGGACGAGCGCAATAACTCCGACGTTGCCAGATCGACGGCATTCCGCCGCTCAGCGCGATCGATGGTGATGATTGCCACGGCCCCCTCCCGCCGATACGAGACGGTCACGGCGCGAGCCCTGGGCCGTCACCCACCAAGACGTCCAGCCCAAAGAACGTGGGGATGGGGCTACTTCTTCTTGTGGCGATTGGCCTTGAGACGCTTGCGGTACTTGTGCTTGGACATCTTTTTGCGTCTCTTTTTGATCAGTGAACCCATTAACCCTCAGACGTGATTGATTGCAACGGAACTAGGTTGGCCGCCCAGCTTGAGCCGGTCAAACGGATCGACCAGCACCTGGATGATTACTCGTAGCCGGTCGCGGCCACTTTCAACTCCAGCACCCTGCCACCGGCGATGGCTGATTCGAGGGCATGAGCCACTCTCACAACGCGTACTGGATCAACCAACGCTACCACCGCCGGTCCCGAACCTGACCAGGCAGCGTGGGCGGCGCCAGCCTCGCGGGCAGCCACGACGGCTTTTCCTACTTCGGGCCGCAGCGGGTTGCGGGGAGCTTCATGTATCTCGTCGCCCGCAGCCGCCATCAAGAGTTGCTCGTCGCCTGTCATCAGCCCCGCTACCAACGCCGCCAGGCGGCCAAGCGAACGCACAACCATCGTTCTCTCCAGCCGATCGGGTAACGCCGCCCGCGCTTCGTTGGTGGCAAGGGTCACGTCAGGGACCGCTACCAGCGGCACCAAACTCGCATGCAGCGGTAATCGATGAACGCGACCGTCGTGAGCGCAAAGGACCAGGCCGCCATAGACCGCGGCGGCAGCGTTGTCGGGGTGATCCTCCATCGCAGCGACCAGGTCGAACACCTGTTGGTCAGCCGGCTCGTGTCCGCGCGCTCTCCACGCCGCCACTGCCCCTGCCGTGGCGGCCGCGGCTGATGAACCGAGTCCCTTGCCAATGGGGATCGCGTTGTCAACGGTGAGGTGATGCGGATGGTCAGCCCCGACGGCTTGCTGGGCCGCCAGTAACACGGTGTCGACCGAACCTTGCGGGCGTTCGGGTCCCACGTGCTCGACCAGCCACTCCTCGCTCGGGGTGGCGTGGACCCGGCATCGGAGCTCGAGGGCCAAGGCGAGGACGTCGAAACCAGGACCGAGATTGGCCGAAGATGCCGGGGCGGAGGCGTCTGCCATTTGCGGAGCGTATGGCGAGGGGTAATCAAATGCTGAGAAACCGCACCTCGTCCTTTTGGACCTCGCCCCCAAGAAATGTGAGCGACCGGTCCCAACGGAGGTGGATGGTCGATGGATGCCCCATCTCGGCGCCCTGTTCTATGACGAGCTCCCCCTCGTCTCTTCCCTGACTGCGAAGGTGGGACGCGAGCGCCACGGCCGCGCTGCCGGTGGCGGGGTCCTCAGGAATTCCTGCCCCCGGTATGAAGAATCGGGCCTTGACAACGTCATCATGCGCCGCCCAGGCCCAGACGTAGATCGAATCGAAACCGGCCCCGTCGTCTGGAACCGAGGCCTCGCTGACTTCGGTCGGCGACTCAACTTCGACCAGCAAATAGCGCAGCGGCATGTCGACTACCACCGTGGTCTTGGGCTTCAGCCAGCCACCGAGGTCAACCTCGATCGGCTCGACCGGCTGGGAGCCTTCGACCTTGATCCAGGTGGTCGGACCTTCGGATGAAATGCCAATCGTTCCGACCGAACATTCGATGGCCCCCGGATCCTGAGGCCCCAGGTTGAGCAAAAGCCACGCCGCCCCCACTAACGGATGACCAGCAAAAGGCATCTCGTAGGTCGGGGTAAAGATTCGAGCGTTAGGTCGGGGTTCGTCGAACCATCGAAGAAAGATTGTCTCCGAAAACCCTAGATCGCTGGCGATGCGCTGCATCTTGTCGTCGTCCAGTCCGAGGATGTCGGTGACGACCCCGAGCGCATTGCCTCCCTCCTTATCGCGGGTGAAGACCCTGAGGACATAACAGTGGCGAGGCACGGGTTGGTTTTACCAGGCCTGGTGCTGTTCAATGGCCATCGTGAGAGACATCCTGGGTCTCGACCGTCTGGTGGCCGAGATGATCGCCGGCCTCGGTCTGGCGCTGGTCGTAGGCAATCTGCTGGCGTGGCGCAAGCATCGGAGTGGCCAGACTCCGGCCGGCGTGACCGGCGAGTACCGCCCGGGCCGGGTCCGCTTTCTCCTTGTCGTCGGCCTCTTGATGGCGATTTGGGGAATCAGTTCGCTTCTTGCGTAAATCTCGTCACGTTTACGTGACGAGATTTACGCAGGAATGGATTGGTAACCTCGGGCCCCCCGCGGATGTAGTTCAACGGCAGAACACGGGCTTCCCAAGCCTGAAGTGGGGGTTCGATTCCCCTCATCCGCTCAATGATTCTTTCCGACGTCGATCTCGAGCAGTTAATTGCTTCTGGCAGATTGGTGATAGATCCACTCGGTCCCAATGCGATCCAGCCGTCCTCGGTAGATCTCCGGGTTGGCAACCAGTTCAGGGTTTTCAAGAACAGCCAGTATCCGTACATCGATGTGCGCCAGCCAATGGAGGGCCTGACGGAATTGGTGGCCACGGATGGTGAAGAGCCCTTCATTCTTCATCCCGGCGAATTCGTCCTTGGCACGACTTTCGAACGCGTTGAAATTCCCGATGACCTGGTCGGCCGGCTCGATGGCAAATCCTCGCTGGGCCGATTGGGACTCCTCATCCACACGACCGCCGGCTGGTGCGACCCCGGGTTTAAGGGCCATCTCACCCTCGAATTGTCGAATGTCGCCAACCTTCCAATCACCCTCTACCCAGGAATGAAGATCGGTCAGATCAGCATCATGCGACTCTCATCCCCGTCACGTTACCCCTACGGCTCGGGGAAGCTTCGCTCGAAGTATCTCGAGCAGGTAGGGCCGACTCCTTCCCGCTACTGGGAGAACTTCGAGTCGAGTTCGGAGTAAGCCCGAGCGAGTGCCTCCCGAGCCGTCTCCTCGGGATATGGAGAGTCCCCTAAATCGATCTCCTCGACTGCCTTGCCAGCCGCCCGACCTGCCGCCGCTGCCCGTCCGACCCAGGCCAGGTCGAAGCGAGCCACCACCAGATGTTCGGAATCGACCGGGGAACCGTGACCAGGGACGATCATCGTTTGCGCAGCTTCGGCCAGGATCCCAATCGTCTTCGCCCATGCGACGGGAAACGCATCCTCAAAAAACGGCGGGCTGCCTTCTTCGACCAGGTCACCAGCAAAAGTGACGCCATTGACGTGGAGCACCGCGTCGTTGTCGGTGTGACCCCGTCCGTAATGAGCCAGCTCCGCCGTCCGGTCGCCAAGTTCGATCGTGGCCCGCTCATCGAACAGCTCCGTCGGCGGCGTAATTACCACGTCGCCATAAGAACTCTCGTCGGGGTATGAATCGCTGATCTCTTTCTTCGTGGCTTCTCCATCGTCGATCAGAGTTTGTGCGCATCTGGTGTGACCCCAGATCGAGGCGCCGCCAAAGCACTGATTACCAAAGGTGTGATCCCAGTGGTGGTGAGTGTTAAACAACCAGCCGATCGGGAGGTTGGTGACCGCGCGGACCTCGGTCTTCAGCTCGTCGGCTTCGCGGGGATTCGTGCGAGAGTCGACGATCAGAACGCGATCGGCTCCGAGAACCAGCCCGATGTTGTGATCGAACGGATGGTCGTAGCGGCGGAGAAACACTCCGTCGGCGAGCTGGCGCCAAGCCATGTTCCGAAGTTAACCGCATCGACTGCTGTTCAGCGACTGGCGGACTAGTTCTTCGGGGTAGAGAAGTTCTGATTCTCGACCAGAGCGGGCAATCGCCGATAAGTGAAGAACAACTGAATCTCCTGGCGAAGACCGAGACTCTCCCCCTCCAAGAGAATCTTCCAATCCTCCATCGGACGGAGCCAGGGACCGAAAAGCGGCCCGCCGAACCGGACGGGCCGCTTTTCACTTGGGCGAAACAATCTGTGGGCTGTAACCGTCGTTGTACGACGGCAACTACCCAGGGTTTCCTTTTTAGGTGGCGTTAGCCGAGATCGCGGCCGATGTCGGTGAACCGGGTGTAGTTGGCCTGAAAGGTCATCTTGATCGTGCCAGTCTCACCCGAGCGATGCTTAGCCACGTGAACCTCGGCCACGCCCTTCTGATCGGTGTCCTTCCGGTAGTACTCGTCTCGATAGATGAACATGACGATGTCGGCGTCCTGCTCGAGCGCTCCCGACTCCCGCAAATCGGAGAGCCGGGGCCGTTTCTCCTCTCGCTGCTCTGAAGAACGGTTGAGCTGAGAGACCCCGATGATCGGGACCCCGAGTTCGATTGCCAGGTTCTTCAGGCCCCGGGAGATCTCGGCGATCTCCTGCTGCCGATTCTCGCGGGAGTTTCCCTGCATCAGCTGTAGGTAGTCGACAACTACCAAATCGAGATTGTGCGACCGCTCGACTCGTCGGCATTTGGCCCTGATGTCGGTGACGTTCACGATCGAGGAGTCGTCGACGAAGATCGGGCTTCGAAACATCTTGTTAGCCGCGGTCGTGACCCGCTCCCAGCCGCGGTCATCTAGAGCACCGGTACGGAGCTGTCGTGAGTCGACCCCACCCACCGAGCACAGCATCCGCGAGACGATTTCCTCCTTTGACATCTCCAAGCTGAAGATGGCCACGGTCTTGCCCTTCATGGCGACGTTGCTGGCCATGTTGAGAGCCAGTGTGCTTTTGCCCATGCTTGGGCGAGCGGCGATGACAATGAAGTTGGCGGGGTGGAGCCCACCTACGAGTTTGTCGAGATCGCGAAAGCCGGTCGCCAAACCCGTGACTGGATCGGAGCCATCGAGCTCGGAGACCTTTCCCAGTACTTCGCCAAAAAGGGGGCCGATGAAGACCATGCCTTGGGTGGCTCGTTTCTCCGCTACCGAGAAAATGTGCTGCTCGGCCCGGTCGAGCACCGAGGCGATCTCATCCTCGGTATGAAACGCGAGCTCGGACACAACCGAGCCGGCCTTGATCAGCGATCGCCGCAGCCCGTGCTCTTCGACGATCGACGCGTAGTAACCGATATTGGAGACACCGGGCACCATGTCGATGAGACCGGTGAGATAGGCGATCCCTCCGATTTTCTCCAGGTAGTCGCGCCGGCGCAGTTCTTCCGAGACCGTTACCGCATCGAGGGGCTCGTTGCTGTTGTAAAGAGCGAGGATCGCTTCGAAGATCGACTGATGGGAGGGAACGTAGAAGTCCTCCGGTACGAGAACATCCATGACATCGTGAGCCGCATCTGAGGAAAGAAGGATTCCGCCCAGGACCGAGACTTCGGCCTCACGCGAATGAGGAGGAACACGGGTCCCGACGCGGGGCCGCTCGGCGAGAGTTGTCATCGGATCCAATGTGGCAGGATCGTGTGACAGAAAAGTTCACATCGACAGCGAGATTTACCGCTCTCGCAAATCCACAGACCTTTCCACGGAGATATCCACCGATCAGGCCGGAATGACGTCGATGATCACCGGGACCGCGACTTCGGGATGAAAGCGGACGGTGATCTCGTGAAGTCCGATCGCCTTGATTGGCTCGGCGAGCTCGACGTGCTTGCGTTCGATCTGGAGACCGGTGAACTTGCGAATGCCTTCGACAACGTCGCCGACCCCGACCGAACCATAAAGACGGCCCTCGTCGCCCGCCTGGGCGGCGAGCACGACCCGGGTTCCGTTGAGCTGGGAGGCAAGATCCTCCGCCTCCTGACGCAGCTTTCGTTCGGCCGCTCCGCGCGTGGCCACGGCTTGCTCGGCGGCGGCAATCGACGCCTCGGTCGCCTTGCTGGCGAGCTTGCGCGGAAGAAGGTAGTTACGGGCGTAACCATCGGAAACGTCGATGACGTCTCCGCGCTGGCCGAGGGCAGCGACGTCTGCGTTGAGGACCAGCTTCATCAGCGTCCCATGTATCCGAGGAGAGCCATCTCCCGGGCGTTCTTGATGGCCACCGCCACTTCTCGCTGATGGCGAGGGCAATTTCCGTTGACCCGGCGGGAACGGATCTTGGCCCGGTCGGACAGGTACTTCCGAAGCAGCGATACGTCCTTCCAATCGACGAATTCGACCCTCTCCTGACAGAAGTAACAGACCTTCTTCTTCATCCGTCGGAACTGACCCTCCGGGCGGCGTTTTTTTTGTTTGCGATCGAGGTTGGTGGCGCGAGCCATTACACAAGTCCTTTCAATTCTCTAGAACGGGGCCTCATCGGGCCCGTAGTCATCGCGGGCTACAGGTCCCGGTGGAACCGGGCTGCCAGCCTGGGCAAAATCGCCTCCGCCGGAGCGAGCCGTCTTGTTGACGGTGGCGGTGGCCCAACGCAGGCTGGGACCGATCTCGTCGATCTGCAGTTCGACGACGGAACGCTTCTCGCCCTGCTCGGTCTCCCAAGAACGTTGCTCGAGCCGCCCGGCGACGATCACACGAGTCCCCTTCTGCAGCGACTCCGAGACGTTTTCGGCGTGCTCACGCCAAATGGTGCCGTTGAAGAAGCTCGTTTCCTCCTGCCAATCGTTGTTCTGGTCTCGCCAGCGACGATTGACGGCCAGGCGAATCTTTACCATCGGCACCCCCGAAGGCGTAAACCGCATCTCCGGGTCCTCGACCAGATTTCCGACCAGCACAACGTTGTTCAGCGACATGGAATTCCTCCTTGGTTCGATACCCTGACTATGCGGGTCCGGAGGGACAAATCAAGGGGCTCGTTCATTACTTGGTCCCCGCCGGCTGAATGATCTTGTGCCGGACCACCTCGTCGTGGAGGGTCAACATCCGGTGCAGGTCGTTTATCGCCGGTGGCTCCGCCTGAAAAGTCAAAACTGAGTAGTAGCCGTCGTGAAGGTGGTCGATCTCATAGGCAAACCGGCGTTTGCCCCATAAGTCTCGGCCACTGACTGTGGCCCCTCGATCGGTGAGAAACTGGGCGATGCCGTCGACACGGCTTTCGAGATCATCCTCACCCAACTCGGGGCGATGAATGGTCATCACCTCGTAGGTGCGCATTAATTTTCCTCCTGTGGACATCCGCTGAGCGGAAGGCTCCGGGGGCGGAGCAGGGTGTAGCGAGCAGATCACCTGCTCTTTGACGTGCAATTGTAACCGGCTCGTTCCTGCTCAAATTTGGTGCAGGACGACCTTCTCAGAGCAAATTTGCCAAGCAGTGTTCGTGATGCGACGAATTTGCCGGAATGCTTCGGCACCCTAGGGAACGCGCAGGCGATCGGTGGGAGCGGGGAGAGGGAACGTGCCAGCTGGCAGCTCGAGTGCCCAGCGAAACAGCCTATCGGCCACAAAAATTTCGCACGGATCGGTGGTACAAAGCTGCATCGTGGTCTGATCGACCAATGCCCCCTCGCCATCGAAGTAGAGGATGTCGAGGGCCACCTTGGCGTCCTTCATCCAGAAGCCGGTAGTCACTTCTTCCTCCCAGGCAAAAAGCATGCCATCGAAATCGCCGAAGTCCACGACGCCCTGGAGACCGCGTTGCCGTTCCGATTCCTCGTCGGCTAGCGCCACCGTCAGCTCATGCTCCCCCAAGTGCACGGCTACCGGTTCCCACTCTGCGAGATCCCCGCGGTCGAGGGAGGTCTCCGTGGTGACTGTGGTCGGGTTGGTGGATACCGCTTCGCTGGTGGGGTTGGTCAGATTGACCGAAGAGCCGGTGGTGGCCGCCGAGCAAGCCGCCACCATCACCAACGCCAGGCGCTTCAGGTCTCGAATGCCGAGGACTCGCGATCGCCCAACGCCCGGGCGACTTCGTCAGAGAGGTGATAGCTCTCGTCCTCGTTGGGAAAGCTTCCGTTCTCCACTGCCCGCCGGAACGATTCGATCCCTACCACCGCCTCCGCGTGGAGGTCGGCGAAGCGGCGAACGAACTTGGGACTCCGGCCATAGGAGAGACCGAGGACGTCATGAAAGACGAGCACTTGTCCGTCGGTCCCCGGGCCGGCGCCGATCCCGATCGTGGGAACGGAGACCTCCTTGGTGATGATGTCGGCCAGCGTGCTTGGTATCCCCTCCAGCACCAGGGAAAAGATGCCGGCCTGATCAAGTGCGTGTGCATCTTTGATAAGGCCGCGGGCGTCCTCCAGCATCTTGCCTTGCACTCGATAGCCACCCATTGCATGGACCGACTGGGGGGTGAGGCCGATGTGGCCCATTACCGGGATCTCGGTCTCCACCAGAGCCTTGATCATCGGCAACCGCTTGCGCCCACCTTCAAGCTTGACCGCCTCCGCCCCGCCGTCGCGAACAAGGCGGCCGGCGTTCTTGATCGTCGCCTCCTCAGAAAGGTGATACGTCAGCCAAGGCATATCGCCGATCACAAGTGCTCGCGGCTTAGCGCGGGTCACGGCGGCGGTGTGAAGCACCATCGTGTCGAGGTCGATCGAGATCGTGGTCGGGTGCCCGTGGACGACGTTGGCAACGGAGTCACCCACGAGGATCATGTCGACTCTGCCCTCGTCTGCGATCCACGCCGATGAGTAGTCGTAAGCCGTCACCATGGAGATCGGAGGTCCGCCCTTACGGGCCCGGATCATCGGAACCGTGATCTTGGGGCGGCGCTCGTCGTCGGTCGGGGGCTCTTCGTTGGCCACAAATCGCTCCTCTCTCCCCTCCTTGCAGGTAGGGGGAACTCAAGCGGAAGTTTCTGAACAAAAAATCCCTCGGCCGCCGGTTGAGCGGTCGCCCGTGGACCCTCGATTCTACCCGCCCCTCTCTCTCTCCAGCGAGCCCGTTTCCTCCCCCAGCGAGCGAGACTTCCCCCCTCCCCGGCTGCGCCGGTGCTCCCCCCTTCGGGGGGAGAAACAGAGAGCGTTGGGGGAGGTGTCGTCGAAGGCGACGGAGGGGGCATGATCCCCCCTCCCCGGCTGCGTCGGTACTCCCCCTGCGTAGGAACACAACCCGGCATTAGGCGCTGGGCCGATCGCAGGAAAACTCGGCGCGAGGCCAGCGCTCCAGATTCCCGCTCTCGTAGTAGACGTAGATGTAATCCTCGCGAGTGGTGGGGTCGAAGTAGATCTCGCGGTCGCGAAAACTGAAACCCTGGGCTATCACCCCTTCGGGGATCTCGTCCGTAACCTCAAACGAGAGCGGCTCACCAGCCGTATTGGACAATGAACCCAGGACTCCGGTCGGGTCGCGGGCATACATATCGCCAAAGAAGACGATGAACTGAACGTCTTCGTGGCCACATTCTTTGAAGCCCTGGTACTGGATGAGCTGGCTTCCTTCCAGGCGCTCTCCGCTTTCGTCGAGCCAGGGGCCGGTCTGCGCCATCGTGCAGGCACTCAGGGCCGCTGCGAGCATCCAGAAGCGAGGGAATGTCAACCTGCCGGCGCCCGGTTGGCCGCCCGGCGGACGAAGTCCATGTCGGCTCGATGATCGGCGGCGCCGCCTGGGGTCTCGACGATGACGGGCGCACCGGCCAGCGCGACAACCTCGGCCAACAACTCGGGCGGCATCTCCCCCTGTCCGAGATTGGCGTGTCGGTCCCGGCGCGAATTGAAGGTGTCGCGGGAATCGTTGCAGTGAACGAGATCGATCCGGCCCGTGGCCTCCAGCACCCGGCCGACGAGTTCATCTCCCGGCTCGCCGCCCGCCCAGGCGTGGCAAGTGTCAAGGACAAAACCGGGATTCAGGTCTCCAATCACCTCCCAGAGCCGGGCAATCGATTCGACTCGTCGGGAGACCGCGTTGTCGCCACCGGCGGTGTTCTCGATCAGGACGGGAACCTCGGTTTCCAACTCCAGCAGCGCTTTTCGCCAGCGCGGATAGGCATCCGTCAACGGACCATCCCCGGTGAGATGGCCGCCATGAACAACTACAGCGGCGGCGCCGACTTCGACCGCCGCTTCGCACGTCTCGGCCAGGATGCGCCGCGAGGGAATCCTGATACGCGAGGCTTCGGCCACGACGTTGATCAGGTAGGGAGCATGGACGTAGATCGGGAGCGGGTGTTGACGAAGCTTGGTGGCGTCGGGCCGGGGGTGGGGCTTCTTCCAGCTCTGGGGATCACTAAGGAAGATCTGGACGATGTCGGCCTCCCGGGAGGATGCCTCACCGAGGGGGTCCTGGCGATCGACGTGAGCCCCTACCAGGAGCCCATTGGTTCTCACGTGGTGATCGCATAGCGGGAGCGGGAGGCGGCCACTGACGCCGCCGCTACCTGCTCGGCGACCCGGGCCGGGGGTGTCTCCCAATCCGAGGCCAGCACCGCCAGTGACTTTTCGTCGAGCCATCGTGCCCCCCAGGGGTGGGAGGGCAGTCGATCCGGATTGGCGACGGTAAGAACAAAGACCGACACCGGGTCACCCTCGTCGTCGAGCTGCTCGACACCGACATCGACCACTTCGTTCCACGGAATGAGGGTGAGCGAGGCAAAAGGACTCCCGATGCGGAGACGGAGCCCGTCCGGTGACGTGGCGAGCACCGGGCGAGGGTTGACGAGTTCGGCGACTCCGAAGATCGCGATGAGCAGGCCGACGGTGATGAGCGCCACAGCCCAGATGTAGTCGCGGGGCTCGAGAACCTCCGGGTTGCCGTTGGGCCAGATCAGGCTTTGAAAGAAGGAGATGATGCGGCGGTTGCGAAGCACGTCGATCCCCAGTACGAGCAACGGAACGCCCGCGAGTGACAGCAACCACATCTTCAAGGCGGACCGGCGCACTTCGATTTGGCTGGCTTGCTCCATCATTCGACTCCAAGATCGGCCGGCCGAAGAATGGCCGCGAGGGGAAGGTTACGTTCCCGGCAGCGCTGTTCCAGCAATCCGGCGGAGCGGTCGACCAGAACGATCACCTGGCGGACAATGATGCCCTCCTGAACGAGGACATCGAGAGCTTCGAAGATGGCACCGCCGGTGGTCACCGTGTCATCACAGATGGCCACCGCGTCGCCGGTTTCCACCGGGCCCACCAACCTCCCCCCGGCCCCATGATCCTTCGCTTCCTTCCGAACCGAAAATGCTCGCAACACCCGACCCCGTCGGGCGGCGAGCACGGCGGTGGCTATGGCAATCGGGTCGGCGCCCATGGTCATGCCTCCGATCGCCTGGGCCTCGTCGTCGAGCCGGTCGAGGATTGCTGTCGCCGCCAGCCAAGCCCCCGCCCCGTCGTAAGTCGTGTGACGAGCGTCGAGGTACCACGATGAAGTGGCGCCGGAACGGAGAATGAAAGTGCCATCTGTGCGGAGGGAATGGGTGCGGAGGTGCTGGATCAATGCCTCGAGGGACCCGTCGGTTCGCTCCTCCGCATTCTTCATGACTCAACTTTTCGGCGTCGCTGGTCGATGTAATAGGTCGACCCACAGTCGGTTTCTCCTCCCGCTGTGGTCGACGCTGACAGTAGTGGCCGCCCCCTTCCGGG
>JBOGEX010000112.1:0-34238 GCA_050741915.1 Acidimicrobiia bacterium
TGCTAGAACCAAACCGCCACCTCAAGCGGAACGATGTCCTGTCGGTCAAGAGCTAGGATCAGACCATGGGATCTCCTCGTCGACTGACAAGGGGGTATGCCCGTACTGCTCGCGATAGACCTTAGAAGGCCCCTTCTTCCGACGCCGCACCTGACCTTTTACGATCACGACGTCGTGGTGGAAGCGGTCTCCGTCGACCACTATCTCCCCGAATCCGGGATATTCGATCTTCATCTCGGCCAATCTACGCCCCCCTGCTGTGTCAGGATTTGGCCTCGAGAAGGCATACCTGTTCGCGAGGCGTCGTCGACGCTTCCCCCAGACCCGCGATACCCCATTACCCGTCCGCTGGCAACAGCCGGAAGCGTCCCCCACCCGCTCGACGCATGGATCGGAAGTGACGCTCGTCCAGCGTCAGAAGGTCGCGGATGGAGTATCGGTTCGAAAGCACGACCAGAGAAGCATCGCCAAGTCCGATCTGGAGGTCGAGATGTCGGGCGATGATCCGCTCCGCCTCGACGATATCGTCCGTTTCGAATGGCTCCAGGCGGTACACCCTCCGACCCACCTCTGCCAACAGGGCCCGCTCCGCCGGCTGCCCGACTCGGGTAGCGAGGTCGAGCTCGGCGAGAATGAAGGGCGAAAGCAGCCAGGGGGGATCGGCAGCCTGCAAGGCTGCGCGGGCTCGATCGTGATGGCGTTGGCTGGCGTCGATGGCAGCTAGTAGTCCGCTGGTGTCGAGGACGATCACCGCACCCCGAAGCCCTCAAGCAACTCGTCCATTCGGTCCGCTAAGTCGGCGATCCCGCTTTCGAACAGAGGAAGCGTCGGTTCGGTTAGGCGACGAGTTCCGGTGACCAGCCCGATCCCTTCTCTGATCAGGTCGGCTTCGCTGCGACCTCTCGCCTCAGCAGCCATGCGTAGTGCCTTCTTCAGGTCCGAAGGCAGGTACACCGTGGTCTTGTCCATGCCACCCTTCGTACCATACGTCCTAGGCTCTCGGACCTCGAGGCTAGGCGGGCGGCGTAGTCGCTTTGACACCGACGAGATCTGCGGCTGCGGCGAGTCGATCGTCGTAAGCGACGATGCCAGCCAGGTCGGGCCCCAAGGTCATGGCTGCAGCGAGATGGAGGGCGTCGAGGGAGCGTAGCTCAGGGCTTCCAAGCCGACCCGCTCGATCAAAGACCTCGGCGTCGATGCGGATGATGTCGCTCTCGGCCAGCAGTCTTTCGGCCCGCGCCGGTGCCCGCCCACCACCTCGGCCCGCAGCTCGCCTTAGTTCTGTGCGGTGAAGATCAGACAGGATCCATCGCTTCGAAACCAACCAGCGCCGTAGCGGCTCGGTCTCGGGCTCGGGTCGGACAAACTTGGTGACCGCAGACGTGTCGAGATACCAAATCGCCACTCAGCGCTCGCGGTCCCGTAGCGTCAGCAGGGCGCCCGTTACCGATGGCCCCTGATCGGGGGGGAGATCGGCGTCAAGTTCGTTCAGGAGATCGTCAAGCGAACGTCCGGAGCCAGGAGCGATCCGACCCTCGGTCAGCAACCGTTCGTATCCGACCGGTTCCCCCAGCGGCGAAAGCCGGGCAACCGGTCGGCCCCTGTCAGTGACGATGAAACTTTCCCCCGCCCTTACCCGGGCAAGCCAGCGGCTGGCATATTGCCGTAGCTCGCGGACGCCGATTTCCATGTGCGACATAGTAGCACGTAGAACCCGGAAGACCTGTGAATCGGACTTGCTCTCATCAAGGGCAATCTCACGGCCTATCGACTGTTCACATACGTAGCCCGTCAGAGGGCGAGATGGAGCCGGAGCGCATCGTCGATGCCGATCATGAGCGACGGCGGCACACTTCCTACTCTGTCGCCCACCCGGTCTACCGACACCGACCGGACCTGCTCGGCCTGAGCCTTCGACTCACGGTCGAGCCCAGATTGAGCCTTCGGTAACAGAACCTGGAACCGATAAACCCTGCTGACATTTGACGTCACTGGAACCACCGTCACAACTCCTCGTCCCAAGCGAGATGCCGTGGCGTTGGCGCCGTCATTGGAGACAATCACGGCCGGTCGACGCTTGCTCGCCTCGCCGCCCCGAGCGGGATCGAGGTCTACGAGCCGGATCTCGCCCCGGAGCATCAGCCCATTGCCAACCCGTCTCCCGTGGTGAGGTCCCAAAGTTCGGCTTCTCCGGAGGCCGACCACTCCTCCCAGGCCTCGGCATAAGCAGGTGTGATTTCATCGAGACGCAACATTCGAACCGCTCTCTGAACCACCGCCGAACGGGACTTGTATCCCTGCGCCCGAGCGTATTCGTCAAGGAACTCGACGTCCTCTGCGGGCAGGCTCACACTCAGCTTCATACTTTGATACTACCCATGGTCGGACATATTGGCTACCACCTGGCGCATCGGGAGTGGCCTGTCTTTCTGACCTTCCGCCAGGCGTTCTCCAGGTCGTGAAGGACCTCCCCAGGAGGGCGAGGTCTGGTGGTGCGAATTGCTGGAGATTCCCCGCCGCCCGGTCGTTGTCCTGACCCGCGATGCTGGCATCCCACGTCTCGGACGGGTCCTGATCGCTCCATGTACCACCACCATTCGCGGGCTCCCTAGCGAGGTCGCATTGGAGGTCGGCGACGACCCCATGCCTCGTCGCTCGGCGATCAACCTCGATTCACTCGAGAGTGTTTCGGTTGGCACCCTGACCGAGCGGCTTGGTCGCCTCAGCGGCGATCGCATGCGCGAGGTGTGCTCGGCGTTGGCCGTCGCCGTCGATTCGCCTGAGGAGCGCCACTACTTCTGGCCCACACAGAGTCTGATACATCTAATTGGGCAGCACGCGCCGTAGGACTCTTGATGAAGGTGGCACTGGCCCTTACGTTCGGCTCATGCAGCAACCCGGGCCGGCACGGCATTAATATCTAATTAGATATTACGCCAACGATTCTGCGGGAAATTCGACGGACGGTGGGAATGACTCAGGCTGAGCTCGCCGAGGCGGCTGCGACCTCGCAGTCGGCCATCGCCGCTTACGAGTCAGGGGCAAAGGTGCCAAGCGTTCGGACCTTGCGCCGACTGGCCGACGCCGTTGGCCTCGAGATCGAAATGAGGGTTGTGCCTTCGCTAACCCGAGAGGATCGGCGCAGCGCCTTCCTTCATCGGTTGATCGCGGAACGCCTGCGGGACGAGCCCGATGCCACAATCCGAAAAGCTCGCTCCAATCTCGAGAGAATGATCGCCCTCCATCCTCAGGCCAAGCCGTTACTCGATCAATGGACGATGCTGCTCGAGCAGCCAGTGGATGTGATCGCGGACGCCCTCACCGACCTTCGTCCCCTTTACCGAGAGTTGCGTCAGGTCGCTCCATTCGCAGGGGTACTCGCCCCCCGCGAGCGGGCGTGGGCCTATAGGCAGTTTCGCAGCGAGGAGAGGCGCGGGCTGTGAATAGGAAGCAGTTCGAGCACGCGATCCGAGCAGCCGCGGCAATTGCCGGGACCAACGAGGTGGTGGTAATTGGAAGCCAAGCGGTACATGGCTCCTTGAGCGGTTTGGTCCCAGGTCAGTGGAGGCTGACATCGCTCTCAAAGAGGATCCCGACCGATCGAAGGCCGATCTCATCGACGGGTCCATCGGTGAGGAGTCTTTGTTCCACGAGACTTTCGGCTTCTACGCCCAAGGAGTCTCGATCGAAAGCGCCATCCTCGCCCCGGGTTGGGAAGATCGATTGGTGCGGTTCGCGACGCCGGACACCGCTGGGGTGGTCGCGTGGTGCTTGTCGCTTGAGGACCTCTGGGTTTCCAAGGCCCTGGCCGGTCGACCCAAAGATCTTGAATTCTGTCCGGAGCTGCTGGCGATGGGCGTCGTTGATGTCTTGAATTTTGAGGTCCTATGTGGAAGCAGCCGAGGCCCAATCGGCCAAGAAGAAAGACGCCCTCATTTTGCTCGGCTGAGGTATCAGCCAGTCCAGCGATGTAAGCGATGGGCGGTGCGACTCGTGGTCAATTCGTACTTGCCTGCCGAAGGCTTGTCGCGTTCTCCCAGCGCCCCCGCTTGATAGACAGGCGGGCTTCGGCAGCAGACCCTTTTTGGCGTGGCGGATTCTGAAACTTCAGGCAGCGAGCCCGGCTGTCGAGATGACGACTTTGCCCCGCGCTCGACCCTCCTCGACGTAGCGCAATGCCTCGGCCGCCTCTTCCAAAGGGTATGAACGATCGACTATCGGCCTCAGCGTGCCCTCGCCTACGAGTGTCGCGGCCCGGGCGAGGTCTTCTTTGTTGGGCTTGACGATGAGCACAGCGAAGCGCTTTCCCCTCCCGATCAACCTCCCCAGCACCGCCGCCTGGAGGAGACCGGCGACCGAGCCTCCCACCACGGCATAACGACCCCTAGGGGCCAGGGCCCGGCGGATGGCGAAGATCGATCGATGACACGCCAGGTCCATGATGAGGTCGTATCGGTCCCAATCCCGGGTGTAGTCCTCACGCCGGTAGTCGATGACCCGATCGGCTCCTTGGGAGCGCATGTGCTCCTGCTTCCACTCGTTGTCCACGGCCGTTACCTCGACCCCAGCCGCCTTCGCCAGCTGGACTCCGAAGGTGCCGGCGCCGCCTCCGGCCCCGTTTATCAGAACCCGTTCCCCGCTCCCGACCCGGTCGGCGATCCCCTGCAAGGCGATGACCGTCGCTTGGGGGAGGGTGGCCGCCTGCTCGAAGCTCAGGTGTGGGGGTTTGACGACTAGGGGAGCGCTCTCTTTGACGGAGACATACTCGGCGAAGGCCCCCGCCCCGTGATAGAGGACATCGCCGAACACCTCGTCGCCGGGTCGGAACAACTCCACGCCTTCTCCCACCGCCTCTACTAGTCCGGCGACATCGGAGCCGAGGATCTTCGTGCGAGGGCGGAGCGGGCCGTCGATCCGGGCATAGAGCGGCTTGCCGCGCAGTCCTTCCACGTCGGAGGCGTTGATCGAAGCGGCGTGGACGCGGATCAGGACCTCGTGCTCGCCGGGCGTTGGTTTATCGACCTCGCGGAGCGAAAGAACGTCGGGCGACCCGTACTCGGTGCGAACCATCGCCTTCATCGGCGCCGCGCCCTGGTCACCCCGGCAGGGTAGGAAGGCCCTCGGGCCGCGAATATGGCAGGGCGGACTAGTCCTAGAAGGAGAATCTGGGCCTAGCGACTGATTCTCACTCTGAGTGGTAACGATCGCCCCTTGTGAGGAACATGCCTCGCAACCAAACCAGGGGAATAGGTAGTGAATAGAAAGAGATGGGCCGCCCTCTTGGGGGTGGCGGCCGTGTTCCTGATCGCTGGGACCAGCTTCGCCCTCACCGGGGAGTGGGATTTTGTTTCCGGTTACGACGAGCAGAACGACGTTCTCGTCTATGGGTTGAGCGAGATCACGTCTACGACCGGCGCCGGCGGTACTCCCACGGGCTGTGCGGCCCTCGACGGCACCACCCAGAGCTACGGCGGGACCACCACCACAACCGCCCCGCCCACCGGCGAAGGCTGTGAGCTGCGGGTAGTGGAAGTGGCCAACGAGAACGGGGTCGTCAACCACGGTCAGGTGGTTTCGAGCTTTGTTCAGGACCTGAAGGAGTCCGGAGTCGAAGGCGGGATCGGGTGTCTCGTCCGAGAGATCGCCGGCTCCGATTTCGGCAAAGGTGAAGAAGGTACGGATGTGACCGTTCCCGAAGTGACCACGACGACGGGGCTCAGCGGCGAAGTGGATCTCACCTCGGAGACGGTCACCTGTGGTCGGCCCGAGCACACTGGTTCCGACGAGGAAGGCGAAGAGCTGGGCGGCAGGCCCGACCACGCCGGACCCCCCGACCACGCTGGTCCTCCCGACCACGCTGGTCCTCCCGACCACGCTGGGGGTGGCGGAGACAACGGCGGCTGACCGAGTCCAGAGTCCGGACGAAAAGGCTCCCTGCCAGGAGCCTTTTCGCGTCCCTTCGCTTTCCCTCAACCCGAATCAGCGTCCGGACGAGAACCGTCGCCCCGCTTCCTGCGTATGACCGGAAATGCAAGAACGCCTGCTGGTGGCACTTAGCGCTTTGCTGATCGCCTGCGGGAGTGGAGCGACCGACGTCTCCACCGAGGTTTCGGTTGCCGGCTCGGCCTCCATTACGGCCCCTCGACCTACGACCACCGACACGCCGCCATCGTCGACCACCACCACCACTGAGGCCGCCACGACCAGCACCCGGGCGATTACCTCCGCTTCACCGACAACGACCATTCCGCCGACCACCACCACGCGGGCGCCGACCACGACCACCACCCAGGCGCTCACCACCACCGTGCCCACCACCACCACGCTGACGACCACGACGGCACCCGCACCGAGCGCCACCGCCACCATCACCGCCAGCAACTTCGCCTTCGCCCCCGCATCCGTCACCATCAACCGCGGCGACACCGTGCAATGGGTGCTGGGCAGCGGCAGCCACACCACCACGAGCGGCATCTCTCCGACACCGGACGGGGGCTGGGATCAGACGATCACGGCTCCGGTGACGATCGTCTTCTCACAACCCGGGCAGTTCAGCTTCTTCTGTCGCTTTCACCCCACCATGCAGGGAACGATCGTCGTTCCGTAGGAATCGTCTCTTGCCGATGAGGTCAGCCGGTGACGAAGCTGAGCCGGAGCTGGCGCAAGGAGTTGTCCCGGTTGGGATCAATTAGCACCACTGATTGCCACGTGCCGAGGACAGGTTGTCCGCCCAAAACCGGGATTGTCAACGATGGAGATAGGAAGGCGGGGACGACATGATCGCCCCCGTGGCCGAGCGACCCGTGTCGATGAGCATACGACTGCGTTCGAGGGAGCAGTCGCTCAATGGTCGCCAATAGGTCTTGTTCCGTTCCCGAGCCTGTCTCCATCAGAGCCAGACCTGCGGTGGCGTGGGGTACGAAAACGTTCACCAAACCGTCGCCTTTGCCCCGGCAGAACTCAACCACCTGGTGGCTGATATCGACCACCGCCGGCAGGTCTCCAGTGCGTATCTCGACAAGGCTGGTTTGCAGCGGCCCTCCTTCGGTAAGAGGCGACCATGCAACACGAGATCTGGGTCGGCAGTGCGGCAATGGTCGAGAAAAGCCACTACCCGCTGCGAGACGGCAGCTTTCCAATGCGGGGGCATCGCTACCTTCCGGACGAGTTTTTGTACCTGCTGCGGGGAGGGGTTCGCTAGGCCGAGTTATTGCCTACGGTCGGTAATTCGCCTGAACGCGGTTTCCAAAACGAGGAGTCGAAAATGCGAAACCCATACACCGTCAGCATCCCAGTCGATCAGGTTCGTGAGCACTTGCGAGGGCAGGTCATCGGTCGCGAAGATCCCGGATACGACGAGGCTCGGTCCGTCTTTTTCGGCCTGTTCGACCGCCACCCGGCGTTGATCGCCCAGGTGGCCGACGCCGAGGACGTCGCCGCGTTGGTGAAGCCTGGCGGGCGAGCACGGTGTCGAACTGGCGGTGCGGAGCGGCGGTCACAGCGCCGCCGGCAACAGCATGCCCGATGGCGCGGTGGTGATCGACCTCAAGGCGATGAAAGCGCTGGAGATCGATCTCGAGAGCAAAACCGCCTGGGCCGAGACCGGTTTGACCGCCGGCGAATACACCGCCGCCGCCGGCGCTCACGGTTTGGTGACTGGGTTTGGCGATACCGCCTCGGTCGGGCTGGGCGGTCTCACCCTCGGTGGCGGGGTCGGTTTTTTGGTCAGAAAGTACGGGCTCACCATCGACGACTTGCTGGCAGCCGAGATCGTCACCGCTGACGGAAGGCTGCTCAAAGTCGATGCCGACCATCACCCCGATCTTTTCTGGGCGCTCAGGGGAGGCGGGGGCAACTTCGGCGTCGCTACTCGCTTTCAGTTCCGCCTCCACGACCTTCCCGAGATCGTGGGCGGCCTGCTGTTCCTTCCCGCCACCACTGAGGTCGTCTCGGGATTCCTACAGGCAGCAGAGGCAGCGGATGAGGAGTTGAGCACCATCCTCAATGTGATGACCGCTCCGCCCATGCCCTTCCTCCCCGAGGAGGCCGTTGGCCGGCCAATCGTGATGGCGTTCCTCACCTACGCCGGAGGGGCCGAGGCCGGCGACAAAGCGGTCGCTCCCTTCCGCCAGCTGGCAAAGCCGATCGTGGACATGGTGCGGCCGATGACCTATCCGGAGATGTACATGCCCGACGAGGAGGAGTACCACCCGGTGGCGGCGGGACGCACCACGTTCATCGACGAGATCTCGGACGTGACCATCGAGAGGATCCTGGCCGAGATCTCGAGCTCGCCGGCGATGATGGCGGTGAGCCAGCTGCGAGTGTTGGGGGGAGCCATGGCCCGAGTGCCGGTCGAGGCCACGGCCTTCGGCCACCGTCAACGAAAGCTGATGGCGACGGCGGCGGCGATGTTCGAACGCCCCGAAGAAGTCGAGAAGTATCTGCCCTGGGTCAAGAACCTGATGCGGCTCTACGACGAGGACCATGAGAAGCGGTCCTATACCGGCTTTCTAGGCGATGAGGGTCAGGATCGAGTCCGGGCGGCTTACCCGGGAGAAACCTGGGAGCGGTTGCGGGAAGTGAAGGATCGCTACGACCCCGGAAACCTCTTCCGCCACAATCAGAACATCCCGCCGGCGTCTGGGAACCGCTAGCTCGGAGGACGGCGCGTCGGCTCCCCCACCCAGAGCGAGAGATGCCGAGGTTGGATCACCTCAACCAGAACCTGGTCGAGTTTTTCCACTACTCCGACGAGGTCGACCTCATGGCGCAGATCTTCGACGAACCTCTCGACCGTCACTTGAGCGTTGTATCGGCTCCGATTGAAGCGCCGGTCGATGAAGACTTGCACCTGATCGCGAACTGGGCGAAAGGCGCTGAGGAGAAGAAAGCTGGTGATGGCCACCGCCGGTTTCGAGTCGATTAACGGCGAGGCGGCCACGGTCCCCAGGAGGAGCTGGGTGACGACGACGAAGCCGGCGTAGATCGCGGTGAGGAATGCTGTGGCGATGGCGTATACCGTCGTGCGATTGAGGAGCCGCTCAATGTCCCAGATCCGATAGCGGAGGATGCCGAGGAAGAGGGCCAGCGGGATCAGGGCGAAGGCGGGCTGAAAGCTTCGATAGAGGGTGACTGGTGGGTCGGGGATATTCCTCCCGGCCAGGACGTTGGCGGCGGGGGACAGCCCATGGAGGATCAAAAAGACGACTCCGAAACCAACCGAGGGAAGGAGCGCCCAGAAGAGCAGGCGGGCTTGGGCCTGGCCGGTCGCGTCCTCGGTGTGGAAGATCCGGTAGGCCTGCGCGGCGGCGCCGGTGGCGGGAACCATCAGCCCGAAGAAAAGAAGGAGGGTGGCGGGGCGCGACTCTCCCTCCAAGCGCAAGGACATGAATACCACCACCAGCGTCAGGCCCGCATAAAGGGGAAGAACCCGCGCCAATCCCCAGCGGGGCACCGGCCGTCCATCGGGAAAGAGCAACAGGGCAAACACGTAGGCGAGGCCGGCGATCACATGCGCCGCCACCTGGGCGAACGTCTCGATCGGTGTGAAGGGAATCCATTCCAGCACCGCCTGGGACGTGAGGTTGAATACGCCAGCGGCTCCCACAAGCGCCAAAGCCAGGAGTCGGGCGGTCCAATCTCGGGAGCGAAGCCAGAGCAGCACGGCCGCCAGTCCCACGTTGACCAGGCTGAACAGGTAGTCCCAGACGATCTGGAGAGTGGAGGGAACCTCGTGGGACGCGTCGGCAGCCCTAGTCGCCACCCGGGCCCAAAAACCGGTGCCCAGACCCTCGATGTGGAGGGTTTCGTGAAAAGCCGGTGAGATCGAGGCGACCACGGCGATCACGCCCTGGGCTAGTACGAATAGGGAACCGAGCAGGTAGAGGATGAAGCCGGCAAAGAAGGCCGCGTCGGCCATTCTCCGCCGGGCCGCCGCCTCGGTCACGTTCAGCCCGTGACTTCGATCGTTCCCACCATCGGCGGATGGATCAAGCACGCGTAGCGATAGGTCCCGGCGGTGGAGAACCGAAGGGTGTACTGGACGTATGCGTCGCTGTACAGAACCCCTGAAGACCAAAAGCCCGATCCGTCCCATGATCCCCCGTCGATGACAAGGGGCTCCGTTACGTCTTCGGGCTCCTCGACCTCGGGAGCGCCGCCCGCGGGCAGAAGTATCTCATCGTTGGCTGTCACGCTCCCGTCATCCTGGGTCTCGTAAATCGGGAAGTATTCAGGGACGTCGAAGCTGATTGAGTGGGGGCCGAACATCAGCCAGGTGACTGGTTCATCAACTTGGGCAGTGATGGTCTCGGGAACGAACTCATTGAGCAGTCCTTGCACCTGGTCGTCGACCAGGCCGCTGAAGTTACCGCTGAGCGCCTCGCCTCCCATCACGATCTGCCCGGCCTGGGCCTGGGCAAAGACCTGCCGGAAGGGCTCGACTACCTGGTTCAGCTCTTGGCGGGTCCGCTGATTCACTTCGCTCGGCGAGGCGATTGGCTGGTCGGCGGGCACCACCTCCATGACCCCGCTCTGAAACGAGCCGTGCACGGCGCAGAAAAAGGGATAGGCCCCGGGTGCAATCGATTCCGAGACCTGAAGGGTGAAGACGTTTTCTCTATCGGTCTCGAAACCAATGAAGCCACTGTTGTAGAAGGACTCTGTCCCGTCAAAGGCCCCCAGCTCCTGGTTGGGGCAAGGGGAGCCATCAGCGGGAATCGCTCCCTCATCGACGACACAGGGCTGGGCGATGCTCTGGTCGATCGGTGGAAACTCCTCCTCAGATCCGCTCGTTTCTGGCTCTGACTCGCCGGTCGTTTCTGAATTCGACTCGCTCGGTGGCGCCTCGCATTCGTTGAAGAGAACCGGCAGCGTGCACTCCGCCTCCATGAACTGCTGCATGATCTCCGACGGAACCTGGTCCTCGGGAAGGTGACCGTACTCAGCGATGAGGGGGCGGGTGGTCTGGAGGGCCTCCCTCACCTCGGTCCCGAACGTGACCGTGTGGGCCTCGCCGGTCCAGTCCTGCACAAAGCGAACCATATCCCCCGGGTGGACCTGAATCTCGTCGGGAAAGAATCGGATGAATTGCGTGTTGAACTCATCGTGGGAATAGTCGACTCGGACCGTGATTGCTCCACTTCCGGGCGATGCACAGCCCGCCACCACGATCGCCAGCACTAATCCGCCGTTCCGTGTCCACCTCAGCGCGGATCGAATCCGTTTCCTCATCGACTGTTCTCCTCGCCTCGGTGCCACCTTGCAGCTCGCACGTTACGGCACCGTTACAAACGAGGTGATTCCGTCAGATCTGCGGACGGCTCTTGCACTAATCCCGACCCCCCAAAAGGACCTCGTTGGAAGCTAGGGGTGTCGGAGCGACCCCGAGGTCACGTCTCGGCATCTGCTAGGTCGATCTATCGCAGCGATTGAATGGTTACTCGAACGGTGGTGGGCAGACCAACCGCCACCAGCAACACGCTTCCGCACGCTGGACAACAACGACGCTGCCGGGAGCATCAAGGTAGACGACAGTGGCCCCAACCGGCTGATCGCTCCGCAATTACCGCAGCATCCAAGCTGGTCGGTCATCTCCCGATCAAAAAGTTCCTGGAGCAGACCTCCAATGGCATTGCCATCGAGGTGGCTTTCATCGTTAATCAATATCAGCCTCCTGTGGGACCGAAACGTTCAGTGCGGATTCGTTGTGGTTCGTGGCCGAGCTCCCGCAGAGTGTTAGCGACCGTCTCGACAAAACCGGTGGGACCGCATATGTAGATGGCGGGCTTAACGGCTGGCCCGAACGTCGTATCGATCAGCATTGCTTCATCGACTCGTCGGGCGTAGCCCTTCCAACCGCCGGGCTGAGACCGAGTGAGCGTGTAGTCGACGCGCAGACCAGGCAACTCATTGGGAAGACGAGAGAGTTCATTGCGATAGATGAGGTCTTCCTCGGTCCGCGCCGAAACGAGTAGGCGCGCTGGAATGGCAACGTCGGCGTCGCGCAACGTCGAATCCACCGACGTCGAGCATCCCTCCTAGGACGCTGCCTGTTCCCTGATGGGCCTCGAGGACGTCCTCGCCTTTGAGGAGCTCGAGAGCGACGAAGTCGGCAAGCTCGGTCGGCTTCGATGAGTAGGTGTTGGTTTCGTGCCACAGTCCGGCGATCCCGACCCGGGTCATAACGCCGAGAGCGCGGCTTCGGCCCGATCGAGCGTTACTTCGATCTCGTTATCGCCGTGGGCCGCAGAGAGGTACCAGATGCCACGTGCTGCGACCCAAACGCCCTACGTCTCGCTCACGACGGCAGGGGCCTGGCCCGGCGGTCGGGTCACCTCGGCGACCCTCGACGAGCTGTTACGGAGGCTTCGTGACGCTTTGATGGGTGCAGCACAACTCGACGCGGTCCTGCTCGACCTCCACGGGGCGATGATCGCCGAAGGATGCGATGACGTTGAGCTGGCGGCCGCCGGGCTGGTTCGAGAGGTCATCGGCGGCAAGCCCCTGGTGGCGGTGCACGATCTGCACGCCAATCCAACTCCGGAGTTCGTCTCCCGCTGCGATGCCCTGGTGGGATACGACACCTACCCCCACGTCGACATGAGGGAGAGGGGTCGGGAAGCGGCCGAACTGCTCGCGGCTGTCCTCGGAGGGTCGCAGTTGCAAACAATGGTGAAGAAGATCCCGTTGCTCATCTCTCCGTTGAGACAGGGGACCGATGCGACACCCATGGCCGAACTGAAGGGGCACGCCTCCCAACTCCAAGCCAAGGACGGGATTCGAAGGATTTCCCTCTTTCCCGGTTTTCCCTACAGCGACGTGGCCAGGGCCGGCTTCAGCGTGGTGGTCGTCTACGAGGAAGGCGCGGGGGATCTGGCAGACAAGGTGGGCCGGGAACTGGCGTCTGCCGTTGAATCAGCGGATTGGTCGGTGGAGAGGCCCGGCGCGGCGGAGGCTGTTTCCGAGGCGATCCGCTCGGTCGAGCGGCCGGTGATCCTCGCCGACATCGCCGACAACATCGGGGGTGGCTCACCCGGGGACGGTACCGCGCTTCTATACGAGCTATTGGCCCAAGGCGCCCAGGGTGCCCTGGTCAGTCTCGTGGACTCCGAGGCGGCCAGGGCGGCCCACAAGGTGGGAAAAGGGGGAACCTTCGAAGCCGTGGTCGGTGCCAAGACCGACCACCTCCACGGCGCACCGGTCTTCGTCCGGGGCAAGGTCGTCGAGCTGTCGGATGGGAACTATCGCACCGAGGGCACTTGGCAGACCGGGCGGTCCTTCTCGATGGGACTTACAGCCGTTCTAGAGGTGAACGGGGTGACCCTGCAGGTGATGGAGCGTCCCACGCCTCCCTTCCACAGGGAGCACCTCACCTCGGTCGGGATCGACCCAGGGACTGCGTCCATCATCACCGCCAAAGGCGCCCTGGCCTGGCGCTCCGCCTACGGCGACGTGGCGGCTCGGGTGATCGAAGTGGACACCCCCGGCATCTGCCCGGTCGATCCCTACGTCCTGCCTCGATCCATCGCGCCCATGCGGGCCTGATCAATCGGTCACGCATTTTACCGCCCAAACCTCCGCCAACTCGAACGCGAAATCGAGTCAGATGGGATTCGGCCTACCGAAGAGATCCCATCGGATCGCAGCAATCCCGTTCCACAGCTCGCCCGCAGCCAGCCTTATAGATTGAGTTGCATTCGAGGCGCCCGCTCCTCTCCTCCGAATCGCGAGAACCCGTCGCAAGGTTTCTGCGTATGACCGATAATGCAATCACGCCAGCTCGTGCTCGTCGCCGCGTTCCTGATCGCCTGCGGGAATGAGGGAGCAGCGACCGACTCTTCGATAGAAGTCGCCTCAACCAGCCCGGCCACCACCATCGCCCTCAGGGCCGGCACCACCAACGCCCCGACCACCACCACCACTCCGCCGACGACCACCACCCGCGCCCCGACCACAACCACCACTCAGGTCGTCACCACCACGACGGCAACCACGGTCACCACGACCGCCCCGCCAACCACGACCACCACCGCCGGCCCCGCCACCAGCGTCACGATCACTGCCACCAACTTCGCCTTCTCGCCCTCCTCGGTCACCATCAACATCGGCGACACCGTGCAATGGGTCTTGGGCAGTGGCAGCCACACCACCACCAGCGGCGCCTTCCCCAACCCCGACGGCCGCTGGGATCAAACGATTACTGCACCGGTAGCGGTCGTCTTCACTCAGTCGGGACAGTTCAACTTCTTCTGTCGCTTTCATCCCGACATGCAGGGAACGATCGTCGTTCCTTAGAGCTCCGCCTCGGGAGTCGAAAACAGGGGTCTGGAACCAGTCGAACTTCGCGCGTACTTTTCTATGCGTCCGGCACTATGCCCGGCTACCACCAGGATCGAGAACCTGCCAACAAGAGGAAGAAGTATCCCGCCGATATCCTCACCCCCGAAGACGTCCGGAGCTTGTTCGAGCAAATCTCGATCACCAGCTCGATCGGGCTTGCAACCGTGCCCTGATCACGGTGCCTCATCGAGCGGGTCCCCGCCACGCCGAAGCCCTGGTCTGATGGAAAAGGATGTCGACTTCGAATCGCACTCGAGTGTTGAACAAGCTCGGGCTTCATCGAGTTCCTATGAGCTGGGGAAGGAGTCCATCTCATCCCTTGACAGCGGGCGATTGTAAGTATTAACTTACCGTTAGTGCCTGCTTACCAAGCTGAAGCCTGGACCGCCCTGGGGGATCCCACTAGAAGGGCGATCCTTGCGCGTTTGGCCCAGGGTCCGCTGGCGGTAGGCGAGCTCGCCGCCGAGTTCCCGGTGAGCCGGCCCGCTGTTTCCCAGCATCTCAAGGTCCTGAAAGCGGCGCGGCTGGTGACGGCCCGGCCGGCTGGCAACCGCCGCATCTACCAAGTCGATCCTGATGGGGTTGCCGAGCTGCGCGCTGATCTCGAGCAGTTTTGGAACCAGGCCCTCTTGGCTTACAAGTCGGCCACCGAGAAACGAGAAGAGGAGGTCCAGTGACCACACAGATTGACGGAACCAGTCTCAAGGCTCAGGTCGTTGTCGAGGCGCCGATCGAGCGGGCGTTTCGAGTCTTCACCGAGGAGTTCGGCAGCTTCAAGCCCCGCGAGCACAACCTGCTTGGGGTGGAGATCGCCGAAACCGTCTTCGAGACCCACGTCGGCGGCCATCTCTACGACCGCGGGGTAGATGGCAGCGAGTGCCGGTGGTCGCGCGTGCTGGCTTACGAGCCGCCATTTCGGGTTGTCTTCAGTTGGGATATCAGCTCGCAATGGCAGGTTGAGACCGACCTCGGCAAGACCAGCGAGATCGAGGTCCGCTTCATCTCAGAAGCGCCGTCCCGCACCCGAGTAGAACTCGAGCACCGAAACCTCGAGCGTCACGGCGAGGGCTGGATGGCGATGCGCGACGGCGTTGCCGGCGACGACGGCTGGCCCCACTACCTCGACCGTTATGTCGAGCAGCTCGGGGTCTGAAGGCGCTGATCGTTATTGCGAATCGGCTTCGCCTTGGCCGCCGGGGCACGTCGGGCCGAAGTGGTGTGCCTCCCCTGTCAGATCGGGAAGAAATAAAGCGAGGCGATTGATCAGCGGGTTGGAATCATCAGGAGGTGCTCGGCCGTGCGGAGTAGCCCGGGTCGAAGAGTTCCGGGCACCTGCGCATCATGTCTTCCAGGAAGACTGGACGACGCTCGCTTCGTTGTCCGCCTAGAAACGGATTCTGGTGACGACCCACTCCCAGGGCACCGATCGAGCCTTTGCTTTCCCTGGCGGAGCACGAGGGGTCGCCTCATCACCCTGGACCGCAAGTTGGCGCGGATCGCGGACAAAGCCGCTTTGACACCTCATGACAACCTTATGTTGACGCAATCTCGTCGACAATATAGGGTTGTCGTATGCCTTCGGAAGGGTCACTCCGCCAAATCGGGAAGAGGGCCGCGAGTGGCTCGACTCTGGATCAACTGGAGGCCGCACTTGCCCAGGCCCAATCGCTGGCGAACGAAGCAGACGATCTCGTCGGCTACTTCGTCGCCCGGGCTCGTGGCGCCGGCCATTCGTGGACCGACATCGGCGAACGACTCGGCGTGTCGAAGCAGGCTGCCCGGCAGCGTTTCAAGGTGTCGGTGAGCGAGGTTGGGCGGGACCGCTTCATGCCTCGTTTGCAACGGTGTCTCGTTAACGCCGCCGAGTTCGCCCGCGGTGACGGCTGCGCCCAGGTCGGCACGCCCCATTTGTTGTGGGCGCTGGCTACGAGCGAGGGGGTGGCGGCAAATGCGTTGGCCCGGCTTGGACTCGATATCGGGCGGCTGGAAGCAGCCGTGCGTGCCAGCATGATGGGCACCGGCATCGCCGCGGAGACGGCTCCGAGCGAGGCGCCGGAAGTGGTCGAGGCTCTCACCGCCGCGACCAGCTTCGCGATGGAACGAGGCCATGATTACGTCGGCACGGAGCATCTTCTGTTCGTTCTCGCCGGCGACCGCGGATCGATCCCCAACCGCTTGCTTGGCCAGCTCAAGGTTTCCTTTGCCGACATCAAACGCGAACTCGAAGCCTGCATCGCTCCTGGAGGGGGGCGCAAAACCCCCTCGCGGCGCCGACGCAAAATCCCCGAACCCGCCTGCTCATTTTGCGGCCGCACCGACTGCGCCAGGTTGGTCGCCGGGCCCGGCGTTTTCATCTGCGAGGATTGTGCACGGCTTGCTGTCGAGATCAGCCAATCGTCTTGACTGACGGCGGGCAAGGGCATAACCAGCAGCCTGAGCTCGAGTAGGCCAGCACGAGACGTAACCGCCTGCCCGGGTATCAGGTTCGTGACGATGACGAAACTGCCTTTCGACTGCCGCGTTGATAGTTGCTCTCTATTCATCGAAGGAGCCACCCATGCTCGCTCCTCCGTTCGTCACAGATCGGCGTTGTTGTTGACCGCCGCCGCTGCCTCCGGCTCGCCACTGTCATCAGCAGGCGCGCCATCGCCGAGATTTTCATTGCAGTGTTGAAGAGGAGCAGTGGGGCTGTCTGATCTCAGGGTCGACCCGATGCGATCGTGCCACCGCCCGTTGGGCACTTGCGCGGACGCAGGGGTACGGCTCCGGTCGGCTGTCGTCCATCGCGCGGTTCGCCTTCTGTACTCAGGCCGAGCTCGGTAGCGTCTATGCGGAAGCAGCGCTTGTGGTCAGGCTCCGGGGAAGAACAGGTCTGGGATGAAGCCGTCGGTGACGGCGTAATCATCCCCTGATGCTCCGAGGCGAGATCTGGCTTGTGGACCTCGATCCGGCCCAGTCCGGGGAGGCGGACAAAAGACGGCCGGTGGTGGTCGTTTCCAACGACGGCGCCAACGTCACCGCCACCAGGCTGGGACGAGGCGTGGTGACTCGGTGGGGTTCAAACGTGGAGCGACCCCTTCCAGGTGCTTTTGCCGGCAGCCGATTCCGGTCTCCAGCTCAACTGAAAACCCAAGCCGAACAAGGGCGATCGGTGTCCATGAAACGCCTAAAAATCGGTAGTGTTCCACCCGGGCTCATGCTCCCAGTTGACGAAGCCCTCCGACTACACCTAACCCTCTGAGGGCTTTGCTACCCGCGGAACTGCGAGTGCGACGCCTGTTTCGTTCGAGCCCAAATCCTCGCTTCGAGCTCGGTCGATCGAAGCACTTCTGCTGCGGCCGCGTGCAGACCTATCTCTCGTAACCTCACCCGCAGTGCATCTTCCGGGTCCAGCCGAGCTTGGCCGCGGCGTCGTCATCGAAGCGGGCGGGGCGGTGCCGGATCATTGGGCTAGGGCCGAGCGGGTCGTAATCGACGACGCCGCTATAGCCGACCCGACTGGTGCCGTGGCGCGGCTACATGCCTGTTGGGCCAAGCGTCGCCCGGTGGTGATCGAGCTGGCGGTTGACCCCGAGACGTTTAGAAGTCCGGCTACTGAAATCGACCCGCCCTGGGTGCTGGGTCCCGGCTACACGCCCTGGAAGGATCGGCTCCACTTCCTGGCCTGGGCCAACACCTATGACGCCCGCAATGGGGAGCCGGTGTGGTGGTGGGGCCGCAAAGCCAGCCGGCTCGGCGCCACCGCGACCGGCGAAGACATGGCAGGTGATGTGGTCCTGGCCGACGGCACTCCGGTCTGGATCGATGGAGGACCGCGGATGCCCCATGCCGTCCCACTGGCCGGAGCAGGGGTGGTTCACGCCGATTCGGTTGCGCTAGGTCGCCTTGTCCCCCAGCCGCCGCCCACCGCGCCGATCGCCCACCTGGCACCCGACCAGCTCGCGGCCGTGGCACACCGCGCCGGCCCGGCACGGATCGTCGCCCCAGCGGGCTCGGGCAAGACCAGGGTTCTCACCGAGCGACTCCGCCATCTCCTCGCCGATCGTCTCTACGAGCCCGAAATCGTCCTTGCCCTTGCCTACAACAAGCAGGCCCAACTCGAAATGGCTGCCCGCACGGATGGTCTCGGCGCCCGCATCCAGACTCTCAACGCCTGGGGCTATGAGTTGGTCACCCACTGGCTCGGTCGACGCCCACCGGTGCTCGAAGAGCGGGAGGTGCGCTCGATCGTCGAGGGATTGGTGCCGCGACAACGACGGCGCGTAAACACTGACCCGCTCGCCCGCTATCTCGAGGGACTCTCTCTGATTCGCCTCGGTCTCCGGCATCCCCAAAGGGTCGAGAATGACCTTGGCGACGTCCCCGGTCTGGCGGCCGCCTTCGAGCCCTACCGGGCCGAGCTCCGACGCCGCGGCGCTCTCGACTTCGACGAGCAGGTCTTCGTCGCCCTCGAGGCCTTGGTCGGCGACGGAGAATTCCGCCGGGCAATCCAGGCCGCTCACCGCCACGTCCTCGTCGACGAGCTGCAAGATCTCACCCCCGCCCACGTGCTGCTTCTGCGGCTGGTTTCGTGCCCGGCCTATGACGTGTTCGGTGTCGGCGACGACGACCAGACCATCTACGACCATGCTGGCGCCGACCCCCGATTCCTGATCGACTTCGGGACGTTCTTCCCGGAGGCTGCCAGCCACGCCCTCGAGGTCAACTACCGCTGCCCTGTGGCCGTGACCTCGGCAGCCGCGACGATGCTCGGCTACAACCAGCGCCGGGTCGACAAGGTCATTCGGCCCGGCCCCGAGGTCGTCGATGACCCCGATGCTTTCGGCGTCGAGACCCACCGAAGCGAAGCAGGGGCCGCGACTTTGGTCGAGACGGTCGGGGAGTGGCTGAGCGAACCCGGCGTTGACTCCTCCCAGATCGCCGTCCTCACCCGGGTTCAGTCGCTTCTCCTCGCTCCGCATGTCGCGTTGATCGACGCCGGGGTAACGGTTGACTCGATCATCGACGAAACAATCATGTCCCGGCTTGGGGTGCGAGCCGCCCTCGCCTATGTACGCATCGCGGTCGACCCGGAGAATGTCAATCCCCTTGACCTAGTCGAGGTGCACCGCCGACCGAGCAGGGGGCTCCCGACCTGGGCCGAAAAATGGCTTGGTCGCTGCCGATCGATCCCAGACCTCGAGCGGGCTGCTTCCCGCATCGACGATGCCAAGGTCGGCGCCAAACTCGACGACCTCGCTTACGAACTCGCCCTCCTCGGCCAGCTTGCCGCCGGTGGCGCCAGCGCTCGGGTTCTGCTCACTGCAGTACGGGACGAGATCGGACTGGGCTCAGCGATGACTCTGCTCGATAGCTCCGGCGGGGCGGCCGCCTCTCACCTCGATGATCTCGAGGCGCTTCTCCAGGTAGCTGACCTTCATCCCGAGGCTGCCAGCTTCGAGGGTTGGCTGCGTCGCTCCTTCCACCGCCAGCGGACGCCCGGCGGCGTGTCGCTTTCGACCATCCACCGGGTCAAGGGTCGGGAATGGCCGCGCGTGATCGTATTCGGGGTGACCGACGGGATCGTCCCCCACCGGCTCAGCGAGGACATCGAATCCGAGCGGCGGGTGCTCCACGTTGGCATCACCCGCGGTAGCGAGCGGGTGCGGGTGCTCGGCGCTGTTGACCGACGCTCGCCTTTCCTCGACGAGTTCGATGGCCGCGCTCCGCGTCTCTACTCGGTGCCTGGAAACCTGCCGCACTCTTCGCGACGCGACGCCCGGTCGGTGAGCGACGCCGAATCGCCGCTCACCGAGTTGGCCATCGCCGCTCTCAAGGAGTGGCGGCTCGAACGTTCCCGGGCCGACGGGGTGCCCGCCTTCGTGGTGCTCTCCGACGTCTTCCTCATCGGCATCGCCGAGCGCCGGCCGGTCACCCTTTCCGCGTTACGGAATTGTCCTGGCATCGGTCCGTCCAAGCTCGAGTCCTACGGCGAGGAGATCCTCGAGATCCTCTCCCAAGTGCAGGCGTAGGTAACAACAACCGTCAGTTGGACCTCGCCCGCCTCGAGGCGTAGGACTCCGCGCTGAGGAAGAGGGGCGCGGTCGATAAGCACCGGCCAATTCCCCCTAATCGGGGGCTGCCAGGTTACGAGCTGGTTGGAATCGAGAGCAGGTGCTTCGCGCCGGGCGGGGCGATCCGGGCCAGCTTGCGGTCCAGGGTTACCAGGCGACCCCCGTGCGCCTCGGCAAGGGAAAGCAAATGCCGATCGGTGACTTGGTAGTGGGTCGCCACGCGGATCCGCTGCTCTTCGGAGAGCGAGGCGAGCGTCGTTCGGTCCTCCCAGAAGACATGATGCTCGAGGGCCCGAAACTCTCTTCGAGCAGCGCTATCGCCTCGGGCGGAGAAACCGCGGTGGGGATCACCGTTGCGTTCGAGGAGACCCGGACGAAGCCGCTCTCGGTTAAAGGTGAGGTGGCCCAGCCACCTGACTGATTGGTGAGGAACCATTTGACTGCCGCCTGGTGATGGACGTGATTGGGCCACGCCAGCGCGACCAGCACGTTGAAATCGAGCAGTCCGATCACTCGTCGGCAGCGGCTCGAACCATGGCTGCGGTGATCGCTGGTGCCTCCGGGCCGACCTCAAACCGAGGCAGCTCGCCACGGTGGGCGACTTGTTCGGCGCCAGTCCCAGCCGGGTCAACTTGGAGATTACGGAGCCCAAGGAGCGGTTTTCGCTTTCGGCGATCGCCCGAGCCACCTCGAGGACGTCGTTATCGATTTCGAGCGTCGTTCGCATCGCAACATCATCGCATCGCAGCATCTGCTGCGAGCGCTTAGAGGCTTCCTGCAGTCAGTAGGTTGGCTTCAGGGCCAATGGCTGCTCTCGCCGCAAGGCTGCGACCAAGACGCCCGCGCCGGTCACGTAGGTTTGGGGGAGTACGTGAGGACGACGATCCCCGAGTCCAAGCGGGCCACGTCGGCCAGATCCAGGTGAGTGAGTTCGACATCATCGAGTAGCCGCTGGCCACCGCCGGCTATGACAGGAAACATCCAGAAGTGGTATTCATCGACCAGCCGGTGTTCGAGCAGGGCCCGGTCGAGCTGGCCAGTGCCGAACTTCAGAATGTCCCCACCGGACTCGCTCTTGAGTCCCGCGACGAACTCCGGCACATCGCCTTGGATTATGGAGGCATTCCAACTCGCATCTCGCAACGTGCGGGAGGCCACGAACTTGGGCATACTGTTCATCTTGTCGGTGTAGGGGTCGCCGCTTCGTTGTGGCCAGGCGGACGCAAATACGTCATAGGTGGCCCGACCGAGCAGCAGCGCCTCGGCCGGTTCCAATAGTTTCGAGGCGTAGGAGTTGTGCTCGTCGTTCCAATAGGGCGGGCTCCATTTTTGTGGTTCATCGATGACGCCATCCAAAGTCACGAATGTCGATTCGACGAGCTTGCGGGGCATTGCTTCTCCCGGATTGGCCTAAGTCGGGACTCTACCTCGACACTGGTGTTGCTGTTCGTGGCGCCCGACGCAGAATCGCCCGACTACCGACCGATTTCCGGCTTGACCTCGCTGATCAAACGCTCGAGGGTTTCATCGTCGTAAGGGGCCGGCATCTCAAAGATGAAGGTGTCCACTCCGATCCGTCGATAGGCGGTCATCCGTTCCACCATCTGATCGACCGTTCCGATCCAAAACGACTCATCGTCTTCGACCCGACTCGTGGGGGTCTGGTTCCTCGCCATCAGGTTGTGCCAGACGTTGCGGGCTTCGGCCTCGGTGTCGCGAATCAGCGGCTTGCAGCCGACGGTCAACTCGATCTCCGCCGGGTCCCGCCCCACTTCTTCGCAATGCTTCCTCAGCACCCTGATCTTGTGGGCTGTGATTTCGGGGTTGCCGAACCCATTCCACATGTCGGCATATTTGGCCACGGTCCGGAGCGTCTTGCGCTCGCCGCCTCCGCCGATCATCAAGGGCAGCGGGCCCAGCGGTCCGGGAATGATCCGCAGTGCTTCGAACCGGTAGCGCTCTCCGCGGTGAGTCACCTCCTCGCCAGCCAGTAACCGACGGACGATCCCGACGGCTTCGTCGAGCCAGGCGAGACGCGCCCCGGGGCTTTTGCCGAAGTCGATGCCAAAGGCTTCGTGCTCCAACTCGAACCAGGCTCCACCCAATCCGAGAATCGCTCGGCCACCACTGACATGGTCGACGCTGGTCGCCAATTTGGCCACCAGGGCGGGATTGCGAAATGTGTTGGCGCCCACCAGCAGTCCGATCTGGATCCGGGCGGTCACCTTGGCGAGGGCGGCGATCGCCACCCAGCCTTCGAAGATCGGTTGATAGGGGTCGCCGAAGATGGCGTAGAGATGGTCCCAGGTCCAGAGATGGTCGTAACCAAGCCCTTCTACCGTGCGCGCCGCCTCTTCGAAACGCGGCCAGTCACTGCCCTGGCTCCAGAGGAGAACTCCGAAGCGGGGCTCAGCCATGGACGGCAGGTGGGGGAGCGGTCGAATCTCGGGTCACAAGCTTTGGTGTCAGTACGACGTCATTGACTTCGTCCCGATTGAGGCTCCGGCCGATCATCGTGAAGACCAGCTCGGCCGCGGTCTTTCCCATCACGACTCCTTTCCTGGCTGATAGTGGTGAGCGGGGGGATCGTAAACGGGGCGATATCAATGTCGTCGTAGCCGATGAGCGAAAGCTGATTGGGGATGTTGAGCCCGGCCTGATAGGCAGCCTGGAACAGCCCGATCGCCGTGGTGTCCGATGTGGCATAGATGGCGCTGGGCCGACCCGCGCCGTTCGTGTCGGCGAAGATTTGGCGCCCGAGCTCAAAGGCCGGGCCCGCTCCTGGTCCGTCACGTAGACGGATGTGCTCGGCTTGTCCGCGCGATCTCATGAATTGCTCGTATCGCTCGATGTGGAGGCGCCTTGCGAAGAGATTGGTCGCGATCCGGCCACGCTTCGGGTTTCTGTGCACATCTGGGGTAAGGCGGCTCGTGGCCAGCCCGGCGATGAAAGACAGCATCTGCTCTGCGAATACTCCGACCTCGGGGTCCACCGGGTGATCGTGCAGGGCTTCCCGGCGGTCCACGATCCAGAGACGCTTGACTCTCTGATTGCTGACTGCACCGACCTCGGTTTCATCGCGGCCTGACGGCTGAGCTCATCGCCAACCGACGTGTTCCGTGAAGGTTTGCGCGGCGCAGGCCCGCGCAAACCTTCACACTCTCGCCTCGCACCCGTTTTGTGAAGGTCTACGCGGCCCAGGGCCGCGTAGACCTTCACAGTTGACTCGTGGGGGGTTAGACCTGCCGCATGGCCTGCAGGTCGAACTCGACCGTGAAGACCTTGGAGACGAGGATGCCGCCGCCCTCGAGCGGGAGGTTCCAAGTCAGCCCCCAGTCCTCACGGTTGATCTCGCCCGTAGCGGTGAAGGCAGCCTTCTGGATGCCGTAGGGGTCGGTCGCCAAACCCTCGTAGGTGACATCGAAGGTCACCGGCTTGGTGATGTCGCGGATGGTGAGATCTCCAGTGACCTTCCACCGGTGGCCGACGGGAGTAACTTCGGTCGACTTGAAAACGACTGTCGGGTACTTCTCGGCGTCGAGGAAGTCTGGCGAGCGAAGATGGCCGTCACGATCGGCCACCCCGGTGTGGACCGAGGCGGCTTGGGCCACGATCTCAACCGTGGAGTCGGCCAGATCCTTTGCGACCTCGATGGTTCCGGTGAGCTCGGCGAAGGTTCCGCGGACCTTGGTCATCATGAGGTGGCGGGCGATGATCCGTAGGTCGCTGTGGTTGGGGTCGATGGACCAGACGCCGACAGGCGGTGCCTCGGTTCGCTTGGTGGAATTAGCTGTCATTCCTTCCTCCTCAATAGTTGAGTGCTCAATCACACCTTACGAGGAACCGGTTGAAATGTCAATTGTTGATCGCTCAAGCGTAGGTCCGTTAGAATCAAGCGGTAGTGACCACCAAAATCTCGCCAACCCTCGTTGGGGACGAGCTCAATATCTGGAACTCCTACCTACTCGCCACCCGTTTGCTTTTTGACCGACTTGACGACCGCCTGGGGGAGGACGCCGGGGTCTCTTTAGCCGACTTCATCGTGTTGTTCCGGCTCGGCGGCGCTGGCCCCAACGGCATGAGGATGAGCGAGCTCGCCGACTCGGCGGTGTTCTCCCGTAGTCGGATCTCCCATGCTTTTCGCCGCCTCGAGGGGGAAGGTTGGGTCGAACGACGATCCTGTCCTACCGACCGCCGGGGCAGCTTCGGGTTCCTAACGGAAGCTGGCCGCCGGAAGCTCGAAGAGGCTGAGTCGACCCACAACGAAGTGGTCCGTCGCTACTTTCTCGACTCGATCGGCGAAGGCCAGGCGGAACCGTTCCGGGTCTTCACTAACACCATGCTGAGAGCCTTGGGCGGCCACCCGGACGTCGAACCCTGCTGACATTCACACGGATTACGTGTTACACTGAATCCGTGTCGAAATCAAACCTCACCTTGTCGATCGACGAGGATCTACTGCGGAGAGCTCGGATCCGTGCCCTCGAACAAGGCACCTCTGTAAATGCTGCGGTACGCGACTTCCTCGAGGGCTACGTCGCTCGGCGGACGGCGATGGAAGGTTTCCTCGCCATCGCTCAGGAGCATTCGGCGGGCAGCGCCGGCGCGGGTCGCACCTGGAAACGAGATGAGATTTACGAGGAACGCACCGGGTGGCAACGTTCGTAGACACCAACGTTGTCGTGTTCGCCCATGATCACGGTGGGGGAGCGAAAAGGGAGATTGCGCAGCGGCTTCTGTTGGAATCGGAGGACCTAGTGGTCTCGACCCAGGTCTTGGCCGAGTTCTATTGGGTAGTGACTCGCCATCTGCGGCCCGAGGTTTCGCCAGAGCAGGCTTGGAGAGCGACGCGCCAGCTGGGGTCGCTGCCGGTGGTTGCCACGGACGCCAATTTGGTGCTGGAGGCAATTGAGACATCTCAACGCAACCGGCTTGCACTATGGGACGCGTTAATCGTCGAGGCGGCGGTTCGAGGAGCATGCGAGCGGATCCTCACCGAGGATCTAAGTCACGGGCAGACGATTCGCGGAGTGGCGATCGTTGACCCCTTCAGGTAATCGCCGAGCGGTAGCCCCCCGCCAGCGCAGCAACCGATGTCGGGGGAGTCAAGACTCGTTGCAAATCCATTGGCGGTCTCTCGGTCGCAACCCTCCAGCCGTCGAAGCCGAAGCTCAGGAACTCTCGTCCCTTCACGAGTAGAGCGTGCCGCTCCGAGTCCACAACGACGGTCCCTGGCGGAACTCCGTTCTCGGCAGTCCAGGTCTTGCGATCCTTGGCCCGGGAAAGACCTCGACCGGGTACCAGGCGTTCGGCGGACAGACGCTGGTCGATCTCTCTGGCGCGCAGAGGCTTCGCCAATCCCTCGGCCTCGGCAATGGCCCGGCAATAGGCGTTGTAGTCTTCCCGCCGGCAGAAGGCGCAGGGGCGGTGGCCGGCGGCGAGGGCGACTGCTTCGTCAAGAAAGAAGAGCGGGGTCCAGGTGCGGGGCAGATCGAGCGGATGTTTCCAATCCTTGTACTCGAGCCGGCATGTGATCCAGGCGTCGCCCTGGTGATGGCGGACGACCTCACCATCGTCGTTGACCAGGCACCCGCGATTGCCGGTGAACGTTCCTCGAGCGGAGACGGCGTGGAGATCGCCCCAGGGGTCGACCCGGTTGCGCAGTGGCACCGGCTAGCGGGTAAGCCAGGCCGCGATCGCTTGCCCGATCTCGGCTCCCGAATCTTCTTGCAGAAAGTGATGGCCACGGACCTTGACCGTCTCCTGGTTGGGCCAGCGGGCGCTCGCCCTGGCAATGCCGGCGGAGAAGAAACCGGGCTCGGCCTCGACGAAAAGCTTGGGCACCTCACTGGTCCGAAGCCAACGGTGGTAGTCGGCGGCGATCTCGTGGACATCCGCCGGTTCCCCCTCGATCGGGATCTCCCGGGGCCAGGTCAGGGTGGGGCGGCGGGACTCACCCGGCTCGAGATACGGTCGCCGGTATTCGGCCAAGTCCTCTTCAGGGAGCGGATCGAGCACGGAGGCCGGCAGCACCCTTTCGACAAAGTAGTTCTTCTCCAACACGAGGTTCTCGCCGGCTTCGGATCGGAAACCCTGGAAGATCGAGCGGGCCGCTTCCGGCCATTGCTCCCAGGAGGAGAAAGGTCGGACCAGCGCCTCCATATAGGCGATGCCTTTGACGGCGTCGGGATGGCGACGAGCCCAGTCGAAGCCGAGCGCCGAGCCCCAGTCGTGGATGACGAGGGTCACGCCATCACCAACGCCGAGCTGTTCGAGCAGTGCAACGAGGTAACGGCGGTGCTCTACGAAGCGGTAGGAGCCGGGTCCGCTATCGGGGAGCTTTTGGGAGTCACCCATCCCGATCAGGTCGGGAGCGAGGCAACGACCGAGATGGCGGACCTCGGGGATGACCTTGCGCCACAGATACGAAGAGGTGGGGTTGCCGTGGAGGAAGACGATGGGATCTCCCTCGCCCTCCTCGATGTACGCCATCTGGCGGCCATCCACGGTCGCAAACTTCTTCCCCGCCATCAGGCGTACTCCAGTCGATAAACAGCGACTGGCGATGTCCTGCCTCTGAGCCGGGTGGGCCCGACTTGGGTGAATCCAAAACCCGAGTTGGCGGCCTCCTCCACCACGTCCTCGGAGGCCAGGATGTCTCCCGCCCCGGCCAGTTCGCAAAGGCGGGCCGCCACATTCACCGCCATCCCGAAGAAGTCGCCGTCCTCCGCAACTGGAGTCCCCGAGTTGACCCCGATCCGAACGGCAATCGCTTGTTCAGTCAGCTCGCCTTGAAGGGAGAACGAGAACCTGAGTGCATCGGCAGGTGAGGTGAACGCCAGCATGAAACCGTCCCCGGTGTGTTTTACCTCGCGACCGCCATAACGACTGAGGAGAATGCGGACGAGGCGATCATGGTGGCGGAGGATCTGGATAGCAGCCTCGTCACCAAGCTTCTCGAGCAGGGCCGTGGACCCGACCATGTCGGTGAAGACGATGGTGCGGGTGGCGGGCTCGTCGATGGCGTCGTCGGGATCGGTGAGTCGGCCTAACAGCACTGCCACCTCGGAGCGGTTGACGGAGATGACCCGGTTGGCCGACAGGCCATGGGCGAGGCCGTGGACCCGATTCACGACCTCGGGATTGGGTGCTTCCACGAGACAATTGGCGATTCCCCGTGGGTAGTCGAGCCAATAGGTGAGGAAGCGCACGTTGTAGGTGTCCTGTAGAGCCAGGTCCCTTTCGTGGGCCTGCGCCAGATCCTCCGGTACGGCCCCTTTGGTGTCGTGCTGGTCCATGAAGAGAGGCACACCGCCAGCCTACGGTTGGGGAGTTCTCGCGGGGGGCGAGACCCTCAGTTGAAAACGAAGCGGGTGGCGTCTTCGATGAGCGAGGTCCAGGCCAGGACTCGGCGGGGGCGGAGGGCCGAGACTCCTCCCATGTAAAGATTGGGGTCGAGGCGCCCGTATTGCGGATACTTGGCGAACGATTCGTCGGCCAGTCGGGCGGCCATCGCTTCGGTTGCATCTCGATCTCGATCGCACCCTCGACCATGATTGCTTCGTGGCCGTCGCCGATGTGCACTGCCACCTCGGGGTTCTTCATGATGTTGCGGTAGTGGACGGTTTGCGGACTGCCGCCGTAATAGAGCTTTCCGTCAATCCAAATCTCGTCGCGGGGAACCACATGGGGTCGACCGTCCGGTCGAGTGCTGGCGATCCAATACACCGTTGCCCTCGCCAGCTTTTCTTCGACCTCAGCCCATTCGAGACGCTTGGTTGGGTTCCCGTACTCGGCTGGGATCTGGGGCCTTTCAACCGTCGGATTGCTCATCTCCACCTCCTACCGATCGGGCCAACCTAGAGGCGTGGTTCCGTAATCTGGGACGCATGCGAGTGGCGGCGATTCGAAATTGGTCGCGCGCTCACACGGCTCTTCTTCGATCGACGCGTGGCCGGATGGGCCGGCGTCTGCGCGGAATGGATTTCCTCCTCCTCACTACTTCCGGGAGAAGCTCCGGTCACAAGCACACGGTGCCGCTGCTCTATCTGCGCGACGGTTCTCACTTGGTGGTGATCGCTTCCTTTGGCGGCAAGCCCCGCCATCCCGATTGGTTTCAGAATCTCGAGAAGGATCCGCACGTCACCGTCGAGCTAGAAGGAAAACGCTTCGTCGCCAAGGCGCGAGTGGCAGATCTCGAGGAGCGGGCCCGCCTGTGGCCGCGTGCGGTCGCGGCCTACGTCGACTACAAGACCTATCAACGAAGGACGGAACGACAGATTCCGGTGGTGATCTTGGAGCGCGCCTCGATGCCGTGAGGGCCGCTATTCAGTCTGACAAGGCCAGGTCGAGCTTGCTGTCACCGAGGTCTTGTTACGAAGGATGGAGAATCACAAATTCGTCGAACAACCACTCGTATTCAAATTTGCTTGTGGAAGTTGACAGCGATAAGTGAACGCTGGTAAGTTGCCATGGTTAACCGAATTTCGGCAAGTTGGACAACGACTCGGAGGGAAGCATGGAACGACTCGGAGGTTTTCTGGTAAGGCGGCGGAGGCTGGTCCTGATCCTGGCCCTGATCGGTCTGGTGGCGGCAGGGATCATCGGCAGTGGCGTCGCCGGGCGGCTTTCCAACGGCGGGTTCGAGAATCCCGAGGCCGAATCATTCATCGCCTCCCAGGTCCTGGCCGAGGAGTTCTCGGTCTCGCCTCCCGACATCGTCATCGTTGCCTCAGCACCGGGCTCGATCGACGACCCCGCCGCGGCTGAGGCCGGGCTCGCCCTGGGGGCCGCCCTCGCCGCCGAAGACGGAGTCGCCTCGGTCAACTCCTATTGGACTCTCGGTTCGCCGCCACCACTGCGTAGCACCGACGGCACCCGGGCTTTGGTGTTCGCCAGCGTCGACGGACCCCAGGACGAAATGCTGGAACGATCCGCCCAGATCGCCGAGGAGTACCGGGGAGAGTTTCAGGGCCTCGGGGTTGCCGTCGGCGGGGAAGGGCCGCTCTTCGCCGAGGTCAACGAGGTGATCGAGGAGGACCTGGTGAAGGCGGAGTCGATCGCCTTCCCGATCACCCTGATCCTCCTGATCATCGTCTTCGGCTCGGTCGTTTCCGCGCTCTTGCCTTTGGGAGTGGGGGTGGTGGCGATCATCGGCACTTTCCTCGTCCTTGACCTCCTCGCCCGCGCCACCGAGGTCTCGATCTTCGCCCTCAACCTCACCACCGCCCTCGGCCTCGGTCTCGCCATCGACTACGCGTTGTTTGTGGTCTCCCGTTTCCGCGAGGAGCTCGCAGCCGGGCACGCAACGGGCGTAGCAGTCGAACGCACCGTCGCCAGTGCGGGGCGCACCGTCCTCTTCAGCGCCGGCACCGTGATGGTTTCGCTGGCGGCGATGCTGGTCTTCCCTCTCGCCTTCCTCCGGTCCTTCGGTTATGCCGGCATCGCCGTCGTGGCTCTGGCGGCGGTAGGGGCGATCGTGGTTTTGCCGGCGCTGCTGGCTGTGCTTGGTCCGCGGGTGGAGAAGTGGCGGGTGCGGCGTCTTCGCCCGATAACGAGCGAAGGGATTTGGCATCGAGTGGCCCTAGCGGTGATGAAGCGGCCCATCCCTATTGCCACCATCTCCATCGCCCTGCTGATTTTCTTAGGCCTTCCCTTCCTCGGCGCCGAGTTCGGTCAAGCTGACGATCGCATCCTTCCTCCGGGGTCAGATGCTCGCGAGGTGGGTGAACTTCTTCGCACCGAGTTCGCCGGTTTCGATTCGGCGCCGATCGATGTCGTCGCCCTCGGATTGAGCGACTCCGATTCGATTGGTTCGTTATCGGCAGAGCTCTCGACCCTCGACGGAGTATCTCGGGTCGATGGACTCGCCGGCACCTATGTCGACGGCGGCCAGGTGATTCCTCCGGCGTTGGCCAATCTCCGTTTTGGCTCGGCCGCCGGTACCTACCTGCAGGTGATCCCGGCGGTTGATCCGCAGTCAGCCGCGGCGGAAGAGCTGGTACGGGACATCAGATCGATGGAGGCGCCGGTCGATCTGGCGCTCACCGGACCGAGTGCGGCCTTGGTCGACAGCAAAGATGCCATCTTCTTGAAGCTGCCACTGGCCCTGGGCATCATCGGCGTTGTGACCTTTGTGGTTCTGTTCCTGATGTTCGGATCGGTATTGGTCCCGGCCAAGGCGGTTGTGTTGAACCTGCTTTCGCTCTCGGCCACCTTCGGTTCGATGGTGTGGATCTTCCAGGAGGGCAACCTGTCGGAGCTGTTGGGGTTCACCTCAATGGGCCACATCGATCTCACCATGCCGATCCTCATGTTCTGCATCGCCTTTGGGCTGTCGATGGATTACGAGGTCTTTCTCCTCTCCCGGATCAAGGAGGAGTACGATCGCACCGGTGACAACATCAGCTCGGTAGCCACCGGCTTGGAGCGGACCGGGCGAGTAGTGACCTCCGCCGCACTTCTGGTCGCGGTGGTGATGGTGGCCTTCGCCACCTCGGGGGTGACGCTGATGAAGATGTTTGGAATCGGAATGACGCTGGCGGTCCTGGTCGATGCGTTCGTGGTGCGAGCGACCCTGGTTCCAGCCTTCATGCGCCTGGCGGGTCGGGCCAACTGGTGGGCCCCGCGGTTCCTTCGCCGGATCCATGAGCGCTTCGGGTTTAGTGAGACTCCGACGCCAGCTCCAGTCCCGGAGCCGGTGTGAGCAGCCGGGTCCGGCTTCGCAAGGGCGAGGGCCCCCAGCTGCGGCGGGAGATCCTCGACGCGACCCGCGAGCTCCTGGCCGAGTTGGGGTCGATGGAGCTGGTCTCGATCCGGAGCATCGCCCATCGGGTGGGAGTGACCTCGCCTTCGATCTATCTCCACTTCCGGGACAAAGAACACCTCTTATATGAGGTGTGCCGGGAGGTGTTCGAGGGTTTTGCCGCCCGGTTGATTCCGCTCTTTTCGGCCGAGGGAACCGCGCTCGACCGCTTGCGCCTGCTCGGGCGGGAGTACATCCGCTGGGGTCTCGAGAACGCGGCGCTTTACCCCGTTTTGTTCCTGGGCGAGCCGCCGGCGGCGATGGAGTCAGAGGAGTTGAAGGGTGACCCCGGGATCGTGATGTTGGAGGGGCTGGTGGCGATGGTTCGCACCGGGATCGAGGAGGGCGTGATCATCCCCGGTCGCAGCCCGGAGGCGATTGCCTGGGCGATGTGGTCGGGAGTGCACGGGGCGGTGCTGCTACTGGCCTTATCGATGCCGTGGATCGAGGAGCATCTGAGTGCCTCGGACTCCTCGATGGTGGTGCCCGACACCGAGGAACTGATCGAAACGGTGATCGACGCCCTCACCCGCTCTTTCGCCGCCTAAAGGCGTTCTTATCAGCCAGACCGACCGTTTTGCGGTCGGTCTGGACTCAAAGAACACGCTTCGCTTGCCCAACGACTAGTGTTGGGTAGAACATGGCGCAGAAGCGGGCTCCCCACCCCCACCAGAAACGCACCCGGAAGGCAGTGCCTCCGACCCGACGCCGCCGGGAGGTAGGAGCGAACTCGATCGATCAATTGCTGATCGGGCCGGGGGCGGCGGCGCTGTATGTGGACCGGGGTTTGGTCGAGCGGGTGGTTTCCGTCCTCGGTTCGAACACCGTCGCCAGGTTGCTCGGTGTGTCCCGCTCGCAGCCATCCCGCTGGCGCTCCGGCGAGGAGCAGATGTCGCCCATCAACCGGGCCCGGCTCACCGATCTCGATCACGTGATGAACCGGTTGCTACAGGTGCTTTGGCCCGAGGAAGCGAGCGCCTGGCTGGCCGCCATCAATCCCCACCTCGGTGGGCGACCGGTCGACGTGCTGGCGCTGCGTGGTGCCGGCCCGGTGATCGAGGCCATCGACGCCCTTGCTCAGGGCGCATATGCCTGATACCAGTGACCACGCTTTACCGAGTTTTCCCCTGGTTGGAGGGAGCCCGTCGCAGTCAATCGGGCCATCCCTCATTCGTGCCTGGCGGGGGCGCCGGTCGGATCGATAACCCCGAGCATTACTCAGCGCTCTATCTGTCCGACGGTCCGGGCGGCGCCTGCGCCGAGGCGTTCTTTTTCAAGGCGGTGTGGGATGCGAAGATGTTGCGGGGTTCGCCGAGCCTCCCAGGGAGCGCCCAGGCAATTGCAACTTTCGAGATGGAACCGGTCGTGCAGGTGTGTGATCTCGACGATGCCTCTCGCTTGGTCGCCCTGGACTTGCGGCCGTCGCAGGTAGTCACCCGCGATCGGCGCGTCACCCAGGCTTGGGCCCTCCAGATCTTCCAACAGCAACGCTTTGGAGGGATCCGCTGGTGGTCATATCACGATCCTCGCTGGGGGAGTCACGGAATGTGGGCCACCGACAGCTTGCAGCTCAGAGGAGTCGAACCATTGACCCTCGATCATGTGGCCGTGACCGAGGCCGCCGCGGTCCTCAACCGCCGGATCGCCTAATCGCTCACCTCGGCTGCTGGGCTTTCACGCGTTACTTCGATTCTGTGGGCTGCAACCGTCGTCCTACGACGGATAAAACCCAGGGTTTTCTCGAAGGCGTTAGGCACGTTGGTCGAGATCGATCCGCGACCAGCCCGAGCGGAGATTCCACGTAGGCAGCGCCTTCGCCAAAGCCCTCGATCCTGAAACCTGGATCCTCTGGCTCCGAAGCGCCTCGGTCCACTCGATCCGCCCGAGATGCCATTCGGCCAAGGCCCGGGCTTGCACGGTGACGACGAGGTCCTCCTCGTAGCCCGGGTCGGATCGACAGACTTCGCTATCGAGACCGTGAAAGATGATCCAGAGCTGATTGCCCTTCTTCGCCATCTCCGGGATGTCGAAGCGCACCACGACGCGACGCTTGGGGAGCCGGTCGAGTGCCAGATACATCTTGACCCAGGAACTCAGGACCACGCCGGCGTCGAGATGCTGGGGGGCAAGTTCCATCCACTGCTCGCCCCATTTCCCCATCGCCAGCAAGACCTCGGCGAGACCGCGACCCGCCTCGGTTAATCCGTAGCTGAACTTTCTCCCTCCCGACAGCGGAGTTTTTGTCACCACTCCTACTCGCTCCAGGTCTCGGAGACGAGATGTCAAAAGGGTCCGGGAAAGACCGGGTGCTCCTTCTGCGAGCTCGGTGAAAGTTGTAAATCCATTGAGGAGGTCGCGCACGATGATCGGAGTCCAACGCTCGGCCAGCACCTCCGAGGCGCGGGCGATGGGGCAATATTGGCCATACGTGCGCACAACGTGAGTGTCGCGCTCGCGGGCCAAGATGGCGAGTCCATTTTTTGTTCTAGACAGGACTCCGGTTTCGGGTGACGATCCATCGACGTGGACCGGAATAGGAGGCTGGAATGACTGCGAATACAAATGTTGCAGCTCCGAAGGGAGGGGATCGATACCGATCTGCCGAGAAGCGGCTCTGGAACCAATGGGGACTCGAGCCCGAGGAGCGCTATATCGATTTGCAATCACCGTCGGTCCGTCTCCGGGTGGTGGAAGTCGGTTCAGGTCCACCAGTGCTGTTTATCCCCGGCACGGGCGGCACCGGTCCTTATTGGGCGCCGCTCGTTCGGATGATGTCCGGCAATCGCTGTTTGATGCTCGACCGGCCCGGCTGGGGTTTGAGTGGCCCGATCGACTATTCGAAGTACCAGTACCGGTCGGTGGTCGTAGACCTAGTGTCAGGTGTCCTCGACTCTTTGGGTCTGGAGCGCGCTCATCTGGTCGGTGCCTCAATCGGAAACCTCTGGGCCCTGCGTTTCGCAGAGCACCGTCCAGATCGGGTTGAGAAGATCGTGCTCATAGGAGGCGGGCCCAACCGCGAGATCCCGGTGCCGACCTTT
>JBOGEX010000113.1:0-4693 GCA_050741915.1 Acidimicrobiia bacterium
GCGGCTCAGTTCGATCGCTCCCTCGAGCGCCCTTTTTAGGGAGGCCACTGACGACATCGATGAGCTGGAGCGGTTCAGCCAACGCCTGGAGCTGCGCACCTATAACCAGCTCGACTCCAAGGAGCTCTGGGACCAGTCGCGTCGCCGCCACCGGACCGAGGAATATCGAAAACGGCCCGATCGTCCGTGAGCGTCAGGCATCCGATCCGAATGCCGATAGTTGAGCCATGACTTTTCTCACCGACCGTTTCGATCGAGCTCTGCTCTTCGCCCGGCAACGGCACAACACCCAGGTTCGCAAGGGCACCGCCATCCCCTATCTGGCTCACCTCATGTCGACCGCGGCGCTGGTCTTGGAAGCCGGTGGCGACGAGGATCAGGCGATCGCCGGCCTTCTGCACGATGCTCTGGAGGATCGCGAATACACGCACGCAACCTACGAGGAGCTGGTTGACCTCTTCGGCGAGCAGGTCGCCGGCATCGTCCGTGAGTGCTCTGACGCCGAGCCCGAGTCGGGTGCCGAAAAGGAGGCCTGGCGGCAACGCAAGGAGCGGTACATCGCCGGGTTGCAGCACCACTCCGACGACTCGATTCTGGTGTCGAACGCTGACAAGCTCCACAACGCCCGGGCGATCTTGGCCGATTACCGGATCCACCGAGAAGAGTTGTGGTCGCGGTTCAACGCCGGACGAAGCGACCAGCTCTGGTACTACCGAGCTCTGGCCGACACGTACTCCCAGCTCAATTCTCCCCTGGCCGATGAGTTCGACCGGGTGGTTAGTGAACTCGAGGGTCTGGTATCGAAGCAAGGATGACCACCCGCTTCGACGTCTCGACCGTTCCGCCTCAAGGCGGATATATCGCCAAGCAATGTCCGGTCCGGATCCAGAACGATGTCCTCCGCCCCTCCGAACCGCTAGACATCGTCAGCGCCGACGTGCTGATGCGGATGGCGGACGGAATTGCCTTCGAGGCCAGCGTCTTCGATGAGCTGCGCCTCGTGGCCAAACCGAGATGGGTGTTCATCGCTGAGGATTTGGAGCGGGACGCGGCGGTGAGTGCGACCGTGGCGGCAATGGAGGCCGGAGCCGATTTGATCGCCGGCGGATGGTTGCCGCTCGACGAGGCCGGCCGAAGAACCGGAAAACCCGACCTCCTGATCAGGGACGGTGATGGATATGTCCCGGTCGATGTCAAACACCATCTCACCCTGGAGGTTGCGGACGACGTCGCCACTCCGGTCTCATCTCTCTCGTCTCCTTCCGCTGAGATCGTCGAGACCCGAGAGGGATGGGGCCGTCGCAAAAACCGGGGTGATCTGCTCCAGCTCGCCCACTACCGGCGAATGCTGGAGGCTTGCGGACATGCCTCGTCGTCGATGGCTGCGGGCATCATCGGCAAGGAACGGGTCATCGTGTGGCACGACCTTTACCAGCCCATTTGGCAAACGCCGGCCAAGTCCGACGGGAAAAAGCGCAAGCTGCGGACGACGATGGAGATCTACGACTTCGAGTTCGGTTTCCGGCTCGACATCGCCGCCGTGGCCCAACGGTCGCTCGCTTTGTCCGAGGTGCCACTGCTGGTGGAGCCGGTGTGGTCGGGGGAATGTCCCGACTGCCCATGTCTCGACTATTGCAGTCTCACCCTGATGGCCGGGTCCGGTGACCCGAGTCTGCTGCCACAGGTGGGCTACGAGGAGTGGCGGGTGTTGCGTGATTACGGCATCACCGACCGGGCCGGAGTTGCCCGGCTCAGCTACCGAACCGCTCGACTCCTGACATCGCATGCCGACCTAGAAGGCGAAAACCTCGACCCCGCCACCGCCGCCTTCGGATCGGTGGCCTTTCTCCCCAATGCGATCCTCAACGCCCGGGCCGTCACCGGCGAGCTCCCGGTGTATCGCCTCCCTGACAAAACCGGAGCCGATGTAGCGAGGGCGGACATCGAGCTCGACATCGACATGGAGAGCACCAACGACGGGGTGTACCTGTGGGGCGTCCTAATCACCGATCGATCCAACATCGGATTGGCCCAGCCGGGTTACCTCCCTTTCGTCACGTTCGAACCAATCGACTCGCTTGGCGAACTCGACGTCTTCCGCTCTTTCTGGGGATGGCTGACCGATCTGATGGCGAAAGCCGCGGCAGCAGGAGTGAGCGTCAACGCCTATTGCTGGTATTCGAGTGCTGAGAACACCCAGATGCGTCGGATCGCTGCCGTCGACCCCGAGTGGGCCAAGGAGGTGGCGGAGTTCATTGCTTCACCGCAGTGGATCGACATGGAGCAAGTGTTCAGGGAGTCATGGATCACCGGCGGCTCCCGCAGTCTGAAAGCCATCGCCCCCCTTGCCGGGCATACCTGGCCGGTGGACGACCCCGGCGGCGGTCTCTCGATGGTCAAACATGTCGAGGCGACCTGGGCCATCGAGGGCCTCGCCCGGGATGCAGCGAGGCAATGGCTGCTCGACTACAACCGGGGCGACGTGGAAGCCACAGTGACGATCCGGGAATGGCTCGATCGGGAGGGCTCGATCTGGCCTGAGCTAGAAGACCAATGATGTCTCTATCGAAGATTCGGAAGGGAGCGGTATGGCCAAGGTAATGCCCAACAACACGGATGTTCTGGTTCGAGACACCTCGACGACCACATACCACTTCGGCGTGAGCACTCCGATCTGCGAAGCAGAGCTTTCGGAACGTGACGCAGCACCCGGAATCTGGACGCTTACGAACGCCGTTGCCGACGGACGAAGGTTGTGCAGATTGTGTGCCAAATTGGTCGAAGACTGGACCGCCGCGGCCCTTTTCGCATGCCTCAGCGACGGGCGTCGCTCACCCATCACGATAGGTCCCCGACTTCCCAACTCGAAGCGGGAAGACAAGGCTGATGATTGAGCTATACCGCTATCGGCTCGAGGAGGATCTCAAATATCAGCTGAACATCTCCGTTGCCAATGGACTTCAAATCGCTATCCCAACGGCACCGCAGATGCTTCTCGTAAGAGAGCCGGTTCACCGCTGATAATTGGGAGTCAACCGAGTCGGCTGCCTTCTCATCTGACAGCTCGGCTAGCTACTCCAAGCAAGCGCCAGACGCGCCACTGCCCAGGTGATCAGATAGCCAAGGGCGAAGAGGTAGGCGAGGCGAATTCTCGCGAACTTCGCTGTAGCGATGCGGGCAAGGTCCCATGCTTGGGCGGCAACGTGGTCCGCGAGTTGACTCTCAGATAGGCCCCGAAGAGTCTGTCGATACGCGGTGGGGCTCTCAGCCTCGGCAACGTGTCCGAAATGCGCCTCTGACGCTTCTCCAGGTTTAACGCTAGGGAACAGAGCGGCCATGACAGATACAGTCGTGGCAACCGCGAGACCGCCCCCCGCCCAGAACGCGATCGTGGCGACGGCGCCCCAGCGCGAGGTGGCAGTCGCAGCGCTCGTGAGTGCCCCCGCACGTTCCAAGAGATCAGCAAGTGCGACGCCAATCACCACTAGGACGGCACCGGCCTTCGCGTCTGCAAAGCGAATCCAATCCGAGAAACGATCGAGCGACGTCGCTACGAAATCGACGTGTCCTGTCGGCCAGCCCTGATCGGAGGGCTCTGGCGCGGAGCTCATCGGCCCGAGCGCAAACGCAGGAGGTTCCGCCGGTTGGCTCGCTCGGTAGCGAACTTCTTGGCAATTGCTTCTTGGAACAGCGAATTGTGGAGGTTCACGCGGTAGCCGTCGACGACGTCTCGACGCTTCTCTCCCTCGAGGATTCTCGTACAGAAGTCCTCGCCGCAGACCGTGCACCAAGAGGAGGTTAAGGCGCGGCCGGCGCGCTCCACGTCGTCGTGGTCAAGCTTGTCGATGTAGTGGTCGTGCCAGAGAGAAGGCGACGGCGTACTGCAGTCGCAGGTGAAGGTGAGATAGTCGTTGTCCTCGATGGCGTCCCACATCGAGCCGGTGACAATCAACTCTCCAGTGTCGCCGCTCTGGGCCGCCTTGACCGCATAGTTCAAAGCCTTGCCCGGCCAGACCAAGGCCTGGTGCGGACTCGCGGGACGACCAATCCGCTTCACCAGCACGGTGCTTGTGGCCGTGCCCACCTTGAACCCGGTTGGTGGAAGTGACTCTGGCCATTTCTTGGTTAGGCGATCCACTAAGTGACGTTCGCTGAAGGTCTTCACGGTGATCCCGGCACAAATCGCCCTCTCGACGGCGCGGTAATCCCAGAAAATCCCGACAACACAGTCGCCCTGGATCGGGATCCAGCCGGCCCCGAACTCGTGGAAGATATCAACCACCGGTCGCAAGGCAGCCTCATAGATACTCGCGGTGGAGCGGGCGTTTTTCTGGAGGCCGAGCTTTGTCGACGACTTCAAATCGGCGACGACCGCGACGGCATCAGTTAGCCGAAACCAGCGCCGAGCGGTGATTGGGGGCGCTTCGTTGACTGGGTCGAAGTTGGCAACGTCTTCGACATCCGGCATGGTTGCGAGCTCGTCCCGAACATGCGCGTCGCACTGGTCGAGGAGAGAGGAAAGGTTCATCTTTTTGCTTCCGACGGGTAGTGGGAGACTCAGGTGCCAGAGGAGCGCTGGCCGAGCTGCTCTTCGCTGGTCGCGGGACTCAGCACCATTCAATCAAGGGCGAGCCTTGGTCTTCGGCCGTGAATTCTAGCAGATCACGCGTGTGTAACTTCACCGGTGTCATTC
>JBOGEX010000114.1:0-22656 GCA_050741915.1 Acidimicrobiia bacterium
ACGCTCGTTTGTTGACCAGCCACGAGTCCACCACCCTCTCGATTTGCTCCTGGTTGTCGATGTAGCACTGGCGCGAGCAGCCGGCCACGATTGAATAGATCCGGTCGTCGGAAGGATTGGTCACAGAAATCAGGTAGGCGACGCCTACTTCGGCCCCGGTTTCGTCGGAGTAGCTCACCAACACCCGCACGCCGTCATAGCCATCACCAAAGGTGAAGTCTTCGCGTACGTGCTCCTGGGCGTTGAGGTACTGGTAATAGGGGAGAATCGACTGGCTGAGGGTCGCCCGATTGAGGAACTGCTTTTCGATATCGCCGACCGAGCGCACCGAGATCGACCCGATTGGATAGGTCGCTTGTACCAGTGGGACCGAGACGTTGCCGAGGTCGCGGTTGGAGGCACCGTCGAAGGCGGTGGAGACTACGGCCGGGTAGTCGAAACCTCCGTAGGGTTCGAGGAACGGGCGAGTTTCGAGATCGGTCATTTCCTCGAGTTCGTACGTATGCCAGTTGCCCGGGAGCTGGACCAGAGAAAGCTTGGCAGGATCGGTGTAGTTGGCCGTGTCCGAATCACCTGAACCGCAGGCGGCCAGGAACAGCGCTACGGGCAAAGCAGCCAACAATCGACGACGGCCCATCCTCATCTCCAGCTTACGGCACAAGGTTAAATACCAGTTCAATATCTTCTGATGTCATCGGCATAATTTGGGTTCGGGGCAAGTCCGAGTTGAGTTTGATGAGATTCGCTCATCTGCTGTGGCACCATGGCGCAATGCAAACCTGGCTCGCGGGCCAGCTCTTGGTCGCCGCCCCTCTCCTGCGCGACCCGAACTTCTATCGCACGGTAGTGCTGATTCTCCGTCATGACGAGGATGGAGCGATGGGAGTCGTCCTCAACAGGCCCAGCGCCGAGCGAGCGGCCGGCTATTTGCCCGAATGGGAGGAACAACTCGAGCCCGAAGCCACAGTCTTCGTGGGTGGTCCCGTGCAACCTGAGGTAGCGATCGGCTTTTCCCGCCCTTCCTTGCTTTCCAAGCCGGACACCGGGCTGGTCGATCTCGCCAACTCGAGTCAGAGCTATGACAACGGCCCGATCCGGGTCTTTGCCGGTTATGCCGGATGGGGGCCGGAACAGCTCGAGGCGGAGCTCGATGAGTCCGCCTGGATCGTACTCCCGCCCGACTGGGGAGATCTCTTCACCGACGAGCCGAAGGGTCTGTGGAGCCGTGTGCTCGCCCGCCAGGGAGGGCGCCTCGCCATGCTCGCCACCTTCCCGCCCGATCTCTCGCTGAACTAAACAGGAACCCCAGGGACTCGGGTGTAGGACCGACAGTCAGGGGTGCTCTACGTTTACGCCGGCTCGCCTCTAGATCTTTTTGGCTACGAAGAGCAAAGCTGTGCCTGCGCCCAGGGCGTTTTCCGTCGAGACATGACACCTCCAAGTCGAGATGTCGCGCTCACCACCTGAACCCACCCCCGGTACTCGTTCGTCAGCGACCGAATAACGCTGAGAGCGGGCGTGAGTGACCTAATTTCCGGTGAACGGAGCACCACATATTTCCTGGGCCGATCCATCTCGGGCGTCGACGCCAGGGTGTCCTGCTTGCTGGGTGCTACCGTCGCACGGCGACGGTTCTAGCCACAGAAGAACATTGGTAACAATCCCGCGCCTCCGATCGGTCCTGATCAACAAAGCTCCCGGCCTGCGAGTGGAGCGGGAGCTGTGGGCGGACGGTTACGAGACCGTGGTCGGAGTCGACGAGGTGGGGCGGGGCTCATGGGCGGGACCGCTCACAGTTGGTGTCGCGTTGGTTCCCCGCGAGCGCCGGGTCTACAAGATCCGGGATTCGAAGCTACTCAATGAATCCGAGCGCGAGCTCCTTTTCAACCGGGTGGCCGAGTGGTGTGAAGACTGGGCGGTCGGTCACGCCAGCCCCGCCGAGTGCGACGAGCTGGGGATGTCGGATGCCCAGCGACTAGCAGCCCGCCGGGCGATAGAACAGTTGCGCCGTTCGCCCGATCGTGTGGTCGTCGACGGCAACTGGGATTTCGTCGGGGGAGCGCAGCGGCTTGTGCGCGGAGACCGCACATGCCTATCCATCGCCGCCGCCTCGATGCTGGCCAAGGTCGTGCGCGATCGCATCATGCGCGGCGAGGCGGAGCATTTCACCCGCTGGAACTTTGAAGCCAACAAGGGCTATCCCTGCCCCATCCATAAGGCCGGGCTGCAGGCATGGGGACCCAGCGCCATCCATCGCCGGTCTTGGGTTTTTATGGACTATCTGCCCTGGAACGGCCTCGAGCGACACCGCCGCGACGGCCAGCTCGAGCTCTTTTAGGTCAACACCCGATATTCATACGGGGCGAGGACATTTCCCTCCCACGGTTCCTGCCGGATCACGTCGAGGCGCCGGGCCGGAGGGTTGACTATCGCCGGGTGCCGGCTCAGGTTCGCCAGCACTGTCATCGGTCCGCGGACATAGCCGATAGTGCCTTTGTCGCCGGTGGCGAAAGGTTCGGGCATGACAGAAGGAGGGACGGCGAGAGCTCGGCGGAGATCGATGAGCTTCCGCAAGCCAAAAAGAACGGACCCCTCCGGCCCTCCCTCCGAAGATGCGCCCTCGAATCGCCCGATCGAGAACCCGAGGCGATGACTCCACCGATTGTCCCCGTCGAGGTCGGGATCGGCCCGATAGGAGTGATCGGAAAGGGGCGCGGTCTCATCGCCGAGGAATATCAAAGGCAACCCTCCAGCCATGAGGATCACTGCCCAGGCGGCGAGAATCCGGGCAACGGCTTCGTTGATCGCCTGGAGGTCGATCTCTTCGAGCGCCGATTCCAAGCCGGCGAGTGAGCCCAGGGTTCCAGAGATGCGGGCGTCGCCAGTTTGCGGGTTCTCTTGGAATAGCTCGCCGCGGGCAAAGCTGCCGGCGAAGCGGCCCGAGTAGAAGGCATTGAGATACCTGCGATGGAGGGGCGGATCGACGCCAAGGCGCAGGGCATCACCGTCGTCGAACCCCCAGCCGATGTCGTCGTGAGATCGGAGATAATTGAGCCAGGCGCAGCCGGGAGGCAGACGAAACCTCGCTCCGAGGGCGATGTCGAGAAACCGGACATCATCGGTGGCGAGGGCGTCCCAAACCGCCGTCATCAACAAGGGGTTGTAGCCCAGCCGGCATTCGGCGGGGTTGACGAATTCTGTCACGGCGTCGGGAGCAACGATGGCCTCGGACAGGAACTGCACCGAGGGACAGGCGAGATCGGCGACGAGGCGGAGGATCTGCAGAAGAGTGTGAGCTTGGGGGAGGTTCTCACAGGAGGATCCCGGCTCCTTCCACATGAACGGAGTGGCGTCCATGCGGATGGCAGCTACGCCCAGATTGGCCACGAACAGCATCTCCGCGGCCATCGCCGCCAGTACTCGGGGGTTCTGGAAGTTGAGGTCCCACTGGAATGGATAGAACGTGCTCCACACCCAAGCCTGGGGCCCTTCGTGCCAGGTGAAGGCATCGCCGCCTCGGTCAGGAAAGATCGAGCGCAGAAACGGCGAGATCTGGTCGGGAACCTGGCGATCTTCGAACATGAAATAGAAGTCTCGATAGTGGGGGTCTCCTTGGGCGGCAGCTATCGCCCACGGATGCTCCGACGAGGTGTGGTTGCAAATGAGGTCGAGGACGACGCCGATTCCTTCCTGGTCGAGACTCCTGATCGCTTTGCGCATTGAGGACATCGTTCCCAGCCCGGAGCGGAGGCGCCGGTAGTCCGAAACCGCGTAGCCACCATCGTTGGGTCCTTCGAGGGTGGCATAGGGTGGCAGTAGATGAATTTGGCTGATTCCGAGCGCTTGCAGATGAGGGATCCGATCGGCCAGGTTCGCAGCCTGACCGGCATAACGATCGAGATAGGTCATTCCCCAGAACGTGTTGGGGTCATCAAGCCAGGCCGGGTCCTTTCGGTCGGCCTTTCGCAAACGACCCGGTCGTTCGAGATATCCAGTGGCGGCCACCTCGGCGATGTCGGACAGGGTCCAGGCAAAGTCGTATCGCTGGCCGTAGAGGGAGTGGACCAAGCGGAAGAGCGTTTCCCCCTTTTGGTCGAGGCGGGCCGAGAACTCCTCCCAACTCTTGCGGCCGAACCGTCCTTCGAGGTTGGAGCGAAGGCGTCGCAGGGCTTCGGTGGCGGCGGCCGGTATCCAGTCGTCGGGCACTAGTGGGTGAGCTCGTCGACGTAGCGGGGGAACATCTCCCGCCAGGTGACCCAGTCGTGGGGCCACTCCACACTCCACTCATCAACCCGGTTGGGGACTCCCATCTGGCCGAGGATCTCCGCAGTGCGCCACGACTCGCCCGGCTCTTCGGCCCTCCCCAAACCATGGGTCAACAAGACGAAGCGTTGGCGAAGCATCCGGAGTAGGTCACCTTCGTGGAGGTGCGGGAGATAGTGGACGGGGGAGGACAAATAGAAGTCAGATGTCATGGGTCCGTCGAGCCAGCGGGTGAGGTCGTAGGTTCCTGAGACGCAGAGAGCGGCCGAGAACACCTCCGGATAGCGGCAAAGGACCTCAAGGGCATTGAACGCGCCGATCGAAGCTCCGGCAGTGACGATCTCAATCGACGGGGACTGACAATCCGCCCTGATGGCCGGCACGACCTCGTTGCGGATCACGGCGTCGAAAGCCGACATCATCCGGCCGACTTCGTGAGCGTCCCCCCCGGTGAGAAATGCCCGGCCATTGAGACTGTCGACGGAGTAGACCTTGATTCGACCTTCGTCGATCAGGGGTTGGAGTGATCGGACCAAATGGAAACGCTCGATCTCTTCAAAGTCACCGCCGGCGGTAGGGAACACCAGAAGAGGGGTGCCGAAGGTACCCCATCGCGCCAGGTTCACGTCTTGCCCAACGCGGGGGGAGTACCAGCGTTCAACCGCCTTCACAGAAACTCTTCGCCTCCGACGACGGGCGAGGTGAGGGGCGGATAAACGGCCCCACTTCCCTCGGCGAGGGGCCGCGACCCGATCAGGTCGAGACGATCGCGCTCGGTTTGCCGCCAAAACTGAAGCAAACCCCAGAAGTGCTCGGTAAAGCGCTCGACCTCTGGGGGCGGAAAGATCACCGACACCTTCCGCCGCACCGCTTCCAGTGCTCGATCGGTCGAGAAGTACTCCCAGGTGATCTCATCAAGATGCCCGAGATGGGTGTCGCAGAACTCGAGAAAGCGCTCGGTGTCGAAACTGCGGTGGGCGAGGGCGGCGTAACTCGATAGCTTCTCCCGATAGGTGGCCCCGCTGTCGGCGATTTCGAAGAAAGGATCCCAATCGGGGTTATGGCGCATCTTGCGTCCGGTAGCGGCGACGAAAAGGGACCAGCGGATCTTCGACTTCACCAGCCAGGGGAGGTGGTAGTGAAGGCTCGTCACCTGTGAGTCGGGACATGCGTTGGCGAAATCGATCGGATAAAACTCTCCCTCTTTACGAAGGGTTTCACACGAGTTGAAGTCCCAGTTGAAGAAGCTGTTGATCGTGAGGACCATGTCGGAGAGAAGCTGCCACTCTTCGGCGTTGACAAAGTTGAAGTCAACCTTGTAGCGATCGTGCATCGGCGCGGTCGGGTCATAGCGGATGATGTTCACCTGGGGGCCGACGGCCAGCGCCCGGACGAAAAGGTCGAAGGGCTCCACGGCCTCCTGGAGATGCATGATCGAACGACCGCTCTGGTCGTAGGCCAGCATCAACTGAGCGTCGTTTTCGATTCGGGAAACTCCGCGCCAGGCGCCCCCGTCGAAGGGCTTCAGGTAGCAGGGGTATCCAATTTGGGAGGCGACCTCCGACAGATTGAACAAACGGGCGTATTGGCCGAGCGTCACCTCGAGATCCGGCTGGGACTGGTCGTACTCTTTGGGGGGCAAAAGAATGGTGCGAGGAACGGGGAGCCCGAGGCGCATCATCGCCGCGTATGACGTGTGCTTTTCCATCGACTGAATGGTGAAGGGGTTGTTGAAGACGTAGAGGTCGTTATAGACGACGGCCTTCTTGATCCACTCCCGCGAGGTGTGGTACCAGTGGGTGAGGCGATCAAGCAGCACCGCGTAACGGACCGGCTGATGGAGGGCGAAGGGCTCGATTGTCACCCTCTCGACGTTGAAGGTGACGGTGTCGTTCCCTCTAGGGATTCGGAGATCGATCCGATCGATGATGTCTTCGTAAAAGACCGGCCACTCGAGGTCGGCTCCCAACGAAAGACCAATCGTCAGCGGCAACTCGGCCATTGCCGCGAGCCTACTTATTCGTGTCGGGGCGAGGCAGCAGGAAACCGAGGGCGTCTTCGAGGCGGTCTCGCCATGCTTCCCAGTCGTGACCGGTCCAGGTTTCGACCGATCGGATTTTCACTCCGGCGGCCGACAGAATCGGTCGCAACCGGCGATTGCCGTCGACCAGACCTTCATAGCGGCCGACGCTTTGATAGATCACCGAATCCTCGAGGACCACAGGATCGAGGTGGGTGAGGAAGTCGAGAATGGGTAGCAGAGCCGCCGGAGGCAGCTCGTCGTCGGCTTGATGGATGAAAGACCCGGATAGCGATGCCACGCCGCCAATGGCGGACGGATGGTGATAGGCGAGGGCGAAAGAGGCGAGGGCACCAAGTGAGGAACCAATTGCCAATGTTCTTTCGCGTGAGGCGCGGATACGGAGACGGCGGGTGAGATGGGGGAGCACCTCCTCGGCGACGTGGGCGCTGTGCTGCGGCGATCCCCCGTACTCCCGGAGGCGATCCCAGGGATCGAGAAGGATTGCGATCAGCGGCGGTACTGACCCCCGCTCGACGAGACGGTCGAGAGCAAAGCCCAACCCACCATGCTTGAGAAAGTCGGAGCCGTCATGGACCAGCAAGAGTGCGCTGGCCTGAGCACGCGTCTGACCCGCGGGCACATAGACGTGGTGGTGACGACGTCCTCCCAGCCGGGTCGACGTGACCCGGGTCTCCGTCAGCTCGCCTCCGAACCCATTGCCGGCGTACCAGGGTTGTTGATACTCCGGACCGGCGAGGACCGAGTTCTCTCCGAAGGGGTTACTCGTGGACGGCGGGTTCAGGGGATCGTCGATTTCCATACGCCTACGGCCGTGGGTGATGCGAAGGCGGTACTCGATCCGGGCGGTGGATGGGAGGGGGAGGCGCAAGTAGAACAGGTCGGCGCCGAGCCTTCTGAAATCCTCGGTTTTTGGAAAGCTGGGCATCCACGTGACGAGCTCTACCCGGTCCGCCGGTTCTCGATAGACGACGAACGTGTCTCCCTCGAAATGAAAAGGGCCGGTTGCCGTCTTGATCGACTCCAGCGGGTCAGAACTTTCCATGATCCAACCTACCGCGCCCTCCGTATGGGAGGATTTTTAATGCCTTGGGTCAACCTGGTCAGGCATGGCTGGCAGAATCAGATGATGACCGAAACCATTCGGACGCACTTGCAGAGCTTCACCACGATTCGCGAGGACCTGGTGACGGCTGCCCTGTCGTTCTGGCTCATTGGTGGAGTCGTTCTCGATGGGTGGGCGCATGTGACCAGGGGTGGGGTTGAAACTTTCTTCACGCCGTGGCACGCAGCCTTCTACTCGGGCTTCGTAGCCGTGGCGCTGTGGACGATCTTCCTGGTTCGAAAGGCGCGGCAAGCGACTGGCGTTCCGGTCGGGTACCGGCTCGGACTAAGTGGGCTGGTGATCTTCGCCGCCGGGGGAGTGGGAGATTTGCTCTGGCATCAGTTGCTCGGTATTGAAACCTCGATCGACGCGTTGATCAGCCCAACCCACTTGATTCTCCTCCTGGGGGCGATGCTGATCATCACCAGCCCAATTCGATCAAGCTGGCACCGCCCCACCCCGAGGGACAGTCCCTGGTCATGGCTGGCCCCGGCGTTGATCTCGACCACCCTCGTCGCCGTGCTGGCGCAGTTCTTCTTCCTCTACGCCTCGGGCTGGGGTGATGTCGCCTTCCAAACCGACTGGGCGCCGGGGGAGGACTTTGGCGTGGCTCTGGGGATGATCTCGCTCGTGATCAGCACCGTCATCTTCATGGGACTTGGATTGTTGCTCCTGCGACGGTGGAACCCGCCTTTCGGAGCGTTCACCTTGTTGATCGGTGCTCTCGGACTGTCGATGGTTGTGGTCCACGGCTTTGGGCGACCCGGGGGGGTCCTGGCCGCTCTGCTCGGGGGCGTCGCCGTGGACTGGCTCGCACAACAACTCCGACCGGATCCGTCGCGACCAACGATGGCCCGAACATTCGGTTTCGTGGCGCCCGTGGCAGTTTGGAGCGCCTATGTGATCTATTTAGCGATTGTCGGTGACCTCCGCTGGCCGGTGGTGCTCTGGCTGGGGGCAGTACTGATGATGGGCTTATGGGGTCTTGGTCTTGCCGTGCTCGCCGTGCCCGCTCCGTCCCCGAGGCAAGCATCGAGCTGACCTCGTCGGACCGGGCGATGTTGGCGGGGGAAAAAGGGCCGGGTTGTGCCCTGGCTATGACGGTGGTCACAAAAACCGCCATCCAGATGGGAGCGACCCGCTTGCTCGACATCTCCTCAGCCCACATCGACAGCTGCCTGTTTCATGGCATAGCGGGACTTGACTTCGCGCGCCGGCTGCTGGCTGGCGGCGCCAAGACCGCTGTGCCCGCCACCCTCAATGTCGGTGCTCTCGATCTGCTCCATCCAGATCTCTACCGGGGGCCAAGCGAGACCGCAGTCCTGTCGCGGGAACTGATGGACACCTACCAGTTACTCGGTTGCGCTCCTACCTGGACTTGCGCTCCGTACCAGTTGCCTGATCGACCTCGGTTCGGCGCACAGGTGGCTTGGGCCGAGTCGAATGCGGTGGTCTTCGTCAATTCCGTCCTCGGCGCACGTAGCAACCGGTACGGAGATTTCATCGACATCAGCTGTGCCATCACCGGTCGGGCCCCGGCGATCGGGCTCCATCTCGACGAAGGTCGCCAGGCGACCATGGAGATCCGGATGGGGGATGACCTTCCCACGGCGCATGACTGGCTGTATCCGATCCTCGGCTGTGTGGTCGGCGAGATCGCCGGACCTGCGGTTCCGGTCCTATGGGGACTTCCATCGGAATTGAGTGAAGATCGTCTCAAGGCTCTTGGTGCCGGAGCCGCCACCACTGGGAGCATTGCGCTGTTCCACGCCGTGGGCTCTACGCCGGAAGCCCTCGAGCCCTTCTCGCTCTCCGTCGCCCCGTCGGCCCCTGCCTTTGACATCACGCTGACTGATATCGAGCGAATAAGGGCGAAGCTTTCTATCGCAGCCGGTGCCAAGCCTGACGCGGTCAGCCTGGGCGCCCCCCATTATTCGGCCACTGAGCTCGAGACTCTTGTGGAGATGCTGGCCGGAAGGGAGGTTCACCTGCCGACGTTTGTCAATACTGGACGGGCGGTGATTGCAGGGCGGCCCGACCTGACGTCGACCCTGGCGGCCGCCGGGGTGACGGTCGTGACCGATACCTGCACCTATCTCAGCCCCATTCTCGACCCAGAAACGAGGGTGGTCATCACCGATTCGGGGAAGTGGGCCTACTACGCCCCCGGAAACATCGGCGTGGGGGTGATCTTCGCTTCGACCAGCGAATGTGTCGAGGTCGCGGTGGGCAATGCCTGAGAGAATCCTCGCCCTGAGCGAGCCGCTCTCGTTTTGGGGCGGTCTCGATCCAACGACGGGGGAGATCATCGATGTCCATCATCCCCAGCGGGGCGAGAACGTCACTGGCGTGATCCTGTTTATGCCGAAGGGTCGCGGTTCCTCTTCATCGCCCTCGGTCCTCGCCGAGGCATTGCGACTCGGACATGGACCAAGTGCGATCGTTCTCGAAGAGACCGATCCGATCGTGTGGCTGGGCGCCTTTGTGGCCGAACTCCTGTATGGGGTCAGTTGCCCGGTGACGGTTCGCGAGCCAACCACGGCCGACCGTTAGCCTGAGCATCCGGATGAGAATTCTGGTTACCGGCGGCACCGGCTTTGTGGGCAGTCATGTCGCCGTCGCCCTCATCGAGGCCGGACACGAAGCCGTCATCGTGGACAACCTCTCCAACTCCCAGCTCGGCGTCATCGATGGCATCGAGTCGATCACGGGCTACCGGCCCCCTTTTTTCCAGCTCGACATCGGTGACCGAACGGCTCTCCGTGAGGCCATTGGCCGGGGAGTCGACTCGGTCGTTCACCTGGCCGCTCTGAAAGCGGTGGGGGAGTCGGTGGCATCCCCTCTTCGCTATTACGGCAACAACGTCGGCGGCACGGTGCGAATGCTCGAAGTCCTCTCGGAGGCGGGACTGCGAAGTCTGGTCTTCTCGAGTTCGGCGACCGTCTACGGCCAACCGGAACATCTGCCATTGCGAGAGGACATGCCGATCGGGCGAGCAACCAATCCCTACGGGTGGACCAAGATCATGATGGAACAGGTCATGGCCGACCTGGCTTGCTCCGATCCAAGTTGGTCGATGACATTCCTTCGTTACTTCAATCCAGTGGGAGCGCACGAGAGCGGGAAGATCGGTGAGGCGCCCAACGGCGTTCCTTCGAATCTCATGCCCTATGTCAACCAAGTCGCAGCCGAGATACGACCGGCCCTCCCGGTCTTCGGGACTGATTATCCGACCCGGGACGGGACGCCAATCCGCGATTACGTCCATGTGATGGATGTAGCTGAAGGCCATGCCCGGGCGGTGGGGGCTTTGACCGGCGAGCCCGGCACTTACACCTACAACCTCGGAACCGGGCGGGGGACGACCGTGCTTGAGTTGGTTTCGGAGTTCGAGACGACCAACGGTGTCTCAGTTCCCTGGAACCCTCACTCGCGCCGACCAGGTGACGTAGCCGAAAGCTGGGCGGCCGTGGACCGGGCCGCGCACGATCTCGGTTGGCGGGCCAAGCGCGATCTCTCCGACATGTGCCGAGACGCCTGGCACTGGCAGCAAATCGGCCAGGCATCCCGGTCTGACCAGCACTAGGTTTGACGACGGTGGCGATCGATAACCTGACCTTGGTTGATTCGACGGTCGAGGCTGTCCTCGCGCTCTTGGAGGAGACGCCCGCCGACAAGGAGCGACCGCTGTTGGAGGAGTTCGCCCAGGCTTACCTCCGGAGGATCCCCCCAGGTAGCAACCTGAGTCCGGAGACCTGGCTGGATGAGGTCAAGGCGCTCTTCGACTTCATCAAAGTTCGTTCCGAGCCCGTCGCCGTCCGCGTCTTCAACCCTGATTCCGAGCGAGGAACCGTTGTCGAGATCAACGTCACTGACAGCCCATTTCTCCTCGACTCGATCACGAACGAGATCGCTGCACACGGGCTCGAGGTCTCACGGGTCAATCACCCGGTGATCGGAGCCGAGCGCGACGACCACGGCCGGCTGATCGAGATCGAACATGCCCGCCACGCCCGGCACAAGGAGTCGGTGCAGCATTACGAACTCGACCGCCGTCTGTTCGACGCCGACCTCCCCGGGCTCGAGCGGGGGTTGCGATCGGTGCTGGCCGACGTCCGCTCCGCCGTCGACGACTTCTACCCGATGATGGATCGCATCAACCGCATGGTGGAGACGGCCAGGCGAGCCACCGGCTTCTACCCGGAGGCAGACATTGGTGAGGCCATCGCCTTCCTGCAATGGCTCCGGGACAACAACTTCGTCTTTCTTGGCTACCGGGAATACCGGGTAGTGGAGGTAAACGGCCGGGCCTGTGTCACGGTGGTTCCGCAGACCGGTTTGGGAATCTTGTCGGACACCAATCGTTCGCATGTGGCCGAGCCGATCCCTCTCGACGATCTCAGCCCTGAACTCGCCTCCCGTTACGAAAAGGGAGACCTGTTGGTGATCACAAAGACCAACCGCGTATCGACCGTCCATCGAAGGGTCAAGCTCGACTATGTAGGTATCCGCATCATTGGACCTTCCGGTTCCACCGTCGGAGAAGCGCGGATGCTCGGACTCTTCACCTCGAAGGCTTTGATGGAACCGGCTTCCCATGTGCCGATCTTGCGACGGAAGCTCTCCAACCTGGTCGCCTCCGAGGATCTGATCGAAGGCTCACACGACCACAAAGCCGTTATCCAGATCTTTGAGGGCTTCTCGAAGCACGACCTCTTCACCGCTCCCGCCGACGAGCTCCGTCGCGTCGTGATGGGTCTGCTTTCTCTGCACGAGACCCACCAGCTCCGACTCTTCGTCAGGAGGGATCTCCTCGAGAGGAGCGTCTCCATTCTGGTCGCCCTACCGAGGGATCGCTTCAATGCCGAACTTCGCAAACGGCTACAGGACCTTTTCATGGCTCGCTACAAGGGCGTCTCGATCGACTATCACCTCGAACTCGGTGAAGCGGATCCGGCGCAGATCCATTTCACCGTTTGGGTAAATGGTCCGGTTCCCGAGATCGATTACGAAGAGCTTGAATCCGAAGTGCTCGCCCTGACGAGGACGTGGGCAGACCTGCTCACTGAGACATTGGGGAGGATGAGGCCCGGGAAGGGCCGGCGGATCGGAGAGGCGTGGAGCCACCGCTTTCCGGAGTACTACACGGTCGCCGAGACGATGGAGACGGCGGCGGAGGATGTTCTCGCCCTCGATCGAGTTGCCTCCTCCCAAGAGCCCTTCACGGTTGGGATCCGCAACGAGTCACACCTGGGCGAGGATCTGACCCGGGTGCTCCTGTACCGCTCTGACGGCAAGCAACCTTTGTCCGAATTGGTGCCGGGACTCGAAGACATGGGCATGCACGTCATCGAGGAGGTTCCCACCCGTATATCGGGTGAGGGCGACTACTTCATCCATGACTTCGGCGTAGTGGGCAATGACCGCCGGCCACTCGACTTGGGGGAGTGCCGCGACCGGGTATCGGCCGCGTTGACGGCGGTGTGGTCGCACGAAGCGGAGTCGGACGAGCTCAACCAACTCGTGATCACCGCCGACCTCACCCACTGGGAGGTCGGGATCATCAGGGCCTACCGGGTCTATTGGCGCCGCTTGGCCGCCGCCTTCACGGTCGGCTACCTCAACGACGTTCTCAACGCCTTTCCGGAAGTGGTCGCCGACCTCATGGCTCTGTTCCGGGCCCGATTTGACCCGGCCCGGCAAGGGATGGACCCGGCTCCGATACGAATGCGAATTCTCGCCGCACTCGACGCCATACCGTCGATCGATCACGACCGCATTCTCCGTGCGTTTTATCGGTTGATAGAGGCGACGCTGCGGACAAACGCCTTCCTGCCTAACCGAACCAACCTCTCGTTCAAGCTGCTTTCGGCCGCGGTGCCTGACATGCCTCACCCCATCCCATTCGCCGAGATTTTTGTCTACGGGCCCGGGGTCGAGGGCATCCACCTTCGAGCGGGCCCGGTGGCGAGAGGTGGGATACGTTGGTCGGATCGTCGAGAGGACTATCGCACCGAGGTCTTGGGGTTGATGAAGGCCCAAGTGACGAAGAATGCGGTCATCGTTCCCACCGGGGCGAAAGGTGGTTTTGTCTTACGCCGAGTGCCTGTCGACCAGTCGGAAGTGGCGGCCGAAGTGAAGAACCAGTACGCCCATTTCATCCGGGCGCTTCTCGACGTCACCGACAATCTTGTCGCCGGCGACGTGGTCCACCCCGAAGGTGTCCCGGTGCACGACGGCGACGACCCCTATCTCGTCGTGGCGGCAGATCGGGGCACAGCCACCTTCTCTGACCTCGCCAACTCGATCGCGAGCGAGTACGGCTTCTGGCTCGACGATGCGTTCGCTTCCGGGGGATCGGCGGGCTACGACCACAAGGCCCTCGGTATTACCGCCCGCGGTGCCTGGAAATCGCTTGAACGGCACTTTGTCGAGTTGGGTATGAACCCGCACGAGACGCCCTTCACCGCCATTGGAATCGGCGACATGTCGGGAGACGTCTTCGGCAACGGGATGTTGGGGTCGGACCAACTGCGCCTCGTAGCCGCCTTCGACCATCGCCACATCTTCATCGATCCCAATCCGGATCCCGGCCGAACCTATGCCGAACGGCGACGGCTCTTCGATCTGCCCCGATCATCGTGGGACGACTTCGATCGTTCTGCGTTATCGGAGGGTGGGGGGATTTTCCCGCGAACGTTGAAGAAGATTGTGATCTCGTCCCCGACACAAAAAGCTCTCGGGGTCGATCAGGCCGAGTGGACTCCGGTTCATTTGATTCGAGCGATTCTGAAAGCACCGGTAGATCTGTTCTGGAACGGCGGGATAGGAACCTACGTCAAGGCCACTCTGGAGAGCAATGAGGCGGTCGGAGATCGGGGCAGCGATGCGGTTCGAATTGACGCCAGCGAGCTCCGAGCAAGGGTGGTGGTGGAAGGCGGCAACCTCGGCCTGACGCAGGCGGCCCGGGTGGAGTATGCAATGGCGGGGGGGAAGATCAACACTGACTTCATTGACAACTCCGGTGGGGTCAACTGTTCGGACCGTGAGGTCAACTTCAAGATCCTTCTTCGCATCGCAGGGGAGCAGGAGGGGCTGAGTCGAGAAGAACGGGATCGCCTGGTCCAGTCGGCCGCCGATGAGGTGGTTGAGCGGATCCTTTACGACAACTTCCAGCAAGCGCAGATGATCTCGCAAGAGGAAGGTGCAGCCGACCGTCGAATTTGGGCCCATGAGCAGCTCATGAGCCAACTCGAGCGAGAGCAGATCCTCGATCGGTCGCTCGAAGGCTTGCCTTTGACAGAGGTCCTGGCGGAACGGGGCCATCGAGGCGGCAAGGGACTGACCAGGCCCGAACTGGCGGTGCTGTTGGTCTACGCCAAGCGCAGCATTTACGAGTCGATAGTCGCCAATCCCTTAGTGGATGACGAGTACCTCATCAACGACTTGGTCAAGTATTTTCCCGACGAGGTAGCGAGTCGGTATGAGGATTTGCTGCCGGTGCATCCCCTGCGTCAGGAACTCATTGCCACCATCGTTTCCAACGACGTCGTCAATAGCGTCGGCGTCACTTTCGTCAGCCGAACTATGGCGCGGAGCGGAGACTCGATTGCCGAAATTGTCAAGGCCTACAGAATCGCCCGCGACGTTTCGGGGGCACAACCCCGGTGGGAAGCGGTCGAGAAGCTCGTCGGCAGCCTGCCCAACCACCTTTGGTTGGAGCTGATGACCGGTGCCGATCGGGTCGTGGCGGCCCTGACCCGTCGTTACCTCGCTCGCTTGCCACGGGGAAGTATCGGTGAGGCGGTGGCCGCCGACATGGCCGGGTTCGCAGATTTCGAGGAGACCCTTCCAGATTCGGGTCCCAAAGAGTGGCAACAAGCGCACGAGAAGGAGGAGTACGACATGGTCGAGGCGGGGGTGCCGACCGATCTCGCTCGCCGCTATGCCTACCGGCGCCAATTGGTCCATGCTCCCGACGCCATTGCCCTTGCCAACCGTTTCGATCGTCCGGTCTCAGAAGTGGCAGAGGTGATGTTTGGGGCCGGCCAGGAAGTCGGCCTCGACCGACTCGAGCGGATGGCCGCCGGTTACAAGTTTGTCGACTCCTGGCAACGATGGGCGCTCGAGACTTTGGAAGACGACATGGTGGGGATTCGGCGCCAGCTCAGCGAGGCAATACTCGAGGATGCCGCCGACTTGACTCCCGCCGAGGCGGTCGCCGCCTATTTGGAAGAGCATGCCCAGGCCCTGCATCGCCTCGAGACCTTCATCGATGGTCTGGGTCCCGAGCAACCCAAGATCTTGTCACCCTTGATGATCGGAGTACGTCAGCTCCGATCACTGATCGGCTAGCTGCGAACCCAGCGAGACATGACGCCGCCCGCACCGACACCCCGATCGATGAAAATCGGCCAAGGAAATGTGTGCTGCACCTCGGAACCGTGATTGAGGGGCCGGTCCGGCCGGGAGAACGAGCAGGCCCTCCCTCCCACTTGGAAATTCGGTCACTCACGCCCGCTCTCAGCGTTATTCGGTCGCTGACGAACGAGTACCGGGGGTGGGTTCAGGTGGTGAGCGCGACATCTCGACTTGGAGGTGAGGGGGTGGACGCCGGCCCAAAGGTTCGAGGAGCAAAGCAACCTCAGCTAACCTCAGCTTTCCTCTTCGTCCAAAAGGTCTAGAGGCGAGCCGCCTGCGGGTAGGCCACCGCTGGCTGTCGGCCCTACGTCCGATTTACGTCCCAGGGTTCGGGACGGTGTCCAACAACACCCCACAGCCCAGAAAAGGACCCGCCACGGCTCTATGTAACATAACGAGGATTATGGGCGCTTTTTCCCAGCCGCCCCGGTGCGCGACGGGGAAGGCCTGGTCGGGCGTTGTTGCCGCGGTATCTCAGCGCCGCGGTCGGTATGTCGCGATGACCACGCCACTGCTGGTCGGCCGGGCACTCACCAGTTCGAGCTTTTTGAGCTTGGTGTCGTCGGCGAAGAGTTTTTTACGCCCCTCGCCCGCGATCACTGGGTGGATGAGTAGCACCAGCTCATCGAGCAGGTCCTGATCCAATAGCGACCTGACAAGACCCGGGCTGCCGGCAACTGCAATTCCCTTGCCCTGACCGGTTTTGAGATCGTCGACCGCAACGGCGAGGTCGCCCTTGATGAGGGTGCTATTCGCCCAATCGTCGACGTTTTCCAGAGTGGTTGAGGCGACGTACTTGGGCGAATTGTTGATCCAGTTCGCAAAGCCCACGTCTTCGCCGCTGGTTACGGTCGGCCAGTACCCGGCCCACTCGGTGTAGGTCACCCGACCGAGAAGGATTGTGTCGGTGGTTTCCAGTGTCGTGGTCAAGGCCTCGCCCATCTCCTCGTCGAAGTCGAACTGCCACTTATCCGGCGATTCGGCGACGCCGTCAAGCGAGATGAAAAGACCCGAGACCAGGTTGCGCATGTCTTCCTCCTCCGTAGGTTTTACCTTACTTTCGCAGGCGCCAACCAATCAAAGGCCAGAAATCTTGAATGCTTTCGCCGGACTGTCGGTTAGTAGGTGCCGAGACGCTCCAGCAGATTCGCCGCGAAGGTCTCGCTGTCGAGATCGATACCTACCGTTGCGTTTGGGGTTTGACCGGTGACGTGCCAGCGGTCGACGACAGTTCGACCCCGGCACAGGTCGGACTGGGTTTCCACTGTGACATGGCAATCGACCGTTTCGACCAGATCCGGCCAAATCAAATGGGCGATGGCTAGGGCATCGTGGATCGGCACTCCCCCGCAGGTGTCGTAATGACGCGGATGATTGACGAGGAAGAAATCGAGCAGCTCGGCGACAAACTTGCCGACGGCACCGGTTGCGCGTAGTAGGTCGGCGTGGCCAGCGTTGAGGAGCGCCTTGTGGGTTACATCGAGGCCCATCATCGTGACCGGAAGACCTGAGTGAAAAACTCGATGGGCCGCCTCGGGATCGACATAGATATTGAACTCAGCCGCGGGCGTGACGTTGCCAGTGCCGATGGCTCCTCCCATGAGGACTATGCGAGCTATCTGAGACCCGATGTCCGGATAGCTGTTCAAAAGAACGGCGATATTGGTTAGCGGTCCTACCGGTACCAAGGTGACAGGTTCGGCTGAGGAGGAGATCTTCTCGGCGAGAAAGTCAACCGCATGGACGGAGACCGGCCTCGCCTTCGGTTCGGGAAGCATGGGTCCGTCGAGCCCACTTTCGCCGTGAACGTTGGCCGCGATCTGGAGAGGGCGATAGAGCGGTCGCGAGAAGCCAGCGGCGACCGGGACCTCGGTGCATTGGGCGAGTCCCAAGACTCTCAGGGCGTTAGGGGTGGTCTTATCTATTCCCACGTTGCCGGCGACTGTGGTCACACCGAGAACATCGAGCTCGGGACTGGCGAGAGCGAGGAGCAACGCGATCGCATCGTCGTGACCGGGGTCGCAGTCGATGAGAACCGGAACAGCCATCAGCGCAGAATGGCGTCGACCTGCTCGACCGTTGGGAGCGAAGGCTGCGCCCCTTCCTTGGTGGTCGCCAGGGCACCTGCCGCCACTGCCCTGGTCAGTGCCATCTCGGGAGTCAGATCAGCCAGTAAGCCGACCGTGAGCGCTGCCACCAGGCAATCGCCGGCACCAACCGTATCTACTGCATCCACCGGAGGCGGGACCGCACTGGCCACCTGGCGCCCGTGCCGGAATAGAACCGCACCGGCCGGCCCGCGGGTGATGGCGACCAGGCCTTTGCAGTCCTCGAGGTCTTCGCCTAGGGCGGCGTGCTCGACCTCGTTGACCACGACCAGGTCGGCGCGCCGCCATACGTCCGCGGGCACTTTCCGCGCTGGGGCCGCGTTCACACAAAGAAAACCCGAACACGTTGCCGCCACGGCAGAAACGGTCTCGATCGGAATCTCGAGTTGGCAGATCACCGACTCCCCCGACTTGAGCTCGACCGCATCCGGCGTCAGCGATCGGTTCGCTCCCGGTGCCACCGCGATCGAGTTCTCCCCGTTCTCGGAGACGATGATCATCGCCGTCCCGGTGGGAAGAGACTCGTGCGCCCAGCATCGACTCAGGTCAACCCCCTCGTCTTCGAGTAGACCGAGGGCGATCTCGGCCGCCTCGTCATCGCCTACTGCCGCCACCAAGCCGACTTCAGCCCCAAGCCGTCGTGCCGCCAGCGCCTGATTTCCTCCCTTCCCCCCGGGGTGGCGAGAAAAGACTCCGCCGGTGACCGTCTCCCCTGGCACGGGCAGGGTTTTGACCCTCATCACCAGGTCGAGGTTGACGCTTCCGACGACCGTTACCGCGACCATATCGTTTCGACGTTAGCCAGGGATACACTCGCCACCCCTTGACTAGACCCGATCCCCGAGTCATCGCTCATCTCGATGCGATCGGCGAGCCCTACGAGGTTTTGCCGTGCGATCCCAGCCTCGCCGACACGGCCGCCTTCTGTGCGGCCTATGGCATTCCCCCAGAGCAGTCGGCCAACGCCATTCTGGTGGCTTCGCGACGGCCCGTCGGCGCGGCGGTGGTTTGTTTGGTTCTGGCGACCGATCGACTCGACGTCAACGGCGAGATCAGACGGCGGTTGGGGGTCAAGAAGGCATCGTTTGCTCCCGCCGCAGAGACCGTGGCGGCCACCGGGATGGAGATCGGCGGGGTTACCCCGTTCGGTCTGCCGAATGGCTTGAGAGTGTGGATCGATCAGAAAGTGATGGATCCGCCCTGGGTCATAGTCGGAGCGGGTACCCGCGAGGCCAAGATCAAGGTCGTCCCTTCAATCTTTGATCGTCTCGAGAGTGCTTCCGTCATCGATGGACTTGCGTTCCGAACCGAGGAGAGCCCGCCTAACGAGTAGGCCGTAGCCAACGATTCCAATGACGACGAAGCTGAACCATTGAATGGCGTACGAGAGGTGGTTGCCCTCGGAGCCGAAGTCAGGCGGTGGCAGCGCAATCGGAAGCTCGTTCGCGTCTCCGTTCTGCAAGACCAAGTAAACCGGGAGAACGTCCCCACCTCCAATCGCCCCGATGTCGACCCTGCGGAAGATGGGCCTCTCCCCCGCCGGTGCTCCCGGACGGGCGGCATCCCGTTGGGTCAACCCTGCGATTTCGACCTCCCCCACCGGTGGAGACGGCGCCACTGGTACCTGATCCATCTGGAAGGGAACCCACCCGCGATTGACCAACACTGTTTTCCCGCTGACGAGGTCGAAGGGAGTAATCACGTGGAAGCCGGCGGTTCCGTTGAGTACCTGCGATCGAATCAGCACCTCGCCTTCCGGTCGGTACTCCCCGGCAGCGGTTGCAGGCCGGTTGGCGAGACTTTCGAAGTCGTCACCCGCTGCCTCGACTAGATCGTCAATTGGAGCCGCATCCTCCGACAACCGAGCAGCCATCACGGAGTTCCCGAGGCGTCTCTCCTCAAGGCGCCGAAGCTGCCAAAAGCCGAAGTTGATGAAAAGGAGTGCCAAGGAAAGCGCGACCACGTGGGCCATCAACCATTTCTTGCTCAGCAGCGGGCTCGGCATCCCGGCCCGGCTTTCAGGCGGCTAACGAGGGATCCTCGTCGTCCGCGCCGAGAAGAGCTTCGGCTACGGCCAGGGGCTCACCCTCTCCACGCACCGCCACCGGCGAGGCCATCCATTCGAGGAGAGCGGCGTTGGTGGGATGGCCGGCGTCGGCCAGAGCGCGGGCGAGGTCGTCGGTCCAATGCCATCGCTTGGTGCTGTGGGAATACTCGTGGTTGGACATGACAGCACCTCCTCGCGACTTGGGAACGGTGTCATGGTACGAGCGATGTCAAGGCACTGAAATGCCGAGGGCGATGGGCTAGGAGCCGAGTCGATCCTTCAACTCGTCAAGACCGGGAAGCGATGAATTCTCCCGATCGATGGCGTCGACCAACTTCTTCGCCGCCGCTTTGTCGTTGGCTGCCAGCGCCACCCGCGCTGCCACATACCAACGCCTGACTTCAGACTCGGAAGCAGGGCTGATCAATCGACCGGGCTTGATCACCCGCCACGCTTCGGCGACCCTGCCGAGATCGAGAAGATGGCTGGCGTAGACCACGGCCGCCTCGCGCTCGGTGTCCTTGTCGCCTCCCAGTTCTCGAAAAAGCGCATAGGTTTTGTCGACATCTGCGTTGCGCTTGAGGGCACGCAGGCAATCCAGTTCGACGGGCATGTGCAAGGTCTCACCCGTGAAGCGCCGATAGGCCCGCAGTTCTTGCAAAGCCGGTGACCAGTTCTCGAGGTAGTAATAGGAGAGGCCGAGCAGTTCGCGGGCTAGCGCCGCTCGGGGGGCAAGTGCCTTGACTTGGGTGAGGTGATCGACGGCGGCTCGAAACCGCTCGTCGGCGAAGCGGGCGATCCCCTCCTCCATGTGCTGCAACGCCGCCGGTCGGCGGTCGCGGGGTGTGGACCGATTGAGATCGTCGCGAACCCACCGCGGGAGGTTGCCCTCCGGAACGGCTGTGATCATCTTCCGCTCCGGCGGTCGGGACTGCCGGTCCTCGGGCCGGCGCGGCTCGTCTCGTCGTGGTCGACGCGCTTGTTCGGACCTGGCCGCCGGCCGAGGCCGTCTCCTGTCTCCGTTTTGTCTGCCGGTCACGATGGGCCTATGTGAACATGGCGGAGCGGAGCTTTGACAGGACCCTTTGGGATGCAGATGATTTCAAGCTTGAAGCAACTCATCGGGGCGGCGCCCGCGCATCAGCTCGCTTACTCCTCCCGGGACGACCAGCGCCGAGCACGTGGCCATAGCGACCCGTTTCCCGTCGGAGCCGATCAGGTCGGAGGATGCGATGCGGAGTCGTCGGCCCGCGTGTTGCACTTGAGACGTGATCGTAACGTTGCCGCTGTTGACCAGGGCGGGACGAATGAACCGGACGTTCATATCAAGAGTGGCGAAGACCTCTCCCGGCCCAATCGTGGAATAGACAGCGGAGCCCATTGCAGCTTCCGCCATCCAGGCCAGGACTCCACCATAAAGCGCCGGGCCTCCGGCAGAGAACCACGGTGAGGTAGGGAATTGACCCACGACCAGACCAGGTTCGGTTAACCCCCACTGCGGGGAGAAGAGCCGAAAATAGTTGGGGGTCACCTCGCCGGCTATGAGCCGTTGCTGAAGTTCGATGGGCTTTCCGTTGATGACCGACTCCAGGTCGAGGTAGCCGTCGCCCGGAGCTTCGCGCAGATAAGGATCGGGGGGATCATTGGGGCCGGTGGCCGGCTCCGGGTAAGCGGTCGCGGGGTCGACCGACACGTCGAGAATCAAACAGCGGGTTGTCCCGTAACCCATTTGCCGTCCCTGCTGGTCAGCAATCTCGACCGCGGCCAAACCCACCTGCCGCCCCTGGTGGATGCTGATAGCTCGGCCGACAATGTTTCCGGTTTCGCGCGTGCATGGGCGGACAAAAGAGAGGTTGAGCTCCGAAGTCGTGACGATTTTTCCTGGGGGAAGTCCGGTGTAGATGGCGGCCCCAAGCGGAGCATCCGCTACGAGAGCGAACGCCCCGGCCCAAACCAGTCCGAAGGCGTCCTCGAGCCAGCGAGTGATAGGCATCGAGTAGGTTGACTTGCCCAGGCCGTAATCTGTCGGATGGAGCCCGAAGAGCCGCGAAATCGGTGGACCAGGAAGCTCGCCACGCACATAACGCCGAGCTCCTTCGAGCCCGGTGGATTGGAGTGCTCTGAGGTCGCCGATCGCACCTCGGACCGGCTCATCGATGACTGTCCACATCTTTCGCACCTTATCGTCGAGAGACGTCGTCTCGTCCTCGGGAGGCGATCTGGCTTTCACAGTCGCCCCTAAGGGAACGTCGAAGGGGGCCGTTTGCACGGCCCCCCTTCGAAAAAACTGCCCGGCGGTGACCTACTCTCCCAGGGGGTTGCCCCCCAAGTACCATCGGCGCTGTCTGGTTTCACTTCCGTGTTCGGAATGGGAACGGGTGGTTCCCAGACGCTAACGCCACCGGACAAATCACTGAGTGCACCTTGAGCACTCCATAGCGAGCACATTCATCTTGAATTCAATCCAAGCCCTCGGCCGATTAGTACCGGTCGGCTGAATGCATTACTGCACTTACACCTCCGGCCTATCAACCTGGTCGTCTGCCAGGGGCCTTACCGGGTTAATCCCGTGGGAGATCTCATCTCAGGGTGGGTTTCGCACTTAGATGCCTTCAGCGCTTATCCCTTCCGTACATAGCAAACGAGCCATGCTCTTGGCAGAACAACTCGC
>JBOGEX010000115.1:0-21842 GCA_050741915.1 Acidimicrobiia bacterium
CCCTGTCCTTTGAAGCGCCCTACTGGCCGCTTTCTTGGCTCCCGCAGACACCGCCTGTCCAGCCAGCACGGTTTGAGATGTTGTCAGAGCACAGGCAGTCGCCGCACCCTGGGCAGACGACCATCAGATTCATAATCCGGCGCAGTCGCTCTGCATGAGGACCACCACAGCACAGTCAGCCCGCCAGGGCGGCTCCGGCAAGGAAACCTGGCGGGCCTGGCGTAAGGCGGGCGATGAACTGTTCGCCTCCCATTCCCAAAGCGGAGTCGACCCTGAGGAGGGGCCGTGTTCGGCGGGATTTCGTACTTCCCCTACGACCCGGACTGGCGCTTCGAGGTGGAGGCGGAGCCGGTGGAGCGGGAGTAGTGGCCATAGGCCACGGCGGGCATGGCCAGACGAGTTTTGGAAGGTTCGGGCGAGTCCGCTATTTGGTAGATGGAACCGAGGTGTTCCTCGGTCTGTATTGGCTGGAAGGTTACGGAGGCGGGTGTTCCTCCAGTTCCGCGATACGGCGTCGGGGCCCGAGACCTACTGGGGAGGGCCGATACTTGCTCGACAGGGTCAAAGGCGCCGGCCTGGGCCACACAGAAAACCGGCTGGTCTTCGACTTCAACTACCCCTACCACTCCTCGTGCGTGTACAGCACCCGCTGGTCCTGCCCTTCGCCCCCGAAGAGAATACCCTGGGAGTGCCGATTGGGGCCGGGGAGCGGACTCTCCCGATCGCCGCCCGACCGGAACCCCGACGAGGGCCGATGGGGAGACGAGGCCCGTGGGATGCAGACCCGTTGATATGAAGGCAAGCCGTGTCGCTTCACAGGTGTACGTTGTGCACCCCCTCGGGAGGTCCTCAGCCGCCTCCCCGGTGGTTGGCCCGGAAATCCCGCTTCGAGTCTTGTGTTCCCGCCGTGAGTACGAACCTCACGGATAGGTGAAGGTCCGGTCGATCTCGTGTCCGGGGCTGATGATCCGTTCGGTAGTGATGCGGTTGTGCCGGTCGAGGTGGAGGTCGATGAGGATGCGGGAGCCGGGGAGGTAGAGACGGATTCCGGGCGGGTCGCCCGGTAAGGGTATTGCTTCTTCGATGTTTCCGTACGCGTATACCTCAAGGGCGATGAACGCCTCGCCGCTGATTTGTGTGTTGCTGGTGGCTTCGGCGCCGGGTCCGCTGCGAACGGTCTCGCTTAGGGTGAACTCCTCGACAGCCGTCATGGCATCGATCACCTGGGCAAGCAGCTCTGGCTGACGTGCGGGTGGTGGCCACGAAACATTCAGTTGTGCGGTGCCGGCGGTCCAATCCTGGCTGGTCGCCGTGACCATGAATGTTGTTTTACCTTCGGGAAGTGACAGTTCTTGCGTGAAGCAACCGGACCCGCAGGGTCGTGGGGCAAGCTCGATGGCAATCCCACCGGGGAGGAGGGCCGCCGCCTCGATGTCGGCGTCTTCGATGCCGCCGGTCGACTCGTTGTAGACGAGCAGATCCACCCGGCCGTCTCCTACCGCCACTCCGATTGTCATCGCTCCGGCAAGTCCCGCCGCCCGGGCCACCGCACCCTCGATTGGGGGTGGCCCGAGCAAGGTCTCCCCTTCGGTCTGCGCCAACGCCGGTGGAGGCATCCCGGCCAGGATCCCGCTGACCGCAACGACTGCGACTAGCACCGTCGCCTCGACCGTGGTCAATCGGCGGAGGAGACCCAGATTGTCGGAGGGAAGGGCCCGCCGGCGGGCGGTGGCGGCCAAGGCGACAGCGACCAAGAACAGCGAGACCTTGAGGGCAACCACTCGCCCGTAGGGGGTGGTCCAAAGGTCGGAGATGGAGGTGAGCAGGCTGAGGACGGAGGACAACCCGGCTGCGGCCAGCACCAGCACAGCCCGCAAAGCCCACCTGGCATAGATGCGGGCCGACTGACCCAGCCGATCCCGTTCCCCCTGGCGCCAAAGATCCACGACCAGGACGGCCAATGTTCCAAGCCAGAGGGCGGCGCCGGCCAGATGGGCTGCGTCGGCGATAACTCCGAGGGTTCCCCCGCTGGTTGCGGTATGACTGCGGGTCGCCCACGCAACGGCCGCCGCCCCGGTCAGGGCGAGTCCGATACCGCCTTTGCGGGTCCGCCCGGTAACAATTGTGGCCAGGGCGAGAAGGGCCGCGGCGGCACCAGGACCGACGACTCTTACAGACAAACCGCCCGTTACCGCTCTCAGATAGAGAGCCGTGGCGCTCAACGAAGCCAAGATGAGCCCGGCTCGACCCCAGGTGGCCAAGCGGGTCCGATCGGTCTGGCGGCTCTCGGCGGTGACGAGCCCGCCCGCGGCGGCAGTCAGTCCGGCCAGGAACAGCCATCGAAGCAACCTTGCCCAGCCTCCTGACCCCCCCGACTGCGTGGCCGCAGCCAAAGCGGCCGTTGTGTTCCCTACGGCGAAGGCGAACTCTCCGGCCGCCTCGTGACCGTCGACCGCCGACACTACATGCCATGACACCACGAGGACCACGTCATCCAATTCGGGTAGTGCCAGCCGCAGTACGCTGCCACCCGCCTCGGCTTCGGGGGATGGTCCGGTCGATATGGCCGCACCGTCACCGGTCACCACGGACACGACGGCCGTGTTGACGACGACCGGTTCGGTGAACTGAAGGGCGATGTCGGCTGGAGGTTGGGAGAGGGTGGTTCCCTGGGCGGGGTTGGTCTCCACCAGAAACGAATGCGCCAGTGCCGGCAGCGCCAACACCAAGACGAGGCCGAATACCACCCCTGCGACCAGGCGGAAGGTCACGTTCCGGCTGCCCGCTCCCATGATCTGCCTCCGTCGTTGTTACGGTTCAGCGTCCGAGGCTCCGCAGTGATCAACCAAAACGCCTGCGTGGTTACGGCCCTTGCCACCGGTCGGTCGCCACGCCGTTCAGGTTGGATCTGCCTCGCCGGGTGAGCCCGGCGTCGTCGCTCGGTGAAACCCCGCTCCGGTCCAAACCGACACCTGTTCGGGTTTGGCTGGGTCGATCGCCACCGACCACGCCGAGCCGTCCAGCACGTAGTCGAGACTGCACCTTCCATCGTCCGAATAGAGCCCGCCACTCTCGGGTCCCATGACTTTCAGCAGGATGCTGCGCGAGGGCGTGTTCAGGAGCGCAGCGCCTGCCGCAGCCCCTCGAACTCTTCCGCATCGATGTCTCCCCGGGCGAAACGTTCCTCGAGGATTCCCAGGGCGGATGATCTCGAGTGCGCCGTCCCAGTGCGCTCGGCATGCGCCGCCCTGTCACCACCCCCACCACCAGGAGGACGATGAACAGGAGCCACAGCAGCCATCCGGCGCCACACCACGACATCTGACCCATCATTGGCCGAGTCCTTTCTCTTCAGTCGAGGTCAAATGGGGGGCCAGCCGAGCCTGGCGAAAGCACGTTGCAGGGGGATGAAGAAGGTCCTCCAGGCCCCGCTCACAAACAGCACCCCCACCATGACCAGTAGCGCCCCTCCGGTCTGTTCCACCCGGCGGGCGTGAAGTCTCAGCCAATCGACCGACCCCCGTAACCGATGGAAACCTAGGCCGAGCGCGACGAAAGGGATGCCGAGGCCCAGCGAGTAGAGGGCGAGCAACACCGCCCCCCAGGCTGCGGTCTGGGTGGTGGCAGCGACGGTGAGGATGCCGGCCAGGATCGGCCCGATACAGGGCACCCAGCCCACAGCAAAGGCCATCCCTAACGGGAACGCCCCCTTTGTGCCTCGGCCTGGTTTCGACTGGCTGGGGCGCCACTCCCTGGATAGCCAGGGCATCCGTATCACCCCGATCATCGCCAAGCCCATGAGGATGATCCCCACCCCGGCCAGCCGGATCAGGAGCGGGACGCTGGCCAGCAATCGCGATCCCACAAAGGCGAACGACGCCCCCAAAGCGGTGAACACCATCGTAAACCCGGCCACGAAAAGGAGCGACGCCCGCAGAGTGAGGGCGCGGGCCTCCCTGCTGCCCAACTCCGAGACCGGCAAAGCGGTCACATAGGAAACGTATGAGGGGATCAGCGGCAGGCAGCAGGGCGAGGTGAACGAGATCACCCCGGCCGCCACCGCCAAGAAGGGCAACAACAGGGCCTCCATCAAGCCGACTCTACTATTGGGAGTCGTAGACCAAGCCGTCCTTGATGGAACCCACTCCCACCGACATCCGCTCCAGCCGCCGCCTTCTCCATGTCCTCGCCCTGGTCGTTGTCGCCGCCTCGCTGCTCTTCTGGTTGACCTCGATCGACCCGTCGTCCGACAGTTCCCCCGGCTTCGTCTCCGGCCGGGGAGACCCGGCCCCTGACTTCACCCTTACCTTGTTCGACGGGAACCGCTTCAGCCTTTCCCAACATCTCGAGAATGATGGGCGGCCCGTTGTCCTGAACCTCTGGGCATCATGGTGTGGGCCGTGTCGGGAGGAGATGCCCGCCTTCGACGCCGTCGCCCGCCGCCGACCCGATGTCCTCTTCGTAGGGGTAGCCATCCGCGATAGCGAGCCGGAGGCTCGGGCGTTCGCCGCCGAGACCGGCGTCGGCTACCCCCTTGGGATCGACAGCAGCGGCGAGATCCTCGACCGCTACCCGATCCTCGGGCTCCCCACCACCTGGTTCATCACCAGCGATGGTCGTATTGCCGCCAGCTGGGCAGGCCAGCTGAACGAGAAGGAGCTGGAACGGTTGATCAATCAGCAAGTCAGCGGGTGACGGGTGCCACTGGGTCGAGAGCGATGGAGAACACCACCCGTTCTCGGCGTCTACTACGCGGAGTAGCATCGCTGGGGGCCTTGGCGGCAGCCAACAGGTAAGGAGGCGAGGTGGACCACAGCGATCACGACAGTCCCGCGGATGGCCCGGTCACCGCGGTTTTAGATGTCACCGGGATCCGTCGGGCTTCGGAGCGGGCCACCGTCGAAGCTCTGATCGGACGGCTGCCGGGGGTGGTTTCGGTCGAGGCCAATCCGGTGGCCCAGACTGCCCTCGTTTCTTACGACCCGAGTCAGACGTCAGTCGAAGCACTCCGCCGGTGGGTGGAGGAATGCGGCTACCACTGCTCGGGTCAATCGGTTCCCCATCACATCTGCGACCCGCTTATCGAGCCAGTTCATGGGTCGACAGGCGGAGAGCCTTCCGATCGTACCTCCCACGAGATGCCGATTACATCGTCGGCCCACGAGATGATGGGCCATGGCGGCCATGGCGGAAGCATGGCAGAGATGGTGGCCGACATGCGCAACCGTTTCCTGGTGGCCTTGACCTTCTCCATACCAATCATCCTGTGGTCCCCGATCGGACGGGATGTAATCGGGTTCGGTGCACCGGCCCCCTTCGGGCTGCGAGATGACATCTTTCAGCTGATCCTCAGCCTCCCCGTGGTTCTGTGGGCGGCCTGGATTTTCTTCGACGGGGCATCCCGGGCGCTACGGGCCCGCACCCTCGACATGATGGTGTTGGTGGCGGTGGCGATCGGCTCCGGTTGGCTCTATTCGTTGTGGGTCACCCTTACCGGAGGTGGTGAGGTTTTCTACGAGGCGGTGACGGTGCTGGCTGCCTTCGTGCTGCTCGGCCACTGGTTGGAGATGCGTGCCCGGGGCGGGGCCAACGAGGCAATTCGACGGCTGCTCGACCTGGCGCCGCCGATGGCGGTGGTGATCCGCGATGGGGAACCGATCGAGGTCCCCACGGCCGAAGTCAAGGTGGGCGATCTGCTCCTGGTGCGGCCCGGCTCCAAGATCCCAGTAGACGGAGTGGTAGAAGAGGGTGAGAGCGAGGTCGACGAGTCCACCGTCACCGGAGAGAGCCTTCCGGTCACCAAGACGGCGGGATCGGAGGTAATCGGGGCCACCATCAACAAGAACGGCACCCTCCGGATGCGGGCCACCAAGATCGGAGCCGACACCGCCCTCGCCCAGATCGTCAAACTGGTTCAAGAAGCGCAGAGCTCCAAGGCTCCCGGCCAGCGGCTGGCGGACCGGGCCGCCGTCTGGCTGGTATTGGTGGCGTTCATCGGCGGATTTGGCACCTTTGTGGCATGGCTGGCGTTGGGGCGCCCGGTTTCCGAGGCGATGCTGTTTGCCATCACCGTGGTCGTCATCACCTGTCCCGACGCGCTCGGGCTGGCCACTCCCACCGCCGTCATGGTGGGATCTGGACTGGGCGCCGAACGAGGAATCCTCTTCAAGAACGCCATGGCCCTCGAGGCCTCAGCCGGTATCGACACGGTGGTGATGGATAAGACCGGGACCCTCACCAAGGGCGAGCCGGCGGTTCGACAGGTGGTTCCCAACGGGATCGACGAGGCGGAGCTGTTGGGATTGGTGGCAGCCGTCGAGCGTGAATCGGAGCATCCCCTGGCCGAGGCCATCGTGCGCAGGGCCGATGAGCTCGGTACCCCTCGGCTTGCAGCCAGCGGCTTCGAGGCGGCCCCCGGGCATGGGGCAGCCGCCAACGTCGACGGCCGTCGGGTCGTCACCGGCAACCTGCGACTGATGGAACGTGAAGGGGTCGACATGGCTGCGTTCCATGACAAGCAGGCCGCCCTGGCCGGTGAGGGTCAAACCGTGGTGATGGTGGCGGTCGACGGGAAACCGGCTGGGATGATCGCAATCGCCGATGAACCCCGCCCGACCTCTAGATCGGCGATTACCGCTCTCCGGGAAGCGGGGGTGGAGGTGGTGATGCTGACCGGTGACAACCGGGCCACCGCTCAACGTATCGCCTCCGAATTGGGCATCGAGACGGTGATGGCCGAGGTGCTGCCAGGCGACAAGGCGGCCAAGGTGGCAGAGCTGCAGGCCGCCGGCCGTCGGGTGGCCATGGTGGGCGACGGCGTCAACGACGCTCCCGCCCTCGCCCAGGCCGATGTCGGCATCGCCATCGGCGCCGGCACCGATGTCGCCATCGAAACCGCCGACGTGGTGCTCATGCGCTCCGACCCCCTCGATGTCCCCACCGCCATCGTCATCGGCAAGGGAACGGTACGCAAGATGCGCCAGAACCTGGGCTGGGCGATCGGATACAACACCCTCGCCCTCCCCATCGCCGCCGGGGTATTCCAGCCAGCCTTTGATCTCGTGCTCCGTCCCGAGATCGCCGCCATCTCCATGTCAGGATCGAGCCTGCTGGTGGCGGTCAACGCCCTCGCCCTCAAACGGCTCCGCCTGCCTGAACCGGATGTGAACTCGGGTAACACCGACTGAACCGGCGCCCGTCCGTCCCGGATACGAGAAAGATCTCATACCCATTGTTGGCCAGGCAAAACGTGTAGGTGTCCGTGGTCATGGCGGAAACCGCGGTAGTGGGTCGGTTTGAATCCAAGCCTCGCCTGTTCTACCAAGGGGTCTTGACATTGGACCATGGTCCATGGTTTACGCTCCTCACATGGTCGCAACTATCTCTCAAGTGGCGTCGGCAGTCGGGGTTCGGTCTGACACGATCCGCTATTACGAGCGGGTCGGTCTGCTGCCCTCACCCGACCGTAGCTCCAACGGGTACCGCTCTTACGGCGAGGGGGATGTCGAGCGCCTCCGTTTCATCCGGGGAGCGCAGCGGCTCGGGCTAAAACTTCGCGATATCCGGGAGCTTTTGGCCATCCGTGACAGAGGGATCTGTCCGCAGGCATACCGCTAAGTTGGTCAAGAAGCGCCTAGCCGACCTCGACGCCCGGATCGCAAGCCTGGAAACGCTAAGGGGAGAGATGGCGCGCCTCTCGGAAACGCTGCCCTCAGGCTCGGTTGCCGACGATCAGCCGTGGCCTTGCGACGTTCAATTCATTCGTGCTGGAGGAGGTGAAACTGATGGCTAAAGAACCATGCCCATGTTGCGGCTGCCCTTGTGGGGCTACGCCCTGCCCGTCCTGCGGATGCGAATAATCTTGTGACCCTCGTTGAGAACCCCCCCCCCAGCTGACGATCGGGGGCGCTTCCGTTCCAAGCCGCATCTCAAACTGACCCCTACCGAATCCGCGGACAGCCAGGGACTTGCGGTAAGGTCAGACGAAGCCCTGCGGATCCTTCTCGAATCTGTCGGCGCAGCGCTTGCTGCAGAAGTAGTAAGTGGTGCCGTCGTAGACCACGGTCGCCGCCGCGGTCGCTTCCTCGATGGTCATCCCGCAGACAGGGTCCTTCACTTCGGCCATATTTCACCCCCTTTCCTCCCAAACGAGAGTCGACGACACGACCGGCGAAACGCACTAACGACTGCCTTTGCTCCGTCGCTGTTTCGAGAGGAGCATCACACCGCCGAAGGCCAGCATGGCCGCGGTCGGGTATCCGATAAATATGTCGTCCGCGCCTTTCGAGATCACGGTGAAAAACCCCATATGAGACACCAGGTGTTGCAGGAAAACAATGCCTCCCAACCCGATAAGGACCCAGGCGACGGTCGGTCGCCGGGTGGGTCCCGCCATCCGAGCGGCCTCCCCTCCACCCTTGATACGGTTGGGTGTACCGCTCTTCATAACCGGTTGTGGCCGACGCTGGCGCAATTCACCGCCACGACGGTGCTTCGACTGCGGCATACGACTGATCGTAGTAGATTCGCTCGCCCAGCAGTCGAACAGATCCCGTGATAACAGGAATAATGAAGGCCCAGCTTGCTACGACACAGCCTCGTAGATAGAGTGGGAGGTGGCTATACTCGACCCCAGGAACAACCCAGGAGGATTCTGTGAGCAAGTGGCTCCGTATGTGCTTGAACTGGAAGGTGCTGGCCGGACTCGGGGTGGTGGCACTCGGCATCGGCGTCCTGGCACCCGGCGCGTTTGGTCGGGCCCTGCCGCTCCTGCTGCTGGCCGCCTGTCCGCTGTCGATGATGGCCATGATGGGGAGCATGTCGCGCGGCGGTCACGGGGCGCCCCCGGCCAATGTTGTCCCTGAGGTGGAAGATTTGACGACCCTCCGAACCCGCCAGGCGGCGCTGGCGGCGGAACAAGAACAGGTCAGCGAACGGCTGGCCCGGCTGGCACCCCAGGCCTCGGGTGACCGGGCCGAGAAGCCGACAAACTCCGCCGGCCACGAGGCTGACATTGAGGAGTCTGTGGGCGGTCGGGGGCAGTAACCCCCGAACCGGTTGATGGGGCATCGCCGCGGGTCGCTCAGGTGTCGGCGCAATCGGTTGTGGTATGGCTGGGGACGGGTCGCGGCGCTCGCAACCGTCGGCGTGTTGGCATCGGCCTGCAGCCTGATCGAGATTGCGGACGCTCCGCTCGACTCGCTTGATCCCCGTGGGCCCTTCGCCCAGCGAATCGACGACCTGTTTTGGCCGATTTTCTGGATCGCGACCGCTGTCTTCGTCCTCGTCGAGGTTGGCATCCTCATCACCGTCCTGGTCTTCCGCGATCGACCGCAGCGGTCCGATCCCCGGCAGATCCACGGCAACAACAAGCTGGAGGTCCTATGGACGCTGATTCCGGCGGTGGTCCTAGCCGGGATAGCCGTTCCTACGGTCCGCGCGGTGTTCGAGTTGACCGAGCGTGGCGTGGGGGCCCTGCCGGTGGAGATCATCGGGCACCAGTGGTGGTTCGAGTATCGCTATCCAGAGTTTGGAGTCGAGACGGCCAACGTCCTGGTCATCCCCGCCGGTCGGGAGGTCTGCGCCGAGTTGACATCTGAGGACGTCATCCACTCCTACTGGGTGCCTCAGCTCAACGGCAAACGGGATCAGGTCCCCGGCCAGACCACACTACTTCGCCTCCAGGCGGATCAGCCGGGCGAGTACTGGGGTCAATGCGCCGAGTTCTGCGGCCTATCACATTCGTTGATGCGGACTCGGGTCCAGGCCCTGCCCGAGGCCGAGTTCGACGCCTGGGTCGCCGCCCAACGATTACCCGCCGAGCTCCCCACGCCGGCAACCGCGGCCACGGCGGGGTTCGAGGTGTTCCGAGCTCGCGGGTGCACCCAGTGCCATACGGTCAACTACGGCACGAGCTCTGATATCACCAACCTGGTGCCCGAAGCAGGATTCAACGGCCCCAACCTCACCCACTTCGCCTCCCGGCGAGTGTTTGCTGGAGCCTCTCTACCCGCATCGGGAGAGACGTACGTTCAAGCCCTCAAACGTTGGCTGGCCAACCCGCCGGCCCTCAAACCGGGTTCATTCATGCCCAACCTGCAACTCACCGAACAGGAAATCGACGCCCTGATCGCTTGGCTCCAAACTCTCAAGTAAAGAGCTTGCCGACCGTGGCCGCTTTGGCCAACTCGATTTCATGGCTTCGGCGCCATCGCCCGAGTTCGCCGACCCTGCACCAGACGGTCATCGTTGGGGGGCCATCATGCCGCCGCTGGCCGCCATCATCGCGCCGCATTGCGTCATCATCTCCTCCGCACCGGGAATCGCACGCATACGGTCGGCGGTGCCGGGGCCATGCATCAGGTCCTTCATTTGATTCATCGTCTCAAGGGTCGCGTCACTTCCCGGCTGAGCCGCCACGGACGCCGCCGGTCCTAGAACGACGGCTCCGACCAAACCTACCGCTGCCAGAGTCGCGCCGATCCCCATTCGGAGTCGTCTGCTCATCCTTCTCCTCCTACTATGCCTACTACGCTATATCGTAGCAACCAGGGGATTGAAGAGGTCGCAGCGAGCCGCTGAGCGTATCGGGGGTCACGACGCTACCTCGTAGCCCTGCTCCTCGATGGCGGCGATGATGGTGGCCAGTTCGACCCGGTGGTCGTCGAAGGCCAGGTCGACGGTGCGGTCGTCGATGTGCACCTCGACCTTTTCCACGCCGGCGATCGGCGCCACGGCGCCCTCGATCGAGGTCTTGCAGTGGCCGCAGCTGATGTCGGGAACGGACAGGGTGCGAGTGGTCATGTTCTTAACTCCTTTTCGACGGGGTCCGGCGAGCGGGGCCGGTGACGGCGGTGGTGTAGCGCAGGGCTTCCATCAACTCGTCGACCATCGCCTCCGATCGTCCTGAGCTGACCGCCTCCGGAACGCAGGTTTCGAGATGGTTCTGCAAGAGGATCCGGTTCACCTTCTCCAGCGACGCCTGGAGGGCCGACACCTGTTTCATGAGGTCTGGGCAATAACGTTCTTCTTCGACCATGGCGATCACAGCGTCGAGATGGCCTCGCACGGTCTTCAGACGATTGAGTGCATCCCGTTTGTGCGGTTCACGCACCTTGGTCTCCCCTTGCTCAGATCCACCTACCCTAGGTAGGGTGGACTAAAGGTTACCACAGATGTCTCACGTTCCTCCGGCCCCCCGCACTCTTCTCGTGACGTGGGGTCGGGGCCAGTGCCGACGACGCCTGTGTGGGACTGTGTCCTTGAGCACCGGCGCGGTACCGGAAGCGTACACGGCGTTTGCGTCTCAACCCGACCACGACTCCTGCCGCCAGCGCGGCCGGGGGCAGTAACCACAATGTCCAGTTCGCCCCCGTTGGTGGTGGAGCGAGGATGATCCAGCGGCCGTAGCGGTCGACGAAGAACCCGACGATTTCCTGGTCGGAACGGCCCGCCGCCACCTGCTGGGCGATGATCTCACGCATCGCCCGGGCGGTCTCCGAGGGCGATTCCGCCACGGAGACGGTCTGGCACACCGGGCATCGGAGACTTTTGGCGATGGCTTCGACCCGGTCGGTGGGTGCGGCGGGGGCGGCGGCGAGCCCGATGGTGACGACTGTCGCCGCTGCCAAACTTACGAACCAGCCGAGCAGATCACCCCACCGGCGCCACATCATGTCTTCCAATCTCGCGGACCTGTTTGCCGATCGGCCGCGCCCGGCCAGTGGGTCGCCGCCTCGCCCAGAGTCCGCCGGCGGCGGCGATCAGACCGCCGGTCCACAGCAGGTACATGTATGGGAATACTTTCATCTCCAAGTCGATCCGTTCGGAGTCGATCGAGCGCAAGCTCAGGTAGAGATCCTGGGTCAGCCCGGTCCGCACCGCCGGGGTGCCGACGGCCTGGGTGAGGTTGGGATAACGGTTGACGCTGGGCTCGAGGAACTCGAGCAGCTGACCGTCTCGATACACCGCCACCCTGGCCCCGATCACGGTCTTGTTGGGCTCGGTTCGGCTGAAGAAATCGTTGTAGGTGAGGGTGTATCCGGCGAAATCGGTCGATGAGCCGAGGTCCAGCGGAGCCTCCGCGTTCACAGCCAGATTCCCGTAGAGGGCGATGGCCACCGCCGCCAACGCCACCCCGGCGTGGGAGATCTGCCCACCCCAGAACGCCGGGTCGCGCCCCAGCAGATGGAGGATGGATCGGGACATCGAGCCGCCCCCATGCCCGGCGGCCCTCTTGGCGGCCGACACCCACATTTGCCGTCCGCTCACGGCCACGGTCATGACGGCCAGCATCACGACCGCGACCACGTGGGGAGTCCGGACGCCGGCTAGCACCGCTGCCGCCCCGGCCACCAGCCCGGCCCGGAACGGGCTCCGCAGCCGGGGCCACAGCACCCGCCACCGGGCCATCCGGTAGGGGAAGGCGGGGCCGGTCCCCATCGCCAGGAGCAGCCCGTATGAGAGGGGGATACCGAACCGGTCGAAGAACGGACGACCGACCGATACCTGCTCGCCGTTGGCGGCTTCCAGGATGAGGGGGTAGACCGTGCCGACCAGCACCATAAAGGTGAAGACGGCGAGGAGCAGGTTGTTGGACAAGAACACACCCTCCCGGCTGGCCAGCGATTCGAGCCGAGGCGGTTGGGCCATCAGGTGAACTCTCAGGGCCAGGATCGTCAGGGAGCCCACCACTACCAGGGCCAGGAACCCCAACAGGGCGGGCCCCACCGCCGACTGGGTGAAGCTGTGCACCGACCCGATCACCCCCGACCGGGTGAGGAACGTCCCAAAGATGGTGAGGGCGAAGGTTCCGATGACCAGGGTGAAGTTCCACGCCTGGAGCATTCCCCGCCGGAGCTGCACCACCGCTGAGTGGACGAAAGCCGTTGCCAGCAGCCATGGCATAAAGGAGGCGTTCTCGACCGGATCCCAGGCCCAGAATCCCCCCCACCCCAACACTTCGTAGCTCCACCACCCTCCGAGCAGGATCCCGGCGGTGAGAAAGCTCCAGGCGAGCAGGCTCCAGCGGCGGGTCCGTTCCAGCCATGCCACTCCCCCCTCTCCGAGTAGCAACGCCGAGATGGCAAAGCCGAACGGAACCGTGAAGCCCACGAAACCCACATAGAGCAGAGGAGGGTGGATGGCCATCAGCAGATGGTTCTGGAGCAGCGGGTTGGGGCCAGGACCGTCCAAGGGAACCGGGCTGATGGTCCGGAAGGGATCGGCGACGGTGGCCATCATCCCGATGAAGAACACCGCCACCAGCCCCATCACCCCCAAGGCGCCCATCCCGAGACGGTCGCCGTCGACCACCCTGCGGGCCACGGTCCAGATAAAGGCGGCCAGGACCAGCCCCCAGAGCACGATGCTTCCTTCCAACGCCGCCCAGGCGGTGGCGACATTGAAGGGGAAGGGGGTCGATCGGGCATGGTTGCGGGCGATGTACTCGATGGAGAAGTCGTTGGTGAGGAGACCCAGCTGCAGCTCGATCATGGCCACGACCGCCCCTGCCACCAAGCCGGCCACGGGTACTAGAAGCCGGCGCCGCATCCCGGGCCTCGGTCTTAGCAGTCCCCTCATCCCGGTCAGGGTCAGCCAGCCTGCCGAAAGCAAGGCCACCCACACCCCCACCTTCCCCACCAACCCGATCATGCGATCCTCCCAACACGGCTGCTGGCAAGCAGGCGATTGTCTACGACGCCGCGTCGTAGCGCAAACCGGCTCGGCTCACGGGCGACCATTGCTCGAAAGGGCCCGGCCGCCGTCACTGGCAAGGTTGACCTTGTTCTGCGGCGACCCGTTCGGACTGGACAATTGGCCGATCCTCTTCGCTGAGACCGGGCGATTCCAGCACCTGGTCGAGCAAACCGACGGCAGTCTCGGAGTCGCCGTTGCCGCACCAGAGCACGATCGCCTTGATGTAGGTGATCTGAGGATCCCCCGGGACAAGCTCGAGCGCCCGGTCGAGCAGGCCAACCGCGAGCGTGACCTCCCCGTTCCCGTCGTAGACCATCCACCCGAGCCGGCTGTAGGCAGTCGCAACGAAGATCCCCGCAGGAGGAGATTCGGCTTCGATTACGGCCCGGTAGTGGGCGAACGCCATCTGATAGTCGCCCCGCCCAAAGTAGCGGTCGGCCAGGGCGATCCGCATCCCGGCGATTTGGGGATCATCCATGTTTGCTGCCACCACCGCCTCCAACGCCTCATCGGAGTAATCGGAGGGATCGAACGCACCGGCTGTATTGGCGGTACCAGCCACGCCTTGGAATCCACCCGTCAAAGGTTGTCCGGGTTGACGCTGCTGGACGAACTGACCAGCTGAGAAGAAAAGTACGGCCAGAGAGGCCGCCAGGACCACACCGAGCGTCCATCGAAGTCGCGCTCGGTCACCACGACCCGTGGATGGTGGTGCCTGGAATACGGTGGCCAATACGCTCTCCGCTTCCGCCAAATCGCGGCGGTAGACATCCTCAAGGGCCGCGACCGTATCCGGATCGATTTCGCCCTCTGCCGCCTGGCCCACCAACTCCTCCAAGTCGCGCAATGCCTGATCCCGCTGGTCCGCGGCCTGGGTCCACAGGGTCATGAGGCCATTATGTACGACGGCATGTCGTAGCCCGAAATCGATCTACCCGCCTGGTACCGCTAGGCGCCTGGAGCCGCTCTCGTCGTTTCGACGCGACCCGAGATGGCAGCCAGGTTGGGACCGGTGATCAGCTCGGCGGTGATTACCAGCCGCTGGGCGGCCGAGTAGCGGGGGGTGCAGGTGGTAAGTGTGAGCCAAGCGCCTTCCCGCGGGTCGGTCACCCAGACGTCGGTGGGGTTGACCACGAGAATCCCGCGCACCCGAAAGACGTGACGGCCGATGGCAGTCTCAACCGTGATGTCGTCGCCGACCGTGATTTGGTCGAGGTAGAAGAACGGAGCCCCGTAAGTGGTGCGGTGCCCGCTGAGGACCGCGTTGCCTGGCTGGCCGGGTAGGGGAGTCCACGGCATGTGCCCCGGACCTTTCTTGAGCACCTCCCGCGTGACCCCCTCGACCATGATGTCGTCGACCTCGGCTGTTGGGATGATGATCCTCCCCAGCGCTTCGCCTTCGCCTGGAGGAGACTCGGCGATAAGGCTCGGCGGTGATTGGGGAACGGCTTGGGCGTCGGTGAGGACAGGCGAGGCCGGAGCCTGGACGACGGCGGGGGAAGCGGCGGTGGCAACCGGTGGAGCTGCCAGCCGAAGGGTGAGCTCTTGTTCCAGCCGATTCTGGGCGGCGGCGTTGTAAAGCCCGGTCCCCCACAGTTGATAGGCAAGGAAAGCCAGCATGAGCCCGCCCGACCACAGCAACGTCCAGCCCATCCACCGGACCAAGCGGCCTGCCGGCCGATGCCGGCTGGTTACGACAGTCGTCGGTTTCCCGCGCTGCTGCGCTTTTGTCCTGGTCACTTGCCCACCCTTAGCTCCGATGCCCTGTAGTAGTCAGACTAACGGTCGGCGTGGGGTCGACAACCCCCAGTTTCAGCGGCGACCGGCGAGCACCAGCCCCAGCACCGCCAGAGCCGCCCCGCCGAATTGCGTGAGCAAGTGGTGGCGGTCGAAGGGGAGGAGCACCCACCCGGTACGGGCCCCGATGTTTCCGACGATGAACAGGACCCCGCCGATTATCGCCAGCACGCGTCCTGCCTTCGAGGTTCGCGTTGGAGGCGCCTTGCGGCGGTTCCGGCTGCTCGCGTAACGTTGGGTCGGAGGGCGTCGGACGGCTTTCCGCCGGTTGCGGTTCATGCCCGGACGTCGTGGCGTCGCGCAAGCTCGCGGCGAAGCTTTCTCTCCGACAGCCGGCCGTAGGAGAAGGGCCGCCCATCGAGGAGGACGCCGGGCGGGAACAACACTCCGCCCTCTTGGGCAAGGGCGACCCCTTCATCGCTTGCCAGGTCGACTAGTCGGACCGCCAGGGGGTGGTCGACCGCAACCCGCGCCAACACTTCCTGGGCCTGTTCGCAAAGATCGCAGTGGTCCTTTGTGAGCAGCACCACCGGAATCGGCTCAGCCGGCCGCATCGAGACCCTGCCTGAGATCGGCGAGCAGCGCCGAAACCGGCAGATACATGGTGAAGTCGGGGGCGCCGCCGTAATCGGCCCGCCAGCGGATGTTTCCATCGTGGCCCACCACAACGAAGCTGTGACCGTTCGTGGCGCCTCCCATCATCCCGGCACCGAGCGTCCCCCACGCCTCCGACACCTCCCGGCCAAGGTCGGACAACACCGGGGATCGGAGGCCCTCGTCGGCGACCCTTCGAGCCAGAAGATCGACGTTGTCGGTGGTGATGGTGACGATCGAATCGATGCCCAGGGCGGTGAAGCGATCCCCCTCCGCCTCGATGTCCCGTAGCTGGTCCCAGCATGGTGGACACATCAGCCCTTCTTGGAAATAGAGCAGGACGGTCTGACCCGAGAGATCCGCCAGGTCGAAGGTGTTGCCGTCAGCGGCCGGCAGCCGGAGCGGCGGGGCCTGCTCGCCCGGGCCGGGCGAGCCGACGTCGAACCGGTAGCCGCTCCCTGACCCCTCGGAAGCTGGAGGACCTCCTGAGTTGGCGGCGAAGATCGCCGCCAGGATCGCCACGAACCCAACGGTTATGCCCACTCCGATGAGGAGGGGGCGTCGGGTTGGTGTCGCCTTGGAACTGGCAGCGGCTCGTTTCTGAAGGGTCCTACTCATCGAAGCCGCCCCTCACGCTCAAAGCCGGGGCTGGCTGGCCCTTTATCTCTTCCTTCGAGTTGGCTCCGGTGATCTCGGCTCGGGCCCGGTGCCAAAGCGCCCATCCTGCCACCAAACCCAGGATCAACACTGCCCACCCGGGTATCCAAGCCAGCGAGTTGGTGATTATCTGTCCGATGTGTTGGAGCCAGGCCGCGGTTCTGGCCTGCCAGCCGTCGGCTGCCGGCATCACCTGGCCGGTGAGGCCGATCCACAGCGTCAAGAGGGCCATCAGGGCGAGCAAAACGCCACTCGCCAGGTTGGTGCCCGACACCGTGCGCCGGAGCGGCCCGATCCGCCAGGTGACCGGTCGGGGCCGGAAAAGCCGGCTGGACCGCCAGTCACGGCTGCCCCAGGCGACGGAGATGGCGAAGAGGGGCGCCACCATACCGACCACATAGGCCGCGCCCAGGCCGAGGGCGAAGGCAAACGAGGACGCCACCCCGGAAAGGGCCACCACCCCGGCCAACACCGGGGCACAACAAGAGCTGGCCACACCGGAGAAGACTCCGAGCGAGTAGACCCCGAGGGGACCGGTTGGCCTCCCGGCCGGCCGGTCCGGCATCGGCAGCCGCAGCTCACCCCCGACCAACAGATAGATCGCCAGCCCTATCATCAGCAGACCACCACCTATAAACACTGGAGTGTGAGCCTCCACCAGCAGGCGACGCAGAAACACCGCTCCCATCGCCAAGGGGAGGATCACCGTGGCGATTCCTGCCGCGAACAGGATGGTCATGGCCACCGGCATCCGCCGGTTTTGGGCCGAGCCGGCAAAATAGGAGGGAAGCATCACCGAGATACAGCAGGGCGCGAACAGTGCCACCGCCCCGGCGATGCCGGCGGCCAGCAATGAGCCACCAAAGAAGATGCCTGAATCCACGTCTTTAGGTCCCCTCGGGATCGAAAAGGATATCTATGACGCTGCGTAGTATACGAGCAGCTCAAAGGTTCATCACGACGTAGAGGCAATCTGCGACCGCGGATGGATTGCATTTGTCGCCTCCGGCCGCTAGCCTACCCTACCTAGGGTGGGTGTGCGTTTCAACTTCCACCAGTGAGGAGAGAGCCAATGTCCCCCGATGTGCGACCCAATCCAGCGTTGGAACTCGAAGTCGAGGGGATGACCTGCGCGTCCTGTGCGGTCAGGGTCGAGCGGACTTTGTCCCGTCAGGAGGGGGTGAGCCTCGCCTCGGTCAATTTCGCTTCGGGGCGGGCCCGCGTCGAGTTAGATCCGGACGGTCCCGGCGTGGAAGAGCTGCGCCAGGCGGTGCGCCGAATTGGGTACGACCTCTCCCCCGCCCATCAGGTCGGAACTGCCCTGGAAATCCAGGAAGAAAAAGACAAGCGCGGCGACGAGCAGGCGGCGTGGCTGCGTAGGGTCCTGGTGGCCTGGCCGCTGGGCCTGGCGGTGCTGACCCTGTCCCTCATCTGGCCCGAAGCGGACTGGGCGAGATGGACCGCCGGAGTCCTCACCGTTCCGGTCCAGTTCTGGGCGGGGTGGCCTTTCATCCGCGGGGCGGCGGTCCGGGCGAGAACCCTCACCGCCAACATGGACACCCTGATCGCCCTCGGCACTCTGGCTGCATTCCTTTACTCTGGTTACGAGTTGATCGCCGGCGGCGATCTCTATTTCGACACCGCGGCTTTGATCATCGCCTTCCTCGACCTCGGGCGGTATTTCGAGGTGCGGGCCAAAGGCCGCGCTTCGTCGGCGATCCGGGCCCTGCTCGAGCTGGGAGCCAAGGAGGCGCGCCTACTGGTCGACGGTGAGGAGGCGATGGTCCCGGTCGAGCAGGTGACCGTGGGGGACATCGTCAGGGTCCGCCCCGGTGAGAAGATCCCGATCGACGGTGAGGTGATCGACGGGGCCTCGGCAGTGGACGAGTCGATGCTGACGGGTGAGTCGGTGCCGGTCGACAAGATGCCCGGCGATCGGGTGGCCGGGAGCACCATCAACCAGCAGGGTTTGCTCACAGTCCGGGCCACGGCCGTCGGTGCCGACACCGCCCTGGCCAACATCGTCCGCCTGGTTGAGGAGGCACAGGCCGGGAAGGCCCCGGTGCAGCGGCTGGCAGACCGGGTGTCGGCGGTGTTCGTCCCGGCAGTTATCGCCCTGGCCCTGCTTACCCTGGCCGCCTGGTGGCTGTCGGGGGATCCCACGAAAGGATTCGTGGCCGCGGTAGCGGTGCTGATCATCGCCTGCCCCTGTGCGCTTGGTCTCGCCACTCCCACCGCCATCATGGTGGGGGCCGGCCGCGGCGCCGCGCTGGGGGTCCTGATCCGGGGACCGGAGGTATTGGAGCGGTCACGGCGGATCGAGACGATCATTTTCGACAAGACCGGCACCCTCACCGCCGGCCGGATGCGACTGGTCGAGGCCCGCCCCGCCGCTGGGATCGATGAGCAGACCCTGCTAACGATGGCGGCGGGGGTAGAGGCAGGGTCCGAGCACCCGGTCGGCAGGGCGGTGGTCGACGCCGCCCGGCAACGCGGCCTTGACCTGCCCGATGTCACAGGGTTCGAGGCGATACCGGGGAGGGGGGTGGCAGGCACCGTCGATGGCACCCGGGTGGTGGTGGGGGGCCGCAAATTCCTCGCCGATGAGGGTATGGCCGTCTCCGACGCCCTCGATCAGACCGCCGAACGCCTCGAGGCTGAAGGAAACACTGTCTTCTTTCCCGGCTGGGACGGCGAGGCTCGAGGCGTGTTGGCGGTGGCCGACACCCTCAAGGAGGGAGCCATCGACGTGATCCGCCGCCTCCACGACAGTGGAATACAAGTGGCGATGATCACCGGCGACAACCGGAGGACCGCCCAGGCGATCGCCGACCAGGTGGGAATCGACCGGGTGCTGGCCGAGGTCCTCCCCGCCGACAAGGTCGAAGAGGTCCGCCGCCTGCAAGAGGGAGGCCGGGTGGTGGCCATGGTCGGCGACGGCGTCAACGACGCTCCAGCCCTGGTCCGGGCCGACCTGGGAATCGCCATCGGCACCGGGACCGACGTGGCGATCGAGTCCGCCGACATCATCCTCATGTCGGGCGACCTCGCCGGGGTCTTGACCGCCATCAAGCTTTCCCGGCGGACATTCCGCACCATCGTCCAAAATCTCTTTTGGGCCTTCGGGTACAACGTCGCCGCCATCCCCCTCGCCGCCCTCGGACTGCTCAGCCCGATCATCGCCGGCGCGGCCATGGCCTTTTCCAGCGTGTCGGTGGTGAGCAACAGCCTGCGCCTCTACCGATTCCGCCGCTGACATTCCATCTTTTGCAAATATCTGCTACACACCGTCGTAGATCAACTACGGTAGCCCGATGAGCGCTTTCGGAATCAGCTACCCGCCCATCCCCATCTTTGAGGTCGGCCCCCTCCGTCTCTCGCTCCACGGTCTGTTTGCCGCAGTTGGCTTCGCCCTGGGGGCTTGGCTTCTAATGCGCCTGGTGCGCCAGCGTGAACTCCCGGAGGCGGACGTGTCCTCCGCGTTGACGTGGGCGCTGATCGGCGCTCTGGTGGGTGCTCGCTATCTCACCGTTCCCGCCCAGCTGCTCGAGGGGGGATCCATCGTGAGTGCCCTCTCACCGTTGGGCGGCTCGTTCTCCATCCTGGGGGGATTCGCCGGGGGGATCGGCGCCGCCTGGTGGCGACTCCATCACCTCGATGTGCCGTTCATTCCGATAGCCGACCTTGCTGCCCCGCCTCTGGCGCTCGGCACCGTGGTTGGACGCCTCGGTGACCTTGCCATCGTCGAGCATCTCGGTTCCCCAACCTCCTTCCCGCTCGGTTTCACCGTGCGAGGGGGCTACGACCTCGCCCCCGCCCACAACGCTCTCGAGTGCTTACCGGTCGGCGCGGTCTGTGGCACCTACCACCACACTGCCCTCTACGACCTGCTGGGGGCTGCCGTCCTCTTCGCTCTGGTGTGGTTGATGCTGCGGCGCCGGTGGAGGCCAGGAACGGTCTTTGCGGTGTGGATGGGGTGGTATGGGCTCCAACGGTTCGCCATCGACTTCACCAGGATCGGCAACGAAATGGACCAGATGGCCGGTCCCATCACCTGGAGCCAACTGGTAGGGCTTACCGCCGGGCTCACCGCCGCCGGCTGGCTCGCCTGGCAGACATGGCGGCGAAGATCGGTGCCGGCAGCAACCACCGAGCCCGCCCTCGGTAAGGGTCCACCATAGGATAACACGCGGGGTGTATGTGTGGGTGTGGAGTTGGCCGGGGCAAGCCGATGGCGAAGACAGCCACCATGCGCAAGAGAGACACTCCGGCCACGGCCAACGCCAGGGATTTGGGCAAGTAGTTATGCCGCACCGGTCTTGCTACTACAGGTTATCATAGCTCCATAGCCCGGTACCCATGACCGAGAGGGGAGGATGGCCACCCGAAGGGCGGAATAACCTACGTCCACTCGTAGTTGCTACAGCGAGACCTGACAAGAAGGCCGCCATGACCTCGACCGACCCCGACCCGAAGACCGATCGATACAAGTTCTGGCCGGGAGCCACTCGCAGAACCTTCCTCAGGCTGCTGGCGGGCCTGGGGGTGGCGGGCGGGGCCACCTACCTGGGGACCAGGGTGCTGGGCCGGCCCGGCACCGCTGCTACGACAACCATTCCCTCGTCCACCCGCTCCACCGCCGCTTCGGCTGCCCCCTCCACCACGGCCCAGGCGGCCGCGCCGCCGGTCTTCGAGCTGGCCGACTTCGCCGACAACGTCCGGTTCGGCGGGCCTCCCAAGGACGGCATCCCTCCTCTCGACGAGCCGAGGTACCTGGGCGCCGAAGAGGTCGACTTCCTGAAGGACGGCGACGTCGTCTTCGGCCTGGAGCGGGAGGGCCGGGTGGTGGCCTACCCGCAGCTGGTTCTCGTCTGGCACGAGATCGTCAACGACACCTTCCCCGACGGTCCGCTCTCGGTCACCTACTGCCCGCTCACCGGGTCCACGGTCGCCTTCCGGGGGACCGCCACCTCCGGCGAGGCCTACACGTTTGGGACCTCCGGCAACCTGGTCAACTCCAACCTGCTCATGTATGACCGCCAGACCGACAGCCGCTGGCCCCAGATCCTCGCCCAGGCCATCAGCGGCCCGGCCTT
>JBOGEX010000116.1:0-25753 GCA_050741915.1 Acidimicrobiia bacterium
ATCGACAACAAATGGCGGGAGCACCTTTCCGAGATGGATTACCTGCGTTCGGGGATCGGCCTCCGGGCGATGGGACAGCGGGACCCGCTGGTCGAGTATCAGCGCGAGGGATATGCGCTCTTCAGCGAACTGGTCGACGCCGTCAAACGAGACACCGTTCGCTATCTCTTCCACGTTCAGTTCGCCGAGGCGCCAGCACCAGAGTCTCCCAAGCTTGCTCCAGTGGCCTCGGGCAGTTCTTCGACCAAGGGTCAAGTGGGCCGGAACGACCCCTGCCCTTGCGGCAGCGGTAAGAAGTACAAGCGCTGTCACGGCGCCAGCTGAAACCAAGGAGGCGCCTAACTAGTCCTACCAAGGGTACTGTCCTAGTTTGATTCAGCCCCGTTGGTGGCGATCGTGGTCGTCGTGCTAGCGGGTCGGTTCACGTAATCCACCACGAACGCAACGGTCAGGATGACCAGGATCAGGACACAAGCCCCACCAAATGGCGGCGTTGGTCCTGTATCGCTCGCTGATAGCGCGGATCGACCTCCACATGGCGAAATCCTAATTCTCGACCCATCGTCACCCGCGAGCAGATGGCGGCGTTTCTCCACCGCTTCGCGCTATCGGGAGCAGCCGGCAGTTCCGGCAGTGCGGGCCCCCAGGGTCCGATCGGCCCCGTCGGTCCTGAAGGTCCGTCTGGCCCCGCCGGTCTGCAAGGCGATCCCGGCCCTGAAGGTCCCGAGGGTCCTATGGGTCCCGAAGGCCCCACAGGTCCTGCCGCATCGAGTAACTACTACGTCGCCTCAGCCACCTCCGAGGCCCCTCGCAACTCCACCAGCTCGCCCTTGGCGGCCGCTTGTGACGCTGGCGACGTTGCGGTGGGCGGTGGTTTCGACGTCGAGCCGCCCAACGCATGGATCATCGCCAGCCAACCTGACAGCTCGGCCGTGCCTGGCTCCGGGTTGGCGACGGCATTGTTCGGCGGTGGCGGGGACCAAGCCGGAGCACTGCGTTCGTTCAACGTCTACGCGGTGTGCCTGGATCTCTAGTCAGGGTCGCCGCAGTACCATTTGGCCACCATGACCACCGAGCTTGCCGACCCGCGCCTTGTTATCGCCGACATGCGCAACCGGTTGACCGCAGCCAGGAGGTTTCTTTGACCTCGACGGCAAGTCATCTGAGCTAGTTGGCCTCAAAGAACAGGCGGCCGATCCCGGCCTGTGGTCGGATCCGGATGATGGGCGGAGGGTCACCCAGCGCCTGTCTCGGCTAGAGCGCACGATCGATTCTGTGGTGCGCCTGGAGAGAAGTCTCGACGACTCAGAGGTTCTCCTCGATCTCGCCGATGAGACCGACGACGATGCCGCCCGCCGTGAGGTCGCCTCCGATCTGGCTCGAATCGAGTCAGACCTCGGCACTCTCGAGCGCGAGGCTCTCTACTTCGACGAGTACGACTCCCATGACGCGATTCTCTCGGTGCACGCCGGAGCCGGCGGGGTCGAAGCCCAGGATTGGGCAGAGATGCTTGTACGCATGTATCAGCGCTACCTGGAGGCTGCCGGATTCGCGGTCACCCTCGAAGAGATGAGCGAAGGTGAGGAAGCCGGGGTCAAGTCGGTGACGATGACCGTAAGGGGAGATCATGCCTACGGCAATCTCGAATCAGAGCGGGGAGTCCACCGGTTGGTCCGGATCAGTCCCTTCGATTCCAATGCTCGTCGCCACACGTCCTTCGCGGGCGTCGATGTAGTTCCCGAACTGACAGACGATCAAGGAATCGAGATCAATCCTGACGACCTGCGAATCGACACCTATCGTTCCCAAGGCGCGGGCGGCCAGCATGTCAATAAGACCGACTCAGCGGTGCGGATAACCCACCTTCCCACCGGGATCGTCGTGCAATGCCAGAACGAGCGCAGTCAGCTTCAAAACCGGGCACGGGCGATGGCGATCCTCAAGGCGCGCCTCCACGAGCTCTCCCGACAGGAGCGCATGGCCCAGGTCTCCGAGATTCGCGGCGAACAGGGTGAGGCCGCTTGGGGTCGACAGATCCGCAGCTATGTCATGCAGCCCTATCAGATGGTGAAAGACCTCCGGACCGATGTGGAGGTGGGCAACATCAACGGAGTCCTCAACGGCGACCTCGAACCCTTTATTGACGGCTATCTACGGTGGCGCCGTCTCCGTCACGAAAGCGGTTGAGAAGCGAACCCTGGGTTGTAACCGTTGCATAACGACGGTTACAGCCCGCAGAATCGATTGAAAGTTCGAATTGCCCCGCCTTCTCCGTTACCCTGCATGACCGTTCCGGGGCGCAAACGTCCCTTAGTTCACGATGGGTCTGATGCATGATTCGACTGCGTGACGTCACCAAGGTCTATGAGGGCGGCACCGTTGCCGTCCGCGACGTCAATCTCGACATCCAAAAGGGTGAATTCGTCTTTCTGGTGGGGCCCTCGGGCTCGGGCAAATCGACGCTCATCCGACTTCTGCTGCGCCAGGACACTGTCACACGCGGCGTCATCTGGGTAGCGGGAAAAGACATCACCCAGCTTCCGGCCTGGAAAATTCCTTTCCTGCGCCGTTCAGTCGGGACCGTGTTCCAGGATTTCAAACTCCTTCCCAACAAGACCGTGGGCGAGAACGTCAGCTTTGCACTCGAGGTCCTGGGCCGGCCCCGCTCTGTCGTTGGCCCGCAGGTAAAACAAGTGCTCGAACTGGTCGGTCTAAGCGACAAGGGTGATCGCTATCCGCGCCAGCTTTCGGGAGGCGAGCAGCAGAGAGTTTCCATCGCTCGCGCCTTCGTCAACCGACCGCCGATCCTTTTGTGCGACGAGCCGACGGGACATCTTGACCCCGCTACCTCGGTCGGCATCATGCGGCTGCTAGATCGCATCAACCGCTCCGGAGCCACGGTGGTGATGGCGACTCACGACCACGCCATCGTCGATGCCATGCAGAGGCGAGTGGTTCAGCTCGACAACAGCCGCGTGATTCGCGACGAGTTGGCCGGTCGCTACGAGACTGGAGAAATCCCTTATCAGAACGGCGATCGGCAGAATGGGGACGGAGCCTCGGAGTGAATCGACTCGGTTTTCTTGCCCGTGAGGCTCTCATCAACCTGCGAAGGAATCTCCTGGTGGTGCTGGGGGCGATCCTCGCAGTTTTCATCTCGCTTTCCCTCGCGTTCGGGGCGTTGGTGGTCAACGAGCTACTTCGCATCAACACTCTCGCCTGGCAAGACGGAACGCACATCATCGCCTTCTTATACGACGAGGGCCAGGATGGGGTGGCAGCCGGCGCTCACGCCGCGCTCGTCGAGGAGGTCAGCGGATGGGAGGAAGTCGCGACCGTTCGCTACTTCGACAAGGCCGCGGCCTGGACCGAGTATCAAGAGATGTTCGCGGACCGACCCGACCAGCTCAATATTGATCCCAGCGTTCTTCCTGCTTCGATCAGGATCGAACTCACCGATATCGACCTCTACCAGGATGTGCAGTTCCGACTGGCCAGCCAGAGTCAACTCATCCGTCGGGTGGCCACATTCGGCGAGCAGATCGAGCAGCTTTCCTCCCTTTCGACCGTCCTCAACCTGCTCGGGCTTGGGCTGGCGCTCGTCCTGGGAGCCTCGGCCGTCATCCTTATCGCCAACACGATTCGCATGGCGATTTACGCCCGCCGGGACGAGGTGTCGATTATGAAGCTGGTCGGTGCCTCGAATTGGTTCATCCGGGTTCCGTTCATTCTCGAGGGGATGATCGAAGGACTAATCGGGGCGGGACTGGCCGTCGCCACCGTCTGGGTCGCCTTCCGCAATTTGCGGACCATTGGTGACTCCATCGAGATAGTTTCCTTTGGAATTCCCAATCGATTCTTCCTCACGTGGGGAATCGTCATTCTTTTGTTCGGAGCAGCGGCGGGTGTGCTGGGCAGCGTGCTGGGTCTCAGCCGATACCTGCGAGACGAAGATGGGGGTCGGCCAGTAACGGTCGACCGGCGGGTGCTCGAGCCGACGTGAAGCCCGCACGGCTCGCCGTGCTCTCCGTCGTAATCTCCCTCCTCTGGGCGGCTTTGCCTGTGGCGGCCGACGACCCCTCGGTCGAATTGCGCCGGATTCAGAACGAGTTGACCGAGGTCAATCGAGCGATCAGCACAGCTCGCACCAACGAAAGCGCGATTGGACTACGAGTAGCGGCGGCGCAAACCGCATTGGCGGCGGCACTCGAGGATTACAACGATGCTCAGGCCGAGGTCGACGAATCCATTCGCCAGGTGCAGCTGACTGAAGGCCAAGTCACTTCCCTTCGCGGTCAGGTGATGACTTTGGAGTCAGCGCTCGCCCGGACCGAGGTGGACCTGAGCAAGACCGAGGACCGGCTCGAACGCACGGCCGTCGACTTGTACATGTCCGCTGCGGCTGTTCCGGGAATGCGCCTCTTCGGCCAGACCGACGCCGCCGGAGCCGCCACCGTCCTGGCTTACTCTTCGGCGGTCTTCGATCGAGAAGACGACGTATTCGATGCGTTCCAGTTACTGCAACGTGAAGAGGAACGCCAGCGGGTCCAGGTAGTTGAGAAGAAATCCCAGACGGAGGCTCACCTCCGGAGCCTGCATGCCCAGAAGGCGCTCCTCGAGCAGCAGAGAGACGTCGCCGCCGGATTACTGGCTGACGCCCAGGCACAGGCGGCGGCGGTCGAACAGTTACTGGCTTCGATCCGCCATGACATTGCGGCGGCTGAGCAGCACAAAGAGGGACTCGAAGCCGACGCGGCCGCCCTGCAGCGAGAGATCGAACGTCTCGCCAGCAAAGAGGGTGTCGCCCCGACAGGCCTCTCGTGGCCGCTGAACGCCCCGGTGGGCTCGCCGTTCGGGTATCGCGTCCACCCGATTCTCGGGGTGAGAAGACTCCATACCGGAATCGACCTCAGTGCAGCGTCGGGAACTCCGATCGTGGCCGCTGCCACTGGAAGGGTGATCTTGGCCGAGACCTATGGTGGCTACGGACGGGCGGTAGTCATCGATCATGGAGGCGGTATCACCACCTTGTATGCCCATCAATCGAAGATGGCGGTTTCGGTCGGGCAAACGGTCGACCGGGGCCAAGTTGTCGGATATGTCGGCTGTAGCGGAAGCTGCACCGGACCCCATCTCCATTTCGAGGTGCGGAAGAACGGAGCGCCGGTGGACCCGCTCGGCTACCTCCGCTGACGGTGGCGAGGAAAAGCGCCGAGGTCAACGGCATCAAGGTCGTCGCCTCCAATCGGCGGGCGCGCCACGACTACGAGATCCTCGACACATATGAGGCGGGACTCGTCCTCCAGGGTTCGGAGATCAAGAGCATTCGCGAGGGTCACGTGCAGCTCAAGGACAGCTTTGCCCATGTTCGAGACGGAGAGATGTTCCTGATCGGCTCTTACATCGGCCCCTACGCCTTTTCCCGCGGTGGTGGGCACGAGCCGGAGCGGAACCGCAAACTGTTGCTGCAACGACGCCAAATCGACCGTATCGCCTCTGACCTCGCGGAGAAAGGACTCACCCTGATCCCACTGCGCCTCTATCTGAAGAAGGGAAAGGCGAAAGTCGAGCTCGGGCTAGGCCGCGGCAAGCGAACCATCGACAAACGAGAGACCATAAAACAGCGCGATCTCGACCGGGAGATGGAACGGTCGCTGCGGGGTCGTCGCCCGTAGCCATTAGAATGGCGGGACCCATGGGGGTGAAATGGTTTCGACCTTGGGTGTTGAGGCGTCGGAAGCGAGCCGAGGTCTCCGGATCCTCGTTAAAGAGCCGGAAACAAACACAAGTGCCGAAGACAACTTCGCACTGGCTGCCTAAATAACGCAGCCCGTCCCTCCGGTGGGCGCCTGCCTCGCCGGAACCGGGCGTCGCAATGCAGGATGCGTCCTCCGGGGTCCGGGACCGGAGGGCAAAGATTGATTCCGGATAGGTGAGTGGGAAGCCCGCCGTTGGGGTCCCTCGCACCGAAAGCTCGCCGACGGCTGCGCTCGGAGATGCCGGCGCCAACGATTCAAGGGACGCGGGTTCGAGCCCCGCCACCTCCAAGAGCTTTTCAGCGCGGGTTGGAAGGCTGTTGGGGCTCCGTGGCGTCGTACCGATCGAGAATGGCACGCGCCCAGGCGACGGCGTCCTCCACCCTGATCCCGCTCGGCTGTGGTCGAACCCATAGCTCGAGATTCTCGATTCGGTTGTCGTCTCGGACACCGTTCTTGTGATGAACGCTCTCGTCGGGTTGGAGATAGCGTCCTAGCACAGCCTCCATAACCAGGATGTGCTCGAAGACGTAGTTGCCGGTTCGCGCGCGAGGATGGCCGAGACTCGTCGCATGACATATCCCTTCTTGTGTCTTGTCTGTCCTCCTTTCCAGTGGGGATTGAGGGCGCCTTGGTCCGATCGACAGCTCGCGCAGGTGGCAGACTTGACCTGCTTCGGCTTGCCGCAAAGACACCGATCCCTCGACCGACAAGCGGGACAACGAAGGTGGCCGCTCGATGGTCGAAAAGTTCTACCGCACTCACGACACGTTTTCATGTGAATCCAGGAAGAGCACGAGCTGACCTTTTGCCTGTGATCCTCTCAGCTCAGAACGCGATCGCGTCTGTCGCAATGGGTACAAGCTTTGATACTTCGAAAGGAGCTCCGGGCTATCTGCCGCCAGCCACTCCATGAAATGCGGGCGGACGCCACGCAGATGAAGCTTGACCTCGTTGACCCACTCGGCCCCCGATTCTTTTGACGTCTTCTTCAGCGCCTCCACCTGCTCGGGTTGATCAGAGATCCCAGGGAGCAGAGGAGCAGCCATCACCCCTCCCGGGATTCCAGCGGCTCGGAGACGGGCCAAAGCATCCAGTCGCTTGCGGGGGTGAGGAGCGCCAGGCTCGGTACGACGCCAGACGTTCTCATCGAGGGTCGCGACCGAAAAGGAAACCGAGACATTGCTTTTTCGGGATGCATCCTTGATCAAATCGATGTCCCGCAGCACCAAGGGTGATTTCGTCAGTATCGAGAAGTCGTTGCCACGCTCTGCCAGCACCTCGATGATCCCCTGGGTCAGCTTGTACTTTCCCTCTGCCGCTTGATACGGATCGGTGTTGGTTCCCATAGCGATCATGTCGCCACCCCACCTACCTGGCTCGGTTTCTGCTCGAATGAGTTCGACGGCATTGGTTTTGACAACGATCTGAGTGTCGAAGTCTTCGCCCATTCCGAACCCGAGGTATTCGTGCGTGGGTCGGGCAAAACAATTGTGACTAACGACGCCATTGGCGATGAAATCGCCAGTGGTGGTGGTGAGGTCGAACATTGGTATTTCGAAACCAAGAGGGCGAATCTCGCGTACCTGCACGTTGGAAGCGAACTTGATTGCGCTTCCGATCACCTGACGCTTCCGAGTAATCGCGGGATCAACGCTCAAGAAGAAACGCATCGCTTCCGACAGTCCTCCCCGAATTCGCGCAGTCGCGACCCCTGAGGCGGGTCGAGGTCCCTCGATGACCGTGTTGAATCCAAGATCCTCGAGGTAGTCCACAACCCGACCGAGAATTTCGAAGTCCTTGTTGGAAAAGCGGACTACTCCCCTGAAGTGACTGCCTTCGGCATCAAAGAATCCGGCCAAGAAACCCAGACGCCAGTTTTCGGACTCGGTGACTGGCCATTCGATGAGTTGTCGAATTCGATCGCCAGCTGCCCCGGTTGACGTGCGAATGGCTCTAATTGGCCGGTGTGTCGCGGTCTGCTCAGAGAACAGGAATTCTTTCGTTTGCACCCCGAAGTGCGCGAGATACCTTTGGGTCCTTGCCAATGCCTCGAGATCAGCGAGAGCGAGTCGGAAACGGTGAACCGTGTTTGGCGTGCCGTTCCGACGGCGGTAGGTGTAGGTGCCGATGCTTGCATCGCCTCGGATCATTCCGCACAGATATCCGCGTCGATACTCCTCGTTCTCCTTGGGAGGATCAGCGAATCGGGTAGTTCCGACAAGGCGATTGTTGAGTGTTAAGAACGGCCTTTGATCGGGTCCCTGCTCCGCTCCAGTCACGTGCTTCCAACCGCGATTGGTCAAGAAACGGTGGTCGCCACTTGCGATCAGGACTGTGTCCTTGCCAGCGACTATCCGATAGGCGTGCTTGATTGTCGACCAGCGGTCGAGGACAACAGACTCAACGAAGCGCCGATTCCCACCCTCACGTCTCGTACCAACGACGACATCGCCAGGCCTGATCTCGGAGATGGCTTTGGTTCGTCCGTCGGCCATCAGGATTGGCGTATCGCCTGCTGCGCAATAGGTGCACGCATGGCTGCATCCGCGATAGGCGTTGATCGAGTAGCCGAACCAGGGGGTACTAGGGGGAGCCTTGCTGATGATGGACTTGGCCTCGATCTCGTGGAACGTGAGCCCTTGGTAAGCCCCGCGCCCAACTACGCGCCGCGACAACTCGAAAAGCCCATCCTGGGACGAGGCCAGCTGACTCCACCGGAACTCTGACACCGCCTTACCTTATTCGAACAAACGTTCTAACGCCAGACCCTCGGCTTTGGGCTCTATGTTTCAATCCTGACGATGTCCATCTACGACTCCGAGGATCTCAAGGCAATCCGGCAGCAAACTCGGCGGTTTGTCGAGGAGAAAGTGCTGCCCCAGGCCGACGAATGGGAGCAAGCCGGGCGGGTGCCTCCCGAGATTCTCAAGGAGATGGGGGCGATCGGCTTCTTCGGGTTACGGGTGCCAGAGGAGTACGGCGGCGTGGGGTTGGGATCGCTCGCCTCGGTCGCCTTCGCCGAGGAGCTGGGCCGTTCCACCTACGGAGGCTTTTCGATCACCGCTCTCGTCCATAGCGAGTTGGCGATGCCCTACGTTCTCAACTTCGGCTCCGCGGAGCAAAAGGAGCGCTGGCTCCCCGCGATGGTGGCTGGCGAAACCATCACCGCCATCGCCGTCACCGAGCCCGATGCCGGATCGGATGTGGCGGCGATTCGGACCCGGGCCGCTCGCGATGGGGAAGGGTGGCGGATCGACGGGTCGAAGATGTTCATCACCAACGGCGGTATCGCTGACCTCGTCTTTGTCGGGGTGCGGACCAACCCCGATGTCAAGGGGTCGCGCGGTCTTTCTATCATCGCCGTTCCCCGGGAGGCGGAAGGCTTCACCGTCAGCAGGGCCCTTCCCAAGATGGGATGGCACAGCTCGGACACGTCCGAACTGGTCTTCTCGGAATGCTGGGTTCCGTCCGACCACCTCATCGGTAACGAGAACCGCGGCTTCTACTACATCATGGAGAACTTCCAGAACGAGCGCCTGGTTATCGCAGCCCAGGCGATCGGGGAATCGGCCCGGGCGATCGAGATCACCCTCGATCACGTGAAAAGCAGAAGGGCGTTCGGCAAACCGCTCTTCGACAAGCAAACGATTCGCCACCGTTTAGCGATGGCAGCCGCGCGGGTGGAGGCGGCTCGGCAGCTCGTCTATCACACCGCCTGGTTGATGGAACGTGGCTCGGAGGCGGTCAAAGAGGTCTCGATGGTGAAGGCTTTGGTGGGCGAGCTCGCCAACGACGTGCTCTACGAATGCCTGCAGTTCCACGGGGGGATGGGATTCATCACCGAGACCGCGGTCGAGCGCCTTTATCGGGATGTCCGCATCCACTCGATCGGCGGGGGCGCCACCGAGGTGATGCTTGATGAGATCGCCAAGAGGCTTTAACCCAAATTTTCTTCAGCAACCCTCGCTTGACCGGCTTCGATCTCCTTGGGCTCGAGGGGATGTACAGAGGTCATCCGCCATCCGCAAACCTTCGCGCGTACGGATAAGAGTGTGGGAACCACGACGCTGCTCACAATGGTTATCGCTTGAGTTGGGTGCGGAAGCCTTTCGAGGCCACGTGCCCGACGATAGGTACCGTTGCTCCGTGACCCGAGAATGGTTCGAACGCTCCGAGTACAAGAACGAGCCCCTCGAGGTTTCCCATCTCGATACCGATCCGATGCGTGAGTTCGAGAAATGGTTCGACCAGGCCGTGGCGGCCCAAGTAGATGAGCCCAGTGCCTTTGTTCTGGCGACTGTCGGGGGTGACGGCTCCCCCGCCTCGCGCACCGTTCTCCTCAAGGGTTTGAGTGCGGAGGGATTGGTCTTCTACACCAACTATCAGAGTCGAAAAGGTGCCGAGCTGGCGGCCGACCCCCGCGCCTCCGCGGTATTCCTTTGGCTTCCGCTCCATCGTCAGGTGAGAATCGAGGGAGTAGTGGAAGCAGTTGACGCGGCCACCTCAGACCACTATTTCGCAAGTCGTCCTTACGAGTCCCAACTCGCTTCGGCGGCTTCTCCGCAAAGCCGGGTCGTGCCCGACCGTGCTTACCTCGAGCGCCTCATGGCCGAGGTAAAGGTCCGACATCCCAACTCGGTTCCCCGCCCACCGGAATGGGGCGGTTATTGCCTAGCCCCCCGTTATTACGAGTTCTGGCAGGGTCGAGAGGCTCGCTTACATGACCGCTTTCGCTACCAGATCACCGAATCGGGCTGGCAGATCGATCGGCTCGCCCCATGAAGCTGTCGGTGATCGGTGCCTCTGGAACCTTTCCGGTCGCTGGGCATCCAGCGACGGGATTCCTGATCGAACAAGCGAGCACCCGGGTTTGGTGCGACGCCGGTCCCGGCACGTTTGTTGCCTTGCCGGTCGATCCCGATCTGGTCGATGCGGTCGTGATTTCCCATCAACACCCTGATCACTGCCTCGATCTCATTACCGCCTTTCATGCCTTTCGCTATCGGCCCGAGCCCCGGGGTGGAATGCCGGTCTACGCCCCCGCGGCGGTCATTGAAAAACTCCGGGACTTCGTCGACAACCCCGAGATCAATGAAACCTTTGACTTTCAACCGACGACCGGTGGCGACTCGATCGAGATTGGTGCCATCACGGTTACCTTCGCATGGACCGATCACTCGGTGCCGACGCTGGGCTCGCGTTGGGAGGCCAACAATCGAGTCCTGGCGTACAGCGCCGACACCGGTCCCGGTGGCGATTGGAAGGAGCTTGCCAAGGACGCCGACCTCTTTCTCAGCGAGGCGAGCTACCAGGGAGATATGGCCGACTACGGCTACCAACAGCACCTCACCGCCGCGATAGCCGGCGAGATCGCCCGGTCACAAGGTGCCCGGCGGTTGATGCTGACCCACATCCCGCCCTACCTCGACAAGACTCAGTCGGTGGCCGAAGCCGAGAAGGTATTTGATCGACCGGTGGAGCTGGCCGTGCCAGGAACGACGAGGAAGATATAGATGCCGAGGATTCGCCCGCCGGATGAGATTCGGCCCATCCGCATGCATCTCGGATTTACCGAGATGACCCCTGGTTCCGTCATGATGGAGATGGGACGGACCCGGGTCCTCTGCACCGCCGTCATCGAAGCGGAAGTGCCGCGCTGGATGCGCGACACCGGGAAGGGTTGGGTCACGGCCGAGTACGGGATGCTGCCCGGCTCGTCGGCCGAGCGAATTGGGCGGGATCAATATCAGAAGGGCCGGGCCCTCGAGATCTCGCGCTTGATCGGCCGGTCGCTTCGGTCCGTGGTCGATCCGGTGGCGATGGGGGAGATGATGGTGCGGGTCGATTGCGATGTCTTACAGGCAGATGGGGGCACCCGCACGGCAGCCATCACGGGCGCCTGGGTGGCCTTGCACCAAGCGTTTACCGCCGCCCTCGACGGAGGTACCCTCGCCCGCCTCCCGATCATCGACCACGTGGCTGCCATCTCGGTCGGGCTTGTGAAGGGCGAACTGCTGCTCGATCTCGAATACGAGGACGACGCCGCCGCCGAGGTCGACTTCAACGTCGTGATGTCCGGTCGCGGTCTCTTGGTCGAGGTGCAGGGAAGCGCAGAGGGGGCACCCTTTTCCCGTCAGGACCTGGACCAGATCCTCGACCTTGCGGCCGGAGGAATCACGATCTTGGTGGATGCTCAGAAGCAAGCAGTTACGGCTTGAGGCTCGAGCGCCTGGTGGTGGCCTCGAAAAACCCGGACAAGATTGCTGAGATCTCCGAGGTCTTGAGAGGGAGCGGCCTGGACGTCGCGATAGTGCAAGGTTTGAGCTGGCCCGAGGTAGAAGAATCAGGCTCGACCTTGGAGGAGAATGCGCTTCTCAAGGCTCGAGCGGTCTCTCGAGCGACTGGGCTGGCGGCCCTTGCCGACGACACCGGCCTCTTCGTTGCTGCTTTGGGAGGGGAGCCGGGTGTGCACACGGCTCGGTTCGCTGGACCCGACGCCACTTACGCCGACAACGTCGCCCTGCTCCTTAAGAAGATGGAAGGGTTCGAGGATCGGGAAGCAAGTTTTAGAACTGTGGTGGCGCTGGTCGCCGGCAAGGAGGAGGAGGTCTTGAGCGAGGGGGAACTAACGGGTCGCATCGCGATCAATCCACGCGGGAAGGGAGGCTTTGGCTATGACCCTGTTTTTCTCCTCGACTCGGGCCGTACGCTCGCTGAGCTCGAGCCGGCGCAGAAGAACCATCTCAGTCATCGGGCTCGTGCCCTCCGGGGCCTGATCGGTCGCATTGATCTCTGAGCTCGGCGACGTCCCGCGAATCGATGGCTTTTTCCACGAGATGCCGGGATCCTCCGCCTAGGGGTCGCCAGAAGACGGTTCGCGTTGGTGTAATCGACTCTTATGGTCTCCAGCACCTCGCGGTTCTGGGCCATAAACGATCCGGTAGAGCCGCTCACCTTTCTCGACGAGGATGAGTTTACGAACGTTGTCTGCGAATGACCCAGTGAACTCGAACGCCGCGTGGCCTTGGTCAAAGCCGAAACCTCGGCCCGCGAGGCGACGAACTCGCGCTCTCGCTCGTAGTGGTCCCCGGGCGTCGGTGTGCAAGTGCACCGACACCTAGAAGTAGAACTCGCGCTGGTCCGGAGACTGGAAGTTAAGGCGAATCTGATCGGCCTCAACCTTCTGGCCACTTGGGGTTCTGCCGAGATAGCGAAAGCTGAGGCCGATCGCATCGAGCGAGACCGTCAGCCTGTCGGCTCGGCTCATCTCACTCAGCAGGGCTTCGGTCGATCATCGTTTCTCCCAGCTTTGCGAGGGCGGCGGGTCCAGTTTTCCATCCATCCGCGTCGCCGAACACCAATCGTACGGATGGAAACGGGTTTGACACGTTCTACCGTGCCGTTGTGGGCAACGTAAGGCTGGCCGAGGTGTGCGCGGCGACCTCGCTGTTCACTGATCTGGGAACCGGACAGCCAGCCGAACATGGGTTGCGGACTTGCCTCGTGGCCATGCGGCTGGCCGAAGGGCTAGGTGTCGGTGCTGAGGAGCGAGTTGAGGTGTTCTATCTCGCGCTGCTGCGGTTCCTCGGGTGCACGGCCGACGCCCATGAACTGGCGGCGGGAGTTGGCGGCGGCGACGAGGCGCGGTTCCTGGCGGGGATGGCCCCGGTTGTGATGGGCTCCCCTCGTGAGGAGATCGCTCGTCTCGTCCACCTGGTGGCGGCAGGGCAAAGGTTGCCGCAGCGGCTTCGGCAATTGGCGCGGGTCCTGGCGGGACTCGAAGGGCGGCGAGCGATTGCTCGAGGCGCATTGCGAGGTGGGTGCTCGTCTGGCAGGTGAGCTGGGCCTGCCAGCCGGAGTGGCGACGGCGCTGGCAGTTGCCTATGCGCGCTGGGATGGACGAGGAGTGCCTGCCGGCGTGGCCGGCGACGAGATCCCGTTGTCCGTGCGTATCTCGATCGTCGCTCGCGACCTTGAGATTTGGTCCCGCGAGACGAGCAACGATGCGACGCGGCATGTCCTAGAACGACGTCGAGGCCGCGCTTATGACCCGACGGTGGTTGGTGCAGCTCTCGGAATTGGGTTGGACAACCTGCGCCGCTGTGAGGACGACCTGTGGGAAGTGGTAATGGAGCTAGAGCCGTTACCTCACATGAGCGTGTCGGGGCCCGAACTCCTGCGGGCATTGGGGGCGCTCGGTGACCACGCCGATCTGAAAATGCCCGAGCGATCAGGGTATTCCCGTCGAGTCACCAGGGTTGCCTCAGCCGCGGCGGACATCGCCAATTTCGATTCTGACGACACGCAGACATTGGTCCAGGCGGCCCTCGTCCACGATGTCGGAGTGGTGGCGGTGCCCGTCAGAGCGTGGCGAGCCCGGGCAAGACCTGGCACCGCCGAATGGGAACAAGTCCGGCTCCATCCGCACTGGAGCGCTCGGGTCCTGGCACGGTGCTCCGGACTGGAAAAGGTGGCTGCCGTCGCTGGACAACACCATGAACGCCTTGATGGGAGCGGCTATCCGTCAGCGCTTTCCGGTGACTTGGGGCGGATTTCGGGCCTCTTGGCGTGTGCGGTCGCATTTGACGAGATCACCTCGACGTCGCTTGTTCCCGGAGCGAAACAAGAGTGGACCGAGGCGGCGACCGAGCTAACAGGGCTCGCCGGCGCTGGTTTGGACCGGCGCGACGTTAAGGCAGTGCTCAGTGCAGTCGGTGCCAAAGCCCCGCTGGTCGAGATGAGGCGACCGGCCGGATTGACCGAGCGCGAAGTTGACGTCTTGAGCCAGCTGGCTCGGGGTGGGACCAATCGGCAGATCGCCGATACGCTCGGCATTTCCGCCAAAACAGTGGGAGCTCACATCGAGCACATCTACACCAAGATCGGAGTCCGTTCCCGCGCAGCCGCGGCTGTTTTCGCGATGCAGCACGAACTGGTCGGCTGAGCCGGGTTCGGTGGCCAATTCGGCGAGAGATCGGGTGAATGCCCGATGCGGATACCGCCAAGAGTTGGCATGTTTCGTCGAGCGAGAGTCAGGACGGACATGGCAACGGCTACGTTGAACGGTGTCGAGATGTACTACGAGACGGTCGGCGCCGGCGAGCGCCTAGTGCTGACCCACGGATCATGGACCGACGGAACCGGCTGGCTTCCCGTCGTGGATGGACTGGCCAAGCGGTTCGAGGTCGTCACGTGGGACCGGCGTGGTCACTCACGCAGCCAAAGTGGTGATGATCCCGGGAGCCGTGCCGAGGATGCTTCCGACCTGGCCGCGTTGATCGAACATCTCGGCGACAGCCCTGTGCATGCGGTGGGCAACTCCTACGGATCCATAATCACGTTGACGCTTGCGATCACCCGTCCCGATTTGGTTTCCACCGTGCTCGTCCACGAGCCGCCGCTGTGGGCGCTGCTCGCAGCATCCGCCGACCAGGCCGCCGCCTTGTTGATCGTCAGACGACAGGCCGAGGAGTCGGTAGCGACACTTATCGAGGCAGGCGACCACCGCGCCGCCGCCCAACACTTCGTAGATAACGTAGCACTGGGACCGGGGTCATGGGACCGGCTCCCCGAGACTCTCCGTGCAGTCATGGAGAGCAACGCCCCGACGTTTCTCGACGAGCATCGCGATCCCACCGCCCTGTCGATCGACGTGTCGGCACTGGTCGCGGCCAGCATGCCGATGATGTTCACTCGTGGCACCGAGAGTCCACCGCTGTTCTCGGCCGTCATTGACAAGCTGACCCGTCTGGTGCCCACTGCGCAAGTCAGGATTCTTGCCGGAGCGGGCCACATCCCCCATGCCACTCATCCTGTCGAATGGGTGGCCAACACGATGGATTTCCACGACGCCCTACCACGACTGCCTCTAGTGAATAGGACTGGGAAGTCGGCTAGTGAATAGGACTGGGAAGTCGGCTAGCCGTTTGCGAGAGAATTCGCTTAACGCTTCATTCGACCACAGCGCGGACGAGCCGTCAGGCGGGAATAGATCGAATTGAGCAGGGAGTAGTTGCTCGCATTGCGAGTACCATGATCGTGTGCAGCAGCAGTCTCCTACAACCTATGCCCTCTTGGGGCTTCTTGCTGTCAGGCCCTGGACCGGGTACGAGCTGACAAATCAGCTTCATCGGAGTCTGCGGTTCGTGTGGCCATCGTCGGAGGGACACCTCTACCGGGAACAGAAATCTCTGATCGATCTGGGCTGGGCGAGTGTGCAACGCGAGCAGGTGGGGAAGCGGCACAGAAACCGTTACACGATCACAGCGGAAGGGGAGAGGGCCCTGCGGGAATGGCTGACCACCGAACCCGATGAACCCCATTTCGAGATCGAGGGGATCGTGCGGATGTTCTACGGCGACCAGGGCAGCGTTGAGGACATGGTCGGTTCAATGAAGGCCACGGCTCAAATGGCCCGGTCGATGCTCGACACGATGCTCGGTTTCGTTGACGAGTATCTCGAAGAGGGCGGTCCGCTTTCCATGCTCAAAGCTGGTGTGGGCGGCCCCGGGGTTGAGCGTCTCGGATTCCACGATCGTCCCCAGTTCCCGGAACGGCTCCATGTTGTCGCCCTCGTGATCGATGTCACCACCACCCTTCTGGCCGAACTCGAGACATTCCTTGCCGCCGCGGCCAACGAAGTCAGCCGATGGCCGACAACCACCGACCCCCGAATAACACCCAAGACAAGGGAGCGCCTGGAAACGATACGAGATCGTCATAGGGGTCAACCCTCCGCTTGACATCTACTCGCAATGCGAGTAAACTACTCACAATGCGAGTAGGAAGGGAATATGAGAGACCGTTGACGATGGGGGCCTTAATGCGGATCTGTACGGGCCGAACCCTCAAAGGCCCTGGCCATTGGTGTCGAGACGATGAAGCGGAGGACGAGGAGCAACGATGAGACAGAAGATCGACGATATCCCAATCGAAGTGCAGCAAGGTGGGCTTAGCACTCGCTATGCCGAGTGGGGGGAGATGGCCGTCCGACATGTGCGGGTGCCAGCCGGCACTGACTTTTCGCCGGTGCTCGAGGGCCTACCCGGCGATCGGTGTCCCAGCCCCCACTGGGGAATCGTCTTGGAGGGATCCATCCACCTTCGCCATGCAGACGGCAGCGAAGAAACCACCCGGGCCGGCGAGTTGTATTACTGGCCGGCTGGGCACACGGCCCGGACCGACGAGACCGCCGTATTCCTGGAGGTCGGTCCCGTGGGACCGATGCGTCAGTTCAGCCAGCACGCGAGACGAAAGATCGGTGGCCAGGCCTGAGATGGGGATCGCGACCTATCGCTGCACGGTCATCGATGTCGACGACCTGACCCTTGGCTACAGGTTTTGGTCGGAGGTAACCGGTTGGGATGTCATTGGGAAGCAGAATGGGTGGCATGGCCGGTTCGGCTATCTGGGCCGGAAGGATCCATGGAAACACGAGATCATCCTTCAGGTGGTCGCCACGCCCAAAGGTGAGATGGCAAACCGAGCCCACATCGACCTCACCCCGAACGAGGGGATCGACCGCGCCATTGAGCAGATCATCGCTCTCGGCGGATCGGTCAAGAAGCCATCGAGTCTTTACCCGCGGCCTGGTTCACACGGCGACGAAAAACCAGCGATCGACTGGGCCGTCATGCAAGACCCGTTTGGCAACGAATTCTGCTTGGTCAGTGAGCTGACCCCGGAAGAGATCGACGCAGTTCTTGAGGCAACCAAGGCCGGCGCCTCAACGGATCACGAGTGGCGAGAGGCCGCGGGAAGAGTCTCCCCAAAGGACCTTGGATCAGGCCTCAACTAGAGAGGCCGAGGGCGGCAACGATGACCGCTGGTTGGTAAAGGGTTGAGAGGTGCTGGTGCCGGCGGGTGGCGGCGAAAGATCGCCCGGAACTGATCAGGGTCGGCGAGGCTTGCCTCGATGATCCTCGACGTCGGAGCCGCGGCGGTCATACTTTGGCAGAGCTCGAAACCTCCGGGTAGCTAGCGGGGCGTGCCCGCTGCCGACGTGTTTTCGCTACCCGGAGGTTCCCTGTTTCGGACCCCTGAGGTAGCGAAAAGAGCTATGTGCGGGCGGTGGGACTCGAACCCACAGTGGGCGAACCCACCGGATCCTAAGTCAGTTAAGGCAGGTGTCGGGCCATGTCGTCAGATGACGAAAAGTGCCTACCAGCAAGGGATTCGAGGGTCGCTGGTATCGGCCCGATACGTCCGGTAGTGACGAATATCAGGGTGAATGTGGTCAGGATGTGGTCAGCCCCCAGGCCCGCGTTCGCTCCCGCAGCGGGCGAGCGCGGACCGCGTACACGACACCGACTACACCCGACATGTGGCGATCCGTTCGGTTCCGCCTGCGAGCGTTATCGCCCGTAGGACGTGATCTGAGCGGCGTTCTGAGATCAGTAGCCGCCGAGTATTAGCTGGATGATCAGGTGGTGCCGGATCGGGATGGGAGGATGTCCCGGTGTTCGCAATAGGTCCGTCTCGGGTCGTGAGAGCGATGGGCTCGTGGATGTTGGCCGTCGCTGCGGCGGGTGGCGCGGTGTTCATATTCGTAACGATTAGGAACCCCGAGGAGTCGTCTCTTTGGTTCCTCATGTTTGTGATCCCTTGGATCTGGTTCATGGTCTGGATCGGCCTGCGTACCACCCGGGTGTCGGTCCAACTCCTCGACGAATCCATCATCGTTCACAATCAGCTGCACAGCCATCGGATCCCCCTTCTCGATGTGACTGGCTTGGAGATACGACGTCGTTTGGCAGTTTGGGCTCTGGGAACCGAAATCATCGGAGTAGTCGTAACTCGAAGCGCCCAAGTCCGGTTGGAGGCGACTCGGGCCCTCCGCTCCCCACACGGGCGGCTGTTCACCCAGTCGATCGAGCGCACGCGTCAACAAATGACCGAACTCGCCCAGGCCACCGATCACCAATTGGTGGATAGAACCGTGAAGGCTTGATTCTGCTTAGCCCGACCGAGCAATAAGTGCCGATCCCGGACGGTCCCCGATATGTGCGGTGCCGCAACAGATTGATTGATACGAGCGGTCAGCTCCCGAGCCTCTCGGGGCATGGCCGATACGCCGGTGATAGGTTCGGCTTCGACACTGAGGGAGGAGCGAATGCCCATATCGCGTCGTCATGTCGGAATCGTGGCGCTGATCGCCGCCGCCTGGCTGGTGATCGGAAACGTCACCCACCCAGTGGGATCCACCGAGATCTACACCGACGGTGTGGCTTTCGTGGAACACACCAGCACCTACTGGGTGATCAACCACCTGTTGCTCGCGTTGGCGTTGACCGTCACGCCCTGGTTGGCCTGGGCATGGGGTAGACAGCTGACTTCGTCAGTGGCACGCACATGGGGAACGTTTGGCGTCATCTTGGTAGCCCTAGGAACCGTCAACGCGGTGTTTCATCTGGCCGGCATCGACGGTGTCGCCCTCCCTGCCTTCGGCGAGGTTCTCGAGGCTCAAGGCGAATCGGCGGCGATCGGCGCCGAGACGCTGCTCAAAGTCCATCTGGCGTCGATCACCGCCTGGGCCGTTCTCTTCTGGGGCGGTGCTCAGACCATTCTCGGTGTCGCCGAGGTGGCCGAGGGCTCGCGCCGATGGTTGGGCTGGCTAATGATTGTCTGTGGACTCTTGGGATTCGTCTTCGCCGGTTCGATCGCCGTGGAGGGCAATCTCACCTCCTTCACCGAGGGCGTGTTCTTGCGCGGTTCGACGGTCGGCTTCACCATCTGGTTCATCTGGACGGCCTGGATGCTGTCACGCTTTGAACTGGCCGAGGAGAGCGCGACAGCCAACGCTTGAACGGACGGTCGACAAAAGTCTGTCGGTATGGCCGACCGTTGCGCGTCGACGAGTCAGACGAGCGCGATGTGCCGATCACGGGCGGTTTCTGAAATGGGCGTTATCCGCTCAAGATTGTTGATATGAGTGGGTCGCGTGAGCCGGTGCCCGTCTACGACTTGGGGTGGGTTCGGAACCATCCATCGTGGCCGGGATCGCCTTGCTTCCGACTCCGCATCCCCCGCTTGCGGCGCGTAGGGTTAGCGTAGGGACATCAGTAAAGGAGGAGTCATGCCTGTCGTCCATGAGAGCATCGTCGTCGACCGGAGCCGCAGCGAAGTGTTCGCCTTCGCCACCGATCCCCAGAATGTGCCGCTCTACAACTCGAACATGATCTCGTTCGACCAGCTGACCGAAGGCCCCGTCGGCAAGGGCACCCGCAACCATGGAATGGTGAGGGTGGTGGGAAAAACCATCGAGTGGACCACCGAGGTGACCGAATTCGAGCAGGATCGCCGTTTGATGAGTCGGAGCGTTGAGTCACCTATCGGCTTTGAACTTGACATCAAGTATGAGGACGCCGACGGTGGCACGAAGGTGACATGGCACCAAGAGTCGGAGACCTTCGGGGGGTTCTTCGGAAAATTGGCCGATCCGCTCGTGAACAGAATGTACGCCAAGGATGTGCGATCCAACCTTGAGAAGCTGAAGGAGCTGGTCGAAGCGCAATAGCGTCTCGAACCGCCCGCGATGTGCCGATATGCGTGGTTTGGTCGCATGCGCATTTTTATTCGGGAATGGTTGATCTCGGGCGTGGTTGCCGCCATGAGAACCTGGGCGCCGAGCGAACAGCGGGCAGACTTTGAGGACTCCAGCCGGTGGAGGTGAGCGCGCCCGCTCGGGTATGGTCGGGAGTGATCCGATGGGCGGCCGTTGTGGGACGACGAGGAGACCTTTAGGGAGGCCTGGCTATGGAGCCGAGAGTCCTGACCTTTGACATTGCCGGCGAGGGTGAGCCGTTGGTGCTGATACCGGGCGGTATCACGGGGTGGCTCTCGTGGATCCCCCACCAGCAACGTCTCAGCGACCGGTACCGAACGATCAGGGTCCAACCCATCCACAACGAGCTGGGCTCGGCCGGCATGCGGGGTGATCCTTCCTACACCCGTGAGGTGGCGGTTGAAAGCCTCCTGCTCACCGTCGATCACCTAGAGGTCGAAAGGGCACATTTCGCTGGATGGTCGGCTGGGGGAAAGGGGCTGCTTGACTTCGCCATCGCCTATCCCAGTCGGTTGATGTCGATGACTCTGGTCGAGCCGGCCGCGGACTGGATACTCGAAGCGGTAGGGGAGTCCGACGGGGAGCATCAGGAGTCCACCGACTTTCTCCACTCGCTGGCTGGCCGAGAGGTCTCGGATGACGACCTGGCCCGATTCCTCTTCGTGGCCGGTTTCGTCGGCGACCCGGCCCAGGCTCGGTCGGATCCTTATTGGGAACGGGCGTGGCCTCATCGCATGGCCCTTTCCTGGCTGTCGGAGAAGCTGATGGGATCCGACCACTCGGTCGCGGACCTGGCCGCGGTGAACTGTCCGGTGCTGCTGACCAAGGGAACAGAAACCGGAACGGTGGAGCGAAGGGTCGTCGACCTGCTTGCGCTACACCTCCCCAACGCCAGAGTGGTCGAGCTGGAGGGCAGCCATGCCCACCATATCGAGAGCATCGACCGGTTCCTAGAGGAACTCGAAGCACATCTGCACTGAGGGCAATGGAGAGCATTGCCGAGTTTTGACCGAAGCGCCGAGGTGCCGTTCGGGGACACTTCCGGATCGGGTTGTTATCGCTCGTGATCAGGTGTTATGCAGGTGACGGTGCCTCTTGATCTCAATGCACTCGCGTGAGAACCAGAACTATTCAATGGCTTCACTGGGGCCTGGCCGTCCGAGAGTGCCCGTATAGGCGGGTCGTCAAGAGTCCGAGTAGAAGGCCTCTTGGACTCGTGGATCGCCCTGGAAGTAGGCGTCGACGATGAAGCCGTCTTCGATGTGGAACACGTAGGCGACGCGATCCTCCAGAGAGCGATCTCCGAGTTTGGCTTTGGTGAGCTGCAGGATCACGGTGTGGCGGTCGTTGGCGAGAACGTCGTGGACCTCGATATGGAGGGTGTTCTTGGTCAGAGCGCGTAGTTGCTCGACCACCGAGCGGATAGCATCTCTTCCCTCAATCTGACCATCTGCGCCGTGGAGGACAGCATCCTCGGCGAAGGAAACCAGGAACCCGTCGATGTCCCCTTCGTTGAACGCCCGATAGGCGTCACGGACCAACGTCTCATTTGGATGAGTCATCTGCGATGAGGGTACCCAGCCGGGAGCCGAGCGATCCCGCTGCTCTTTACGTGCCGCTATGCGCTCCCACGGTGGGATGATCGTTACGACGCGAGATTTGTTGATCTGGCGCTGGTTAGCGACGGCCCTCGTCCATGATGTCTGAAGGCGAGAGCCGAGCGGGCCCACGACTATCCGGACCCGGGAAGCGCCTCCTCGGTGATCCACGCTTCCTCGAGGAAAGGCGTGGCGGTCTTGAACTCGACCACTGAGTGAATGTTGCCGGCCGGGTCGGTGAACCAGGCGATCTCCCGATCCGGACCCCGAACGATGCCCTTCTCGTCGGTCCCATAGTCGTCATAGCGAAGGAAGCGCACCCCCGCCTCGCCGAGACTGTCGACTGCCTTGTCGATGTCGGCCACCACGAAGTTGAGGATCGTGTAGGTGGCCGGAATGTGGTCCGGTTTGGGATAGACCAGGATGTCGTTGCCGTCCACCGGGTGGAGGATCAGCACACCTCCGTCATCTCGGTCGACCTCGAGGCGATCGGCCTCGATGCCGAGCTGGTCGTGATAGAACGCAGCAGCCTTCTTCACGTCATCGATTGAGAAACTGGTCCCCACGCTTGAGTACTCGAACATCACTGCCTCCTCGTCCTCGATGCTCACCATGAGAGATAGCGGGTCGACGAGACCCTGTCATCGGGGAAACCACCATTTCCTGTGAGCAGTGGTCTAGGTAGTTCTACGTAGACGGCTTGGCTGCCGTGACGATGTGTGCAGAAACCGGGATCTCGACCTCGCCGTCGCCGGTGAGGTGGTCTTGGATGGCCGCCTCGACGTCGGTGGCAAACGCTGCAACAGAGGTGTCGTCGAAGCGGGCGGCCAGCCGGGAAGTGGCTCTCACCTCCATCTCGACGAAGACGGCGGGCGAACGGAACCGTTGTACTCCCTCCACTGTCTCCAGGGTGATCGCCTCCAGGCCGGCTCCGGAGAAGATCCGCTTCAACTTCCCCGGGTGACCCAAGACGAACCGCGATTCGATGATGTGGCTGGCGTCTGAATCAAGATTACGTGAGGCCAGCTCGGCTAACCGTTGGTAGGCAGGAGGAATGCCGCCCGGTACTCCGACCGCCAGGGTCCCACCGGGTCGGAGCACCCGCCACATCTCGGTGAGGGCCTTCTCCCTGTCGGGGAAGAACATGAGAGCGAACTGACTCACCGCCCGATCGAAGGCCCCATCGGGGAAAGGGAGCTCCACTGCATCGCCGAGATACCAATCGAGCTCCGGGGCGATACGCCGAGCCACCGCAAGCATCTCTTCGCTGATGTCAATACCTGCGACGTTGCCCTCTTCACCGACACGACGAGCGCACTCCCGGGCGACGACTCCCGTCCCGCATCCGACGTCGAGGACTCGGTCGCCGGTCCCCACCTTGGCGGCGTCGGACAGAAATTTGGCGAGATCCTCGAGCAACCATGACTCTTTCCCACGCTCGTACCACTCGGCCGCTTCAGGATGGCTCATTGATTCACACCAGCCCTTGTCGGTGGGCATAGGACGTGGCACCAGACCGGGAAGACACCCCCAACTTGGTGAGGATGTTGCTGACATGGGTGTCGACCGTCCTCACTGACACCACCAGCTCTTCGGCAATCTGCGCATTGGTCATACCTCCAGCCACCAGCCGGAGCACCTCCAGCTCGCGATCGGTTAGCCCGTGCTGTGACCGAGGATGCTCGCCGAGCAGCGACTCAACCTCAGCCAGATGGGGTCGAGCCTTCAGCCGGGTGAGGATGCTGTGGGCGGTCTCCAGCTCCATGACCGCAGTCGCTTCATCGTCGAGAGCCCGGCACGACCGGGCGATGAGCACCCGAGTGCGGGCCTCCTCGAAGGGGAGGTCGAGATGGCGCCACACCCTGCTGGCTCGCCGACACAACTCGAGAGCGGCAAGGGGCTGTCCCTCAGCAACCAGCACTGTCGCTCGGATCTGAGCCGCGGTCGCCTCCAAGACCGGACCACCATACGAGGTTGTGATGTCGGCCAGTTCTTCTGCCAACTCGGAAGAGGCCGCAATGTCCCCTGCGGCGAGAAGGATCTCGACCTGAGCCGGGAGCAGCCTGGCCCGTCGCAGGGAGTCCTGGTGCTCGGCCAGTGCCCGGCCAAGCGAAGCGGCGGCTGCGGAATTGTCGCCCCTCATCATGTGAAGGCGAGCCAACCCGGGCTGGGGGTCGTGACCCAATCTCGCCGATTCCCGGTACATCTCCTCTGCGGCCGCCAGCTCCCCGCGGAGCCGGTGGACCTCCGCCAGCTGGTATCTGGCTGCTCCGGCAAGAGTGGTGTCGTCCTCGGAGAGAGCCCGCTGGACGGCTTGCGTGGCCAGGCCCTGAGCCTCATCCCAGTGCCCGCGAAGTAGGTGTAGCCCTGCCCGGTACACCATCTCCCTCGTCCGGAACGAGATCATCCCTTTCTGGGTGTCGCACCACCCCACCAGAAGATCGACCCACTCCTCGAGACGCTCGACGTCGAAGGCTTCCTCGGCTGCCTCCACCGCCGAGGAGAGCACCATCCCTGCAATCGGAGCGGAGACCCGTCCCGAAGCCGCTTCGCTGGTCGCCTGCTGGAGCCGTTCCGTCCCCTCCTCGACCCGGGCAGATCTCACCAGGGCCCGGCCCTCGATCACCAGGGCGAAGGCCACCAGATCCGGCTCGTCATTACGACGCCCGATCTCGGTGGCACGGGCCGCCGAACGGCCCGCGCCTTCGGGGTTGCCTCCAATGGCGAGCTGCTCGTAGGCCTCCGGGATCAGCAGATAACCGAGCTCGGCGCCCTCCTCATCACCGGCGAGGTGGGTCCATGCACGAACCACCCATGCGGTGCACCCGCTCATCGAGGCGGGGAGACACCCTCCAGCCTGGGTGATCTCGGTGGTGCTGATCCGATCGAGACCCAACCTCACCGCACACCGAGCAGCCCGGCGGGCTTCACCCTTCTGCACGTAGACGTGATACGCCCGCATGCGGGCACTCCGGGACTCTTCACGATTACCGGTGAGGAACGCCGAGGTGGCCAGGAGCTCCAGGTCCTCGGCGGCCAACGCCGACACCTGGTCGATCCGGCTCAGGATCTCATAGGCCTCCCCCCAATCGAGACGAGAGGCAACCTCCCGGGCGCGCTCGACCTCCGCAATAGCGGTCGAGGATTGCTCCCGCTCCATACGCCAACTCTACGCGGCGGCCTCTGTCCCCCGAGGACCTCACGTCGAGTCCAGCCGCTCCTGCATATTCACAGCGCATAACGCGCGGCGGCCTCTCACGAAATCGGCCGGAACACCCGTCCTCGATCCGGCATTATGCCGGTAATCCTGTCAAGCGGTCTTTGGTGGATGGGGGTGGTGGTGGTCATGGTGTCGTCTCTTGATGAAGCCGTTGGAGGAGTCCGCTGAAGAGGGCGGCACGCTGGGGTTGGTCGTGTCCGGCGGCGTGGTCGTGTTGGCGTTGGAGGGTGGGGGCGAACTCGATGGCGACTGCGAAGTGGACACAGGTTTCGCAGATCGATTCGAAGGCGCAGTCGAGCTGGGCGGGCCGGTTGCACCATCCGTTGCCGAGCATCCGTTGATGTTCGGTGCGGAGCCGTTTCATGTTGGGGCCTTCGGCGTCGGCGGCGAGGCGGTTGGTGTAAAGGTTTTCGACTTGGTCGGTGACGGCGAAGTATTCGTCGGCGACGGTGCGGTCGGCGATCCGGGCGTAGGTCATGGTCATCTCGAGGGTCTTATGGCCGAGGAGGGCGGCGACGGCTTCGAGACGCATCCCCCGGTTGATGGCTTGGGTGGCGAGGGTGTGGCGGAGCTGGTGGGGGTGGACGTGGCCGACCCCGGCCTGTTTGGCGAC
>JBOGEX010000117.1:0-4007 GCA_050741915.1 Acidimicrobiia bacterium
TGTCAGGTCTGCTCATCTCTCAGGTCAGGCGCGACATGGCATGTAGAGGGCGGTGTCTGAGGTCCGGTCAGCCTGCCGGTCCAGCCTGAATGGTGCCGACGGTGCGTTCGCCTGGTTGTTCGCCTCGCAGTATCTGATCGAGGGTCGAGCCTAGAAGGATGGCGTTGGTCTGTCCGATCATCTTTCCAGTTATGACGCCTTCAGGGTTGATGAAGAAGGTCTCGGGCACTCCGAACACGCCGAAAGCGATGGCGGCCCGTGACCCGGGGTCGACGGCATATTCGTAGTTGCTTCCTCCCCAGCCGAGTTCGTCGAGAAAGGCGATCGCCTGATCGGCGTCGTCTTGGTACACCACGCCAACGAAACTGACACCGCTTTGGGAGAATGCGTCGGCAGTGGCCACCAAGTCGGCGTTCTCGGCCCGGCAGGGCACGCACCAGGAGGCAAAGAAGTTGACCACGACAACGTTGCCCTGCATCTGGCGGAGAGAAAACTCGCCGTCACCGTTGAGTCTGGCAAGAGTCAGGTCGGGGGCTGGTTGTCCGATGAGCGGCGAGGCGATGAAGGATGGGTCTTGTCCGAAGCGGGACCCGAGTATCACCGTTAGGACGAGAGAGCCAATGGCAGCGAGAATGGCCACGAAACGGATCCATCGGCTCGAACGCGTCGGCGCCTGATCGGGCGTTAGGTTGGGGAAGAGATCTGGCGCCGCCATCATCCAACTATGATATGCCGTAGTAGACAACTCCGGACCATTCTCCCGACAGGTAACCTCGCTTCGATGGCACGCACCGCCTCCCGATCCTCATCGTTGCCCACCTCACCGGCTGATCCGTCCCGGCTTTCACGGTTAGGGAAGCTGGAGGCGCGGGTGATGGAGGCGCTGTGGGATCGTGGAGGATGGCTGACCCCCCGGGAAGTGCTGGAGCTCCTTATCCCGGAACGAGATCCTGCGTACACCACGGTGATGACGATCCTGGTCAGGCTGTGGCGCAAAGGCATGCTCGAACGGCGCAAGGACGGCCGCGCTTATGCGTACCATCCCGTTCAGAGTCGGGAGGAGTGGACGGCTCGGCGGATGAGCGAGCTGTTGTCGATAGCCGACGATCGGGCGGCGGCGCTTAGCGAGTTTGTCGACACGATGAACCGCTCCGATCGGGATCAGCTCCGGCGCCTATTGCGTATCGACCGATGATCGCCTTTCTTCTGATTGGCGGCTTCCTGCTGCTGGCAGCTCCGGGACTCTTATCAACACCGAGGGGGCATCCGGCACACTGGGCTCGGAACTTCCTGGTATTGCAACTTGTTGGATTCGTTTTGGTAGAGGTGGGTCTGCTCTTGTGGGCGACGCCCGCGCTGCTCGATCTGGTCGGAGCCACCGATCTTGCCCAGGTCTGCCGACTGATGATCGGTGGTGTGCCGGGAGGATGGGAGGCGGGGGCAGCTGCAGGGATCGCTGCTTTGGCTCTGGCTACTCTGGCCGCCCGTGGCGCCTGGCGAATTGGAGCTGCCCAGCGGAGGCTGCGAGTGGAGTCCTGGCTCGGCGTTCATCACTGCCACCCCGACCATGAACTGGTACTCCTACCGGTGTCGCAGCCGGTTGCTTACACCGTCGGGGGTCGGCCCCCACAGGTGGTCTTGTCAAAAGGTTTGATCGAGGCGATCGGTCCCGAAGATACCGAGGCGGTCCACGCCCACGAAGTAGTTCACGCCCGCCGCGCCCATCACCGCTTCCTGTTGGCGGTGGGCGCCGTCGAGGCGGCGTTCGGCTGGTATCCCCTGGTGACGAGAGGCGTTCGAATGTTGCGACTCGCCCTCGAGCGTTGGGCCGACGAGGAGGCTGGCAAGGTGACCGTGGCAGGGCGGGTGGGGGTTCGGCGAGCGCTGCTGGCGGTGACGATGGTGCAACTAGGTTCGGAGCTGGCCGGCTTCGGAGCCGCCGAAACCGTCGCCGAGCGGGCCCGAGCTTTGTTGAAGCCGCCGCCCCGCTCGCGGATGGCTTTTGTGGCGGCCGGATATCTCGCGGTGTGGTCGGTGGCCCTGGCGGCGTTGGGTTCGCTCGCATGGGCTACCGGGATGTCGTTGCAGGCTGCGGCTACTCCCGGCCTGTGCGTGTTGTGAGCGAAGCGGTCAAGACCGTCGGGGAGCAGATCAGGCGTTTTTTGGTCGGCCGGGGTTTCAGACGGTCGCCTGGCCGGGCCGTGAGATCAGACCACCCCTTCAGTGTGACGCGGGCCAGCTTCGACCGTCATCCGACGGCCACCAGCCTCGCCCTGATCGGGCTACCCGCCGCAGTTTTGCTGGCCGTGTTCGACTTACCTCCCATCAAACTGCATGGGCCTCTCCACTATTTGGGGATCATGGGCCCGACCTGCGGCTTGACGAGAGCGGTGATGTGGTTCACCCGCGGTGAACTGGGCCGCGCGTGGCAATACAACCCAGCCAGTTTTCTCGTGGTTCCGGCCACGGTGGCTGCGGTCGTACGTGGGGCCTATGGGTGGCTGACAAGTCGCTGGCTCAACTTCTCCGTTGGGCGCACTCGGTGGATGGTGCTGCTGGTAGCGGCAGCCGTCGTGGCTCTGACGATCAGACAGCAGTTCTACGCCGACCTGCTGGCCTGAAGCCCTCGTGCAGAGCAGTTGTCACACACTATCCGGCGGCTGATGCTCGGCGGAGGAGGCGCGGTGGTTACCCCAGCACCGTTTGGTAAGACCACGTTTTGACTGGCACCACCTCGACCAATTGACAGGGGGAGGATGGATTCCGCCCTCGTTTGGTGGGCGAATCCCTCGATTGGGTTTTCCACATTGCGCCCACGAACTATGATGCGGTGTAGTAGCCAATGTGTGGTCGATGATGGATCTGATTATCCTGGTCGCCATCGCGGCGGTGGTAGTACTGGCCGCGATGGGGGCTTTTGCGGTGGCGGCCCGGCGTCCGCCCAGGCGACCATCATCTCGCTCGGGGTTGCCGTCCAAACCAGCGGTCGCGGCGCCGCAATCCGCTCAGACTCCAGCCAAAACTTCACCCAAACCTCGGGACCGAACCGGTTCCACCCGTGTCGAGGTGGTTGAGTCGCAACGGATAGTTGAGATAGCGCCGGAGGAGGCGGGGGTCACCCGTCGTAGCTTCTTCAACCGGACCTTGGCCGCCTTGTTTGGCTCTTATCTTGCGGGGCTGGGCGCCTCGATGCTGGCGTTCTTCTGGCCTCGCCTCTCCGCCGGGTTCGGCGCCCGGGTCGATGCCGGCCCAGTAGACGACATCAAGGCGCAGTTGACCCAGCCGGACGGGTCGGTGTTGCCTTTTACCGTGTCCGGGGCGCGGGCTTACGTGGTACCGATCAGCCCCGCCCAGCTGGCCGGGTCCCAGTTCGAGCAGCAAGGCCTGGTGGCTGATGGTCTGATGGTGATGTGGTGGCGGTGCGTCCATCTCGGCTGCCGGGTCCCGTGGTGTTCGAGCTCGGCCGGGTTCGAGTGCCCCTGCCACGGTTCGAAGTACAACCTGTTCGGTGAGTACGAAGCCGGCCCCGCCCCACGCAACCTCGACCGATTTGTCGTGGAAATAACCGAGAATGTGCGGCTGATGATCGACACCGGCACGATTGTGCAGACGGCACGAGCGCCCCGCAAGACCGTCCCCTATCCGCAGGGCCCCTTCTGCATCGGCCGGGTGGGGGAATGACGCCTCCGGGATGGCGACTGACCGGTTGGCGCGGAGCCCCTAGATCTCTTGGGGACTCCGTCCCCAAGAGATCTAGCGATTCATCGAGGCAGCAGAGGCCGCCCGCCGGTCCGTCTCCGGCACAGCCACCCGGGTAGACCCAGACGCTTCCTGCAGGAGCGCGCTCAGCCGCCGGGCGTTCCAGGCTAGGGAGGCCACCAATGCCGCCAGGGCGAAGGGGAAGAACCAGCTGCGCAGGGCGATCAGGGCCACGATGAACTGTGCCCCCAGCACCAGCGCCACGGTGGGAACGCAGCAGGCGAAGCCGGTGAGGAAGCCGGGGAGGG
>JBOGEX010000118.1:0-7666 GCA_050741915.1 Acidimicrobiia bacterium
TGACGAAGGTTGCCCCCTTTAACGACCTTGCCGCGGTCGAAGAGATATTCGACGAGAACCCTGGAGCCGTGGCCGGAGTCATCCTCGAACCGGTCCTGATGAACTGTGGCATCGTCCCGCCAGCGGAAGGCTTCTTGTCAGGCCTGCGTGAGCTCACCAATCGACATGAAGCCCTTCTCGTCTTCGACGAGGTCAAGACTGGTTTGACGATTGGTCGGGGCGGGGCCACCGTGCGGTTCGGAGTCACGCCCGACATCGTCTGTCTGGCCAAAGCACTCGGTGGAGGGATGCCGGTTTCCGCCATTGGGGGGTCCGCAGAGGTGATGGGGATGATCGCTGACGGTCGGTACGAGCAAGTGGGCACTTTCAACGGCAATCCATTGGGGATGGCCGCGGCCAAAGCGATGCTGACCGAGGTTCTCGTCCCGGCCACCTACGAGAGCCTGGCCGCCACCACCGCCCGCATGGGCGACGGGGCCCGGTCGCTCATCGAGGAGTACGAGCTCCCGGCATATGTCTCGGACCTGGGAGCCAAGGGCTCTCTCACCTATTCGACGACCCCTATCACCAACTACCGGCAGTTCCTCAAGGTTGATGGGCGCTACTCGCTTGCGGCTTGGCTTGTGCAATTCAACCGCGGCATCTTTCTGCCCCCCTGGACCAAAGGGGAACAGTGGTTGGTCTCCACCCAACACGGTCCTCAGGACGTGGACCTCTACCTCGAAACTCTCGAGGAGTTCGCCCGCTTGCTGCACGGCAAGGGGGTTTAGGCTCACCGCCATGGCAGGTGGCGCCGTCCAACTGGTCGACCTTCACAAGCGCTTTGGCGACCATCGGGCCGTCGACCACATCAATCTCAGCATCAAGGCCGGAGAGTTCTTCTCCCTCCTCGGCCCCTCAGGCGGCGGAAAGACCACCACCCTCCGCTTGATCGCGGGCTTCGAACGGCCCGATGGCGGCCAGGTTCTCATCGACGGGAAGAACATGGCCGACACGCCTCCCCACCGCCGACCAGTCAATACCGTCTTCCAGTCGTACGCGCTGTTTCCTCATCTGAGCGTTGAGGAGAACGTGGCCTTTGGGCTCCGGTATCAGAACACCCACAAGGAAGAAGTCAGCCGTCGGGTGGAAGCGGCCCTGGAAAGGGTACAGATGAATGGTTTTCAGCGGCGTCAACCGCATCATCTCTCCGGCGGTCAACAGCAAAGGGTGGCGCTCGCCCGGTCTTTGATCCTCAACCCCTCAGTGCTCCTCCTCGACGAGCCGCTGGGCGCCCTCGATGCCAAGCTGCGCCGAGCCCTCCAGGTCGAGTTGAAGGCGCTGCAAGAAGATGTCGGCATCACCTTCGTGTACGTCACCCACGACCAGGAAGAAGCGTTGACCATGTCGGACCGATTGGCGGTGTTATCGGAAGGAAAGATCGAGCAGCTTGGGACCCCGGCTGCGGTATATGAGGAGCCGGCCAGCCCCTACGTGGCTGACTTCCTCGGCCTTTCCAATCTCATGACCGGCGAGCTTGTCGCTCATGGAGGAGAGGACATGATGGCCAGCGTCGGTTCGCATCAGTTGAGTGTCCGCGGCAACGGCGTCGCTCCAGGCCCGGTCAAGCTCTGCATCCGACCCGAGCGGGTGCTGCTCGATCAGCCTTGCGACAACCTGTTGGATGGAACCATCGACCGTATCGTTTACATGGGCTCAATGCTGCACGTTCTGGTCTCTGTCGATCATCTCGGAGAGATCCAGGCCATGGTTCCCAATACCGGTCAGAGTCATCTGACCCGCGGCCAGAATGTACGAGTGGGGTTGCCGGCCGACTCTCTCCGCCTGCTCGAGACCGTCCCCTAGACGTCGAGGCGGCTCATGGCCGCCACCGCCGAGCCGCCGTCGCGGCTGTATCGGCGCATCACCAGGCCGGCGATAGTAACGGCGAGAACGGTGACAACCAGCATGATCGTCGCTAGGGCGTTCAACGATGGAGGCGGTGCGAGCCGCGCCCCCGAATAGAGGCGGACCGGGATAGTCACCGTCGATGCCCCGCCGGCCAGGAACTGGCTGATCACGAAATCATCGATGGAAATGGCGAAGACGATGGCGAACGAGGCGAAGATCGCCGGCGCCAGCATGGGAAGAAGGACGCGACGGAGAGCCTGCGCAGGTGACGCGCCCAGGTCCATCGCCGCTTCCTCGTAATCGCGCCCGATAGCAAACAGTCGCCCGCGGACAATGATGACGACGAAGGAAATCGAAAAGGTGACATGACCCAACACCTGGGCCATGGTCCCGATTTGGACGAAGTCATACAGATTGGTGAAGACCAGGAAGAGCGCTACCCCCATCACGATCTCCGGTGTCACCAGCGGGATCAGCATGAGGGCGTTCCCTGTCCGAGCGCCTCTCCCTTTCCAGCGAGCGAGGCCGAGGGCGAGAGCGACTCCCAGGGGTGTCGCCACCAGCATCGTCAATGCCGCCAGTCGCAGGCTCTGGGCGAGAGCCAGCCGCAGGCTCTCGTCCGATGCCACCGAGGCTGGATCGCCCACGTACCAGCGGGTCGAGAATCCCTGCCATGAGCTTCGGGAACGGCCGGCATTGAACGAAAATTGGACGGCGACCAGGACGGGCAGGATCGACCAGGCCACATAGGCCACGGTGATGAGGCGCAGGAGCCGAGACTTCACGGCCGGGCCTCGCGCGCTGCCCGAGAAACGTTGTAGAGGTAGTAGATCATCAGCACCGCCACAGCCGCCATCAGTACCAAAGTGAGGGCGGCACCTTGGCGGCCCTGGCTCGACGTCTGGTTGAGGAGGAGGTCGATCTGATTGCCGATGAGCCGAGTTCGAGGTGATCCCGACAAAAGGTTCGGCGTGTAGTAGTCGCCGAACATGGGAAGCATGACGATCACCAAGCCAGCCAGGATTCCCTGCTTGGAGAGGGGGAGGGTGACCCGGAAGAAGGCGGAGCCGGCCCCGGCGCCGAGGTCGCGCGCGGCTTCCAGCACCTGGTTGTCGATCCGGTCGAGGGCGGCATAGAGGGGGAGGATGAAGAAAGGGAGATAGCCGTACGTGAGGCCCAGGATCACCGTGCTGGCACGGCCTCCCAGCCAGTTTTGGGCGGAGATACCGACGGTTTCGAAGGCCTGGTTGATCATGCCGTCGTTGCTCAAGAGGTTGACCCAGGCGAGCATCCTCATCAAGTAGTTGATCCAAAAGGGAGCGAGGATGAGCAGCAGGTAAAGGTTCTTGCGCGGTCCCGCTCGACGCGCCACAAAATACGCCACCGGGTAGCCAATAAGCACGCAAAGAAACGAGGCGACGACGACATAGCCGATCGTTCTCAGGGCGATGGTGCCGAGTTGACCCGAGAAGACATCCCCGAGCACCTCGCCCAACGGACCGGTGTCCCATCGGAGCGGGTTCCACTCCGGCTGCGGACGCAGGAAGATAGGATCGAGCCGCCCCATCGCCACTGCCAGGATGGCATAGAACGGAACCAGGAAGAGCAGGACCAGCCAAATCAAGCCTGGGCCTGCCATCGCCCTCCAGACCCAATCGGCCAGACCGACGCCTTCGGATTCGGACCGCTGTAGATTGGATGGCATTCGGCCGCTCAGGCGCTCGACTGCACGCGGTTCCAGTTCTCCAGCCACAGCGCTTCCGTCTCCGGTGCCAGCTGCGTCGGCACGATGGCGTTCTGGCTGGCGAAGTCCTCACTCGTGACGGCCACTGCCGCCAGGTTGGGCGGAATCCACTCGTCCGCCACCAAAGTTTCGGGGTCGAGCCCGTTTTGTGGTGGTTGATATCCAAGCCAGGCGAAGTTCTCGAGGGAGTTGGCCTCGTCGAGCATCCAGTTGAGGAAGTTGTGGGCCAGGACCGGGTGTTCGGCTCCCCGCACGACGCTCATCGTGTCATTGGCCACCAGACCCTTGACGGTCGAGCCGCTCGAACGCGCCGGCCACGAGTATCCGAGCACCCCGGGATCACCGCCTTCGGGGAAGTAGTACTGGGCGTTGACCATGTCTCCCGACCACGCAAGGTGGAGGCCGAAGCGCTGTTCCGGAATCCCGGTATAGGCGCCGTCGATCCCATAGCGGATGTTCATGAGATCGACCAGCTCGATCAGTGAGTCGGCGGCGGCCGCTACCTCCTCGGCGGTAGCCTCCCGTGGCTCGGCGATTCCGTTGCGAAACATCGCCATCTGCATGGTTTCGCGAAAATCGTCGTAGAGCCCGGTGATGTCGCGGTACTTCGAGTTCCAGAAGACATCCCAGGGATTGGGCGTTCCGTCAATGTCCTCCGCGTCAACCATGTCGCTCCGCCAGCCGATCCCGGTCTGATAGACCACGTATGGAACTGTGTACGCCGAGCCCTGGTCATAAAACGGATCGACGAGCATGGGCCAGACGTATTGCTCGAGGTTGGGTACGTAATCATGGTTAAGGGGCTGAATCAGTTTCCCTGCCACGGCCTTTCCGATTGATTCACCAGCCGGGAACCAAACGTCGAAGTTGAGCTCACCGGATAAAAGCTTTCCAAAGGCCTCTTCTTCGTTGTAGAAGATGGTGATCTCGATCGGTGCCCCCAATGCCTCCTCGGCCAACGGAATCACGTCCGGATTGATGTAGTCGGCCCAGTTGTAGATCCGGAGGGGTCCGGATTCGGTGGCCAACCCCGAGTCGATCATCGGATTGTCGTCGAACAGCGGCTGGGCGGCGGGACTGGCGGGAGTTCCAATCACGATCTCGGAGGCCGCCGACCCCTCCCCGCCTCCGCAGGCGGCGAGTATGGAGGAGATCGTCGGAAGGCTGAGGCCGAGCGCGGCCGAGCTCCGCAGGAATTCGCGACGGGAAAGTAGGCCCCGCCTCCGGTTCTGCCGCGGATGGAACGTCATCTATCTACCTCCGTGTAGTCGACGCGCGCACGATACTCCTAGAGTCCCTCGCCGGCTTCGGGGCTCGTTCGGAGCGGGCCTACCATCGCGGTTTGTGGCCAGGCCCCGGATAACCGAAGAACGCCGCCGCCAGATCCTGGAAGCAGCGGCCGCCGTGATCGCCGAGCGGGGAGTGTGTGACGCCCGCGTCTCAGATATCGCTCGCCGCATCGGGGCCAGCGCCGGCCTTATTCTTTACTACTTCCCCTCCAAGGACACCCTCCTGGCCGAGGCCCTGGCCTATCGAGACCAGCAGTTCTTCGACGGCGTCGCCGAGGGGCTGACCGAGGGAGAAACACCGACCCAGCGACTCCTGGAGTTGATCGACTCCAGTTGTCCACCTGAACATCCCCTCGAAGCCGATAGCGAGTGGCTCTTGTGGCTCGACACCTGGACCAGATCGCGACACGACGAAACTCTGGCGGCAACTCGCGCCCGGATGGACAAACTCTTTCGGAAGGCGATCTCAGACATCGTTCGGCAAGGGGTTGAGGAGGGTGATTTCCGCCCGGTTGATCCCCGACTCTTCGCCATCCATCTGGCGGCGTTGATCGACGGGCTTGCCATCCAGGTGTTGCTCGATGACCCGGCGGTGAACGCGGCCCAGATGAGGGGTATCTGCCGCAACCACGTTCGGGAAACGCTCGAGGTCGGCGTCAAGACCGGCTAACCCTCGTCGATGGCACTCGACCTGGCGCCGCTGCTCGAGGCGAAATCAGTCGCGGTGGTTGGAGCCTCGCCCAAGCCGGGCTCGGTCGGTCACGAGGCGTTGCATCAGCTGCGCGCCGGTGGCTATTCGGGGCGGGTCGTCCTGGTCAATCCCAACCACTCTGAGATCGACGGACTTCGTTGCGAGTCGATGCTGGTAGAAGCGGTTGACCTGGCGGTGCTGGCGGTCGGCAACAACCACCTGGCCCAACAGACGGACCAGGCCCTGGCGGCAGGAGTTCGATCGCTCGCCATCTTCGCCAGTTGCTTCGGGGAACTGCACACGGGAGAACCACTGCAGACCTGGCTCGCCGGACGGCTCGCCCACCTACCGGTGGTGGGCGGAAACGGGATGGGTTTTCTCAACCTGACACGATCGCTTCGGATCTGCGGCTTCTATCAGCCCCTAGACCTTCGACCCGGTGGGCTTACCTTCATCTCTCACTCCGGCTCGCTCTTCTCGGCGATGTTGCACAACCATCGCCATCTTCGTTTCAACCTGGTGGTCTCCTCGGGGAACGAACTCACGACCACCGCCAGCGACTATCTCCGCTATGCCCTCGCCCAACCGGAGACGCGGGCAGTGGGGATGTTCCTCGAGACCGTCCGAGATCGCGAGGGGCTGACGGCGGCCTTTGGCGAGGCTGCCGAGCGCGACGTGCCGGTGGTCGTGTTGAAGGTCGGCCGGTCAGCGAACGGAGCAGCTGCGGTTACTACTCATTCGGCGGGACTGGCGGGTGCCTACGAACCTTTCGCCGCCTTCGCCCGTGCTCATGGGATCCATCTGGTCGACTCAATAGACGAGATGGCCGACACGCTGGCCCTCTTTGCATGCAGTAGGCGAGCGACAACTTCTTCACTCGGCGCCGTTCACGACTCGGGAGGAGAGAAGACCCTCCTGCTCGATCGGGCGAGCGAGCTCGGAGTGGAGCTGGCTGCGATCAGCCCATCGACCCGCGCCCGGCTCGCCGACTTGCTTGACGAGGGACTGGAGCCCGACAACCCGGTCGATGCGTGGGGAACAGGTCGCGCCGCCATCGATGTTTTCGCCGGTTGCCTGCGAGCGCTGTCCGATGACGAGGCCGTGGGGGCAGTGGCGCTGGCCGTCGACCTAACTTCAGAGGAAGACGGCGGTCCGGGCTATGCCGCGGTGGCAGTGGAAGTGGCAGCCACGATCCCAAAGCCCCTGGCGGTCCTTGCCAACCTGAGTGCCGCGGTCGATCATGGTCAGGCCCAAGTATTGGCAGGAGCCGGAGTGCCTCTCTTGCAGGGAATGGATTCCGGGCTGCGAGCGCTCCGGCATCTCCTTTATCACCGTCCCGTAACGCCGGTTCGAGCTGGCATTGACCCGCTTTGGCAATCCTGGCGCGACCGGCTGGGGGCGGGGGCCGTTGATGAGGTCGAGGCTTTGGAGATGATCGCCACGGCCGGGATCCCGGTGGCGAGACTCCATCTCTGCCGAACCCCCGAGGAAGCGCTGGCAACCGCCGCTTGGGTTGGATACCCGGTGGCGCTGAAGGTGATGGGGATAGCTCACAAGACCGAACACGGAGGTCTCCGCCTGGGCTTGGCTGACGCAGATGAGGTTGCATCTGCCTGGAACCAACTGTCGCCGTTCGCCCGGCCGATTGCCGTCCAACAGATGGCACCACCTGGCGTCGAGGTCGCGTTGGGATTGGTCAACGACTCGCAGGTAGGGCCTGTCGTCATGATCGGAGCCGGCGGGGTGCTGGTGGAACTCGTTGCGGATCGCGCCTGGGGGTGGCCCCCGTTCGACGAAGAGGGCTCCAGCGCTCTTCTGGCTTCTCTTCGCCTCGATCGCCTACTGAAAGGTTATCGAGGCCGCGCCCCCCTGGCGAGGGAGAAAGTAGTGGTGGCGATAGCTGGGTTCTCGCGTCTCGCCGTCGGGATCGGTGATCTGGTCTCGTCCCTCGATGTCAACCCGCTGATCGTCGGCCCCGACAGCCTGGTGGCGGTCGACGCCCTCGTCGTCAGATGATTCTGGGACGGGAAACACTCGATACTCTCCCCACGT
>JBOGEX010000119.1:0-6880 GCA_050741915.1 Acidimicrobiia bacterium
CGGTGAGCACCTGGATCTCGTCGAAGACCTGGATCAGGTAGATCGAACCGAGAAGCGCACCCAGCTCGATGAAGGGCCGCAGTTGGGGCAGGGTGATGTTAAAAAAGATCTTGGAGCTCGAGGCCCCATCCACTCGCGCCGCTTCGAGCGAGTCGGTGGATTGACCCGAGAGCCCGGCCAGGATGATCAGCATCATGAAGGGCGACCACTCCCAGACCAGCACCGCCACCACCGACCAAAGGGGAAGCCTGCTGACAAACTCAAACGGCTCTCCCCCGAATCTCTCCACCACCCAGTTGAGAATGCCAAATCCAGCATTGAGCACCTGATGCTTCCAAATCAAAGCCGCCACCACCGGCATCATCAGGAACGGGGTGATAAGGAGCGTTCGCAGAACACCGCGACCAAAGAACTCACGGTCGAGCAGCAACGCCAACCCCATGCCGACCAACACCGCCAGCACCACCGAAGCGATCACCATGATCGCGCTAGTGACGACGGCCTCGCGAAAAAACTGGTTGGTGAAAAGCTCTCCATAGTTGGAAAGCCCGTTGAAGGTCCGGGGGGTCGGAGGAACGACCTTCCAATCGGTGAGGCTGTAGTAGATGTTGAGAAGAAAGGGGAGTTGGGTGACGACGATCGTGAAGAGGAGAGCAGGAAGCAGGGGAAGGCGACGAATCCACGCCTCTTTGCGCGCAGCACCCTTCTCGGTTGTCGTCGGTCTGCTTGCGGCTATGGTTGCCATTCTTCCCCTGCCTCCTCTCAGCTCAACTATTTCTCAACTCAACTAACTGCCCGTAGCTCAGGAGCTCACCTCCGAGGCAATCGCCTGGCAGGCAACTAGCGAGTCCTCGACACTTTGCCCGCCCGCGATCGCCGCCGAGAACTCCTGGGTGCAGCGAGTGCCGACGTCCTGAAACTCGGGGACGCCGACGAACTGCACCGCCGGTAGACCCGGCCGTGGCGTGGTACCCGGGTTGTTAACCGGAGCGGCCACCATGGCATCGAAGGTCTTCTGGGCGAAGGCCGCGGCCGCCTCCTGATAGTTGGGATTGTCGTAGGTGGACTGCCTGGTTCCCGGCGGTACGGCCGCCCAGCCACCGGCGAGTGCTTCGCCCGCGGCTTCGATGTACTGGGCGCTCGTGGCCCAGCTGATGTATTCCCAGGCCGTGTCAGGATCGGCCGCGTTCTCCGGAATGGCCAGCGCCCACGCCCACAGCCAGCCGGAGGTATCGGTTACCTTGCTCGGAGCGAGCGCGTAGCCATTGAGCCCCTTAACGGCGCTGTCCTCGGCTTCGAGGAGTCCGGCGGCGACCGTGGCGTCGTACCACATGGCGACCTGACCGTTCAGGTAGAGCCCCAGGCACTCGTTGAAGCTGGAGTTGGCGGCATCGTCCTGACCAGCGTCGTTGACGAGGTCGACATAGAAGTTCAGCGCCTCGGCAAACTCGGGTTGGTCAACCTGAGCGGCACCGATCGAGCCGTCGGGGTTGGCGGCCCACCACGTACCACCGAAGGTGTTGAGGACAGTGGTAAACGAGGCACCGAGGTCTCCCCAGCCGGGCTTTCCCCGGAGGCAGATCCCGGCCATCTCGTCGGAGTCGACGGCGCGAGCGATCTCGGCGACCTCGTCCCAGGTGGGCGCCTCGGGCATCGTCAGCCCGGCTTCGTCAATCACGTCCTGTCGGTACATCAGGAACGACGACTCGGCATAGAACGGCGCCGCGTAAAGGGCGCCGTCGAATGAGAGGCCATCGCGAACGGTGGGGATCAGGTCGTCGAAGTTGTACTCGGTGTCGGCCTCTGCATAAGGGGTGAGGTTGGCCAGCCACCCGTTCTGGCCGAACTGGGGAGCTTCGAACATCCCGATCATGACTACATCGAACTGCGATCCGCCGACTCCGACATCCCGGGTGACGATCTCACGCAGGTTTTGCTCGACGAGCACCGTGTATTCAACGGCGATGCCTGTGTCAGCGGTGAAGAGCTCGGGAGTGAGGCTGGCTATGTCTTCCATCTGCGGGTTGCCGACGATGGCAACGTTGATGCTGCGGTCACCGGCAGGCTGGGTATCCCCGGGAGCGGCGGTGCCGCCAGGCTCGGTGGTAGTGGCGGTTGTGCCCCCACAGGCAAAGGCGATCAGTGCCAGAGCGGCGAGAAGGATCATTCCCCGCCGGCTCACTCGCTGCTTGCTTTCTCTCATCGAATTCTCCTTCTTTGGGGTCGACTTCTGGTGGCCTTGCGGCTCCCAGCGATATATAGTTGGGTTTATGCCCGTTTGCAACCAAGAATGGCAACTTTCTAAAGTAATCCCACGCCAGTGGGTTTAGTTGATGTTGGAATAAGGAAAGAGATGGCCACACCGCGACTTTCGCTCCCCCTCCACCAGAAGGCCCTTCCCAGCCTCGACTCGCTGGTGCCTGTCCCCAAATACGAACGTGACGGTCTCTTGCGGTCGATCGTTCACATCGGGGTTGGGGGATTTCACCGGGCCCACCTCGCCACCTACATCCACGAGCTCTGCAACGCCGGGCTGCGGTCGTGGGCGATTGTCGGAAGTGGGGTGCTTCCGCACGACCAGCGGATGGCCGAGGTGCTTGCTTCCCAAGATGGCCTGTACTCGCTCATCGTGCGCTCGGCGGCTGCAACAACGGTCAGTGTGATCGGGAGCCTGGTCGATTACATCCACGCCTCGCCGACCACATCGGGACTGATTCGCCAGATCGCAGAACCCGGGACCCGTCTCGTTTCGCTAACTCTCACCGAGGGTGGATATCCGGTTGACGAGAAAACCCGCATCTACGACCCCAAGGTCGCCCCCGCCGGTCCCGGCAGCGCCTTCGGCATTCTCGTGTCTGCCCTTGAGCTTCGGATGCGCAACGGCTCGGGCCCCGTGACGGTGATCAGTTGTGACAATGTGGTCGGCAACGGCGATGTAGCTCGGGCAGCAACGTTGGGGGTGGCAGAGGACCGTGACCCGTTGCTTCGGAACTGGATCGAAGAATCAGTCCCCTTCCCCAACAGCATGGTCGATCGGATCACTCCCGCCACGACCGATGCAGACCGCACCTGGCTCGAGAAGGAATACGGGATTGTTGACGGGTGGCCGGTGGTTACCGAGCCTTTCCGGCAGTGGGTGATCGAGGATCAGTTCGCCGCCGAGAGACCCCCTTGGGAGGACGTCGGCGTCATGGTCACCTCCGATGTCGAGCCCTATGAGCTGATGAAGCTCCGTATGCTCAATGCCGGTCACTCCACTATGGCCTACTTGGCGGCCCTGGCGGGCATCGAAAAAGTCCACACGGCCATGTCCGAGCCCGGGATCAACCGGTTCCTGCTGCGCTTCCTGGAACGAGAAGCCGGACCGGTCCTGCCCAAGGTTCCCGGCATCGACGTCCCCACTTACCAAGCCTCGCTCATCGAGCGATTCTCCAACCCCACCATCGGCGATCAGATTGCCCGCCTCTGCCTCGACGGCTCGGCCAAGTTCCCCAAGTTCCTGTTGCCGACGGTGCGTGCGCAGCTTGCAGTAGGGGGTCCGGTGGAACTCTCGGCATTAGCCCTGGCGGGCTGGTGCCAGTATCTCAACGGCACCGCTGACGACGGCTCGAAGATTTCGCACTCATCCGATCCCGACCTTCCGACGGCCCGTGCCTACGCTGCCGGAGCCTTGACCGAGCCTGCCAGCTTTCTCCAATACCGGTCGGTCTTCGGGGATGATCTGCGGGCCGACCGGAGATTCGTCGACGCTTTTACCCGCGCCCTTGCCTCGCTTCGCACCAAGGGAGTCCTACTGACTCTCGACTCGGCCGTGGGAGCATCCGAAGCGAACCCGCGGTGACCTCAATATCCGACAAAACCGATCAGCACACGAGCGAGCTCGGGGTTCGGTTTCAAAGCGAGCGTCAGGATCAGATCGTCCGTCTGATTGTCGAGCAGGGCAGAGTTGAGGTGTCCGACCTCGCCGATCGGTTCGCTGTAACCACTGAAACCGTCCGCCGGGACCTCACCGAGCTCGGACGCCAGGGTCTCGTTCGCCGGGTCCACGGGGGAGCCGTGCCTCGTGAGACGCTTCGCTTCGAACCCCGCCTGGCGGTTCGACACCAGCGACTAATCGACGAGAAAAGGCGCATTGGGCATCTGGCACTCGAGGAGCTGCCGAGCGAAGGCACCGTGCTGATCGACTCCGGGAGCACGACGGCGATGTTGTGTGAAGCCATGCCTTCCGAGTTGAAGCTGACGGTGGTGACCAATTCGACGCTGAACGCCCAAATCCTCTCGCAAAGAGAGCTCACCGAGGTGATCCTTTTGGGCGGAGTGCTGCAAAAAAACACGCTGGCTGCGGTAGGCGCGGCCACCGAGCAAGCTCTTTCCGAGCTCAAGGTGGATGTCGCCTTCATTGGCTGTGATGGCATTTCGGCTGATCACGGCCTCTCTACCCCGTTTCATTCCGAGGCGGCGGTCAAGCGGGCAATGATGGCTGCGGCCCGCTGGTCGGTGGTGTTGGTCGATCACTCCAAGTTCGGCAATGATCAGCTTGTCAGGATTGCCGCCTGTGCGGAGGTCGATGTGATCATCACCGATTCGGGTCTCGATGAAGCTACGGCCGCCGTCTTCGGAGAACTCGGGCCCTCGGTACGTCGTGCCTGAGCAGAGTCAAACTGCGACATCCTTGGGCCAAGCTCAGCAATTGGAGCTAATTGCGGTGGAGGTGGCCGAAACCGCGGCGGCTCGAGTGAGAAGAACGGTCGGTCGCGAACAAGTCGCCCGGGTCAAATCAACGCCAACCGATGTAGTGACCGACGCCGATTTATCGGCCGAGAAATTCATTCGCGAACGGCTGGCCTCGCTCGTGCCCGGGTCGGGATTTGTCGGCGAGGAACTGGAAGAGCGGATCGGAGACAGCGCGGTTAGCTGGGTCATTGATCCCATCGACGGTACGGTCAACTTCTTCTTCGGCATACCGCTGGCGGCGGTCAGTATCGGAGCCACCGTCGACGACGAGGTCGTGGCTGGCGCGGTCGTTTCCATCTATCAACCAGAGGTCTATTCGGCGTCTGCGGGTCGGGGTGCGCGGCTCAACGGCCAACCCATCGGCGTTCGCGATGGCGGCGATCTGAGCCAGGCGCTCATCGCCACCGGGTTCTCCTACGACGAAGCGCTCCGTGGACGCCAGGGGGAGATGATTCACCGGCTGCTTCCGTTGGTTAGGGACGTGCGCTGTTTCGGTTCGGCGGCATTGCAACTCTGCTGGCTGGCGTGTGGGCGGCTCGACGGTTATTACGAAAGCGATCTCAGATATTGGGACTTCGCGGCCGGCGCCCTGATTGCAGCAGAGGCAGGAGCTCGGGTGCAGGCTCCCGAAGCCAACGGAGCCAACCTCCTCATCTCTGCTCGACCGGACCTCTTTGATGGCCTGAGTCACGCGCTCGGCGTATGAAGGGCCTGGCCGGTCGGAAGGCCCTGTTGACTGGGGCGGCCGGGGACATCGGCGGAGCCGTGGCCATGGGCCTGGCTCGTGAGGGTTGCGCACTGTTGCTGGCCGATCACCCCTCAACCCAGGACCGTCTGGCCGAGCTCGGCCAGCAATGCCGGCGGCTGACGACCGACGTCAAGACGATCACCTTCGATGTGGTCGACGATGCGGCCGTGGCCGAGGCGGTGGGAGGGTTGACCGCACCTTCGCTGGTCTTCAACAATGCCGGGGTCCAGGGTGAGTTTCTCCCGATCTACCAATATCCTGGGGCCGACGCCCGGCCCATAATCGCAGTCAACGTGTTGGGGGCCATGAACGTGCTGACCACTGTCTCCCGAGTGATGATTGAGGCTGGCATCTCAGGGTCGATCGTCAACACAGCTTCGATGGCGGGAGTGAGCGGCGCTCCCAACATGCCGGCCTACAGCGCTTCCAAAGCAGCGGTGATAGGCCTGACACTCGCAGCCGCCAAGGACCTGGCTCCATATGGGATCAGAGTCAACGCTGTTTCGCCCGCCTTTATCGGACCAGGGCGAATGTGGACGCGCCAGGTTGAAGCACAAGCGGCCGCTAGTTCCCAGTACTACAGAGGATCGAGTGATGAGGTAGCCGATCAGATGATTTCCCAGGTCCCCATGCGACGTTACGGCAGTATCGATGAGGTAGCAGCGTGCGTGAGATTCCTCCTCGCTGATGATTCCTCCTATCTGACCGGCGTGAATCTGGAGATCGCTGGTGGTGCTCGTTAAGCCGTTCGCTCGAAAGCGGCGCCTTTAGATGCAGCTCGTTGCCGGAGTCGACTGCTCTACCCAAGCCACGAAAGTGCTCATCGTCGATCCCGACGATGGCTCAGTGGTGGCGACGGGGAGGTTCTCCCACGAGGTAGCGGGTGTCGGAGGAGCGCGGGAAACGGACCCGAGTCAGTGGTGGGATGCGCTATCTCACGCACTCGCTCAGGCGGGCCGGTCCGCCGAGGTGAGCGCAATCTCGGTAGGCGGTCAGCAACACGGTTTGGTCGCGCTTGGCGCCGATGGTTGGCCCCTGCGGCCGGCGCTGCTGTGGAATGATGTCAGGGCGGCGGGTGAGGCTCGCACCTTGGTCGAGGCATTGGGCGGACCTGGGGTTTGGGCCGACCGAATCGGGCTAGTGCCGGTCGCGTCTTACACGGTCAGCAAATGGGCCTGGCTGCGACGCAACGAGCCAGATGTGGCGAAGGCGACCGTGGCAGTCCTGCTTCCCCATGATTTCATCAACACCCGGCTTACCGGGGTTCGTACGACCGATCGCGGCGACGCCTCGGGCACGGGTTGGTGGTCCTCCGCCGGCGAGGAATATTCGGCTGACGTTCTTTCGCTGTCCGAGGTTCAACTGGACGCCACGATGCTTCCGACGGTGCTGGGTCCA
>JBOGEX010000120.1:0-12098 GCA_050741915.1 Acidimicrobiia bacterium
CGTCTTCGCGCGGCTGCAGGCCAGCGACGCCGAGGTTGTCCAGGAGCCGACCGAGCAGCCGTACGGCGTTCGCGACTGCGCCTTCCGTGACCCCGTGGGGGACCTGGTCCGCATCCAGGAGCGGCCCCGATCCGTCCGGCAATAACAACGACTACCTGCACGATCGGCACCATGAAGGAGTGGATATGGAAAAGAAGGTGACCAAGAGCACCGCCCAGAGCACGACCGCGGGAGGCAAGACGTCCAAGGTATTCACAGATGAGGAACGGGATGCGATGAAGGAGCGCGTCCAAGAGCTGAAGTCGGGCGCCAGGGCGGACGGGGAGAGCGCTGTGCTGGCGAAGATCTCCGAGATGACGGAACCGGATCGCGCCATGGGCAAGCGGCTCCATGAGATCGTGAGAGCCAGCGCGCCAGAACTCTCGCCGAAGCTGTGGTACGGGATGCCTGCGTATGCCAAAGACGGCAAGGTCGTTTGCTTTTTCCAAAGTGCTGCGAAGTTCAAGGCGAGATACGCAACGTTGGGCTTCAACGATGTGGCAAACCTCGACGAAGGGGCCATGTGGCCGACTGCCTTCGCGTTGAAGAAGCTGACCGCCGCCGACGAAAAGACGATCGCCGCCCTCGTCAAGAAAGCCGTGAGCTGAGCAACGCCAGGAAGACGGACGCGCCGCCTGCGCTGCAGCTTGCCGACAGCCACGACTTCATCCGGATAACCGGGGCACGGGAGAACAACCTCAAGGACGTCAATGTCGAGATCCCCAAGCGCCGTTTGACGGTGTTCACCGGGGTATCGGGATCGGGGAAGAGCTCCCTCGTCTTCGACACGATCGCTGCCGAATCGCAGAGGTTGATCAACGAGACCTACAGCTCCTTCGTGCAAGGCTTCATGCCGACGCTGGCGCGGCCCGAGGTCGACGTACTCGACGGCCTGACGACCGCGATCATCGTCGACCAGGAGCGGATGGGCGCCAACGTACGCTCCACGGTCGGCACTGCCACCGACGCCAACGCGATGCTGCGCATCCTCTTCAGCCGGCTTGGGCGCCCGCAGATCGGCTCCCCCAGCGCGTTTGCCTTCAACGTCCCCTCGGTGACGGCCAGGGGCACGATCACCGTCGCCCGGGGCGAGGGCAAGGACAAGCCAAAGGTGGAGACGTATTCCCTCACCGGTGGCATGTGCCCGCGCTGCGAGGGGATGGGCAGCGTGACCGACATCGACCTGACGCAACTATTCGACGAGAGCAAGTCGCTCGCCGAGGGCGCGATCACCATCCCGGGCTACAGCGCGGACGGCTGGTACGTGCGGATCTTCGGCGCGGTGGTGCCGATCGACGTGCCCGTTTCCGCATTCACGAAGAAACAGCGACAGGACTTCCTGTACGGCGAGACCCGCAAGGTCAAGCTCGACAACATCAACCTGACCTATGAGGGTTTGGTACCCAAGGTCCAGAAGTCGTTCCTGAGCAAGGACGTCGACGCGATGCAACCGCACATCCGAGCGTTCGTGGAGCGGGCGGTGACGTTCACTGTCTGCCCCGAATGCGGCGGCACCCGGCTCAGTGAGGCCGCACGGTCGTCGAAGATCAAGGGGATCAGCATCGCCGACGCCTGCGCGATGCAGATCAGCGACCTGGCCCAGTGGGTCCGCGGGCTCGACAAGCCGGGGGTCGCGCCCCTGCTCGCCGCGCTGCACCAGACCCTCGAATCGTTCGTCGAGATCGGCCTCGGTTACCTCTCCCTGGACCGCCCGTCGGGCACCCTGTCGGGCGGCGAGGCACAGCGCACCAAGATGATCCGCCACCTGGGCTCCCCGCTCACCGATGTCACTTACGTCTTCGACGAACCCACCACCGGCCTCCACCCCCATGACATCCAGCGCATGAACGACCTGCTACTGCAGCTACGCGACAAGGGCAACACGGTGCTCGTCGTGGAGCATGAGCCGGAGACCATCGAGATCGCCGACCACGTCGTCGACTTGGGACCCGGTGCCGGAAGTGACGGAGGAACCGTGTGTTTCGAGGGCACCGTGGCAGAGCTGCGATCGAGCGGCACCCTCACCGGCCGTCATCTCGACGACCAGGCGTCTCTCAAGCCAAAGGCGCGCACACCCACCGGCAAGCAGGAGATCCGCGGCGCCAGCACCCACAACCTGGCCGACGTCGACGTCGACATCCCGCTCGGGGTGCTTGTCGTCGTCACCGGTGTCGCCGGCTCCGGCAAGAGCTCGCTCATCCACGGGTCGATCCCCAAGGGCGCTGGAGTCGTCTCGGTCGATCAGACCGCCATCAGGGGCTCCCGGCGTAGCAACCCGGCCACCTACACCGGCATGCTCGACTCGATCCGCAAGGCTTTCGCAACGGCCAACGGCGTGAAGCCGGCGCTGTTCAGCGCCAACTCCGAGGGCGCCTGCCCCAACTGCAACGGCGCCGGCGTCATCTACACCGAGCTGGGATTCATGGACACCATTGCCACCACCTGTGAGGTTTGCGAGGGCAAACGGTTCCAGGCCGAGGTGCTGCAGTACAAGCTGGGTGGCAAGGACATCAGCGAGGTATTGGCCATGTCGGCGGCCGAAGCGAGAGACTTCTTCTCCAAGGGTAAGTCAAAGATCCCCGCCGCCCACGCCATCCTGGAACGAATGACCGACGTGGGTCTCGGCTATGTCAGCTTGGGCCAACCGCTGACCACTCTGTCCGGGGGAGAGCGACAGCGGCTCAAGCTGGCGATTCATATGGCGGAGAAAGGCGGGATCTATGTTCTCGACGAACCGACCAGCGGCCTTCATCTCGCCGACGTCGAGCATCTCCTCGGTCTTCTCGACCGGCTCGTCGACTCCGGCAAGTCGGTGATCGTCATCGAGCACCACCAGGCGGTCATGGCGCACGCCGACTGGATCATCGACCTCGGCCCCGGCGCCGGTCACGACGGCGGTCAGATCGTCTTCGAGGGCACACCCGCCGACCTCGTCGGCGCCCGTTCGACCCTCACCGGCCAGCACCTCGCAGCCTACGTCGGCACCTGACCGATTCTCCGGGACACCGTGAGACGAGTTCTTATCAGCTCGACCGCCCACAAATAGTCGGTTTCAGCGCGGAGAACGAAATCAGGTCTGCCCGGTTATCTTGAACCCCTGATGGAACAGCTGACGCCGGACCAAATCGCCGGCAGGAGCTTTCGCACCACCTTTCGGGGTCTTGATCCCGGCCAGGTCAAGGATTTTCTCGCCGCCCTTGCCCAGCAGACTCAGGACCTCATCGCCCAACGCGATCGTTTGGCGGGACGGCTGGGGGAGTTCGCCGAGCGTGATCTCAAATCGGAGTTTGCCGCGGTGGGTGGCGAGATCACCTCGGTCCTCGAGGCTGCCCGTGACGCGGCCGAAGGGATGCGTGATCGCGCCACCGCCGACGCCGCCCGGTGGAGGTCAGAGGCGATGGCCGAGGCCGAGAATGAGCGTCGATCAGCCCGCGAGGACGCCGAACATCTCCGCTCCGATGCCTGGCTGACCTCGGAGGAATTGCTCAAGCAGGCGCAGACGGAAGCTCGTCGGGTGGCGGAGACGGCCGAGCGTGACTCTCTCAGTGTGCTCGGTGAGGCGGAGCGGGAAGCCCACCGCCTGACCGCTTCGGCTCGTCGCGAATCGGAGGACCTCACCCGGGTGGCGCGGATGGAAGCAGAGCGGGTTCATGCCGAAGCGCTCGCCCGTCATGATGAGATCGTCGAGTCGGCCCGCCGTCAGGCCGAGGGCTCGCAAGAACGAGCCCGAGCGTTGGAGCAACGTCGTCAGGAGCTCCTGGCCGAACTCGAAACTCTCCGGTCCTCTTTGGCGCGAATGGAAGGCGAGCTCGACGAACGCCGCACCCGGCTCGGGCTTTCGGGCCCAGATGAACAGCCCGCCGAACAGATCCTGCGAGTGGTCACTCCCGGACCCGACAAGTTCGACTGGGAGCCAGGGGAGACGGTGCGTGTGGTGGCCAAGCGGAAGGAAAAACAAGCCGCCAGCCCGGACCTTGAAGAGGTGGTGGAAGACGTCAAACGAATCAGGTCGAGCGAGGCCCCCCAACCCGAGCCGGACGAACAACCGGCAACCGTACCGGAGGCAGGTCCGACGGTCGAGCAACCTTCGGTCGACGAGCTCGGGGCCATCTTCTCGAGATTGCGGGGGGTTCCTGTGGATGAGGGCGATCAAGCCCCAGGAGAGCCATCGCAAGAAGTTAAGGAAACGTCGCCCCCGCCGACACTAAAGCGGGTGGCTCCCGCCACCGACCCCTTCGAGCTGCAGCGGCGGCTGGTGCTGCCGGTTTCGAATCGGGCCCTGCGCAACTTGAAGCGCCAGCTCACCGAGATGCAGAACCAGGCGCTGGAGGGGGTCAGGGTCACGGAAGGCTCATGGCGGCCGACCGTCGACGACACTTCGCAGTATTTGCGACCGGAGCTGGTGGTCCTCCTCGCCGAGAGCTTCTCGATGGGACATTCGGCCGCCGAGGAACTGGCGGGACGCACCTTTGTCCGGCCTCACACTCCAGCAAGGGACGAGGCGAGCGGGATGGCCAACGACCTGGTTGAACAGATCTCGGCGGTATTGGGGTCCGAAGAAAATGGCGGCCGCGACGGAGGCCGCGAATTGTCAAGCGCCCTCTCCAGGGTGTTTCGATCCTGGAGAACCGACGAGGCTGAGCGTCGGGTGAACGACCTCGCCTCGTCGGCCTATCACGATGGACTTTCCGCCTCGCTCACCTCGGGAGGCTTGAAGACGGTGATGATGGTTGGGGGTCGGGGTTGTCTTCGCTGCCGGGAGGCGGCGGAGGAGGAGGCTGTCCATCTTCCTCCTCTCCATCCCGGGTGTACCTGCACCCTGGTTCCTGCCGTTTAGAGAAGCGGCTTTGAGAGTCTCCTCAGCCACGGCGCGGGTCGGCTATGCGAACGGACCAACTCGGCCCCCGACCGGCCGCGGGTTGAAGCCGGCGCCAACCTAAGGTTTCGCCGATGTTCATGAGGAACCCACCGGCCAGCGGTGCAGGCAGCCGACGGTTTCTTCCCTACCTGGTCGGAGCGTTCTTTCTCTACTTGGCTGCTTCGGGTCTCTCGGGGCTGTGGACGGATCTGCTCTGGTTCGATTCCGTCGGTTATTCGGAGATCTGGTGGACTCGACAGCTCGTCCACCTCGCTCTCGTCGTCGGCTTCGTTGCCCTCTCCTTCCTCTTCATCTTTGGCAATCTGACCCTGGCCGATCGTTCGGCGATGCGCCATCTCGCCGCCCCCGGCAGCGAGGAAGACGAGATGCTGGCCCAGATTCGCCAGTGGCTCGACCAGCGCCTACCGGCGGTGCGGCTCGTGGGCTCGATCGCCTTGGCTCTCCTCATCGGGGGCGGCGCCGGAGGATGGACCGATCGCATCTTCCTCTTCCTCAATCAGACGAGCTTCGGGATCACCGACCCGCTTTTCGGAAACGACCTCGGCTTTTACGTCTTTCGCCTCCCCGTAATCCGTGACCTCCTGGTCTGGGGCTTCAACCTGGTCCTGGTCACGACCCTGGCGGTGGCTGGCGCCCACTATGTGAACGGGGCGCTTCGGATCCGGCGGGGGGGAGAGTCGTTCTTCTCCCGTGCGGCCAAGGTCCAGGTTTCCGGGCTCCTCGCCGTTCTGGCACTGCTGCGAGCCGGGCTCTATCGAATCGACGCCTACCGCCTGCTCTATTCGGACCGGAGCGATACCTTCTTCGGGGCCGGCTACACCGACGTCTTCGCCCGGCTCCCCGCCCTGCGACTGCTGCTGGCGGTCTCGATCGTCAGCGCCGTCATCCTCATCGTCAACATCTGGCGTAAGGGGTGGACCCTTCCGGTGGTGGCCGGAGCGGCCTGGATCGTGTTGGCGGTTGGGGCTGGCGTCATCTACCCGGCGGTGATCGAGAACCTGCGGGTGGTCCCCAACCCGATCGTGCGACAGGGTCCCTATATCGAAAGGAACATCGAATTCACCCGGCAAGCCTTCGGGGTCGACGAGGTCGAGGTGCAGCCGTTTGCCGCCGACGGCAACATCGAGCCCGGCGAGCTCTCCGATGCGCAAGCCCTTCTCGACAACCTGCGCCTGTGGGATCCCGACGTGCTTTCCAACTCCTATTCGCCCCAGGAGTTCCGCGAGTACTACCGGCTGGAGAACGTCGACTCTGATCGCTACCTGATCGACGGTGAGCTCACCCAGGTGATGTTGTCGGTGCGTGAGCTCGAATCCGGAGAGATCGACGAGGACAACTGGCAGCTCCGTCGTTTGAGCTACACCCACGGCTTCGGATTGGTGGCGAGCTACGCCGCTCTCGTCGGCCAGGCCGGTGCTCCCCGATACCTCGTGAGCGAGCTCCCTCCCGAGAGCGTGACCGAGGCGATGGGGATCTCCCAACCCCGCATCTACTTCGGCGAGCTCGACTTCACCGCCTCAGCCCCGGTCATTGTCCGCAACCAGACGGGGGAGATCGACTACCCAACCGGAGCGAACACATTCGCCTCCACCGACTACTCCGGCCTCGGGGGTGTGCAGCTCTCCGACATTTTCCGGAGGCTCGCTTTTGCCCTCCGCTACCGCGATCTCAACATCGTGATCTCCGACCAGATCCGTCCCGATTCGCGGATTCTCACCGAACGTGACATCGACGGCATCGTTGCCAAAGTGGCGCCGTTCCTGGCGGCCGATTCCGATCCTTACCCGGTGGTGAGCAACGGTCGCATCAGCTGGGTAATCGACCTCTACACGTATACCGGCAACTATCCCTACTCGACCCCGCTCAACAACCTCGACCGCCGCCGACTTCCACAGGGGACCGGAATACGTGCAGGGGTTAACTACATCCGCAATTCGGTGAAGGCGGTGATCGACGCCTACGACGGCACGGTGACCTTCTATGTCGTTGATGAAGACGATCCGATCCTGGCGGCGTGGAGGTCGGCCTTCCCCGGTTTGTTCGTCGACATGAGCGCCATGCCCGAGGGCCTTCTCAGTCACCTGCGCTATCCGATGGATCTTCTCACCGTTCAGTCCGAGGTGTACCGCGACTACCACGTCACCGATGTCCCCACCTTCTTCCAGGAGCTCGATGCCTGGGCCATCCCGCAGTCGGGTGCCTTCGACGAAGACGAGGCTCCAGTCCGGGCCCAGGGGTTGGTGGGCGATGGAATCTCCGCCGTGACCGGGCGGCCGGAACTCGTCACCGAGGCTCTGCCCTACTACACCATGTTGCAGGTCGACGGCGAGCTTTCGTTCGTCGGAATTCAGGCGTTCGCTCCCCGGGACCGGCCCAACCTGGTGAGCCTCCTCCTCGTCGGGAGCGACCCGGCCGATTACGGGAGACTGATCGACTATCGGATGGCATCTGGTTCGCAGGTGACGGGCATCGAGCAGGTGGGGTTGCGAATCGAGTCCGACCCCAACATCTCCCAACAGTTCAGCCTGTGGCGCAGCCGGGGATCGCGGGTGCTGCAGGGCGACGTCCTCGTCCTGCCGATCGGCGATTCGCTGCTCTACGCCCAGTCCGTCTTTCTCGAGGCGACCGGGGGAGGTCTCCCCGAGTTCGAACGGGTCATCGTCCTCTTCGAGGATCGCATCGAGTGGTCGACCACTCTCGGCGGCGCCCTGGCGGCAATCTTCGGAGAGGATGCGGGCGATATCGGAGAGGACCCACCACCGGCCGATGATGTGGCGGCGCTGCTTCAGCAGGCCAACGATGCCCTGGCCGAAGCCGACCAGGCACTCCGCTCCGGGGATCTCGCCGAGTATCAGCGGTTGGTAGATGTGGCCGGCGCACTGATCGAGCAGGCGCTGGCTTTGAGCGGTGGAGCCGAGGCGCGGCGAGGTCCCGCCCTCAGTTGACCAGCGAACCCAGGGTTGTAGACGTTGTCCAACAACCTCTACAGCCCAGAGAACGAAGACTTCACGGCTCGACCGTGAGCACCGTCCCCATTCCGTTCTGGTAGTGATCGACCAGGAGGCCGTCATCGCCGCGGAAGACGATGCGACAGGTGAGCTGGTAGGTGCCGGGTTCGAGTCTGACCGTCAGGGTTTGTCTGCCTTCCGATTCGACGGCGGCCGAGGCCGCCAGGACCGTGCCGTCGTTGGTGGCGACGACCAGGGTGTGAGGGATCTCACCGTCATTCCACAGCTCAAGGTCGATCGATCCGGCCTTGACCAGTGGTGAGGCCGGTTCTATGTAGAACTCGTCGAGCTCGACCTCCATGGATCCACTCTGGGCATCGGGGGCGGCCGAGCAGGCCCCAATGATTGCGGCCACTACGAAGAACCGGACCCTTCTCATGCTGCACTCTCCACGAGCAACCGCCCCCCGAGCGGCACACCTATGGCCATGGTGGTTCCGTGGTGTGAGCTGTGGACCGACAACGAGCCTTCCAAGGCGTCGACCATCATCCGGGCGATATAGAGGCCGAGACCGGTTCCGGCGCTCTCGCTGTCCTTCTCGAATTTCTCGAAGGCGCGGGGGAGGAAGGCGGGGTCGATACCGGGACCGTCATCGATGACCAAGAGGAAAAGAGCGGGATCCGGCTTCTGACCAACCTCGTGCATGGCCCGGAACGGAAGCGACTCCCGCCATACCAAGTCGACCCGGGTGGCGCCGTGACTGAGGGCATTGTCCGCCAGGGAGGCGACGAGTTGGGAGAGAGTCATCGGATCGGTGCGCAGCCACACCGCGTGGGGATCGATCCCGCCCGGTCGATGCTGGATGCGAAGCCTCCGATGTTTCTCCTCCAGGTCCGCCAGCAATTCGGCGAAGGAAACATCGCGCAATGTGAAGTTGAGCCCACGATTCTCGATGCGAGCCACTGTCAGCATCTGGGCGATCATCTCCTGCAGCCGCTTTCCATCGGCAACCATGTGGGAGAGGAGTTGAACCCGATCGGGTTCGGGCAATCCGAGCTGACTGAGAAGCTCAGCCCCAGTGACGAGGCTGGTAAGTGGTGTGCGCAGCTCGTGGTTGATCATGAGGACGAACTCGGCCCGGATCCGGTTCTTCTCCTCCGCCAATGCCAGAGCTCGCTCGGCCTCGGCGCGGGCGGCAGCGAGTTGGCGGTTGTGCTCTTCGAGCTCGGCCGACTGCTGGCGGAGGAACTGCGACTCGATCTCCATCTCACGGATGCGACGGGCAACGCTTGACCGAGCGATCAGGAGAAGTATCGCCACCACTGTGAAGAAGGCACCGACCCCGACGAGCTGGAGGGTGAGCGGCTGGATGCCTCGCTCACGTGCTCGGCGGGCCAGCAACTCGGAGACGTCGTAGTAGAGGAGAAGGCCCTCGCCGGCATCCAGGGGTTGCAGGACGTGGTAGAGGATTTCGCCGTCGTCCCATTCGGTGACGCCGTCGATTCGGATCTCGTCGTCAATTGAGGTGGCGACCGCCGAGAAGAAGCCAGTGCTCAACCCGTAGAGAAGCAGACCGTTGAGAAGCTGCCCGCCTTCCTGGTTGGAGGAGGTGGAGGCGAGGATGCGACCCTCTGCTCCGACCAGTGACACCGCCTCGATGGTCAGCAGGTTGCGCACCCTGCGTACGGTCATGGCGACATCTTCGGTTCCCGCCCTTTCCAGCTCCGCTTGAGCCAAAGCGGCGTCGGCGACGAACAACTCGCCCTCGCCCACCGGTCGGTCCGCCGATCGCTGATAGAAGAACGCCCCCAGGATCGCGCTGAGAGCGATGAGGCCTGCCAGGGCGGCTCCGACCAGCCAGGCGCCTGAGGGGCTATGACGCGACGAGTCCAGGGTCACGAGTTGATAATCGGCGGCCGCGGGCCCCGGCCTTAGGCCGCCGCGGGCAAATCCCCGGCTAGTTTCGGTTTGGTGACGACCCCAGAAGAGGTTCAGCAGGCGATCGGTATGTGGCTCAAAGATGCCCTCGAGCGGCTCCCGGGCTCGACCTGGCCGTTCAAGGATGAGTTCGCCGATTTTCTCGGTGTCGATCCGGGTGGGCTCCCGATCCTGGCAGAGGATTTCGATGGAGCCGAGCACCCCAATCTTCAGCTGGCACTCGAGGCCCTCGCCGGATCGTCCACACCATGGCGGGGGGTGGCCGGCCAGAACAAGCGCTTTTCCGGGCTCACCCTCTCGGATCTGATTGCATCGCGGGGTGACCAATGGGCTCCAAAACCAGGTCCGGTCGAATACATAAACAGACCGATCGGGGAAGGGACCGCTCTTGCCTGCATCCAGTTCGGCTACGCGCTGATCGAGAGTCCCGCAGGCAAAGCCGTGCTGTTTGTCCGGGGACCGACGGAGCACAGCCACCCTCCGCAGGGCCAGATCGAGGTCATGGCCTTGGAGCAGTCGACTGCCGTCGACATCATGGCGAGGTTGCGTTCCCTGATGCACGCACACAATGTTTATCGGGGGAAAGTGGTCACTTTCGGCTCCAATCAGTACGGAGCCTTCACCCTTCATTTCGCCTCGCTCCCGGTGGTGGGGCGAGATCAGGTCATCGTCCCCACGGACACGCTGCGGGCGATGGAGCGTCACACGATCGAGATGACTCACCTGGCGGATCGACTGCGGGCGAGCGGCCGGCATTTAAAGCGAGGCCTGCTGCTGTATGGCTCTCCGGGTACCGGGAAAACTCATTCCTTGGCGTATCTCGTTGGACAGATGCCAGAGCGCTCGGTGATCCTGCTGAGTGGTCTCGGACTCGGGGTCTTGTCGAGGGCCTTTGCTTTGGCTCGGACTTTGCAGCCGGCGCTCGTGGTCTTGGAGGATGTCGACTTGGTGGCGATGAGTCGCGACCTGCCCGGGATGGACGTCAACCCTTTGCTTTTCGAACTGCTCAATCAGATGGACGGATTGGCCGAGGACGTCGACCTGATTGTCGCCTTGACGACCAATCGGGTCGACTTGCTCGAGCCGGCCCTTGCCGCTCGACCGGGGCGGATCGATCAGGCCTTGGAGATCCCGCTACCGGTGCCCCACCTTCGCCGGAAGCTGATCGAGTTGTATGGTCGCGGTCTCGACCTTCAGATCGAGGATTGGGATTCGCATCTACGCCGGACCGAGGGCGCCAGCCCGGCGCTGATCAAAGAACTACTCCGGCGAGCCGCTGTCATCGCCGCCGAGAGCGACTCAGCGACTATCACCGATCAGGTGTTGAGGCAAGCCCTCGACGAGGTGTTGTCCTCAGGCAGCAGGCTGGCGGGTCTGCTGGGAGGCAGTGCGGTTCCGACCTAGGGCGTTCACCGCCCCGGCGCTTGGCTTACCCGATGGAACGCCCTAAAATGTGACGAGCGACGCGGGGTGGAGCAGTCTGGTAGCTCGTCGGGCTCATAACCCGAAGGTCGCGGGTTCAAATCCCGCCCCCGCTACCACCAGAAAACCCAGGCACTGCCTGGGTTCTCTGCATGGCGGGATATGACGTGAAGACGTCCCAGGTGGCCCGACTTCTAACGGATCTTCTAACGAGATTCGGCCTTTGAGCCTTGAGGCCGGTGCCAACATCAGATGATGTCCTCGGGTGATCGCCCAAGAGTGCCGTCGACGAAGGGCAACGATGACGCGGTTTCAGCCGACGCTATCCAGCGACCTTCCCCCACCGCACATTGGACTCCTCAGCGCCTACGCATCCTAGAATGGCTGAAAGCGGAGGCACCAGCTGTCGCTCAGGTTTATGAGGGAGCTGTTCGGCTGGCGATGGATGACGGCTTTCCCAGAAGGGTTTGGTTCGTCGCGCATGCCCTTCGAGACATGCGGAACAGGCTCCCCGACGCGATCGCGGGCCCTGTGAAGGGATCGCGTACGGAGTACCGCGAGCTTGCTGCCGAAGTGACGAGGCGTTGGATCGGAGATGGCCTGCCAAGTGACGGCACCTCTCCTGTCGAAGCAGCCAGTGAACCCACTGCTGAAAGTCCCGATCGGGTCGAAGTCTCGGCCCCCCTAGTCAAAGCAGTAGCCGAACTTGTAGCCGGCCACCTTGCAATCGGTCCTCGTAAGCGGGAGAGCGCACGCCGCCTGTTCACTGAGATTGCTGGACAGCCGGTGCCTGACTATGCCGTTCAGGCCTGGCTCGATACAACGGGCCGGGCCGAAAAGTTTGCTCATCTCCGCACCAAGCCACTGACGCC
>JBOGEX010000121.1:0-24888 GCA_050741915.1 Acidimicrobiia bacterium
GAGGGCACTCTCTACTCGGACAACCCCGCCTACATCCTCGACGCCCCCTGGGTCTCCGACGTCGCCCGGCAGGCCGCCACCGCTTTCCGCTCATTTGTGATCGACGACCCCGAGAACCAGCAACAAGTGCTCGAGTTTGGCTTTCGCCCCGGGAACCCATCGGTCGCCATCGGAGATCCGATCAACTCCGCCAACGGGCTCAATCCGAGCAAACCTGAAACAGAACTCGCCGTTCCCGATCCCGAGGTTCTCACAGCTCTCCTCGACAGCTGGGAGGAGAACCGCAAGACCGCCCGGGTGATCATGCTCTTTGATGTCTCTGGCTCGATGGCCGATCTCGCCGGCGGGGGTGACACCAAGCTCGCTCTCGCCAAGCAAGCTGTTCTTTCCGGACTCGACAACTTCAAACCCGAAGACGAAATCGGTCTCTGGATCTTCTCCACCAACCTCGACGGGGACAACGATTACATCGAGGTGATCCCACCGGCCCCTCTCGAAGACATTCGCCCCCAGCTCGAGGAATCAATCAACGGGCTCATCGCCGACGGCGGTACGGGGCTCTACGACTCCACCCGCGCCGCCGTGCAGGCCGTGCGTGACGGCTTCGACCCGACCAAGATCAACGCCGTCCTTCTGCTCACCGACGGGATGTGCGACGACAACCCGCCAGGGTGTGAGCTCGATCCCCTCTTGGGATTCCTCGGATCGAACGAGCGAGATGTCGTTCGAGTCTTTCCGGTGGCGTACGGCGAAGATGCTTCCGTCGAAGAATTGACCGCGATCGCCAATGCCTCGGCCGCCAGGCTCTACCAGGCAACCAACCCGCTGACGATCGAGCAGGTCTTCCAGCAAGTGATCTCGAACTTCTAGCTATGACCAGTCGCCCCGGACGCAATCGCATGGGGAGCGTCTTCCGGTACAACCCCGTGACCCGGAAAGGGAAGCGATTGCTGCGGGCGATGTTCAGCCCGGCCGGAGTCGTGGCCACGGCCGGATTGATCGGAGGTGGCCTTGCTCTCGATCTCTCGGCTCTCTTCGTGGCGGGGGCGGCAGCGGTGGGGTTCGTTGCCTCAGCTCTCATGCACCTGCGAGATCCAAAGCTCGCCGCTTCGATGGTGGCCCCCGAATTCGACCGGGTCCTCGCCAGGTTGGACGCTGATCACCTCCCGTTGATGGTGAGTGGACTCGAGGCCAGAGACCGGCTCGAGAACGCGATGGAGTCGTGGGCGGGAGGCGAGAACGAAGGGATGATGGCACGCGTTACCGAAACTCTGCGCAAGCTCTACGACTCCGTCCTCTGGGTGCAGCGAGCCGACAAGTTCCTGGCCACTGTGGACGAACGTCAACTGGTCGCCCGGCTCCGCGAGCTCTCACCTGGTGTGCTGCGAGACGAGATGGAAGCCCAGGTCGGCGAGGTGAGCAATATTCGTCAAAGGCGCGAGGAAGCGGTCTCACGGATCGTCGCCACCACTACCGGCATCGACACCTTGGCGGTCAAAGCCCATTCGATCGCCCTAACTTCCACCGGACCCGATCAAACGACAGATGAGGTGGCGGCGCTCCGGGCTGAGCTCAACGCTTACGCCCGTGGTCTGGAGGAGATCGAAGAGCACCTGCAAGACGCGTTGCCCCAGATCTCATGAGCCTCGTCGTCTTCGAGGATTCATCCTCCCTTGGGCGCGGTGCCGCCGACCACCTGGCGGCGCTGATCACGGAAGCTCCGGGACCGCGAGTTTCGGTGGGCCTGGCCGGCGGTTCCACTCCAGCTGCGGTTTATGTCCAGCTGAGGGAACGGCTCGTAGATTGGAGCCGGGTCGACTTCTGGCTGTCGGACGAACGATGGGTTCCGTGGGATCATGGGGACTCCAACGGCAAGATGGCCCAGGAGAGTCTGGTGGGCCAAGTCTCCGGCCGATATCTGCGGCCGCGATGGGCGCCCTGGCTCGAGCCGGCCGAGGCGGCAGCCCACTACGAGGCGGAGCTGCGGTCGCTTCATCCCTCCGACCACCCGCCCGATGTGATCATGCTGGGAATGGGCGATGACGGGCATTGTGCTTCCCTGTTCCCCGGTACCGAGGCCCTGGGCATAACCGACCGCTGGTTCGTCGCCAACTTCGTCCCCTCCCTCGATGTGTGGCGACTCACGTCCACCTACTCGCTTCTCGATCGCGCCCGGCAGATCGTTTTCATGATCGGGGGCGCCTCCAAGGCAGAGGCGCTCGCTCGGGTGGCCAAAGGCGAAGACCTGCCCACCACACGAGTCACCAATGGCCCCTCTCCGGTGACGTTGCTCGTCGACAGGGCCGCGGCCGCCTTCCTCGGATGAGGCGAGCCTGGTGGATGGGCCTGTGCTTGTTATGGGCTTGTGGCGGCGACACTGAGCCGACCACCACGACTATTGCCCTCAAGCCCCCGTCCATCACGACCACCACCGCCGCCGTCCCGGCCGTGGCCATCTTCGCCCCGGAAACGAAGCACGCCTATCCGGTAGTGGTGATGTTCCATGGCGGGGGCTGGTTTGGCGGCTCCTCGCTTTCTACTGCCCCGTTGGCCGAGTACCTCGCCGACCAGGGGGTGGTCGTCTTCAACTCCACTTATCGGACCAGCAGCGGTGGCTTTCCCGAGAGTTTCGACGACGTCGCTTGCGCCATTCGGGGAGCGCGGGTTGAAGCGGCTGACTACACCACCACCCCAGACGAGATCAGTGTCGTCGGCCATTCCGCCGGGGCCCACCTCGCCTCGGTGATTGCCCTGGCCGGGGATGAATTCGGTAGCCAGTGCGCGTCGGCAGGATCGGCCACTGTCGATGCTTTCGTCGGGCTGGCAGGTCCCTATGACCCAACCCTTTACCGTCAGGTGTTGCCGTCGTTCTTTGGCACCCGTTTCGAAAACGACCCTGCCCCCTGGGAAGCGGGATCGGCCTATACGTATCTGGGCAACAACCCCACGATCGAGGTCCTCCTCATGCACGGTGGAGCCGACGAGCTGGTACCGATCAGCTCATCCCAGCTTTTCTCCGATGCCCTGGCCGAGGCCGGATACGAGGTCGAGTTTGTCGAGGTGGAGGGGGCTCCGCACCAGGCGCTGCGCGACCCCAACGTCGTCGGCCCCAAAGTCCTCGAGTTTCTGACTCAGTAGGTCCCCCCCGTCTCGAGCGATCAAACGCTGTGAAGGTTTGCGCGGGCCCGAGCCGCGAGGACCTTCACAGAACCCGCTTGCCCCACTAACTGTGAAGGTTTGCGCGGGCCGGAGCCGCGAGGACCTTCACAGACCTCTCTCCCTAGGAGTGGACAGCAGACGAATAGGCTCGCTGGGTGGATTCCTTCCTCGTCCCGATCGACTTCCGTCTCGACCTCCGGGCCACTCTTTCTTACCTGCACGGGTCCTTCCGTCCTAATGGTTGGTGGTCACCCATGCGATCGCCCGAGGGTCCCGCCACGCTCCATCTGCGCCGGGCCGCCGGTGGTGTGATGGCGACCGCGTATGGACCTGGTGCAGACTGGGCGCTGCAGTCGGCTCCTGGTCTGATTGGAGTCAACGATTCGCCCAGAGACCTGGTCACCGATCACCCGCTCGTCGCCGAACTCCACCGCATCCATCCGGGCCTGCGAATTGGACGCACCGGCCGGGTCTTCGAGGCGCTGATGATTTCGATCCTCACTCAAAAGGTCACCGGCAAAGAAGCGGGCCACGGCCTCCGCCAGCTTCGTCGTCGGTTTTCAGACGTCGCCCCCGGTCCCGATCCATCGTTACGACTGCCGCCGGACCCGGCTCGCCTCGCCGACAGCGCCTACTACGAATTACACCCGTTGGGCATCGAAAAGCGACGAGCCGACATTCTTCTCCGAGCTGCCCGCACCGTCACGGCGATCGAACGCCTCGCCAGCGTGCCCCCGACCGAGGCCCGCGCCTGGCTGGAACGACTACCGGGGATCGGGCCCTGGACCAGCGCCGAAACTACTGCCGTGAGCCACGGCGACCCCGACGCGGTTTCGGTTGGCGATTACCACCTGAAAAACGTCGTCGCCTGGCACCTCACCGGCCGTCCCCGAGGTAGCGATGAGGAGATGATGCAATTGCTCGAAGAATTCCGGCCCCAGCGAGGCAGAGTGGTGCGTCTGCTCGAGACCCTCGGTCACGCCCCCGCCTTCGGCCCTCGTCAGCCACTCCGCAGCTTCGCCCGCTACTAATCCGTTTTGGGAAGCGAGTCCCAGTCCTGGACGTCTTTGCCCGCCTCGCGGGCCAGGATGTCGGAGGCGGCGGTGGCGCCGGCTCCGGCGGAGATGACGACCTGGCTGCGAGTTGGTCGGGCTGAGCGACCGATTACATAAACCCGATCGTGGGAGCTCTTGTAGTCCCGATCGACGTCGATGCCACCGGCCTCGTTCTCTCTGAGATCTAACGAACGGGCCAAGACCGGGTTCTTGCCTTCGGAAAGGATCAAGTAGTCGGCCTCGACCGTCTCTCCCCCCTCGGTGGTGGCGCTGACCCTCCCAACGGCACTCACCGCTATCACCAACTCTGAACGGAGAGTCGCACCGGCGGCGGTGGCCTGCTGACGGGCGATGGCCTGGAAGTGGGGACCTTCGACCTGGACGATGCCGAGATAGTTGTTGAGCTGGGCGAAGTTGACTGCCGTCTTGTCCTGACCGAACACGGTGACCACGTGTTCTGCCCTGCCGAGAAATAACGCCGCCGAAAGACCACCGGGACCATCACCAACAATCACAATTCGAGCCATACCCGATGGTACGTAAGCGCAGGATTCATCGAGGGCCGGGAAGATCACTGATTCGATGCCGCCGATTGGGAGGCCTTCAGGGCAGGAACAGGCGCAGAACCCGCGGGACTTCCTGAGGTTTTCCCTCAGTCTTCGTTTGACTCGATCCCGAGGGCGACGAAAATTCGGTGGCGTTCTTCGGTGAACCGGGCCTCGGTGACCTCGCCCGCCTCGTAACGGGCATTCAGTTGCGCGAACTGTTCCATGAGCGCATCGGCGGTCACGGGTGAGACGGCTCCATCGGCGGATCGAGCCTGCCGTCTCTCTCGTTTGGCGTCTTGTTTTTCCAAGCGCGTCTTCTCCCGTGCCCGTTTGAGCGCGGCCTCGCCTCCTCGCCTAGCCATGCTGGGCGGAGAGGTTAGGGAGCGATCGGGTCAAGAGGCCTGTGGTCATTCGTCCCTGAACTCGAAAATTCAGCGCGGTGAGCGGGGCTTGGCGATATTCACCGTGAGCTGACGACCGCGGTGATCCTGGCCATCCAGAGATGAAATCGCTTTTTGCGCTGCCTCCGCCGAAGCCATCTCGACGAAGGCAAAACCGCGGGAACGGCCAGTTTCGCGATCGGTAATGATGTGGGCATCCGCGACCTCGCCGAACTGGGCGAAAAGCGACTCGAGCTCTGGCTTGTCGGTTTGGAATGTGAGGTTGCCGACGTAGAGGTTTGTGGACATGGCGTACTCCTTCGAGCTGAACCGTCTAAAAGGCACCGAGCAAGCGGGGCAACTGATCACCGCCAACTGGCGAGAGAGTGCACCGCGGCATCCGACGGATCGTAGGAGGCAGAGCAAGGGCGTACACGACTTACGTGTGCCAGCTCACTTTAGCCGCCTTCAAGTCTTGTGAGCGAGTTACAGCTCCCGGGGTGGGCGGTCCTCTGACGTGTCCTCGACGACGCCTTCTGGATGAAAGCCGGCTCCACCGAGCAATCGGAGCCATTCAGCGCGGGAGAAGAGCCCTGTGGGGTGGCGGTGTCCCACTACGGGACCGTGTTCGTCACCGACAACATCTTCAATCCCAACGCCGAGTAGTGGGTCAGTTTGGCTTGGAAAACATCAGGACTCCCCAAAATCTCTAAATTCGGTGCACTTACATCGCCGCCCTCACGGTATAGAGAGCAGCGGTAGGTCAATTAGAGACCTTTCGGATGCCAGACGGTTTTAGTCTCGGTGAAGGCGGAGATCAGATAGGGCGACTGCGCGTCTGTATAACCCTCGATCCCGACCAGCCGCTTAACGTTGTGGACCGCCCCTTGTTGCATCCTGATTCCCACCTCCGCCGAAGCGCCTGACAGGTCGATTGCGTTGACATCCATGTGATCGGCCAGCCACGGGGCCAGTTCTGCTGCCGAGCCAGTGAGGATGTTGACCACCCCGGGCGGGACGTCGGAGCTCTCGAGCACTTCTGAAAAGGTGATAGCCGGGAGGGGCTGTTCTTCGGAGGCAACCACCACCGCCGTGTTGCCGGAGACGATCACCGGGGCCAGACGGGAGACCAAACCAAAAAGCGCAGGAGTCTCGGGCGCGACAACCCCCACCACACCGGTCGGCTCGGGTGCCGAGATGTTGAAGAATGGACCCGCCACCGGGTTGAGATTCCCGAAGACCTGGGCGAACTTGTCAGCCCACCCGGCGTACCAAACCATCCGGTCAACCGAGTCCCTCACCTCGCGCCTGGCTTTAGCCGGACTCGTTGCGCCTTCGCCCAGTTGGTCGGTGAAGGTGGCGGCGCGATCCTCGATCATCTCGGCGATGCGGTAGAGGATCTGGCCCCGGTTGTAACCACTCTTGGCTGCCCATTTCTCTTGGGCGTTGCGGGCCGCACGCACCGCATCCCGGAGGTCTTTGCGCGACGCCTTCGCCACCCGGGCCAGCACTTCGCCATTGTTTCCGAGAGCGGGATAGCTGCGCGCCGATTCGGAGCGGGGGAACTCGCCGTTGATATAGAGCTTGTAGGTCTTACGAACCTCGAGCCGGTCCGTCATCAACCGACGCCCTTCAGATACGGCAACAACCCATGACGGCCACCTTCGCGTCCATAACCCGACTCCTTGTAGCCCCCGAACGGTGAGGCAGGGTCGAACTTGTTGTAGGTGTTGGCCCACACCACCCCCGCCTTGAGTTGGTCGGCCATCCACAGGATGCGCGAGCCCTTGGTGGTCCACACCCCGGCCGAAAGTCCGTACGGGGTGTTGTTGGCCTTTTCCACCGCTTCTTCGGGGGTGCGGAAGCTCATGATCGAAAGCACCGGTCCGAAGATCTCCTCCTGGGCGATGCGGTGGCTTTGGGACACGCCGGTGAAAAGGGTGGGGACAAACCAGAACCCGTTGCGGGGCAAGACACAGTCGGGTTGGTAGATCTCCGCGCCTTCCTCTCGCCCCGCCTCCACCAACTCGGTGATCCGCGCCAGTTGCTCGGCCGAGTTGATCGCCCCCACGTCGGTGTTCTTGTCGAGGGGATCACCCACCCGCAGGGTCGAGAGCCGGCGCTTGAGCTTTTCGACAAAACGATCGTGAATGGTTTCCTGGACGAAGAGGCGGCTACCGGCACAACAGACATGACCCTGGTTGAAGAAGATGCCGTTGATCACCCCCTCGATGGCCTGATCGAGCGGAGCGTCATCGAAGATCACATGGGCGGCCTTGCCGCCCAACTCCAAGGTGAGCCGCTTTCCGGTGCCCACCAGGCTTTCGGCGATGCGCTTTCCCACCGAGGTCGAACCGGTAAACGCCACCTTGTCGACGTCGGCATGCTCCACCAAGGCCGCCCCGGTCTCCCCCGCCCCGGTGACGATGTTGATCACCCCGGGGGGGAGCCCGGCCTCCGCGGCGAGGGCAGCAAAGGTCAGCGCCGAGAGCGGCGTGGTCTCGGCCGGCTTGAGGACAACGGTGTTGCCGGCTGCGAGGGCGGGGGCGATCTTCCAGGCCAGCATCATCAATGGGAAGTTCCAGGGGATTACCTGACCGGCCACTCCCAACGGCTTCGGCTCTAGGCCGGGAAAGGCGTATTCGAGCTTGTCGGCCCACCCGGCGTAATAGAAGAAGTGAGCGGCAACGAGCGGCAGGTCGACGTCCCGGGACTCCTTGATGGGCTTGCCACCGTCGAGAGTCTCCAACACAGCCAGCTCCCGCGAACGCTCCTGGACCATGCGCGCAACTCGGAAGAGGTACTTCGCCCGCTCTTTTCCCGGTAGGTCGCCCCATCCATCCTCAAAGGCGGCCCGGGCCGCTTTGACTGCCCGACCGATGTCGACGGAATTGGCTTCGGCTACCTCCGCCAGCTTCTCCTCGTTGGCGGGATTGATGGTGGGGAAGTACTTTTTCGAGGCCGGAGCGCGGAACTTGCCGTCGATGAAGAGCCCGTACCGAGGCTCGAGCTCGACGATCGCGGCGGATTCCCGGCTCTCGGCGTACGACCACCCCAGGGCCGGGGTCGCCGGCAGGTTCGCTGACAACTTCAATCCTTCGTGAAGTAATCGGCCGATTGATAGCGGCCGGTCTTGAGCCAGCGGATTTGCATCAGGACATCGTTGAGCAGGGTCGAGGCGCCGAACCTAAACCAGTCCGGTGTCATCCACGACGAACCCAGGGTCTCGTTGAGAACGACCAGATAACGGATGGCGTCCTTCGCGGTTCGGATCCCTCCGGCCGGTTTCATTCCGACCTGGACACCCGTGGCCCCGTAGAAGTCTCTGACCGCTTCTAGCATCACCAGCGTCACCGGCAGAGTGGCAGCGGGCTGGATCTTTCCGGTCGAGGTCTTGATGAAGTCGGCCCCCGCCGCCATCGCCAGCATCGATGCTCTTCGCACTTGGTCGTACGAACCGAGCTCGCCGGTCTCGAGGATCACCTTGAGATGAGCTTTCTCGCCGCAGGCTTCCTTCACTTGTCGGACGTCGTCGAACACCCGTAAGTACTCACCGGAGAGAAACGCTCCCCGATCGATGACCATGTCGATCTCGTGCGCGCCCATCTCCACCACCCTGGCTGTCTCGGCCACCTTCGATTTGGTGTCGAGCTGGCCGGAAGGAAAGTAGGTCGCCACCGACGCAACCTTGACCTTGCTCCCCGCCACCGCCTCCCGGGCGTGAGGCACCATCGCCGGGTAGACGCACACCGCCGCCACTGAGGGAACCGTTGGGTCGGTGGGGTCGGGCCGGATTGCCTTGGCCGACATCTGCGCCACCTTCCCCGGCGTGTCCTTTCCCTCGAGGGTGGTGAGATCCATCATCCGCACTGCCAACAGCAAGGCCTCCATCTTCGAATCTCTTTTGATGGAGCGAGTTGAGAGAGAGGCGACCCGCTCTTCCACTCCCACCTCATCGGTGCTGGGGACCGATCGGAGGAATGAAGCGAGGGTGGCGTTGCTGATCCGGGCGGGAAGGACCGACGTGCGGTCGGGGGCTACTGCGAGCGCCATCGCGATGACGTTAGCGATGGTGCTTGGCTGTCAATCGACCGCGGTGAGGGCGAGCAAGCGGTATGCCTCGACCGGCTCAGAACGGCCCTTCACCTCGATGCGCCCGAGGGATTCCACTTTCGCCCCCTCGATCCGGCGCAGGGTGTGGCCGGCGATCACTACCTCCCCGGGCCCGGCTTTGGCCTGAAGACGGGCGGCGACATTGACCGCATCGCCAATGACCGTGAACGTACGGCCGCCGGCCGTCCCGAGCACGCCGGCCACGACCGATCCCGTGTTCACGCCGATCCGGAATCGAGGCCAGGTGGGGTGCGCTCTTGCCACCTCGTCGGCGGTTTCCTGAATCGCTACTGCCGCTCCACAGGCCCGACGAGCATGGTCGGGTTGATTACCCGAGGCGTTGAACGTGGCCATGATCGCGTCCCCGATCAACCGATCGATCTCGCCGCCGTATCGGTCAACGACAGGTGGGATCACCTCTGTGTAATAGGTGTTGAGCATGCCCGCCACGGACTGTGGATGATGGTCTTCTGAGAAGCCGGTGAATCCATGGAGATCGGCGAAGACCACGCTCACCTCGCGCTCGGCCGCGGCGGTATCCGGAAGGTAGAGACCACTCCAGCGTTCGTCCCGCCATGAGCGTTGCGCCGCCACCGCCACGATGACGAAGGCGATCAGCATCAGCAGATGCCATTCCCACCATGACACATGCCAGTTGCGGCCCCAGGCCACCGCCACCAGGGCTTCGGCCAAGAGCGTGTAGGCCGCCGCCATCGCCAAAGGGAGCGGTGAGGCGTGGTGGCGAGGTATGCGTAGGTAACGCGCCACGGCCACGCAATAAAGAAGGACTCCCACTGCCGCAAGGATGAGCAACGAGCCTGAGGCCCGCTCGGGGGCGGCGGGGTTGTCGAGCGGGCCCCAACGGGCAAGCGAGGCCACCGCCCAGGCCAGCATCAAAGCGACCAATGCCGCCCTCAGCACCTGGGCCTTTCGAATGATCGAGCGGGCCATCCCCCGGTCGGGTTGGGCGCTCGAAGCGGCGGCAAAAAGCGACGACACCACTAATCCGATCGGAGTAGCGAGAGCGAAGCCGGCGTTGGCAGTAGCGAGCATCACCCCGGGCGTCGCCAGCGCATGCAAGCCAAGGAAACCGGCTGCAGAAAGGAACGAGAGCGAGATGAGGAAGATCCGGGCGTCGCCGCGCCGGTGGGCGGCACCGGCGGTGCCGTAAGCCAGGGCTGCATTGATCCCGCCGGCGGCGAGAACGAGCCAGAAGTGGGAGGGATGGTGCTCCCACACCCCGTCGAGCTCGGGGCGAGCGATGAGCAACGCCAGCCCGAGGAGCGGCAACAAGAGAAACCCGGCGGCAAGACCGAGGCGATGGTGATCGGGGGGTGCGGACTTTGGGCCGATGCCCTCTGGCTCCGAGCCGGCGGCGGTCATACCGTCAACGTATCACCGCTTTCGGCCGGGAGTTTGTGAACCCTGAGTTGATACGGCTGTCAAGAGCGGCGGTCAGAGCCATGCCTGCATCGTACCGACTTGTCCTCGTCAAGACCTCCGGCTGCTGAGACGTCGGTCCGGTTTGACATCTCAAGACGAAGCGCCGGTGTAATGCTGCAGCGACCAGGTCCACAATCGGGCTGTGACAACGAGAAGCAGAGCTGCCACGGCTATCGCCACCGCCACCAACCGCCACGATCCCCGTCCGAGGAGTGCGTCGGCCGGAAAGGTCGTCAGCATCGCCACTGGAATTGCGAAAGTGAGAAGGGCTCGCACGATCCCCCGATACATCTGCACGGGAAAGCGGCCGGCCTCGACCATTCCTTGTATCAAATCGTCAAGACCTTCTGAGCCGATCGCCCAAATAGCCAGGCACTGCACCGCCAGCGCCACGGCATACATCACCACCATTCCGGCCAAAAGAAGAACGACGAAACCCAACAAGTCGACGAGCACGACCGGCTCGCCTCGCCGCGCCAGCGCTACCGCCACAAGACCTAAGCCAAGGACAGGGTCGAGAAAGTTGTAGACCCCGACGTGCCGAAAGCTGACCATGAACTGGCTCGAGATCGGCTTGGTGAGAAGGAAGTCGAGAGTCCCCAATCTGATGTATTCGGTCATTCGGGCGAGATTCGGTTGAATGACGGCCTGTCGACCTCCGTTGAGGGCGAAGAAGAGCCCCATTACCACCAGTAACTCGTCATAGGTCCAACCGCGGATGGAGGGCGCGAAGCGGAAATAAGCACCGGCTCCGAGCGCCGCCCACACCAGCCAGAAGAAGCTGAGTGCAGCGTTGGCCCAGAAGCCGGTTCGATACTCAAGCTCGGTTGCCAGAGTGTTCCCCCAGAAAATTCGGAGAAGATGTAGGTAGCGCCTCATCCCCCCACCGCTTGGAATTTCTTGATACCCGTCTGCCATCCGAGGCGGTACAAAAGCAAGAACAGCCCAATCCAGGCCAAGGTGATGGTGAAGCCGATCGCGATCTCGGCTGGCGCCAGCCGATCAAGCAGAATCTCGAGCGGAAAGCCCATGGAGGAACGGAACGGCAAGAGTCGACCTGCCGCCGCCACCGGGCTCGGCATCAATGCGAGCGGAGCAATCCAGCCCGACAGAAACGCACCCGCCCCCCACCATAGGGAGTAGACGTTGGCGGCTTGGGTGGTCCGAAAGCCGATCGTGGCAAAAGCCATGGACATCAACATGTTGAGAAAGAACCCCGAAGACGCCGCCCCTACCACGAGTGCCCATTCGAATGGAGAGATTCGATAGGTGAGATCGGGAATCCAAAAGGTCAAGATCCCCAGCAGCGGCACCAGGACGGCAATAACCACCGCCTTGAATCCGATCTCTTCGGTGAGGTACTGATGGAAGGGGTCGATGGGCTTGAGCAATTTGAAGGAGAGGTTGCCGCTCCGCAGATCTCGGTCCCATGCGTAGGTCAAGAAGCTGGTGGTCGTGTGATTCAGCAAAGCGGCGCCGGCGTAGTAGGAGACGAAGTCGGCCCGGTCCCAACCGGCCGTCGGCCCGACCTCATCCACCACTGCCAGCCACACCGCCATCAACAGCAGAGGAAACAATGAAGAGAGAATCCAGATTGTCAGTCGGGCACGGTAAGCCAGCCCCACCCCGACGTGGGCGCGCAGCAGTGCCCTGTAGGCAGTGATCACCTTTCAGCGAATACCTGGCGGATGACGTCTTCGATCTGGGGCTCTTCGATTGAGATGTCCTCCACCGCCAGCTCGGCCAGAAGCCGAGCGGCCACCTCTCTGGTGGCATGGCGAGCCACCCTTATTGAAGCTGTCGGCCCCTCAGCGTGTTCCACCTCGCCAAACTCTTCCAGCCGTTGCTTCGGCACCGCCTCCGACATCGCGACTTTGACAATCCGATAGGGTGCAGTCTTTTCGACCAGCTCATCGAGATTGCCGTCGAAGCGGATGCGACCTTGATCAATCACGATCACCCGTTGCGCCAGCGCACTGACGTCGGCCATGTAATGGCTGGTCAGAAGAACAGTGGCCAGGTGCCGACGGTTGTAGTCGAAGAGGAATCGACGGACCGCGGCTGCCGCGGTGACGTCGAGCCCAAGCGTTGGCTCGTCGAGGAATAGAACCGAAGGCCTGTGCAGCAGCGCGGCTGCGAGCTCGCATCGCATGCGTTCTCCCAGGCTGAGGTTGCGAACAGGTTTGCCCAAATAGGGCGAGAGCTCGAGTAGTTCCACCAGCTCCTCCAGGGCGATTCGAAACTCGGGCTCGGGGATCCGGTAGATCGCCTGGTTGACCAGGAATGTCTCCATCGCCGGCAGATCCCAAAAGAGCTGATTGCGTTGGCCCATCACCAGGGTGAACGAGCGCAGAAACTCAGTCCGGCGCTGATGAGGGACGAAACCGAGCACAGCTGACGATCCGGACGTGGGGTGGAGCAACCCCGAAAGGCACTTCAAGGTGGTGGTCTTGCCTGCCCCATTCGGTCCGAGGAAGCCAACCATCTCTCCCGGCTCGATCGAGAAGCTGACTCCGTCAACCGCTCGTACGTCGACGTATCTACGTCGGAAGAAGCTCCTGACGCCCGCTGCCAGTCCTGCATCGCGCTGATGCACTCGAAAGTGTTTGACCAGCTGATCGACTTTGACCACCGGCTCTGTCACGGCGGTCGAGAGTAGGGGAGCACTCCCATCCGGCCGGATGAATTTTCCCTCGACAAAGCCGACCTCGAGAACGCGAAAAAAAAGCTTCGCTGGTGCTGCACATCGCCTTGAAAGGTTTCAAGATAGGCACTGAAACGTTTCAAGCCGGATAAATCAAGAAACTCAGGGTGCCAAGAACGACCATCCAACAGGTGAGCGATCGGGCGGGGGTGTCGATCGGCACTGTCTCTAACGTCCTTAACGCCCCCCATCTGGTCGCCGACCCGACCAGGGCCCGGGTTCTCACGGCTATCAACGAGCTCGACTACCGGCCCAGCCGGGCAGCACGCAGCCTCCAAGCCCGACGGACCTATCTCATTGGGTATCGCCTTCCGGCTGCGGGACAGAACACAGCCCTCGATGTTTTTCTCCACTCGCTCGTTACCGCCGCAGCCGGTCATGGACTCGAGATCGCACTCTTTTCGCCCAGAGTGGGGGAATCCGAGCTTGAGTCCTATCGCCGTTTGATCCGTTCGGGAGATGTCGATGGTTTGGTGCTCTCGGAGACCAACTACCAGGATCCCCGTGTCCGCATGCTGGCCGAAGCCGGTTTTCCGTACGTCACCTTCGGAAGGACCCTCGAGGGGCAGCCGTCTTCGTGGGTCGATGTCGACGGCGCCGCCGGCATGCGCCAGGTGGTTGATCACCTAACGGCCCAAGGCCACGAAAAGATCACGATGGTCGCCTGGCCCCAAGGATCTGAGAGCGGCGACGATCGGGTACGGGGCTTTAGCTCGTCGCTCCGATCGGGAACGGACTCGACGGTCATCCGAATCGCAGGCGGGTTCTCGAACGGACTCGCTCTCGGACGGGAGCTGTTGGACCAAGCGCATCGACCGACAGCCATCGCCGCCGTGGAGGACGGCCTCGCCTTGGGTCTGATGGCCGCGGCCGCCGAGATGGGAATGAAGGTGGGCGTCGACGTCGCCCTGGCCGGATTCGACGACTCGGCTGCGGCCAGCCTCGTCTCGCCGGGACTCACCAGCGTCCGCCAGCCCATGGATCAGGTGGCCAAGAGCCTGGTCGACGCCCTCGTTTCACTTTTGGCGGGCGACTCGGCTCGGCACACCACCCTTCTCACCCCCGACCTGGTTATCCGCGGAAGCACCGGCGGGCCCAACCTGTGAACTCCTGGTCATTGGTCGAGAACCGTTACGTGCCCTCCCTTGCGGCCAGCCACGAGGCCCGCTTCACCATTGGCAACGGTTATCTGTCGACCCGAGGTAGCTTTGAAGAGACTTACGAGGGCGAGCAACGCGCCACTTTCATCCAGGGCTTGTGGGTGAGCCCACCCGGTGAGCTCCCATTGCTGGGGGCGGTTCCCGATTGGACTCCAGTCGAGCTTTTTATCGACGGCGTTCGGTTCAGTCTCGAGCGACAACCGGCTGGCTACCAGCGGAGGCTCGACTTTGCCTCCGGAGTCCTCACCCGCGAGGTCCTCTGGCGCGGTGGGGAAACCGGCGTCTGCAAGATCCGCTTCCGGCGGCTGCTGTCGATGGCCACACCACATTTGGCTGCGCTCGAGGTAGCCGTCACTTCCCTCACCGAGCCGATCAACCTCCGGATTGAAACCGGCATCGACTGCTCTATTCCCTCTCCTGTCCAGCCGGTCTGGAACCCCATGAAGTGGTCGCATCCGAGCACGCGGGTGATGAAGCTCGAAACCGAGAGCATCGACGGCACCCAGCGCCTCGAAGTCCGGTCGGCGTTCTACGGGCCCGGGCTCGGGACAGTCATCAAGGAGCCACGCCGTCATCGTTGGGTGGCCGAGCACGGTCTGGAGGCCGGGGAGACTGTCGCCTATACCAAGTACGTGATTTACCAGGCCCGCCGGGACGAAAACGCCAACACACAAATGCCGGGACCCGACTCCGGCTTCGACTCTGAGGCAACGGCTTCGACCCGAGCGTGGAAAAAGCGCTGGCAGCGATCAGCGATGGAGGTGGGAGGCGATGCCGATTCCGAGCAAGCCCTGCGTTTTGCTGCCTTTCAACTCATGGCCGCGGCCGCAAAAAATGACCGCCAGGCCGGTATCGGCGCCAAGCTGGCCTCGGGCTTTGGCTATCGGCATCACGTGTTCTGGGACACCGACATCTTCGTCATCCCCTATTTCGCCTTCACTCAGCCCGACCTGGCTCGCTCGCATCTTTCCTATCGGTATCACGGCCTCGAAGGAGCGCGCTACAAGGCCAAGAGATACGGCCGGGAAGGTGCCTTCTATGCCTGGGAGTCAGCCGGCAACGGGGTTGAGGTAACCCCCGAGTGGGGGCAACCACCCATCGGTCCCCCGCTTCGAATCTGGACCGGGGAGTTGGAAGAGCACATCACTTCGGATGTCGCATACGCCGTCGACACCTACTGGCGTTGGACCGGTGACGACCGCTTTCTCCTCGACGAGGGCCTCGAGATGGTGGCAGAGGGGGCCAGCTATTGGGCGAGTCGCCTCGAACTCGATTCCGCCGGCGCCCACCTGACCGACGTCATCGGTCCCGACGAGTACCACGTCCATGTTGATGACTCGTTCTTCACCAACCTGTCGGCCGCCTGGCATCTCAAATCTGCCGCGGACCTCATCGCCTGGGGGAAGAGGCGCGAGCCACGAACTCTCGCCGATCTCGCCACCCGTCTCTCGATCGACGACAAGGTTCTGGAGAACTGGCGAAGGCTCTCCGAGCGAATAGTCCTGCGACGGGCCCGCAACCGGGTCTGGGAACAGCATCGGGGTTTCTTTGAACTCGATCAGGTCGACCTCAAGGCGTTTGTCCCGCGGAGAACGGGCATGTTCGACCTTCTGGGCGAGGACGAGATTCAGGGAACCCAAATTCTCAAGCAGGCCGACGTGATCATGGCCATTGCGCTATTCCCCGAAGCCTGCGGGTCTCCGGACGATCACCGGCGTAACTGGAACTACTACTACCCACGGACCGATCATGGTTCCTCGCTTTCGCCAGCAGTCCATGCCCGCGTTGCCTGCCGGCTCGGCCTGGCCGAGATGGCGTTCGACCTATTCCGGCAAGCGATCGCCATCGACCTTGAGGACTCGATGGGCAATAGCCGCGATGGCATCCACGCCGCCACTCAGGGAGGAATCCTGCAGGCCGCCCTCTTTGGCTTCGCCGGACTCCATCTCACCCCAGAGGGACCGGCCGTCAGCCCACGACTTCCGGACTCTTGGGACCACTTCAACTTCACGACAACTTTTCACGGCAAGAGACAGGAATGGGAAACGAAATCGACAAACAAAGAAGGAGCAACATCGTGAGAAAACAACGATGGTGGATCTTCATCGCTGTGCTGGCCCTCGTTGGAGCCGCTTGCGGCGGTGGCGAATCTGCAACCACTGCCGGGGAGACTCCGGCGACCACGGCCGACGGAGGAACTGGTACCACCGCCGCGGCTGGGGGTGGAGGAACAGCCGGCGAGTGCATGGGCATAGCTACAGAAGAGGGCGCGACCATCGTCTTCTCTGGCTGGGGTGACGAAACCGAACAGCAGGTATACCGCGATTCAATTGCACGTTTCAATGAAGCGTGTCCCGGTGTCACCGTGGACTATCAGCCCGTGCCCGCGGACTTCCAGACCCAGATGAAGGCCGCTTTTGCCGGTGGCGAGGGACCAGACGTCATCTACGTAGATGACCAGTTGATGACCGCGCTGGGCCGCGCCGGGCAGTTGATGCCTCTCGACGAGCACATGGCTCAGGCAGGTGTCACTCGTGAGGAGTTCATCCCCTCGCTTCTGACCATCTTCACGTTGGACGATCAAACCTTTGCTCTCCCCAAGGACTGGGGGACACTGGGCCTGATCTACCTGCCCGAAGTGATCGAAGCAGCCGGCATTGAGGCACCAACCGGTGACTGGACGTGGACCGAACTGCGCGCGGCGGCGCAGGCGATCTCCGACAACACCGATGTGGCCGGCTTCTGCCAGGGGGCTGACTGGGCACGCTTGGCACCCTGGGCCTTCAGTCATGGCGGCACCTATGCCAGCGAGGATGCCACGCAAGCAATGCTGACCGGGGCGGGTGTTATCCAGGCCGTAACCATCGTCGCGGATATGCAAGAAGAAGGCTCGCTGGTAACTGCGTCCGACGTCGGCGCGGGCTGGTGCGGTGAGGCCATCGGGAGGAAGCTGGTCGGAATGACGCTGGAAGGCGGCTGGATGGTCAACTTCATGAACAACGACTATCCCGATGTCGAATGGAGTGCAGTGTCCGTTCCAGCGGGGCCAGAGGGTAAGGCTGATGTCATCTTCACCAACGGGATCGGCGTCAATCAAGCGACTGAATTCCCCAATGCTTCCGCAGCCTTCGCTCTTTTCGTGACCGGGCGCGACAATCAGGCCGCCATCACGGAGACTGGTTTCGCCTATCCCACTCGTGAGGATCAGCTAACCCTGATCACGAACGAGAACGACCAGGCGATTTCCGAAGGTGGAACCTATGACCTGACCCGCGTGGCCTTCTGGGGATCCAACACGGGTCGCGTCAACGATGCCGTGAGCAAGGCGCTGGAGCGCATCTACCTCGGCGAGCAGGATGTCGAGGCGGCTTTCCAGCAGGCGCAGGAGGAAGCCCAACTGGCGCTGGACGAGGCGGCCTAGCAGTAATAGTTCGCAGTCCTTAGCCGCAGTCCATAGCCCGGAAAGCCGGGCTATGGACTGCGATCCAAACGGAATGCCGATGCAGGGAGAGGCTTATGGCTAGTACGGCAACACAGTCCAGCAGAAGGGGGCTGAAGGCACGCGTCAAAAACGAGACAGTGGTTGCCTACCTATTTCTCTCGCCGTACCTCCTGGTGACGACGGTATTCACGGTAGGCATCATCGCCTTCGCCCTCTATATCAGTTTTACCTCCTACAACCTTTTCGAGGCCCCGACGTGGGTCGGGCTGGATAACTACCGAAGGGCGCTCGGCGATACCGCCGGCTTCCTGCGCTCGCTCGTGAACGTCTTCTTCTACGTCATAATCGTTGTGCCAGTCCAGACCGCCATAGCGCTCATGCTGGCAACCATTCTGAACAAGTCGGTTCGCGGTCAGCAGTTTTTCCGCACCGTCTTTTATGGCCCGAGTGTGACTTCGTCCGTCGTCATATCATCGATCTTCCTCTGGCTGTACTTGAAGACAGGGATCGTCAACTATGTTTTCGATCAGACATTCAGTCTGTTCGGCGCACAGTGGACAGCCATCGAGTGGCTCAATGATCCGCGGGGCCTCTTCCAGCTCATTGCCAACGCCTTCGGAGGAGATATTTCTTCGGACCAATGGTATTTCCGTGGGCCAAGTGTTACGTGGCTGGCGATCATGGCGCTGAATATCTTCACCACTGCGCCCACGTTCATGATCATGTATCTGGCCGCCCTCCAAGACGTGCCACCGCCTCTCTACGAAGCCGCATCGATTGACGGAGCGAATCGATGGCAACAGTTCCGGAGCATCACGTTGCCGATGCTGCGCCCGGTGACCCTCCTCATCGTCGTGCTCGGCACCATCGGCTCGTTCCAGATATTCGACCAAGTGCAGTTTCTGACGGCGGGGGGACCGCTGAATACCACCCTGACTCCTGTCTACCTCGTCTACGGCGAGGCCCTGGGCGTGCTCGGCGGCGGGAGCGTGATTCGGATGGGTCTGGCTTCAGCCATGGCTTTTGTCCTCGCCGCAATCATCTTCATCTTCACCTTCGTCCAGCGCCGCTACATCGAGAGCGGCACGGAGCAGTACTAGCACGTGGCCAAATCGCAGAAAGGGTCCAAGGAGTGAGCACTTCAACCGAGACTCGCCCCATTCCAGGGGCGAGTGCTCCGGGGGCGACGGCAGGGCCAGATGTTCGCAAGGTGGGAGGACTTGCCCTGCGCTACGTGCTTTTGATAGTGCTTGGTCTATTTCTCTTCGCGCCTTTCATCCTTTCCTTCTTCGGCAGCTTTAAGTCCAACGCAGAGATCATCACCTACCCCCCGAGTCTGCTGCCGCGCGAGGAGTGGCAGGTGGAAAACTGGCCGCGCTTTTTTGGAACAGACGTGGGCGGGGAGGCACAGCTCGATGGTGCCGTTTCCCTTGGGCTGATGGCGGGGTTGTTCACCGCTTTTCTTACCCTCCTGCTCACCGGCCTTACCAGCGAGATCAAAGGCAAGGGGCTGCCTCGCTCTGTTGGCCTGCCTCTCAGCATTCTCCTGGCGCTGGCCGGTGGGGCTGCCGCGGCCCTTTACGTAAGTGTTCGCGCGGACGCGGACGTTGTGGAATGGGTGACAGTGGGGGCTTCGATCACGGTGCTTCTGCTCATCGCCGTCCTGCTGCTGGCCATGTCCCAACCCGACTGGCGCCGCGTCCTTATGGCGCTGGGCTGGAGCCTGGCGCTCTTCGCTGTTACCACCGTAATTTTCGAACAGATTGCGTTGCTCGCAGGAGGCGGACGATTCTGGCGCTGGATTTTTAACACCTCGGTACTGTCGGTGATGAAAGCATCGTTCCAGCTCGTGTTTTGTGCCATGGCCGCCTATGCCTTCGCCCGCCTCCAATTTCCTGGGCGCCAACTGATCTTCGCTTTCATGCTCGCCACGATGATGATTCCGGGCGCGGTCACGCTCGTTCCAGCCTACGTGCTGATGTCAAAGCTGGATTGGATCAATCGCGCCTATAGCTTGATCATCCCCGGCATCGTCAACGCCGCGAGTATTTTCCTGCTCACCCAGTTCTTGAGATCTATCCCGCGGGACCTGGAAGAGTCGGCTTATATCGACGGCGCTTCCTACTTTCAGACATTGAAGGACGTGATCCTGCCGCTGGCCCGACCAGCTTTGCTGACGGTCTTCATCTTGCAGTTCCAGGCCATGTGGAACGACTACCTCGGCCCTCTCCTATACCTACAACGGCGTGATATGTGGGTGTTGAACGTCGCCTTGAACATATTCAAGGGACAGTTCCGGGCCGAGTTGAATCTGCTTCTCGTCGCGGCGATGCTCAACGCCGCCCCCGTCCTCGTCCTCTTCTTCCTGTTTAGCCGCTATTACATCCAGGGGGTCGCGTATGCGGGGGTCAAGGGGTAAGGGCCCCGTCTATCCCCCGATGACTGCCGCTACGGTCCTTCGCCCGCTTCGAATCGAAGGCGGGGTGTTTGCGGCGTTACGAGCCGCATTGGGCGGGTGGTGGCGCGAGATTTTCCTTCTGACGGGGTTGAACCTGCTCTGGACGCTGGCTGCATTTTCGATCGTCGCGCTCCCTCCTGCTACCGCGGCAATGTTCTATGTGGCCCGTCAGGTGCTTGCCAATGATTTAGTCAACTGGCAAACCTTCTGGCAGCCTTTCCGTCGTTACTGGCTGGCCGCGTGGAGGTGGGGCCTCGTCTTCTTTCCTCTGGCGGGTGTTGCCGCCTGGAACCTTTGGTTTTATCGGGACGTGCCTGGCTCTATGTGGACAATCTTGCGCTGGGTTTGGGCGACTCTCCTCGTCGTGTGGGTCATTCTCAATCTCTTCTTCTGGGCCTTCTGGTTCGCTGAGGACGAGGAATATCGCACGCTGCGAACGACCTGGCGCAACACGCTGTCGTTCCTATCGGCCAATCCTTTTCCGGCGCTCTTCGTGACGGTGATCGTTTTCATTTTGGGCACGGCGAGCTTCCTCTTCGGTATCCCACTTGGTGTCCTGTTCATGAGCTGGACGGCGCTGCTGGCCAACGCAACCCTGGCCGCCTATCTGCCCAAGAGCGGGAATGATGCGGAGCCATGAGGTCCGCGATGTGCTGTGAAGCAGGACGCCGGAGCCCTGTGTGGTCTGGTGACGATTACTAGTCCGGGATTATGTAGGCGCTTCTGCGGGCAAACTCATACCGGCATATGTTCTCGCGAACTAGAACATGCCTCGGAATTCAGCAGGCAGTAACGCCTCCTTAGTTCGAGTCCCGCAGGGTCCGCACTCATCGTGGGCTGCCTTCACCGAGGCGTACTGCCGTTGAATGACGTCGCGCAAATGGAGATTTCCTCTTCCATAGCACGCTCGTACTCGGCCACGGCATGTTCTTCTCCCTGCTCGGCCACGTCGAGAACCGCTCCCGGGTCAGAGCCGGTGACCGCATCTTTGACGGCCATCCACGCGCGATGGAGAGCAGCTCCGACCGAGCCCGACTCATTGATGTCGTCGATGTCGTCGCCTTAGCTTCCGGCCATCGAACGGAGATCGGAGGCGAACTGACCACGCTGACTCGAGTACTCGCGGAACTTCGAGGCCAGGTCGGACTCGGCCAGTTTCTCGGCCGCGGCAGCGAAACCGTTCTTTCCAGCTTCAAGGGTTTCGATCAGATCCTTGGTTACTTGCTCGTCCCCAGACATCAGCGTTTCCTTCGGATTGAGATAAAGAGCTTTACCCCCCGACCGCTGGCTGCAAACACCGTGCTCTATGAGACCAGCTGCGCTAGCTCGGTGAGGCTGTCGGGATTCGCCATGGCCCCCGGGTTGGCAACTTTCTCGATCGGTTGGCCCTGCAGGATTTTCTTGACCGGCAGCTCCATTTTCTTTCCCGAGACCGTGCGGGGAATCGATCCCACGAAATGAATTCGGTCGGGTACATGTCGGGGGGAGAGCTCCTCTCGCAAGGTCCGTTTGATGAGATCGGTCAACTCATCACTACTTTCGTCCGCCGCCACTAACAGCACCAGCGATCCGGCCGCGGAGCCGTCGTCGAGGTGAACTACCAGGCTGTCGGCGACGCCGGGGATGCCTTCGACCACCGAATAGAACTCAGACGTCCCCATCCGGACCCCGCCGCGATTGAGTGTGGCGTCGGAGCGGCCGCTGATGATGCAACTTCCCCTTTCCGTGATTTCGATCCAATCTCCATGGCGCCAAACCCCGGGATAGGTATCGAAGTAGGCGGCCCGGTAGGCCGAGCCATCGTCATCGTTCCAAAAGCCCACCGGCATCGATGGCATCGGTTTGGTGATGACCAATTCCCCGGTCTCCCCCACTACCGACTTCCCCTCCTCGTCGAAGGCTTCGACCGCCATCCCCAAGTAGCGGCAGCTGATTTCTCCCTCCCAAACCGGGACCAGAGCGGCACCGCCCACGAAAGCCGTGCAGACATCGGTGCCTCCAGAAGTGGAAACCACCTTTACATCGGGTCCCACCTCGTCCCGTATCCATCGGAATCCCTCTGGCGGTAGCGGGGATCCAGTCGAGCCGAAGCATTGCAAAGAGCTCAGGTCGTGCGTCTCCCGTGGCCGGTAACCGGCCCGGAGACAGGACAACACGTAGCCGGCGCTGGCTCCCAGGGTCGTAATCCCGAAGTCCTCCACCATCTTCCAAAGTGTGCCCAGGTCTGGGTGGGCCGGGTCGCCGTCGAGAACGACCACCGTTGCACCGACCAGGAGACCGGAGATGTTGAGGTTCCACATCATCCAGCCGGTGGTCGAGTACCAGGCGAAGCGGTCGCCGGGGCCGAGTCCGTGCTGCAGGCCAAGGGCCTTGCAATGTTCGAGGGCGATGCCTCCATGACCGTGGATGATCGGCTTGGGCAGACCGGTAGTCCCGGACGAATAGAGGACATAGAGAGGATGATCGAAGGGAACCTGAACGACGTCGAGTTCGGCTGGTTCGGCAGTAAGCGAGGACCAGTCCCCTCCTTCCTCGAGATACCCCACCTTGATCACGTGAGCGAGACTGGGCAGCGCCCCAACGATCTCTTGAACCTGTGATCGCCGATCGACTGCCTGACCGCGATGGCGGTAGCCATCGACGGCCAGGAGGACCCTTGGTTCGATTTGGCGGAAGCGATCGACGACGCTCCGGATTCCGAACTCCGGCGGGCAGGATGACCAGATGGCGCCGATCGAGGCGCAAGCCAGGAAGGCGACCAAACACTCCGGAATATTGGGGAGGTAGGCCACCACCCGGTCTCCCGGCTCGACCCCCAGCCTCCTCAGCCCGTTGGCGGCGGCAGCAACTTGGGCCTTGAGCTCACCGGCGGTGAGCACCGCGTCGGGCTCCCGGGTTTGCGAGCGGGCGATGAACGCCACCGCCTCCGGATCGGGCCAGGACAAGGCGGCGCGGGCGTAGTTCAGCGTCGAGCCGGCAAACCACTTCGCGCCTGGCATCGCCTCGCGGTCAAGCGGCGACTCCCACTGGTTGAGAGGGATCGAGAAATAGTCCACCACCTCGGTCCAGAACTCAGGAAGATGGTCTATCGACCACCGCCAGGCGTCCTCATAGTCCTCGAAGGCGAACGCGTGCCGATCGGCAATCCGCCCGAGGAATTTCCCAATCCGGCTCGATTCCCAAGCATCGGGGGCGGGGGTCCAGAGGACTGGTGGTGGTTTGGCCGCCACCCCGGAGACAATAGGGAACTCCCTAACGGCGGCCGGGCTGCCTAACGTTCAGCCACGCCCACCGATCTCAACCCTGAGCTGACCGCGCCACTGGAAGGTTTCCTACCAGTTGCCGGTGCTCGTTTGTATCACCGCCGGGCAGGTACCGGGCTCCCGATCTTTGACCACTACTACCTGCTCCCCGAGCTCGATCGGCTCGCTCACGACTTTCGCCTCATCTATTACGACCAGAGGGGGCGGGGCGGTCCGCCGTGGGAGTGGAACCCGAGGATGTCAGCATCGAAACCGAGATCGAAGACCTAGAGAGCCTTCGGCAACACTTCCACCTGGAGGGGTTCGCGGTCTTGGGACACTCGTGGGGGTCGGTGTTGGCAATGGAGTACGCCACCCGTCACCCGGAGCTGTTGTCCCATTTGGTTCTCATGAACTCTGCCCCGGTGTCTTATCGCGGCCGTTTGCTTTTGCGCCAGCACTTTCTCGACCACCGGGCCCTCTCCGACACCGAGCAGCTGCTCGCTGGCAGCGAGCGAGGGCTATCAGAGAGGCGATTTGAAAACCGAATCCGACTACTACCGGATCCATTTCCGCCTCACTTGCCCTCATCCCGCGCAATTGGAACAGATCGTTGGGCGCCTCCGATCAAACTTCACCGAGGCGAGCGTCCTCCTGGCGCGGGCAATCGAACACCGGCTCTATGACCAGACCTGGTTGGTACCCGGCTATGACCTCCTTCCCCTGATCGCCGGGCTTGACCTCCCAACCCTGGTCCTTCAAGGCGAGCACGACTTCGTTCCCGTCGAGATTCCGACCCGGATCGCAGCTGGCATGCTCAACGGGCGCTTGACCGTTCTGGGGGGATGCGGCCACTTCGCCTATTTCCAATCACCCGACCTCGTGCGCCGCCACGTGGCTGAGTTCCTCAGGGAGAGCTGATCACCAGGGGTGAAGGCGTGGTCTTACATCGTCGGCGCCGGAGTCATCCTCGGCTTGGGGGGACCGGGGACCAAGTGGCTGATCGGCCAGGGCTTGGATCCGATCTTCCTCACCGGGGTGATCTTCGCCATCGCCGCCGTTGCCTGCCTGATGGCGCATCTTGCCTTCGGTCGAGCGCCGGCCCGGGCTTGGTTATGGGCGATGGGCCTGGGAATGGTGAGCGGATCAGGACCGGCCATATTCTTCAATCTCGGATTTCAACG
>JBOGEX010000122.1:0-4811 GCA_050741915.1 Acidimicrobiia bacterium
CGTCGCCCATGCGGGCGGTGGTGGCGGCCAGGCTCTCGTAGGTGGCTGGGACGAGAACCTCGGTCAGCATCGCTTTGGCCGCGGCCATCCCTAATGGGTTGCCGTTGAACGTGCCCACTTGCTCGTACCGACCGTCAGCGATCATCCCCATGACCTCTTCGGACCCCCCAATGGCGGAAACCGGCATGCCTCCACCGAGTGCCTTGGCCAGACAGACGATGTCGGGCTTGACTCCGAACCGCACGGTTGCCCCGCCCCGACCAATCGTCAATCCAGTCTTGACCTCGTCGAAGACGAGAAGGGCTTCTTGTCGATTGGTGAGTTCACGCAGGCCAGGCAAGAAGCCTTCCGCTGGTGGGACGATGCCACAGTTCATCAGGACCGGTTCGAGGATGACCCCGGCCACGGCTCCAGGGTTCTCTTCGAAAATCTCTTCGACCGCGGCAAGGTCGTTAAAGGGGGCAACCTTCGTCAACTGGACAATCGCCTCGGGGATCCCAGGCGAGTAAGCGACCGAACGGGGTCGGTGTCGTGAACCGAGTCCTTCCTCGACCCAGGTCGACACTTGCACCGAGTCGTGGTGACCGTGATAGCTGCCCTCGAACTTGATGATGAGGTCGCGACCGGTGACCGCCCGCATCAGATGAACCGCGTCCATGGTTGCTTCGGTGCCACTGTTTCCAAACCGCCACAGCGGGAGGCCGTAGCGGCGGGCAAGCTCGATGGCGACGGCCAGGGCGTCGGTCACCGGCTGTGCGAAATGAGTGCCCATCGTCAGGCGCTCAGTGACGGCCTTGACAATCAGGGGATGGGCGTGACCAGCCAGCATCGCTCCAAACCCACCGTGGAAGTCGACATATTCGTTCCCGTCGAGGTCCCACACGCGGGATCCGGCGCCGCGCTCGATCCAGATCGGGTGCGGTTCGGAGATCTGCCAGCTCGAGGTGACCCCGCCGGCGAGGAAGGCTTTGGCCTCCTCGGTTTGGCCGCGGGATTGCCCCATGCGTACGCGGAACCGTTCCCGTTCGTCGGCGATGATTCGATCGAGGGCCCTGGTCTCGGTCCCCTGCCTTACGGCCACCACCGGAGTCTCCTTTGATTACCGGCGCCCCAGACTCTAGCAGGTAAACTGAACTGTCGTTCAAGAAACTGTCCTTTTTGAAACCCAGGGTTCTAGACGCTGTCCAGCAACGTCTACAGCCCAGAGAACGATCGAAAAGTCAGATAGCGCCGCTCAGGAGGCGGAGAAACTCCGACACTCGCTCGGGATCGGCGAGGGAGTACGACGCCGAAGTGTCGACTGGGGCCGGCTCTCCGACCACGATCCCGACCCCACCCCGGCTGGCGGCCACCCGTAAAGCATCTTCGTCGGTCACGTCGTCGCCGATGGAGAGGGGGACGTGGCCATCGGGGAGGGAGTCGAGCACCAGGCCGAGCGCCCTGCCCTTATCCCAGGAGATCTGCGGTCGAAGCTCCCAGATCTCCTTGCCTCCAGTAGTCCGGAGACCGTCCGATCGTCTCGCCGCCCAGGTAGCAAGTTCACCAGCCGCCTGCCTTGCCCAGGGTGCCTTGCGGGTGTGGACGGCGATGGCAAAACGCTTTCGCTCCACCCAGATCCCCTCCAAGTGCCGGGCGCCCTCCTCGAGCAGCCGCTGGGCGCGGTCGAGGTCGGCCTCGAGCTCGGGGGCCCGGTGTTGGAAAGTGCTAATTCCGGGCCCCTCGATCTCCCACCCATGATTGCCCGAGTAGATAATTCCGTTCAGGCCCACGAGCGCCCGCAGCTCCGAGAGGTTGCGTCCGCTGACAATCGCTACCGGCGCCCGGCGTGCCAACTTCCTGAGAACGGAACGTTCCGCATCTCCGATGCGGGCAGCGTTGGGATCGGGAACGATCGGCGAGAGGGTCCCGTCGTAGTCGAGGAATATCGCCGGATGATCACCGAGGAGCCCACTGATGTCGGCGACCCGACTCAGGGCGGAGGGAAGGGACTCGGCCGACAAGCTTCAGGCCGAAATGGCGGTCAGGTCAGAGTCGAGGGTCCGGCGCGTCCACGCTGCCAGGTCATGGCGTCGCACCGTGTCACGCATCGCGCCCATTCGCCGCATCCTCTCGCCGGATTCCATTTCGATGGCGCGAAGCATGGCCTGGGCAACGCCGTCAATGTCGTATGGATTGATGAGGACGGCCGGCGATAGTTCGTGGGCGGCTCCGGCGAACTCGCTCAAAAGGAGCACGCCATCTCCGTCCACCCGGGAGGCGACGTACTCCTTCGCCACCAGGTTCATTCCGTCGACCAAAGGAGTCACGACCATGACGTCGGCCGCCTTGTAGTAGGCAACCAGTTCCTCTCGCTCCAACGATTCGTACGTGTAGTGAACCGGCTGGCGGTGGCGCTCTCCGTGAATGCTGTTTATCCGACCGGCCAGCCGCTCGATCTCGTCTCTCATGTCCGAATAGTCGCCGATGGTTTGCCGCGAGGGAACGACAATCTGGACCAGCTTGGCCGAGTCGGCGAGGTGTGGATTTTGTTGCAACAAGGTGGCAAAGGCCCTGAGCCGGACATCCACCCCCTTGGTGTAATCGAGTCGATCTGCCCCCAGAAAAATGTGTTCGGGCTCGCCTAGCTCGCGCTTGATTCGTCGCACCCTGTGTTCGGTATCTGGCGACATCGCCACCTCTTCGTAAGAGTGGAAGTCCACCGAGATCGGGGCGGTCATAGTCGTAATGACACGCCCACCTTTGGTGATGGTCTGGTCCTCTGCCTCGACGTCTGCAAACGCCTGGGCAGCCTTGACGAAGTTCTCCGTGCTGCTTTGGGTTTGAAAGCCCACCATGTCTGCAGCCAACATGCCCTCCATGAGCTGGCGCCGCCACGGAAGGCGGGCATACAGCTCAACCGGAGGGAATGGAATGTGGAGGAAGAAGCGGATCTTGGCATCGGGGGACTGCTCTCTCACCATCTGCGGAAGCAGCAGCAGGTGGTAGTCATGAACCCAGATGAGGTCGCCTGGATCTGAGTTCTCGAGCACGGCTTGGGCATATCGCTGATTGACTCGTTGATAGGCACTCCACCAGCGTCGGTGATATTCCGGCGCCCGGATGCCGTCATGGAAAAGCGGCCAGAGAGTGCCGTTGCAAAATCCCAGGTAATAGTCGTCGATCTCGGCCTCACTCACCGCAACCGCGACGTGATCGATGTCGTTGAAACGAAAGCTTTCTGTGGGTCCGCTCCCTACTCCCGCCCATCCAATCCAGATTCCGCCATGCTGGAGGATTGGCGTCAACGCCGTTACCAAGCCCCCGGGACTGGGGGCCCAAGAACCATCCTCTGTCCGACGGATTGGCAGGCGGTTGGCAACGACGACTACGCGCTGGTTCATAGGCGGTACAAGGCCTCGGCGGAACCTCTCTCGGCCCCACCTCCCCCGATCAGACCACATAGAAACGAAGGTAACAAACTGAACCACGGTTCAAATAACTAGGATTCAATCACGATGATCACGGCTCCGATCGATCAGGCGGCCTTGGCCGATGTGCTGGCCCCTTTCGGGAAAAGCCGAACCCTGCCCGGCGAGGCCTATCACTCGGAGGCACTCTTCAAATGGGAGCAGTCAGAGTTGTTCAATCGTCACTGGGTCTGTCTCGGCCGCACGGAGGACCTCCTGCAACCGGGTCAGCTGCGAGCGGTGGATCAGGCCAACGAAACCGTGCTGCTGACCCGCGATCGAGACGGTGTGGTGCGGGCCTTTTCCAACGTCTGTCGTCATCGTGGACACCCACTTTTGGAGGTGGGTGAAGCGATCAATGCCCGCCTGATTCGCTGCCCATATCACTCCTGGTCCTACCGTTTCGATGGGGCCTTGCGGGCCGCACCGACACTTACCCAATCGCCTGACTTCGACCTCACCGAATGGCCCTTGAGCCCGCTCCGTGTCGGGGAGTGGCTCGGCTGGTTGTTCCTCGACCTCTCGAGCGAGGCGGCGCCGCTTTCAGAGGTCTTCGGCAACCTCGACCAGCACCTCGCCCCTTACGAGCCGCAACGATTGGTGAGGGTGGAACGGCATTCGTATGAGATCGCCGCCAACTGGAAGCTGGTCGTAGAGAACTACCACGAGTGTTATCACTGCACGTCGATCCATCCCGAGCTTTGCCAGGTGACGCCGCCCGACTCGGGTGAAGACATTTCCCCGACTGGACTTTGGTGTGGCGGGACGATGATCTTGAAGGATCACGCCGTCACGATGTCGCTTACCGGCGCCTCCGATGGGATCAACTTCCGCCAACTGAGACCGGGTCAAGCGCGAGAGGTCCTCTATATCGGGGTCTTTCCCAACCTTTTGATCAGCCCCCATCCCGACTACGTGATGACCCATCGCATGGTCCCACTCGCCCCGGGCCGTACCTACATCGAGTGCGATTGGCTGTTTCCTCCCGAGGCGCTCGACCAACCGGGATTCGACCCGGCGTATGCCGTCGACTTCTGGGACATCACCAACCGCGAAGATTGGACCGCTTGCGAGAATGTCCAGCGTGGCACTGCCAACCGCGGCTTTCGACCGGGGCCCCTCAGCCCCTGGGAGAGCACGATCTACCAGTTCCTCAACATGATCGGCCAGGCCTACTTGGGCGAGCGCGTCGCGCCGCCTCCGATGCCGGCAAGCTCGCGCATTTCCTGAGCTTTTAGCGAACCCAGCAATCATGCCGCTGGCAGCAGCGGCACCCGAGATGGATGAAAATCGCCACGTTGAACAGAGCCCCTGAACCCGATTCACGCCGCAAGCGGGCTCTGACTCCTGCGACCAAAGGGCAAC
>JBOGEX010000123.1:0-20778 GCA_050741915.1 Acidimicrobiia bacterium
TCGGTTTCTGGGGTATCCACGCCGAGCACATCACCCCGACCCATGCCATCGAAGTCGACGGGACCACGGTCTACGCCTGGTGCGCCTGGGACACCCTGTTCATCACCGAGATCCTCGGCCGTCAGACCCAGGTCACCTCCACCGACCCCCAGCAGGGGACACCGATACGACTCACCGTCACCCCCGACGGGGTGACGGGCCTCGAACCGCCGCAAGCGGTGGTGTCATTGCTCCTTCCCGAGGATGGCCTCACCGACGACGCCATCCAACGGTTCTGCCACAAGGTCCACTTCTTCAGCTCACCGGACTCCGCCCGAGCCTGGATCGCCGGCCGGCCGGACATGTTCACCGTGACAGTCGACGAGGCCTTCGAGCTCGGGCGGGTCACCAACCGTCTCCGGATGGGCAATGTCATCGAGGGAACTGACCGAAGAGCTGAGGCCGGCTGATGGAGATCACCCTCCAATACTTCGACGGCTGCCCCAACTGGAAGACAACCGCCGGTCACCTGTCCCGGCTCGTCGACGAAGGCTTGGACGCCACCATCGGCTCCGAGCTCATCGACACCCACGAGGCCGCAGTCGCCCGCGGCTTCCGAGGCTCACCCACGGTCATCGTCGACGGAGTCGACCCCTTCGCCGACGAGGACACACCAGTCGGGCTGGCCTGCCGGGTGTACCGAACCGACAACGGCCCGGCCGGCTCACCCTCACTCACCCAGCTCCGCCATGTCATCGAAGCGGCAAAGAGGGAGTGAACGACGTGGTGACTGGCATCGACCGCATCCAACTGCTCCAACTGGTCGAAGACGAGAACGCTCAGATCGTCGACGTCCTCCCCCAACCCGAGTTCCGAGGAGGCGCACATCCCTGGTGCAGTCAACATCCCGCTCAAACAGCTCACCGCTGAAACGGTTGCGGTCCTCTCCCCCCACCGGCCGGTGATCGTCTACTGCCACGACGGGTTATGAGACATGTCCCCACGAGCCGCGTGCCGGCTCGAAGCACTCGGGTATGACCGGGTCTACGACTACGTCGACGGCATCGCCGACTGGAAAGCCGCCGGGCTGCCCATCGAAGGAACCGCCGATCCGAAGCAGCGGGTCGCCGACGCCACCAGATCCGACGTCCCCACCTGTCGGCCTGACGAGACCATCGGCGACATAAGGGCCAGGGTGGTCGACGGCGGCTGGGACGTATGCGTTGTCACAGACTGTGACGGCATGGCCATCGGCCGTATCCGCAGCCCGGGCTTCGACACAGACGCTGACCGTCTAGCAGTGGAGATCATGGAGCCCGGGCCCAGCACCGTTCGACCCGACGGGCTGCTCCAACCCCTCGTACAACGTATGCAGGAACGGGACGCTCCACATGTGTTCGTCACCACCCCGCAAGGCAAGTTGATCGGAATCCTCATCCGAGACGAAGCTGCCCGGCTGCTCGCCGGAGACCCACCACAACAGATCTGGCGAGACTGCGAATGCTGCCCGGGGGGATGGACAAGCCAAGGAACCACGCGAGAAACTACTTGACCTCCGCAGACACCCGGCCGATCGCTTCCGTCGACGACTGTGTGGCCAAACTCCCCAGCGCCTCCACGCGCTCTAGCCTTTTGCCGTGTCCTACCCGGAGAGGATCGTTTGTATCACCGAGGAGCCCACCGAGGTCCTCTATGCCCTCGGTGAGGAACACCGAATCGTGGGGATAACCAACTTCACGGTCCGACCCAAACGTGCACGCAAGGAGAAACCACGCGTCTCCGCGTTCACATCGGCGCACATCGACCGCATCCTCGAACTGGAGCCCGACTTGGTCATCGGCTTCTCCGACATCCAGGCCGACATCGCCCGCGACCTGATCAAGGAAGGCGTCGAAGTCTGGATCAGCAACCACCGCTCCATCGACGGGATCATCAGCTACGTCCGACGTCTCGGGGCGATGGTCGGGGTCACCGAGAAGGCTGACACCTACGCTAACGACCTAACGGCCCATGTCGAAAAGGTGCGGGCATCAGCGGACGCACTCCCCTACCGGCCCAAGGTCTACTTCGAGGAGTGGCACGACCCGATCATCACCGGCATCGGATGGGTGGCCGAGATCATCCGCATCGCCGGCGGCGACGACGTCTTTCCCCAACTATCGACGGCCGCTCTCGCCAAGGACCGGATCATCGCCGACCCGAGCGTGGTCGCCGCCGCGGAACCCGACGTGATCCTCGCCTCCTGGTGTGGCAAGAAGGTCCAGTTCGACCACATCTACGGACGCGAGGGATGGGAAGACGTGCCCGCCATCGCCAACCGCCAGGTCCACGAAATCGACTCCTCGATCATCCTCCAGCCGGGTCCCGCCGCTCTCACCGACGGAATAGACGAGATCCACCGGCTCATCCTCGAGGCGATCAGTTAGCTGGACAACCTCATCCCTGCCCACCTACACCTGCGACCCTGGTAGGCAATTCGCCGTCGCCGGATATCAGCGGACTCCACACGGCCGGCCCTCACCACTTGGCCGAGGCGATGGTGGCGGCTAGGACCCCGAGTCGGTTGGTGAGTTTGATCGCTTCACGCGCGTCGGTGGTAGTGGGGATTCGGGTCCCGCCCAGTGTTCCTCGGTCTTCGATTCGGTCGTCGTAGCGGTTAATCCCGCCGAGTTCGATGTCGAGGGCGGCTGCGACGGCGGCTTCGATGACCCCTCCGTTGGGTGACGGGTGTTTGGGTGCATCTTCTCTGACGGCCCGATGAATCTCGTGGGCACGGTGAGGTGCAAGCAGGGCGATACCGAGGGCGCCGATGCGGGCGGGCAGGTAGTTAGCGAGGTCGTCGAGACGAGCAGCTGCCCAGCCGAAGTTGTCGTATCGCTGGTTGCGGTGGCCGATCATGGCGTCGAGGGTGTTGATGGCGCGGTGGGCGAGGACTGCGGGTGCGCCGCCGATGGTGGCCCAGAAGATGGAGGCGATTACCGCATCATTGGTGTTCTCGGCGACCGATTCGATTACTGCGCGGAGGATCTCAGGCTCGGTGAGGTCGGCGGTCTCCCTTCCTACAAGTGTGGGGAGGCGTTGCCTGGCGGTGTCGAGATCGCCGTCTTCGACCGCGTCGATGATCTTGGATGCTTCGTCGGCGAGCATCCGGCCGGCAACGCAGATCGCTACAGCGGCTGCTGTCGCGACGAGCCGACCGAGGATCTTGGTTGCCACCCTGCCCACTCCGACACCTATGGCAACTCCCACCGCGGTGTGGATGGCTCCGGCTGTCCGAGCGTCTCGGTAGGTGGTCTTCTCGAGGCGTTGCATGGTCTTCCCGAACCAGGCGACCGGGTGGTATCGGGTGGGGGGCTCGCCGAGCAGCTGGTCGGCCGCCCATCCGGCGGTGATGGCCAGCCCAGATCTCATGGCTTGGCCACTTCGAGGGGATGGTCGGTGTCGAGGTGGGCTTCGACGGCATCGGCGAGCAGGTCGAAGTCGAGGACGGGTTGGGGACGCTGGCCGGTGATTGCTTCGAGCTCGGGGAGCCCGTCGATCGCCACCGCGGTCTTTGTGGTCATCTTGCCCGGGTCCATGGTGGTGAACCAGCGCACCAGGCCGGTCACAAGCAGGCTTTTTCCGGCGTTGGAGGTACAACCCAGGATCATCAGGGGACGGAGGCTCATCCCAGGACCCGGTCGATAGACTCCAGGAGCCGCTGCTGGCCGTGATCGTCGGGCACCGCGATCCGAGTGGTCGAGTCGAGCCCGAATGAGGTGCAGTCTCTGACCAAGACTCCGGTGGGGATGAGGAGGGAGCGAAGGTCGCCGTGCTCGACCAGCACCCAGCACGCATCGGTTTCATCCACAACCAGGCCGCGCCGGCGGAGCTGATAGGCAAGCTCTGCTCGTCGTTCGGCGATGGCCCGTTGCCAGGTGGGAAGGTCGGTTGCCGGCAGCAGGGCTTCGATGACGGCCGCGGCGAGCCCGTTGACAGCCCATCCCGGTTGGATGGCACGGAGGGCTTCGGCGGATTCGGGGTTGGGGGCGATGGCGTAGCCCGCCCTGAGGCCAGGGCACGCCCAGATCTTGGTCAATGAGCCCACCCGCCACGATGCCTCGTCGCCTCGGGTCCATGTGCCTGCGGCTAGGGGCCAAAATGCTTCGTCCCACATTCCAGCGGTTTCGGCCGGGCTGGCGAGTCGTCCCATTGGGTTGGATGGGTTCGACCGCCACCTGGGTGCTGTGGGGTCGAGGTTGCGCAGGTGGCGGGCATACAAGGCGAAGTCGGGTTGCTCGACCCAACCAGTCGGTTCCAGCTGGGCGATGAGTGCGATGGCCTCGGAGCTTCCGTTGGTCAGTACCAGCCTGGAGGGATCGACACCTATCGTCTCGGCGAGCGCCGAGGTGGCGCGGGTGGTATCGGGATATCTACTAAGACGGTCCAAGGAGCGGGCAACCACACCCGCTACGTCGGGGGCCTCGGGGTTGAGGCTGGCGGATAGGTCGAGCACCTCCGATGGGCCGACGCCGAGGTAGGCGGCGACACGTTCGGCGTCGCCGCCATGGATCCCGGGAGCGGGAGGCGGGCCGCTGGTCACTCCTCGCCCCGCATCAATAGTCGAATCCGTCCCGGAAACCGGCCTGGTATGCGCGTTTGACCACACAAACCTCGGAGACGGTGTCGGCTACGTCGATCGGTTCCTTGTGCTGCGTTGCGGCCAGTACAGATAATGTTGACGTGGCCGGGCCGGTTGCGGATGGTGTCGACCACGTCGGCGATGTCGACCCACTCCCCATTGATCGGGTAGGTGATCTCGTCGAGCACCACTGATCGTCTCCTGCCTGGATCAATTGCTCGGCCCGCTCCCAAGCAGCGTGGGCCTTGGCCGTGTCCTGGTCGAGGTCGTCCCAGGCTCCTGCCGACGACGTTGACACTGACCAGATTCACGTGGCGGTGTCGAGTCCTTTCTCTTTCAGCCTCTCTCGAATGTTGGGGTTGACGGAAGGTCGGAAGGGAAGCTCGACCACTCGGGCGGTGACGGGGTGACCGGGCGTGTCGACGTATTGGTCGGGGAGGCTTACTTGCAGCTTGGTGCCGATCGCCGTACGTTCGACCGGGACGAACCCCATTGCGATGTTGATTTGAAGTTCGGGCGAGTACCAGGGTGACGTGACATAGCCAATGGGCCGGTCGTCGTCGGGACCGGTGATGAGCCAGAAGTCCGGCGCATAGTCATCGATCGGGTGTCCGCCGAGCTCGATTCCTACTAGTTGATGGGTGAACGGAGGCTTTCCTTCCTCGATCAAGGAGCGGATGGTTTCCAGGGCGTACTTACCGACGTAATCCCCGGGCTTGTTGCGCGGAACTTGATAGGCCAGGTTGACTTGGAATGGATTCGTTTCGAAATCCATGTCCTGACCCCAGGAGAGGATGCCAGCGGCGATGCGCCGATGGTGGGCTGGTGCGATGACAGCCAGCTGATGGCTTTGGCCCGCTTTCAGTACCTCCTCCCAGAGGTCTTCGGCGTGGAGGGTGGCGTCTCGCAGGTAGATCTCATACCCTTTCTCGCCCGAGAACCCGGTCTGGGAGATGACGACGTCGTGACCGGCGACTTGGCCCTCGAGGAGGCCATAGGAGGGAAGTTCGGCAACCTCTGGTCCAAGCAGGTCGATCATCAGTTGGAGTGATTTCGGTCCCTGAATTTGGAGCGGTGCTACGTCGATTTCGGAGATCTCGACATCGAAATCCAGCCCGACGTTGACTCCTTGCAACCAGAACATTAGGTCGGAGTCGGAAATGCTGAACCAGAATTCGTCGTGGGCGAGGCGGAGCAGGACCGGGTCGTTGAGGATGCCACCGGCCCGGTTGCAGACGATCACATACCTGGCTCGCATAGGTGCGACCCGGGTGGCATCCCTGGTGATCACATAGTCGACGAAACGTTCTGCGTCGGGGCCTTTGACTTGGATCTGACGCTCGACCGCAACGTTCCACATGGTGACGTGGTTGACCAGGGCGTCGTATTCGGCCATCGCTCCTCCGTCTTTGGGGAGGACGTATCCGCGGGGGTGATACATCCTGTTGTAGACGGTGGCTCTCCAACATCCGGCCTTGACCGAGAGGTGCCAGTACGGCGATTTCCTGACCCGGGTCGAGATCAGCAGTTCCACTGGTGTCGAGGCGGTCTGGCGCAGGTTGATAGGGACTGTTCGGTCGCGTTGATCAACCGAGTCTTGAAAGTTACGCATGGCGTTCCCTCCGCTCTCCATCACTCGTGGATCGGTCAGTAACACGCCGTAGTCGGTCTCCTGACTCCCAGGTAATGGCTCGCCCCACCTTCCCAGACTTTCGTCCAGTGGCCTTTTGGGGTTCGCTAACCGGTCACAGTGGCGAGGACCGTGTCGGTTTTGCACCGACTTCCCGTCACTACAGCTCTGGCGAGTGTAGACAGATAGCAAGCACCGGAGCCCACCTACACGCGGTAGAGATCCGCTCTAGTCTTCCAGTGCTGATTGGTGCCCGGTGGGTGGAGAGCTGACAGGGCTAGGAGGGAAACCGGTGCGAATCCGGTGCTGCCGGTATCGCCCAGGGCGGCGGTGTGCGGCTCGGGGGGAGGACATGGAGCCGCACCTGCTCCTCGGCCAGCATCTCCGACGGGGGCCGACCCGTCTCCCGGTGCGGCCTCTGGTTGACCGGGTCACAGAACCCCCGCAGGCCTCGACAGGCTCGGGGAACGACCGATAGTCGACCACCAGGTTTCGAGGGAGGAACCAGGTTCCTCTTGGCGATCTTTACCGTCGCCTCCGAGCCACCCTTGGACTGGGGGTCGTAGGGGACGCCGGATTCCACCTTGGCCCCGTAGTGCCGGCCCACCGCCACCATCACCGGGTGACGGACCGGGATCCCGCCACGTGCTCCACCGTCACTGTCTTCTCGTTGTCAGAAAGCAGATAGGTGGGGACGCCGCCCAGCCGACGCAGGGTGGCGTCGATGCACGCCCCCGGGTCCCCAACGTCTTGTCCCAGGTGGGCATCACCACCCGGAGCCGGGACCAGGCCAGCCAGGCGCAGAAAAGGCAGGTGCCCGGCCGCCCACCACCGGACCCTTCCCCCAGTCGAACTGGAGCCACATGCCCGGCTCGGGCACGCAAGGCCGGTAGCGGCGGCGATGACCCGGCCCGATGGGACTCCTTGGCCTCGGCCACCGCCCTCCGGGTGGTCCTCTCATCGCCCGAGAACCCCATCGCCTGGAGCTTTCGGTGAGCGACATTGGCGCGAATCGCCCCCATGGACCGCTCCACCCACTCTTCCACCTTCTCGAGGAAGGGTCGATGAGCCGGGGACGCCGAGACCGGGCCAAGGGGTTGATCCCCCCATCCCGCAAACCCACATACCGAGGAACCGTCTTGGGGTCACAGCCAGCCAGAGCCGCCGCCAAATGGGGGCAGCCCCTCAGATCGAACGATTCGAGAATCTGCATCATCTCCGTGTCAGACTTGGCGATGGTCTCTCCTCCGGGTGGCTCGACGAAGTCGCATCGAGCCAACCCCTGGGAGGGGCCGCAGCAGCGGATTTCCCTCGGAGACCCAGGTGTCCGCCCACCGGGAATTCAGATGTCCGTCAGCGTGGAGTCTCCTGTCCGCCTACAGGGATTATCCGGTGTCCGCCGTCATTTTCCACCATTGACAATGCAGGCCATGAGCACGAAGATACTCAAGCGGACTTCGGCCGAGGAGTGGTGGTGCCAGTCGCTAGAGATGGATCTCGAAGCACGGCTCGTCAGGGATGGTCTGATTTCGTCTATTCGACACCGGCGCGTGGTCCCCCACTCCCCCGGATGGGGCAATGAGGGTGGGGGCATCCTCTCAGGTGATCACATGACTATCCATTCGGGAGGTTACACATGAAGAGACGTGAATTCTTGACAATCGGGGCTGGATCGTTAGCTCTGGCGGCATTTCCGGCGATTCCGGCGCTGGCAGGGGCAGACGGGCACCGCAACTTTCATTATCTGACCATCGGGGCCCACACAGGGGGGACCGACATGCTCGTGATGTCCGGAGATGGCGCAGTCAACCCGGCCCGGGTCATCGGGGGCGGAAGCTGGAACCATTTTGACAACGACCCAGCACTCCCCGTTCCCAAACCGATCCTCGGGACCGGGACCTGGAAGGCGGGTGAGCTCGTTAGCTTGGACATCATCGGCACCTGGGGCGTGTTGGCAGCCGGGACCCTCGTGATGGAGGCGCGCTTCTTTGAGGAAAGTGGGCTTCGCTTCTCAGCGACCGTCACCATGATCTGCAACCTGGGCTTTGCCGGTCTATCCACAGGACTCCCTGAGGGGGTCTTCGTTGACATCCCCGACTTCGGAATCAGCTTCGTGCCGGCAACGTTCCCGGGCGGCTTCCCATTGGGCCTAACCGTTTTCTCCACGGCCAACGAACACGGGAGCTGAGATGCGTGAGCAGATGCGGGCAGCCGCTCTGCTGCTGGTTGTGGCTGTGGTGGCGATGAGTCCGCTCGCGGCGAGGGCGGGTGGTCCGATGATCGTGACCGGCGGCGGTACCGGCACATTCGATGCCGATTTGGATGGAGACGGCGACACCGACGGGTCGCATTTCGGCTTCGGGGTCGTGGTTGGGGGTACTACCGCGCGGGGCCACTTTGAGTGTCTCATGGCCGGCAACACCGACATCTTGGGTTTGGCACTGATGGCGGTGGAGGGGAAAGTAACAGATGCCGCCGTCGACGCCGGGACCGCGATCTTTAGCGGCACGGCGACCGTCAACCTGGCTAACGGGACGATCTTCAGAGGGGTGCCGTTCTCGGTCACGGTGTTGGCTGGCGGTCCTGGGTCGGGTCAGATCCGGCTGACCGTTATCGGTGCATTCGATGGCGTTCCCGGGGACACGATTCTCGGCAACGGCAACTATGACCTGCCTTGGGAAACAGTCGCGACCGGGCAGATCAAGATCCATGCCTAATGCGGCTCAACTAATGAAGTCAGGAGGACCTGAATAAGGGGGGAACTCACCGACGTGGGGAGATGTCGCCCTGGATCTCCCTCCGCGAGGTGTTCGCATCGCCTGAGCTGAGGAGCGCCACCTTGAGATTGATCGGAGGTCCTCTTCATAAACCTGCTGCCCGCTCTCCGGAGGTATACCCATAAGTTGTGGATGACGGGTTGCTGGTCGGGACGCGACGTTCCCTCCTGATGTCCGATTAGACGATTGCCGGTTGGTGCCGGCGAGGAGGAGTACGCCGAAGTTCAAGGGGCTGATGATGTGATGGTGGAGCCCCGCAACGGCGCCGCCCCCGAAGCATCCACGCCGACCGGGGATCGTCCATGACCTCGGGGCCGGTAGCCCAGCTCTCTTGGACCTGGGGGTGGCTCGGAGCCACTCCCGCCCCCACGTCCCCGACGACAACCCCTACTCGGAAGCGCAGATCAAGACGCTGAAATACTTCCCCGACTTCCCCGCCCGGTTCGGGTCGATCCACGACGCTCGGGGGCGTTCTGCGGCTGGTTCTTTGACTACTACAACCACGAGCACCGACACTCCGCCCTGGGACTGCACACCCCGGCCTCTCCACTTCGGGGCTGCTGGCGAGATCCGGACGCAACGCGCCGTAGCCCTCGAGGCCGCCTACCGAACCCACCCCGAACGGTTCGCCAAGCTACCCGTCCCACCCAAGCTGCCGCTCGCGGCCTGGATCAACCCGCCCACCCCGGAGGTGCTCATAAAAACCAAACGATGAAGAACTGTCTCACCCGACTTGACAGCTTCCGCCCCGCAACTGTGAACGGCGAGTCGTCTTTTCCAAATCGGCCACCGAGTCAAAAGACTTGGGAAGGCCGAATGACAACCGTGATTCCTGAGCCGGGAAACCTGCCGTGGGCACTGGAAGCCACAATCGAGCGGGGTCTCTGGAGTTACGTAGGCATGGCTTCGGTCGTTGGTCTTTCGGCGTTCCGGGGCCCTGCATGAGCGGAACGGAGGGTTCAATGGCGACTGACAACAACGCTTTCAAGGAGCGTTTGGCGAGAGGACCGATCATATGCGGAGAGGGATACCTTTTCGAGCTTGAACGCCGCGGGTACGTGCAGGCTGGTCCGTTCGTTCCGGAGGTGGTGCTCGACCGGCCAGAGGCTGTCCGGGAATTGCACCTCGAACTGGTCCGGGCCGGTTCCGATGTAGTCGAGGCTTTTACGTACTACGCCCACCGGGAAAAACTGAGAGTCATTGGTCGGGAACAGGACCTTGAGGCCCTCAACCGACAGGCACTGGACATCGCCAAGGATGTTGCCAGATCGACTGGAGCCTTGTTCGCCGGGGACATCTGCAACACCAACGTCTACGAGGCCCACGATGCTGCCACCCATCGGACCGTCAGAGCGATGTTCGACGAACAAATCGGATGGGCGGTGGAAGCAGGGGTCGACTACATCATCGCCGAAACCCTCGACTGGTACGGAGAAGCGGCGCTGGCCCTAGACGCCATTAAGTCGGCCGGGTTGCCTGCGGTTGTAACCCTCTCACCGCATCGTGACCGCTTCTTGTTTGATCGGGTCGACATCGTCGACGCATGCCAGCGATTAGCCGATCAAGGCGCCGACGTGGTCGGTCTCAACTGCCAGCGAGGCCCGGCCACGATGATGCCACTGGTGCGGGAGATCCGACAACGTGTGAACGGCGGAGTAGCCGCCCTGCCGGTTCCCTACCGGACTACCCCTGACGAGCCCACGTTCCAGACCCTGACCGAGAAGACCGATGCCGAGGTACCAGGTGGCCGTCCATTCCCGACTGCCCTCGATCCTTTCGTAGCGACCCGCTATGAATGTGCCGCCTTCGCCCGGGATTGCCAATCGATCGGCGTCAACTACATCGGCCTTTGCTGTGGAGCCGGACCCCACCATATCCGGGCGTTGGCCGAGGCATTGGGGCGGAAACCGGAAGCCAGCCGCTACTCCCCCGATATGTCGAGGCACGCCTTCTACGGCGACGACGCGGCTATTCCCGAATCCTACCGACAACGCCAACACCAAATCTAGGACTCGGACCTGTTAGTCAACGGGCAGGAGCCGATTTCACCGTCATACTGCGAGACGCTGCGGTTGAACGATCTCCACGGCGTTACTGGGTGGAGGGCGTATGAAAAAGCGCCCAGTTGTGCACGTCCATCGGGGGCCGTAATCGCGCTACGAGAGGATTTTGATCACGGTCCCTGGTCCTATTTGCTGATCCCGTCCCAGCTCTCGGCATATGAGTCGGATAACACCCCCGTGGGTGACGACGACGTGGCGACCGCTCTCTAGCTCGGAGAGAAAGGCGTGGACGCGTTCCCTCAAGTCCGTGACGGACTCGCCTCCGGGAGCGACGAACCGGTCGAATTCCACAAGCGATTGGCGATGATTCGGTGAGAGATCGCTCCAGGTCGCGCCTTCGAGCTCGCCGAAGTCGAGCTCACGCAGTCGAGTATCGGCTGTCGCCTTGAGGCCGGCGAGTTTTGCGGTTTCCCGACACCGGAGGAGGTCGGAAGTCCAGGCCTGTGTGGGTTGCGCTTGGGCGAGCTCTTTGTGAAGCGCGACTGCTTGGATCCGACCTTGGTCGGAAAGGGCAATATCGGACCATCCGTTCAGTCGCCCACTTGCGGACCAGCTGGTTTCAGCGTGGCGGACGAGCCAGATTGCGCGTCCGGGTCGGGCCCATTCGGATCGAAGTGACGAGGCGTGACCCTGCGAGTTCGGCACAGTTGCTCACGATGGCAGGAACCTGCCTGTGCGGTTACAGTGACCCCGGTCGGTTCAGAGACGAAGTCCGGTTAGATTCCGGCACTGTCCCGCAACGGTGATGCAAGCCAGGGTCGTGTCCTGGTGGTGAGTCCGGTCGAATTCTGACCCGCACGAACCAGAGAAGCCCTCGAGGTATGGGGTTGGTTCGGCCGACGGGAATCCTGTCGATCGATTGACCGTCCTCGAACGACAGGAGGTGCCAGTTGGGATCCCCACGTATTTTGACGACGTTGCTGCTCGTGTTCGCCCTGCTGACTGCCGGGTGTGGTGGTGGAGGTTCGACCAACACCACCGCCGGCGACCCGCCGACCACGACTACGGCAGCTCCGAGCACCACGACCGCTCCCGCAGATCCGACCACCACCATCGATGCTGGTTTCCCGGTCACGATCGAGGCCGGTGGAGCCGTGGTCACGATCGAGTCTCGCCCGGAACGGATCGTGTCGCTGTCTCCGACCGCCACCGAGATGTTGTTCTCCATCGGCGCTGGCGATCAGGTCGTGGCGGTGGACTCGTTCTCCTACTACCCACCGGAGGCGCCGGTGACGGATCTGAGCGGGTTCGAGCCGAACGTCGAGGCCGTGGTCGGCTTTGAGCCGGACCTGGTCGTCTTGTCGTTTGATCCCGGCGATGTCGTCTCCGGTCTCGAGGCTGCGGGAGTTGTGGCGCTAGTCGTTCCGACCGCGGTCACGCTCGACGACACCTACACCCAGATCGAGCAGTTGGGCGCCGCGACCGGCCGAATCGGCGATGCGGCCGAGCTGGTGGGCCAGATGCAGGCCGACATCGCCGCGCTGGCCGCTTCGGTTCCCGAGCGCGACGAGCCTTTGACCTATTACCACGAGCTCGACGACACCCTCTTCTCGGTGACCTCGCAGACCTTTATCGGTGAGATCTACGCCCTGGCGGGTCTGGAGAGCATCGCCGACGCCGCCGACCCCGAGGGCGAGGCCTCTGGATTCCCCCAGCTTTCGGCAGAGTTCCTGCTTGCGGCCGACCCGGACCTGATTTTCCTGGCCGACACGAAGTGCTGTGGTCAAAACGCCGAGACGCTGGCTGCGCGCCCGGGATTCGATCAGCTGACCGCGGTCACAGAAGGCCGGGTGATCGAATTGGACGACGACATCGCCTCACGCTGGGGTCCCCGCGTGGTGGAGTTCTTCCGGACGATCGTCGAGGCCACTGCCACAGTCGAGCTGCCGACCGGTTGAGAAATAGGTGGTGGAGGCGGTGACCCGGGCTACGGTCGATGCGTCCCCGGAAACAGGTCGGGACGGACCGGCTCGCTTCGATAGGGCCGGAGTCCCTGCTGCCGCCCGCTTGGGTGGCCGGTGGCTAGCGGCCGGTGTGGCCGCGATGGTCGGTGCCGCCCTGGTCGGTGTGTCGAGCGGCCCGATCGGTGTGGCACCGGGCCGTGTGGTCCTCGAGTTGCTCGACCGGTTGCCGCTCCTCGTATTCGACTCGGGTCTATCGGCGCTAGAACTGGCGATCGTGTGGGACCTGCGCGCCCCCCGGGTCGTCCTGGGCCTGCTGGTTGGGGCGATGTTGGCCGGGTCTGGCGCCGCCTATCAGGGTGTCTTCCGCAATCCCCTCGCCGACCCCTACCTATTGGGTGTCGCGGCCGGCGCCGGTCTTGGCGCCACCGTGGCCATCGTCACCGGCCTCGGGGACGGAGTCGGGTTCGTCGACCCCGTCCCACTCCTCGCCTTCACGGGCGCGCTGGTGGCGGTAGGGGCTGCCGCGACGCTGAGCGTTCGGCGGGGCCGGGCCGGCTCGCCGGCCACGCTGATCTTGGCCGGGGTGGCGGTGGCCGCTTTGCTGACGGCGATACAGACCCACATCCAACAGCGCTACCAGGAGTCTCTACGTCAGGTCTACGCCTGGATCCTGGGCCGGTTGTCGACCAGCGGTTGGGACGAGGTGCTGTTGTTAGTTCCATACGCGGCCGTCTGCGCGGCGGTGCTGCTGGTGGCGGTGGGCGCCCTCGATGTCCTGGCCGTTGGCGACGACGAGGCCACCTCGCTGGGGCTGAAGCCGCGGCGGGTTCGTCTGATGGTGCTTACGGCGGCATCGCTCGGCGCGGCAGCTGCGGTGGCGGTCAGTGGGCTGATTGGATTCGTCGGCCTCGTCATCCCCCACGGGGTCCGCCTGCTCGCCGGTGTCACCCATCGCCGGGTGGTCCCGTTGTCGATGCTGTTCGGTGGCGCGTTTCTGGCCTTGACCGACGTTGCCGCTCGAACGATCCAGGCGCCGGCCGAGCTGCCGATCGGGGTCATCACTGCTTTCATCGGCGCCCCGTTCTTCCTGCTCATCCTTCGACATCAGTCGATCTCATGACCAGCGCCCTCGACGTCCGCTGGGATGACGTGACGGTGACTGCCGGCGGACGGAGCATCGTGGAAGGGGTCGACTTGTTCGTCGCCGGGGGTTCCTGGCTGTCGCTGATTGGACCCAACGGGGCAGGGAAGACGACGCTGGTCCGGGCCCTCGCCGGAACGATCGCCTATCGGGGCACCGTCACCATCGACCGTCGTAACCTTGCGGCGGGGTCGATTCGAGAGCGAGCGAGGCGGCTGGCGGTCGTTCCTCAGCATCCGATCATTCCCCCGGGCTTGGCGGTGTTCGACTACGTGCTGCTCGGTCGAGCCCCTCACCAGGGACTCCGTTTCTCGGCCTCGGTCGAAGATCGTCGTCGCGTCTACGCCGTTCTGCAGCGCCTCGAACTCGACAGCTTTGCCGACCGCCTCCTCGAGAGCCTTTCGGGGGGCGAGCGCCAAAGGGTGGTTCTGGCCCGCGCCTTCGCCCAGGACACGCCGGTCCTCGTGCTCGACGAACCGACGGCGTTCCTCGACGTGGGCCATCAGCTCGAGGTGCTGGAGCTGATCGCCGACCTACGTGATGACCGATCGATCACCGTGATCACAACGATGCACGATCTTTCCGTCGCCGGCCAGTTCGCCGATGAGATCGCCGTCCTCGCTGCCGGCCGCCTGATCGCCACCGGCAAACCGGCCGAGGTCCTGACCCCGGACCTGATCGGTCGGCACTGGGGCGTCGATGCCATCGTCGCTGCCGACCAGTACGGGGGGGTGACGGTGACCGTCCAACGCCTGCGCGAACGTCGGCTGGAGCACGCTCGAGTCGTCCAAAAGTCATGATGTCCGACCCGACGCCTCCCACCGTGAATCCAGCTCCGAGCCAGCATCGACGAGCCGATTCGCTGGTGCTGGTCAATACCGGCCACGGCAAGGGCAAGTCGACGGCGGCGTTTGGGGTCGTGATGCGATCGGTGGCTCGAAGCTGGCCGGTGGCGGTCGTGCAGTTCCTCAAATCCGGGAACTGGAACGTGGGAGAGGAGAAGATTGCTCGTCAACTTGGTGTCGACTGGTGGGCCATCGGCGAGGGTTTCACCTGGGACAGCAACGACCTCAATAAGGACCAAGCGGTGGCCGCCTCTGCCTGGGAGAAGGCCGCTGAGTTGCTGGCGACAGGAACCCACCGCCTGGTTGTGCTCGACGAGATCACCTACCCGATGAATTGGGGCTGGATCGACACCGCCGCCGTGATCGAGGCCATAACCAACCGGTCAGCAAAGGTGAACGTCGTCGCTACCGGGCGTGACGCTCCGGCCGCACTGGTGGCCGTGGCCGACACCGCCACCGAGATGCGCTCCCTCAAACACGCCTACGAATTCGGTATCAGAGCGATGAAGGGAATCGACTATTGAGATCGCCCGTCGTCGGGCAGCCCTTGATGGGCCGACCGCGGTGCTCGCAATGACCTTGACGCTGCTCGTCGGCGGCGCTCGCAGCGGCAAAAGTCGGGCGGCAGAGCGACTTGCCGTAGCCAGTGGACTGCCGGTTACTTATCTGGCGACCGGCGAGCCCGGTGATGCCGAGATGGCGGGCCGTATTGCGCGGCATCGGGCCGAGCGTCCGCCAAGTTGGACGACGGTGGAGGCGCCGCGTGAGGTGGCAAGAGTGCTCGCTGGGCTCGAGGGCTCGCAGTTTCTCATCCTCGATTGTCTCACGTTGTGGCTCTCCAACCTTCTCGAACTCGACGATCAATCGATCTTCGACGCAGCCGAGCACATCGCCTCGGACCTGGCGACGCGTTTTCTTGCAAGTGCGGTGGTTACCAATGAGGTCGGCTCGGGAATCGTGCCCGGCGACCCAATAACCCGCCGCTATCGCGATCTGCTCGGGCAGGTGAACGGCATCTTCCGCCGTACCGCCGATCGGGCGCTTTTGTGCGTGGCCGGTGGAGTGGTTCCGATCCTGGAGCTCGGTGATGACCATCGATGACGTGACTGAGTTGCTGGCGTCGATGCCGCAGCCAGATCTGGAGGCGCGTGCCGCGGTGGAGGCTCGATCGGCTGAAGTCCTTCGCCCCGTCGGTGCCCTCGCTCGTTGCGATGAGATAGCGGCTTGGCTGGCGGGATGGCAACGCACTTCCAAACCCAGCGTAAGCAAACCGTTTCTCGTTCTGGCGGCGGCGGATCATGGCGTCGTTGCTCGCGGGGTGAGCGCCTATCCGCCGGAGGTAACGAAGGGGATGGTCGCCGCGATCAAGGCGGGAGTGGCGACATCGAGTGTTCTCGCCCGGGAAGCCGGCGCTGGCGTGTACGTCATCGACGCAGGGGTTGGGGAGCCGACCGGGGACATCGTCACCGGGCCAGCATTGTCAAGCGAGGTATTTTCAGATTGCTTTCAAAAGGGTCGAGATGTCGTCTCTGGACTCGACTGTGACATCCTGGCGATTGGCGAGATGGGCATCGGCAATACAACCGCCTCGTCGGCAGTTGCCTCGGCCGTGATCGGTGGTGATCCTCGTCTGTGGGTGGGCCGGGGCACGGGGATCACAGATGCCGGCCTCAAAACCAAGCGGGAGGCTGTGTCCACCGCAGTTGATCGCGTGGGAACTGTTGATCCGATCGAGGCTCTGCGCCAACTGGGCGGCGGCGAGCTCGTCGCTCTGGCGGGAGCCGTCACCGAGGCCCGGCTCCGGTCGATACCGGTCGTGTTGGACGGATTCACCGCGACGGCGGCAGTGATTCCTCTCGAGGCTGCTGTTGCTGGTGCGCTTGATCATTGCATCGCCTCGCATCTTTCTGCCGAGCCCGGGCACGTTCGAATGCTCGAGTGGCTCGGAAAGGAGCCTTTGCTCAAACTCGACTTGCGTTTGGGAGAGGGAAGTGGAGCCCTGTTGGCTATTCCTCTGATCCGCATGGCAGCCGCTGCAGTCGTCGAGGTGTCGACGTTCGCCGAGTGGGGGCTGGCATGAAGGGGTTCCTCAGCGCGGCGGCCTTTCTCACGCGAGTACCGGTTCCTGGGCGAGTCCACTCGCTCGGCCAACTCGGCGGGGCGATTCTCTGGTTCCCTGTTGTAGGTGCAGGGATCGGATTATTGGTTGGAGCCGTTGCCCTGGCCGGGTTCGTAATCGGGGTGCCAAGCCATATCGCGTCAGGCGTGGCAGTTGCGGTTTCGTTGTTGGTGACTGGAGCTTTCCACGAGGACGGGCTCGCCGACACCTTCGATGGTCTGGGTAGCGGGCGAAGAGGCTTGGAGGCAATCGAGCTCATGCGCGACCCGAGGATCGGCGTATTCGGAGCTGCCGCTCTGCTGTTGTCGATCTTTCTCCAGATCGCAACGCTCGGCAGCTTGACCCGATCCACGGTGGTCGGAGTCACTGTCGCCGCTCACGCCGCCAGCCGCGGGTTCACCGTCCTCGCCATGTATCTGCCCCTCGCGAGCGACACTGGTCTTGCCGCCGGCTACCACAAGGCGGCGCCCCCGGGTGCCCGCCCGACAGGGTTCATTGTTGGTCTAGCCATTGCGGTGGCAATCTTGCGAGAGAACTCGTGGATCCTTTTGGTGGCACAGGGCACCGGTGCTCTGCTGGCGCTGTGGGCCCATCGGCGCATCGGGGGGATGACCGGGGACGTCCTCGGCGCGGTTCAACAGGTGACGATGGCGACGATCCTGGTGGGGGCGACGGCTCGCTGGTGAACGATTCCTGCCGTGAGTAGGCGTCCATTGATGATCCTCGGCTGCACCTCGAACGCAGGGAAGAGCCTGCTCGCGACTGGGTTGATCCGCTGGTTCGCCAGGCAGGGGGTCAATGTCGCTCCCTACAAGGCACAGAACATGTCGAACAACGCCCGGGTGGTCGACGGTGGGGAGATCGGGGTCGCGCAATGGCTCCAGGCATTAGCCGGTGGGATCGAACCATCCGTCGACATGAACCCGGTGTTGCTCAAGCCTGAGGCGGACACCCGCAGTCAGGTCGTCGTGACCGGAAAGGCGCGACCCGATCTCACCGTGATGCCGTGGCACGAGCGAGGCCCACATCTCTGGCCGGAGATGGAAGCTGCCTACCGGCGCCTCGACGCCCGACACGAACTGATTGTCATCGAAGGTGCAGGGAGCCCGGCGGAGATCAACCTCGAAGACCTCGTCAACAACCGGGTCCTCGACTACGCCGATGCCGCCGCCCTCCTAGTCGCCGACATCGACCGCGGCGGCGCATTCGCTCACCTCTATGGCACCTGGGCGCTCGTCCCCGCAACTACTCGGGCCCGACTGCGTGGATACATACTGAACCGTTTCCGCGGCGATGCCACCCTCCTTGAACCAGGACCGTCCGACCTGACGCGGATGACCTCGATGCCGTGTGTAGGGGTGATGCCAATGCTCGACCACGCGCTACCCGACGAGGAAGGTGCGACGATCAAAGGCGAGCCACCCGGGAAAGCACCGACAGTGGCCGTGGTGCGGTGGCCCTACGCATCGAATCTCGACGAGTTTCACCTCCTCCCGTGGTCAGCCTGGATGCGCTGGGCGATCCGCCCCGCCGATCTGGAGGGGGCCGATCTCGTGATCCTGCCCGGGTCGAAGCACCTGGCCGCCGACGCCAGATGGCTCCGCGCCCGGGGGCTCGACCGATCGATTGCCGACCATGCCCGACGAGGCATGAGAATCCTCGGTGTTTGTGGCGGTGCGATGCTGCTCGGATCGACGGTGTCCGACCCGAACGGCATCGAAGGCGAAACCACCGGCCTCGGCCTGCTGCCGCTCACCACCGAGATGAGCCTTGCGAAGATCACTACCCCAACCACTCTCGAGTTGAAAGGACTTCCCGATCCCTGGGCCGCCCTGAACGGCATCAGCGCCTCGGGTTATGAGATCCGCAACGGACGGATCAGCGGTGACGGATGCAGCGTTGGCCAGAACCTCTGGGCCGCCGGCCCGATTCTCGCCACGACGGTCCATGGCCTCCTCGAAGATCCGGACGTGCTAGCCGCCCTGACCGGTCATCGACCTTCTGCCGTTCTCGAGGACACCTTCAACCTCCTCGCCGACGCCGTCGAGACTCACCTCGACGGTGAGTACCTGAAGAGGCTGGTCGGGCTCTGAAATCCGGGGGGTCGTCACGATCACACGTCTGGTCGACGGCGAAGGCGATCGCGGGCCAATTGTGAGGACTCGGGGTTATCCCCTTGAGTAGCTACCACGGGTGGTGTTAGACCGCTCTTTGGCCTTGTTCACGGTTAGCTGACGACCGTTGCTTGATCACGTTGCCGTGCGCGAAGAGGAGGTTCTCCAATTGCGCAGAGGTTAAGTACCGGGGTTCATGAGCGCGTGCCAAACTAGGGCTGGTCGCGGCAGCACTCCACCAGCGCCTTCTCCTAGTTGTACTCGCCCTCAGGGGTCTCGGCGCCAGAGCCACCATCGCTGCCCGGGTTGTCATCCCCTCCACAAGCCGGGACTAGCAGCGCGATGATGAGCATGGCCATAGTGGTTGTGTTACCCGTCCGGCAAGACCCTTGCGCAGGTGAGACCGATCCGAGACGACCTCGAACAGCGAGTCCGATTTCTTATGGCAGGACTTGAGATAACCAGCCGCGTCTAACAGTCCCAGACCTTGAACGTGGTTGGCCAGCCCTCGCCAGGCACGGCGTCAGGTAGCGAACCGCCGGGACGGCGCGGTTATGCCAGATCACGAAGGCGGAGGCCTCGCACACGTCCGAAATCCGCTCGGTTCCGTGTAGTCAGGCCGAGCTGGTGCTCGACAGCGGTTGCTGCGATGAGAGCGTCGGGAAGGCGGATGCCGGTTTCTCGTCGGATCCGCCCGCCTCGTTCTGCCACGGCTCGGTCAATGGGAATCTCTCGAAAGGGAGATAGAAGCGTTCCCACGAGGTTGGAAGCGGTATTTCCAGCCAAGAGCTCGGCTCTGGTTATCACCGAGTAATGGACTCTGTGTCGGGCGGGAGCAAGTCGCCGAGCACCACGCAAGTGGTCGATAAAGACGTCTGTGTCGACGAGGATGTCAGCCATGGGCCCATTCGTCTCGACTGGGCACCGTGGCATCGGGGTCTGCGCCGAAGGTGGCCGCGAGTCCGACTGCTGGATCTGGGCTCTCGCCTTCGAGGTAGAAGTCGAGGGCACGTCGGATGATCTCCGCCATGGTCACGCCTTTTGATTTGGTGAGGGCGTCGATCCGCTGTCGCTGCTCATCGGTGAGGTACACCTGGGTGCGTATTGACGACATACAGCAGAGTATACAGCGTCACATCGATCCGAGGGCGACCTCCAAGGACGCTGCTCAACCCCATCTCAGGCAGGCGGCGGCCCAGGTGTAACCCGTCCCCGCAGCCAGAAGCAGCACTAGGTCCCCAGGGCTAAGACGGCCCGCTCGGGAGGCCCGGTCGAGTCCGAGCAAGGGATCAACCCCGCTCATATGGCCGGTGTCGTCAAGGTAGGTCGCCCGCTCAGGCGAGATCCCCAACGCATCACAAACTTCGAGATGGATCGATCTTTTCATGTGGATTCCGCAGAGGAGCGCCACCTCGTCCATCGTGGCATCAGATTTCTTGACCGCCTCGGTGGCGGCGGCAACGAAGCTGGGGAGGCTGACAGGGTCGAGCCGCGTCTTCATGTCGAGCGGATCAGGCACGTCCAAGTAGTGCCGACGCCCGGAGATCGACTCGTGGGAGGGTGGCTCGATCGAGCCCCCGGCCGG
>JBOGEX010000124.1:0-13409 GCA_050741915.1 Acidimicrobiia bacterium
GGAAGCCGGGCACTCGGGTTCACACAAGAGCTGTTCGAACCCGACGACGTCGAGGAAGGCGAAGGGGCCGCCACCGAGATGCTCGAGCAGATGGCAGCCGAGCTACCGCATCTGGTGGGGATGATGATGGAGGTCGGCCACGACGACCCCGATTCCACTCTTGGCTGGTGCGATGATCAGGCCGAGTTCGAATTCGGGCTCGATCTAATCCTCGATGGACTCGACCGCCTGCGTCAGAAGCCCGAACCTTTAAGGAGCGGAAGGGGATGAAATTCCACCGACATGCATCGCAAATTCGGTGCACTACGACCACTTCTGCGCAAATTCGGTGCACCACGACCAACATCTGGTCGCCCTGCAACAGATTTCGTCGGAACTGGTTGCCCTGCGCCAAATTTGTAATACTTGGGATCTGATCCTGCGTGCGTGGACATCATCTCCCCGGTCGAAACGTCTTTGTGACGAAACTCGCTAAGGAGTGTCATCGAGCAGGTCTGAGTTCTAGTCGTCGCAGGAACTGGGCGTTGATGGCAACGATCGCCGTGGACGCACTCATGAGCACGGCTGCGACGGCAGGTGCGAGGACAATTCCGGCCCAGGCAAACGCTCCGGCGGCGAGGGGGATGGCCAACACGTTGTAGCCGGTGGCCCAGACCAGATTCTGGATCATCTTGCGATACCCGGCTTGAGAGAGTCGGCGAATGCCGACCACCCCGCGCGGATTGTCGGAGGCAAGGACGATCCCGGCTGACTCAATGGCGACATCTGTTCCCGCTCCGATGGCAATCCCGACGTCGGCCTGGGCGAGAGCGGGAGCGTCGTTGACCCCGTCACCGACCATCGCCACCCGTTGTCCCTGGCTTTGAAGCTCGGCCACTTTCGAGTGCTTGTCCTCCGGCAAAACTTCCGAGAGAACCTGGTCGATACCGAGCTCCGCCCCAACCACATCCGCCACCTGGTGGGCGTCGCCGGTGATCATCGCCACCTTGACTCCCAATCGATGCAGTTCGTCGACCGCCTCCTTCGATTCGGGCCGGATCTCATCCTCCATGGAGAGTGCCCCGGTCACTCCTCCGGCTTCGATCACGTAGAGGACCGCCGCTCCTCGGCTCTTCCACCCGGCAGCCGCTGCCTCTAGCTCGGGTGGGGCGGTGAGCCCGCGTTCGCTTAGCAGCGCCGGCCCCCCAACTGCGACCTTGATCCAGTCGACCTCGGCTTCCACCCCGCGGCCGCTCATCGACCGAAAGCCGCGAGCAGACGGAATTTCTCCTTGCGTTTGCGCGGCCGAGACGATCGCCCGGGCCAGGGGATGTTCGGATTCGGACTCGACGGCGGCTGCCACCGCCAATAGTCGGTCTTGGTGCGAATCAACCGCGGATACGGCAGTCACTCGATGCCTTCCCTTGGTGAGGGTGCCGGTCTTGTCGAAGAGGACCACGTCGATATTGCGCATCCGCTCCAAAGCGAGCCGATCCTTCACCAGGATCCCGCTGCGGGCGGCCATCCCGGTAGAGATGGCAATAACGAGCGGGATCGCCAGCCCGAGGGCATGAGGACAGGCGATGACAAGCACAGCCACCGTTCGCACCACCGCCTGCTCTGGTTGATCGGCAATCAGCCAACCGATCACCGTCATAACGGCTGCGGCCAGAGCGACGTAGAAGAGCAGGGCGGCTGCCCGGTCAGCCAGGACTTGGGCCCGGGATCTCGACCCCTGAGCTTGCGCCACCAACCGCTGGATGCCGGCCAGGGCGGTGTCTTCGCCCACGGCAGTGATTCGGACTCTGATCGAGTTATCGGTGGCGACCGTCCCCGCAACCACGCGCGTGCCAGGGCCTTTGCTTATCGGATTGGACTCCCCGGTGACCATCGACTCGTCCACTTCGACCTCGCCGCTTGTGATCTCACCGTCGGCGGGGATACGACCACCCGGGCGGACGAGGACCACGTCATCCACCTCCAGGGCAGCGATCGACACGGTCTCGGTCCCATTTTCGGTGACCCTCTCGGCTTCATCGGGGAGAAGTTCCGCCAGGGCCGCCAGCGCGCCTCGCGCCTGACCGATGGCTCGCATCTCCATCCAATGGCCCAGCAGCATGATGGTGATGAGGGCGGCGAGCTCCCACCAGAACTCGAGGTCGAACCACCCCAACGTGGTGGCTGCCGAGGCCGCAAACGCCACGGCAATCGCCATGCCGATGAGAAGCATCATCCCCGGCTGACGGTCCCGTACCTCTCCGACGGCCCCTTTCAGAAACGGTGAGCCTCCGTAAATGAAGATCACCGTGCCCAATGCCGGTGCGATCCAGTCCGAACCAGGAAATGACGGAGCGGTGTAACCGAACCACTCCTGGATCATCTCCGAGAAGAAGACCACCGGCAGTGTGAGGGCCAACGACAGCCAGAACCGATCCCGGAACATGGCGACGCTATGCCCGGCGTGTTTGTCCCCTGCTTCGTGCCCGCCGTGAGCTCCTCCGTGACCCTGATGCACAGAAGCGGGGCTCATCGTGGCGGTGTGTGACTCCGCCGCGCCACTGTGCTCGTGGGCTGCGTGGTCGTGGCTATGGCGATGTTCGCCGTTGTGACCAAGGTTCATTGAGCGCTTGCCTCAAGACGAAATTTCTACAGGGTGGTCGTGATGCAACAAATTTCCCGGAGACTCGTCGTAGTACAACGAATTTGCCGAGAAGGTTATGCCAACTGATCTCTTTACAGGCCGGGCACCAGATTCAAGGTCGATTGGCTGGTAACGCCTTTCGTCCGGCCGGCGCCGCCCAGTGGGGGGAAGGTCAATAGCTCCTTGCCATTGCCGCATCCAAAGTGAGGTTCTGAGATGGGACTCGAATTCAAGGCTCCGTTCGTCCTCGCCCTGATGCTGCTGATGCTGGCCGGCTGTGGGGGCGGGGTGGGCGACACCACCATGGGTGATAAGCCCGTAGTCACGACGACCACGCTTGGCGGTAGCGCTGATGACACAACCACCACCGTTGCTGCCGCACGAGACACGACCACAACGACGACCGCGCCGGCGACGACCACCACCGAACGTGAAGATGTGATTGGCATCGAGGACATCCCGCCTGAGTGCCGGGCGGTGATCGTCGAAGTGCTCCGGTTGCTGGAGCCAGCCGTCGCCGACGTCGATTGGGCCAACGCCACGATCGAGGACCACATCGCCTTGGCTAATGAACTCGACGGAGCTTCGATCGAGGGTGTCGAGGGCTGTGACGAGGTGAATCTTGATGTGCACGAGGAGTTCGGATCTGACCTACTGATCGAGTTTGCCCAAAGCGAGGCTCCAGGGACAGTCGGCTACCTCGAGGCCATCCGCTCCCTGAGGGCATCATTCGATGGAACCGAGGCGAACGGTGACTGCCTTACCGCCCTCGCCACTTTGGAGGCCATTGTCGAAGAGGGGGTACCGATGGCCGAGCGCATTCCTGCGTAAATCTCGTCACGTATACGTGACGAGATTTACGCAAGAAGAGATGTGCCCGCCGAGAGACCTTTCACATTCACCAGCCGGGCACTTTGAGCTGACCCGACTGGGCGTCGGAACGTTTCCGACTCGCTGTCTGGCAAGTCGCGGTCTTAGGTAGCGGGCGACTGCCAGACAATCGGAAAGGACCGCGAGCGCGTTGCCAGAGCTCACCAGCTTGTCTTTTGCTCACCCGGCCGTACTGGCCGAGCAACGCGCCCCACTAGCTCTGCCCGGAACGGTCCTCTCGGAGGCTCATCGCCGCCTGCGGGCCGACGGCGCGCGAGCGTTCCTCTTGTCGACCTGTCTTCGGGTGGAGATTGCCTGGGCAGCGGGTCCCAAGACACGGTTCGATTTGCTGGCTTCCCTATATGGAGAGACCGCCGCCTCACACCTCGGAACAGTTCGGACCGATGAGTCGGCTTTCGCCCACCTGTGCCGGGTAGCGGCGGGGCTCGATTCGCCACTGATCGGAGAACCCGAGGTACTCGGTCAGTTCCGCCAGGCGATTTCGATGTTCCAGGAGTCATCCAATGGTTCTCCAAGCCTGGGAAGAGTTCTCGAAGCGGCAGTTGGAATCGCCAGGACTACGAGAAGGATGTTGGGGGAGTCACCTCGTGGGTCACTGGCCTCGTTGGCCGCCCGCACCGCCCAGCCGTCGGGTCGGGTTGCGATTCTGGGCGCCGGAGCGATGGCCCGGGCGGCGGCAGCGGCGCTTTCTGACGTCGAGCTGACCATCTTCGCGCGTCGTTCCGGCGACGTCTCAGGTCACCAAACCCTGCCCTGGGAGGAAGCTGCGGAGGCGTTCACCAGTTTCCCGGCAGTGATCTCCACCGTCCCCGGCAAGGTTCCGCTCTTCAGCGCCGAGGTCGTGGCACGTGCTCTTTCCCGCCGGCGGGAGCCTTTACTGCTGATCGATCTGGGGATGCCGCCGGGATTTGCTCGACCTCCGGGTGATGCGGTCCACTACCTAGGAGTGGACGAGGTTGCCTCGTCGGCGAATTCGGGCCCGGCAGCCGAGGCAGAGGAGAAGGTGGCGAGGGAAGCGGCCACCGCTTGGCGTCGCTTGGTTTCGCCCGGCCGGGCGGGATCAGTCATAGCCGGGATGGTCGACCAGGCAGAGCGGGCCGTCACAGAAGAAGTGGCGCGCTTCGCCAGCCGATTGGCGGGAGCTGGAAACCCAGAACGGGTCCTTCGCCAACTTGCTCATACCGTTGCCCGTCGGGTTCTGCATGCTCCGATCTCGTTCATCAGCTCCACTGAACGGGGCGATGCGGTCGAGGTGTTGGCCGAGGCATTTGGACTTGAAGATGAATGAGGTGCGGATCGCCACCCGGCCATCGGCCTTGGCTCTTGTCCAGGCCCGACGGGTGGCCGAGATGCTGCAGGCGGCCAACTCGCAACTGTCGGTTCGACTAGTCGAGGTAGCCACGTCCGGGGACCGCGACCAGGAAGCTGGGATTGCCGAGTTGACCGAGACGGGGGCATTTGTCAGGGCAGTCCAGGAGGCGGTAATCGATGGCAGGGCGGATCTGGCCGTTCACTCCCTGAAGGACCTTCCGGTGTGGGGACTTGAGGGCCTGGTTCTCGCCGCTTTCCCCGAGCGAGGCTCGCCATTCGATGTCCTCATCGGGTCGTCGCTCGATCAATTGCCCGCGGGAGGGGTGGTCGGCACCGGTAGCCCCCGACGGGTGGAACAGCTCTTGGAGATGCGTCCCGATCTCTCCACCAAAGAGCTGCGCGGCAACGTCGATACCCGCCTTCGCAAGGTCGCCGCCGGCGAGGTAGATGCCGCAATTCTGGCCGAGGCAGGGCTCGATCGCTTGGGAAAGTCCGCGCTCATCGCTCAGCGCTTGCAGCACATGGTGCCCGCACCGGGTCAAGGAGCGCTGGCGGTGGAGGCTCGTGGAGAGAGCAACTTCGCCGCGCTGGCCCGCAGCATCGATGACAAGTGTCTCCGAACCCTCCTGTCTACCGAGCGGCTCTTGTTGTCCGAGACCGGGGCCGGCTGCCGCTCAGCCCTGGGAGCGTATGCCACCTGGCATGGCGCCGACATACGACTCGAGGCTTTCGTGGCCGACGAGGATGGCCGGCGCCGAACGACCGCCTGGGGTCAGACCCCGGAGTCGGCTGTGGCCGAGGCTCGCAAGGGGCTGGGGCTGTGATTCGGGTCGCAATCACGACCGATCGCTTCGACGAGGTCGCGCCCCACTTTGGTCGCCTCGGTCTGGACCCCATGGCGTTGCCTTGTGTCCGAGTGGAACTGGCCAGCAGCGAGATCTTGGCCTCGGCCCGCCACGAAGCCTCGCAGGCCGAGGTTCTCTTGATCACCTCGGTCCGCACCCTCGACCTGCTCTGGCCCCACCGAGCGATGCCGGCAGTGAAGACCGCAGCCGTCGGGGAGAGCACCGCCGCTGAGGTAGCCAAGAGGGGCGGGCAGGTGATTGCCATCGGACGATCGGGGCTGGCCGATTTGATCAATCAGGCGGTGGGCTGGCTTCCCGGGGCCCGGGTCGTTTTCCCCCATGCTGCCGGTTCTGATCCCTCGGCGCTGCAGGCCCTTCGAGCGCACTTCGCCGACTTTCGTGAATTCGAGGTCTATCGAAGCGTTCCGGTCCCTCCCCCTACAACCCCGGTTGACGCGGCCGCCTTCGCGGCGCCATCGGCAGTGAAAGGATGGCTGCTCGCTCGCGATCTCGATGGCCAGGTGGTGGGAGTGATCGGCCCCACGACCGAAGCAGCGGTGGCTAGGCACCGGCCCCCCGATGTCATCGCCCCCCAACCTTCGCACGAAGCTCTCGCCCGTGCCTTGGCTTCCTATCTGGAGGTGGCGGTATGAGCACTTTTCCAACCGTTCGTCCCCGCCGTCTGCGGATGCGTGGAGCCTTGCGCCGGACGGTGGCGGAGACCCGCCTCCATCCGGCTCAGTTCGTTCTGCCCGTCTTTGTGGTGCCGGGTGAGGGTGTGAGAAGGCCGATCGAGTCGATGCCCGGCCACGCCCAGCTTGCGGTCGACCAGGTTGGGATCCTGGCCAAGGAGGCGGAAGCGGCCGGAATCGGCGGTTTGATCTTTTTCGGCCTCCCCGAGCAGAAGGACGAAAACGGCACCTCGGCCTGGGATCCCTTGGGACCGGTGCCGCGGGCCCTCGAGACGGTGGCCAACGTTGCTCCCGAACTCGTTCGCTGGGCCGACGTGTGTCTGTGCGAGTACACCAGCCACGGACATTGCGGGCCAGTGCGGGGCGGCATTGTCGACAATGATGCGGCGCTACCTCTGCTGGCGCGGGCGGCGGTGGCATATGCGAACGCTGGTGCCGATGTGGTGGCGCCGTCTGACATGATGGATGGACGGGTCGCTGCGATCCGAGCCGCCCTCGACGACAACGGCCACAGCGACCGAGTGATCTGTTCCTACGCGGTGAAGTACGCGTCGGGTTACTACGGACCCTTCCGGGAGGCCGCGGGGTCGGCCCCCACCTTTGGCGACCGTCGCTCCCATCAGATGGATCCCGCCAATGTCCTGGAGGCGATCCGCGAGGTGCGCCTCGACATTGCCGAGGGTGCCGACATGGTGATGGTGAAGCCGGCCGGCCCCTACCTCGACGTCGTCCGGGCAGTGCGGGAGCAGGTCGAGGTCCCAGTGGTTGCCTATCAGGTGTCGGGCGAGTTCGCCATGATCGAGGCCGCGGCTAGCCGCGGGTGGATCGATCGCGAGCGGGTGATGATGGAATCTCTCACCGGCATCGTGCGCGCCGGAGCAGGAATCGTCTTCACCTACTTTGCACTCGACGCGGCCCGGTTGCTCGGGGAAACAGAGTGACCGGCCGCGTCGCAGCCCCCGGCCACGCCGGCGACGTCGTTCTGAACGGGAGTCACTGGCATCAGCGGGCGCTTTCGGTCATGCCGGGCGGGGTCAACTCCCCGGTGCGAGCGTTCCGGGCGGTAGGAGGCACCCCGCCGTTTGTGCGCTCGGGTGCCGGTGCCCGGCTGCGAACGGTCGAGGGAGAGGAGCTGATCGATTTCATCGCCTCCTGGGGAGCCCTGATCCTCGGGCATGCCTATCCCGAGGTAGTCGCAGCAGTTCAAGAAGCGGTCGGCCGCGGGACCTCGTTCGGGGTGTCCACTGTGGCCGAGGTTGAACTGGCCGAGTTGATCTGCTCGCTGGTCCCCTCCGTCGAGGTAGTGCGGATGGTCAACTCCGGGACCGAGGCCACGGCCTCCACGCTCCGCCTGGCCCGAGCAGCCACCGGGCGAACGGCGGTGATCAAGTTCGAAGGTTGTTACCACGGCCACACCGACGCCTTCTTGGTCAAGGCCGGATCAGGTCTGGCCACCTTTGGGGAACCCTCCAGCCCCGGGGTGCCGACGGGTACCAGCGCCGACACCCGGATAGCCAGATACAACGACCTCGACTCGGTCTCAGAGCTCCTGACCGATGGACAAGTTGCGGCGGTGATCGTGGAGCCGGTGGCCGGCAACATGGGATGTGTCGCCCCTGTCCCCTCTTTCCTCCCAGGGCTGCGTGATCTCTGCGATCTGAGCGGTGCTCTCTTGATCTTCGACGAGGTGATGACCGGGTTCCGAGTGGCGCTCGGGGGGGCTCAGGAGCGCTACGGCGTGTTGCCCGATCTCACCGCACTGGGAAAGGTCATGGGAGGAGGGACGCCGGCCGCCGCCTACGGGGGTCGAGCCGATCTGATGCGAACGATCGCCCCGGAGGGACCCGTTTATCAGGCGGGCACCTTAGCCGGCAACCCGATCGTGACATCGGCGGGGCTCGTAACCCTTCGCTATCTGGCCGCTCATCCCGATCTGTACGAGCGTTTTGATGAGGCAGGAGCAATCATCTCCGCCCGGTTGGGAGCGGCCCTGGCAGGGACGGGGATGCCAGGAGTGGTCCATCACGTCGGAGGGATGGTGGGAATCTTCCTCGGAATCGAAAGAGCGCAAAGCTGGGACGACGTTGCCGGTCTCGACCAGGCCCTGTTCGCCCGCTTTTTCCATGCGGCTTTCCAGCGCGGCATCTTGCTTCCACCCTCGCCGTTCGAAACCTGGTTCCTGATGGAGGCCCACCTTGATGGAACCCTTACCACCGCTCTCGACGGTCTGGGCGAGGCCATCGCCGAGGCGGTTTCTCAGTGAGATTGATCAAAGCCCTCCACCGCCAGCCGCTCGACCGCCCTCCAATCTGGCTCATGCGTCAAGCCGGTCGTTACCTCCCCGAGTATCGGAAGTTGCGTCGTCGTCATGGCTTCCTCGAGGCGATCCAGAACCCGGCCGTAGCAGCCGAGATCACCATGCAGCCGTTGCGGCGCTTTCCCCTCGACGCCGCCATCGTCTTCTCAGACATCATGACCCCGCTTCTCGCCATGGGGGTAGCGATCGAATTCGATCCCGGACCGCGGCTGCCACCTCTCGGCGTTGACGAAATTGCCTATTTGCACGAGTTCGACCCCTCCAAGGTTGACTTCGTCGCCGAGACCATCGCCACGGTCCGAGCCTCTCTTGATCGAGAGGTGACGATGATCGGCTTCGCCGGAGGTCCGGCCACGCTCCTCGCCTACCTGATCGAGGGAGGAGCGTCACAGCATTTTCCGACCTTCCGCCGATCGCTGCACGGCGAGAGCGCAGGCGAGGCGCTGAACCTTTTGGCTCGGACTACCCGCGCCTATCTATCGGCCCAGATAGATGCCGGTGCCGAAGTCGTGCAGCTGTTCGATACCTGGGCGGGCCTTCTCTCCCCCGAGCAGTGGAGGAGGTGGGCGCTACCGGCGGCCCGCCAAGCCCTGGCCGGTTTGCGGGCTCCTTCCATCTACTTTGCTCCGGGGGCGACTCATCTCCTCGAAGTGTTCCCCGAGGTGGGCGCCACCGCCTACGGGGTCGATTGGAGGCTTCCGCTGCGTGAGGCATGGCGGCGGCTGGGAGAGCCCTATCCCATCCAAGGAAACCTCGATCCTTCGTTGCTCCTCTCCGACCCCGACACCGTTCGGACCGGCACCATCCGGGTTCTGGAGGAGGCGGCCGGACGCCGCGGTCATGTCTTCAACCTCGGCCATGGCGTCCTCCCCGACACTCCCCTTCCCAACGTCGAGGCGATGGTGAGAACCGTGGCCGGCTGGGAGAACCCGGTTGCCAGTGGCGTCGCCAGGGAGACGGTCCCTACACAGTGACCGCTCCTGAAACCCTCGAGGGCTGGTTTGCCCTCCACGACTTCCGCCGCCTCGACCGGAGGGCTTGGAGCCAACTTCCGCCGGAAGTAAGGGCCAAGGCTCTGAGCGAAGCCGCCGACCTTCTCGGATCGTTCGAGCAGCTAGTGGGCGCCCCGGCCGGTCGGAGCGTGACGTACAGCATCCTTGGCCACAAGGCCGACCTGCTCATATTTCATATGCGTCCCGAGATCGGCCAGCTCCACGATTTGGAGCGGGCCTTTGACGCCACCACCTTGGCCTCTTACACCACCCGGCCCTATTCCTATCTCTCGGTGATAGAGATCAGCCGTCATGGGTCTCCCGAAGGGACCGCAGAGAACATTGAAGGATCCCCGTACGTGCAGGCCCGTCTCTACCCCGAGATTCCGCCCCACAGCAACTACATCTGCTTCTACCCGATGAGCAAGAAACGTGAGGGAACTGAGAACTGGTACAAGCTGTCGGCCCCAGAACGTGGAGAGCTGATGCGGGCCCATGGTCGGACCGGCCGTCGCTATGCCGGGAGAGTGACCCAGATTGTCAGCGGTTCGATGGGCCTCGACGATTGGGAATGGGGGGTGACTCTCTTTGCGGACGACCCTCTTCTTTTCAAGAAACTGGTCTACGAGATGCGTTGGGACGAGGTGAGCGCCCGCTTTGCCGACTTCGGCCCTTTCTATGTGGGCAAACGAGCCCTCCCGGAGAGTTTGGGGGCGTTGCTTGGTGAGTGAAAACCGCTTGGCGGTGCTGCTGGTCGGCTTCGGAGGTCCGGAAACGATGGACGAGGTCCCCGCCTTTGTCGAGAGCGTGCTCGACCGTCAGGCCCCTGCGAACGTCGTCGCCTCCGTCATAGAGCGTTACCGGACCATCGGGGGCGGCTCACCGCTGCCTGCCACCTCCCGACGTCAAGCAGTCCTGGTCAGCGAAGAGCTCGTGCGACTGGGGGTGGAGGCGGAGGTGTATGTCGGCATGCTGCATGCCCGTCCCACGATCGATGAGGCCATCGCCAAGATCGCCGCCAGGGAGACGAAGGATCTGATCGTGATCAGCCTCGCTCCCTATAGATGCGAGGTGTCAACCGACGCCTACGAGGCGGCGGTCGAACGGGCCATCGACGGGAAAGGACCTCGGCTACGTTTCGCTCTGGACTGGAACCTGGCGACCGGCTATGTGAGTGCTCTGGCGGAGATGCTGGCGGAAGCTCGTCGCGAAGGCTCTCCCGACACTCCGGTGATCTTCACCGCCCACAGCCTCCCCCGACGAATGATTGAACAAGGCGATCCCTATGCCGAGCAGCTCGAAGCCACCGCAGGAAAGGTGGCGGCCCAAGTCGGGCTCGCCGACTGGCATCTTGCCTACCAGAGCGTCAGCGCCGCCGCCCGGGAACCGTGGCTCGGGCCGTCGGTGGAAGCGGTGATGGACCGACTGGCAGCCACGGGGGCCACCTCGGTGCTGGTCGACCCGATTGGTTTCATCTCCGACCATGTCGAAACTCTCTACGACAATGACATCGAACATCGAGGCCATGCTCAGGCGTTGGGTATGGAGTTTCACCGGTGCCGCTGCCTGAACCATCACCCCGGTCTGATCGAAACCCTGGCCGACCTCGCCCTGGCCACCGCTGATCGTGTCTGACCTGGCCACCGGACCTCGAATCGCCGTGGTCGGGGGCGGGGTCTCCGGTCTGGCTGCCGCCCACCGTCTCCGGACATTGGGCGCCGAGGTAGTCGTTGTGGAGAAGTCGCCCCGTCTGGGGGGAAAGGTGCTGACCGAGAAGGTGGATGGCTTCCTTATCGAGGGTGGCCCTGACAGCTTCGTCGCCGCCAAGGGGTCGGTGATCGCGCTTGCCCAGGAACTCGATGTTGGCGACCGCGTGATCTCCAGCCAATCCGAGCACCGGGGATCGAAGGTTTGGTACCAGGGTCGGCTCCACCCCCTTCCCGCCGGACTGCTGCTGATGGCACCCTCAAGGCTGGGACCATTGTTTCGATCGTCGCTCCTTTCCTGGGAGGGAAAGCTTCGGGTCCTCGGTGATCTCGTCAAGCCCCGGCGACGCCGGGGCGGCGAAGACGAGAGTCTCGAATCGTTCGTGGTCCGCCGGCTCGGCCCCGAGGTACTCGAACGGATCGCCGAGCCGCTGATTGCGGGAATCCATGCAGCGGAGCCCTCGTCGATGAGCCTTCAGGCGAGCTTCCCGCGCTTTTTGCAGATGGAGCGAGAGCACCGCAGCCTCATCCTCGCCGCCCGGGCCGCGGCCAAGGGGCCTGCACCAGTGGAGGGACTGAGCTATTTCGCCAGCTTCGCCGGAGGAATGGAGGAGCTGAGCGGCGCCCTAGTAGGTGCATTGGACGGGGTCGATCTTCGCACGGGAGTGGCCGTGAGTCGGCTTACCGACGACGAGAACGGGGGCGGTTATCGCCTCGTGCTCGAAGGTGACGCCGAACTCCGGGTCCAGGGCGTGGTCCTGGCCGTTCCCGCGCGAGAGGCAGGTCGGCTGTTGTCCGACCTTTCCCCGCATGCTGGGGCGGCTATCGCCGGGATCCCCCAGATCGCCACCGCCACCGTCACCATGGCATATCGAGTTGACGAGATACCCGAATTGGTCGGCTCGGGTTTTGTCATTCCCGCGGTGGAGCGGCGACGGATTATGGGGGTCTCCTACCTCTCCCAGAAGTGGAGGGGGAGGGTTCCCGATCCGGCATTCAGCCTGCTGCGAGCCTTCGTTGGAGGAGCGAGTGGCCAGGATCTCGCTTTGAGCGGGGAGGACAAACTTCAGGCGGTCGTTAAGGAAGAACTGGCCGCCCTCATCCGCATCACCGCCATGCCGGTATTGACGAGGACCCACTCATGGAAAGGCGGCTTGCACCAGTACAGGCTCGGACACCTCGAACGCGTGGCTAGAGCCGAGTCCGCTTTGGCCGCTCATCCAGGATTAGCTCTGGCCGGGGCGGCATTTCACGGCATTGGCCTCAACGAATGCATCGACTCGGGCCGCCGCGCGGCGGAGATAGTGCTCATGGCATGCGGTCCGCCGCTTGCTCTGACCTTGGAGGGGAACAATTAACACCACTCAGCGGCTCCAAACTGCTCGTTCTCCCGCCGACCGCTTCGTTCGCCGGCTGCTAAGAGTGGGCGAGGAGATCGACAAGACGGCAATCTTCGGCGCCCGGCAGTCGACCACAACTGCGATCGTCGTCTCGGGGGTTCGGTGCGCCATTACTTACCTTCTCATCCCGATCATGGCGCCGGTGATCGGGTTGGCCAGCGCCGTTGGCGGCCCGCTCAGCATCGTCCTCTCCGCGGTCGCGTTGGTGATGGCGGTGGTCGGTGTCCGCCGCTTTTGGATCGCCGATCACCCTGCTCGCTGGTCATACACGACCTTCATCGGCGTGGTGGTTGTTTTGCTCTGCGTTGCCATCGTTTCAGACCTGAAGACCATCTTTTTTGACTAAAGGTTTAATGTTGGCGTCGAGCAGCGAGCGCGACGATTACGACTCGGTGCAGGCTCGACATTTGGTCGCTGGCCCAGGCTCGAGATTCGGCCCGAAACGGCGACCGGATTCCGGGAACGTCGTGCCGGGTTTGCAGAAACGCAAAGAACCTTTGCAGAGCAAAAGGTTTCGTTCCGGGCGCGACGATTGAATCGCGACCTTGGGCTTCTGAGTCAGATCCGTGACCAAGCAGGCGGATCGCAACATCCTTCTTCATCCCGTAGCGGGGGAGTCGTCGATGAGTCTCCGC
>JBOGEX010000125.1:0-53983 GCA_050741915.1 Acidimicrobiia bacterium
GAATTAAACCACACGCTCCGCTGCTTGTGCGGGCCCCCGTCAATTCCTTTGAGTTTTAGCCTTGCGGCCGTACTCCCCAGGCGGGACACTTAATGCGTTAGCTTCGGCACGAAGGGGGTCAATACCCCTCACACCTAGTGTCCATCGTTTACAGCGTGGACTACCCGGGTATCTAATCCGGTTCGCTCCCCACGCTTTCGCGCCTCAGCGTCAGGTGGAGCCCAGTGAGTCGCCTTCGCCACTGGTGTTCCTCTGGATATCTACGCATTTCACCACTACACCCAGAATTCCGCTCACCTCTGCTCACCTCAAGTCCGCCAGTATCCGAAGACCCCTCCCAGTTGAGCCGGGAGATTTCACCTCGGACTTAACGAACCGCCTGCGCGCCCTTTACGCCCAATAAATCCGGACAACGCTTGCCACCTACGTATTACCGCGGCTGCTGGCACGTAGTTAGCCGTGGCTTATTCGCCGGGTACCGTCATTATCTTCCCCGGCAAAAGGGGTTTACGACCCAAGAGCCTTCATCCCCCACGCGGCGTTGCTGCGTCAGGCTTTCGCCCATTGCGCAAAATTCCCTGCTGCTGCCTCCCGTAGGAGTCTGGGCCGTGTCTCAGTCCCAGTGTGGCTGATCGTCCTCTCAGACCAGCTACCCGTCGACGCCTTGGTAGGCCGTTACCCCACCAACAAGCTGATAGGCCGTGAGCCCATCCCGTAGCGCAAAAGCATTTCCTCTCTGAAGCCATGCGGTTCTAAGAGAATATCCGGTATTAATCCAAGTTTCCCTGGGCTATCCCGATCTGCGGGGCAGGTTGCTCACGTGTTACTCACCCGTTCGCCGCTCCGTAATAGGTTTGGTTACCCGCACCTATTCGTCGCTCGACTTGCATGCATTAGGCACGCCGCCAGCGTTCGTCCTGAGCCAGGATCAAACTCTCCAACGTACATTCGTTTTGGCTCGCCCTTTTAGGAGCAAACCGCAATTCATGTCAGGTTGAGTTTGCAAAGAAATTCTGGGGGTTAACCAGAGTTCTTACCAAGTCCCAAATCCGAGGATTTGGGAGCTCATACGATTGTGTACACCGCTCTCCCAGTTTGGCTGGCGAACCAGCCTCGCCGACAGAGGGTCTACGTTTGCTGTCTTTTGACACACTGTTTAGTTGTCAAGGAGCCTCGCTCCCAGCCGGGGCACCCAGCACAAAGGCTGAGCCCTGGCTTCGGTTTTGCCGGGAAGCCCGGATGCAGCGCGCATCCGGATCGCCCCCTCGGCAGCGATGCCGCCCTCGCACAGCGCGACGGCGGATCAAGAACTATAGCAGCAACCCGTCCGCGCTGGCCCTATTCCGCTCGCAGCCGAAGAAACCTACGTTTTCCAATCTTGAGGACCTTTCCCGCCAGCCTATCTCTGCGAACCCATTCGCTTTCGACCATCCCCTCCTCGGTGCTGACGGCGCCTTGGGAGATCAAGCGCCTCGCCTCGCCGGCCGAGGCGACGATGCCCGCTTCTCGGAGCAACGAGGCGAGGTTGATGGGATCGCCGGCTGGAAGCACCGCCTCGGGGATCTCGTCAGGCTGCTCTCCCTGGCGAAACACCCGATCGAATTCCTCCTCGGCCACGTGGGCCGACTGCTCGTCGTGGTAAGTCGCAGCAATCCGGCGGGCCAGGGTGCGCTTGGCGTCGCGAGGATGGATCGTCCCGTTTTCGAGACCAGCAAGAATCTCCTCGATCTCGAAGGGGGGTAACTCGGTGACGAGCGGAAACCAGTTCGACATCGTCTCATCCGGAATCGACATGGTCTTCCCATACATCTCGGAGGCGGACTCCATCACCCCGATGTAGTTGCCAAGGGATTGCGACATCTTGTTGCTGCCGTCAGTGCCGAGAAGGAGCGGCAGTGTCATCGCCACCTGTGGACGCTGTCCATATCGCTCCTGCACCACCCGGCCCATCAACAGGTTCCAGAGTTGGTCGCTTCCCCCAAGTTCGACGTCGGCCTCAATCGCGACCGAGTCGTAGCCCTGCAAGAACGGGTACAGGAATTCCATGACCGAGATCGGCGTCTGCGCCTCGAATCGCTTGGCAAAGTCTCCCCTCTCCAAGAGCTGGGCGACCGTTCCGACCGAGGTCAGCTCGAGCACATCGCTCATGTCCAAGGCGCCGAGCCACTCCGAGTTGTAGCGAACCTCGAGCGGTTCCGGCAGGAGGACCTTCTCGAACTGAGTCAACACCTGCTGGGCGAAGGCATCGACCTGTTCGGCTGACAAGCGGGTTCGCGTTTCGCTCTTGAGGGATGGATCACCCACCCGGGCGGTGAAGTCGCCGACGATCAGAACCGCCGTGTGACCCTGCTCTTGAAAGTCGCGCAGTTTCCGCAAGACCACTGCCCACCCCAGGGTGACAGCGGGTGCAGTCGGATCGAGGCCGAGCTTTACTCGCAGGGCCTTCCCTTCACCCAGGCGCGCTTCGAGTTCATCCGGTGGGACAACTGCGTCAGTGCGTCGGAGGAGACGCGCGAGATCCGAGCCTGAGCCCATGCGAGGCGAGGACACTAGCCCCGCTGGCTCGTCAAGAATCGCCAGGGAACCTCGATTGCTTTCGAGATTCCGATTCGGGGCGTCACTGCAATGTTCGCGGGGGGCTCGCCTTCGGTCAGTCGCACGGGTGAATCGGCGTTGAAGAGATCGAGGCCGTTCTCCAGTCCTGTGATGCCGAGTGCCTGGCAAAGATTGCCCGGTCCTGATGTCAGGTTGGTGTTCCTACCCCGTCTTCGCGCCATTGCGGCTTGTCCTGAAATCGGCCGCCCGGCCCGGAGGAGGATGGCGGAGCCAACACCGACCTCACCGCAGACAACGTTGGCACACCAGTGGACTCCGTAACTCCTGTAGACGTAGAGCAAGCCTGGACGATCGAACATCACCACATTTCGACCGCGGGGGCCGCCGTAGGAATGACTGGCAGGGTCGTCTTGACGATATGCCTCGACCTCGGTCAGCACCACCTCGGTGCGGACTCCGTCGATGTGGCTAACGAGATGCCAGCCCAGTAGTCGGGGAGCCGCCAGGTCGGCAGTGCGGTCTAGAAAAGTCGAATCGGTAACGGTGCCGTACTCTATTCCATATGCTGAGGCGGCAAGTGGGAGCCGCAGGGAGCCGCACGCTTTGGATCCTGGTCTTGGTCCTGCACGCAGTCTCCGTTGCTCTAGTCGCACTTAGCAGCGATGTCGAAGCTGGGTTGATCGTGGCAGGCGTCGCGGTAGGCAAACCATTCGGGGCTTGGTGATTGGCGCTTATGTACTCACTACCGCGGTATTGACTGCCTTGGGAGCCGTTCTGCGGATCAGGGTGCCGGGTAACCTGACGGGCTCGATTCTGATCGTCCTCGGCCTGTGGCAAGCCCTGACCCTGTTTGCCAGCAGCGTGCTCATTCAAAGTCGCCGCTCCGGGTTCGGGCGGCGAGCAATTGCGAAGTCTGAGTCAGTGGCTCGGAACCTGGACCTTCGTACCACTGATCACCGTCCCCGGCATCTTCGTGTTGGTGTTGTTTCCCACCGGTCGCCTGCTTCTCCCGGCGGTGTCCCGTTTGTTTGGTTAGCAACAATCGGCACTGTTGCCTGGGCCGCCGTGGAGGCTTCTCGACCAGAGTTGGGATTGACGGGCCTTCTCAATCCCTACGCCAACCCAAGACTGGTGACGGTGGGCGACATAGTCAGCCTGTCGTTGGTAGGAAGCTTGGCTGGCAAACATTCCTGCGGTTCAGGAAAGCCAGAGGTGAGGAGCGTCTCCAGCTCAAGTGGATCACCTTCGCGGGCGTCTTGTTGATCGTCACCTGGTCAATCTCATGGCTCGTATCTGAAGTCGTACCCGATCACTTTGGTGCTCAGTCGATCACCTTCGCCACATTGACCATCGCTCTGCTCCTTTTTGGCCACGGAGCAGCCATCCTCAAGTCTCGGCTCTATGAGATCGACCGGCTGATTAGCCGCACAGTCGGCTGTACGCTGGTAGCCGGGGTTCTCGCTCTGGTGTACGCCACCGTCGCGATTGCCCTGCCGCAAGTGGTCGGCTGGGGAGATCAATCGTCGGTGGCTACGGCCGCCGGCACCTTGGCCGTCGCCGGTTTGTTTCGCCCGCTCACAACCCGCCTTTAAGGTGCAGTCGATCGCAGATTCAATCGGGTTAGCTTCGATGCCGAGAACGTAGTCAAGGACTTCGTGGCCGGTCTCGGACAGCGGGTGGAAATCCCTCAGTTCTCGGAGGCTCTCGACGGAGTCGTTCAAAGGACGGTGGCGCCAACCCTCCAGGCGTTGTGGATCAGATAGGACTTCCGAGCGCGGTCAGGAGGATCGCTTTGAAGCTGTGCATCCGGTTCTCCGCCTGATCGAAGACAACCGACCGTGGATGCTCGATAACTTCGTCGGTCACCTCTTCGCCTCTGTGCGCCGGCAGGCAATGAAAAAACAAAGCATCCGGACTGGCTCGCTCGAAGAGGTCGAGGTCGACCCGATAAGGAGCAAAAACCCGACGCCGCTCGGCGCTCTTGGCCTCGTGCCCCATCGAGGTCCAGACGTCGGTGTAGACGACGTTGGCGCCGGTGACGGCTTCAACCGGGTCAGTCGTGACCAACACCTCGCCATAACGCCTGGCATCAGTCACGACCTCGTCCGAGAGGAGATAGCCCTCGGGAGAAGCGACTCGCACGGAACCGCCAGCTCGAGTAACGGCTCCAACTAGAGACGAAGCGGTGTTGTTGCCGTCACCAACATAGGCCAGCGTGGTGGCGGGCAGCGGACGGTGCTCGGCCATCGTCTGCACATCGGCGATCGCCTGGCACGGGTGCTCGGCATCGCTCAGCAGATTGATCACTGGCACTCCGACAGCTTTCGCCACCCTATCCAGATCGCTGTGATCGAAGACCCTCATGCCCAGCAAATCAAGATACCTCTCGAGGACGCGGCCGACGTCCTCGGGTGTTTCCCGGGTTCCCAGCCCGATCTGCTCGTTACGAATCACGATCGGATGGATCCCGAGCGCAACCGCCGCCACATCGGTCGATACCCACGTGCGTACGGATTGTTTCATGAAGAACAGACCGATCGACCGCCCACTCAGGGCTCCGGAGTACCTGTCGGGATGGTCTTTGACGAGCTTCGAGAGGTCGACGAGATCGATCAGCTCGGCTTGGCTGAGATCGCCAATCCGCAGAAGGTGCCTCATGCCCCTCCCCCGCGCAGGGTGGCTCCCCGGCCGCTGGCCGCATCCACCAGCCGGCGGCGAAGGTCGGCGATCTCGGCGGTCGAAAAAGTGTGGTCAGGAGCACGGAAGCGATAACGGATCGCCAATGCCTTCTTCAGGTCCCCCAGCTCCCCTCCTCGGTACTCGTCGAAAAGGCGAGCTTCCTCGAGCAGGTCGGGCGCAACCTCGCTCGTAATCGCCAGCAGATCGGAAGCCGGTAGTTCGTCGGGAACCACAAAGGACAGATCGAACTCAATTTCCGGATACGAGCTTGGTTCAACTAGCTCCCATCTTGGGACGGGAGCAAGCAAAGGTGCCAGGTCGAGCTCTCCCACCGCGATTCGCTCTTCCAGGTCGTACGCCGCGGCCGTTTCCGGGTGGAGCTCTCCAACGAAGCCGATCTCTTTGCCGGAGAGGGTCACAGCCGCCGTCCTCCCTGGGTGGTAGCCGGCCGGCGAAGCGCCCACCAGGCGCCAATCGTCCAGACCCAACCTGACCGCCAGCAAGCGCCAGAGGGCGGTGGCTGTAAAGGTGTCGACGGTCCGGGCGCTGTTGGCGAGCTCGGTCGGGCCTAGCCGGCCACTCACCGCAAACCCCAACCGCTCCGGCTGCGAAGGAAGCCGATCGTCTTCGACCCAGGGCCGATGCATGAAAACCCGACCGATCTCGAAAAGACCGACGTCGGTATTCCCTCGATTGACGTTGTAACGCACAGTACGAAGCAGTCCGGGGAGAAGCGAGGTCCGGAGTGCGGCCAATTCCTCGTTGAGAGGATTCGAAACTCGCACCGTTTGCCGTGCTTCATGATCCTGCGGATAGCCGAAGGCATCGAGGTCCTCAGTGCCCGAAAACGAAAGATTGATCGCTTGAAAAAGGCCGGCGCCGGTGAGCACGCGCCGCAACACCTGATGTCTCCGTTGCTCGTCTTTGTAACCGCCCGCCGGTCCGGTCGGAAGTCTCTCGGGAAAGTTGTCGTATCCGTAGAGACGGGCCACTTCTTCTATCAGGTCGGCGGGCCGCTCGAGGTCACGGCGTCGGGTCGGAACAGTCACCAGCAGAGGATCATCGCCCTCCACCTTGAGATCGAGGCGCTCGAGCAGGCGCCCGACCTCGGGGCGGGGAACGATTCCTCCGAGGAGCCGGTCCACTTCGGGGAGCGGTAGCGAAATCGCGTTGGGGAGAAACGGTCGGGTGACAACGTCGATCGCCGGGGAGGGAGAGGTCCCCCCGGCTAGCTCCATCATCAGTCGATTGGCCCGAGCGGCGGCGAGGGGAGGAAGATTTGGGTCGACTCCTCGCTCGAAACGGGCAGAGGCCTCTGTTCGGATCCCGTGGCGCTTGCTCATTTGGAGCACGGTGGGCGCGTCCCAGGAGGCCGCTTCGATCACGACGTTGGTGGTCTCGTCCGAGACTTCTGAATCACCGCCTCCCATCGTTCCTGCCAGGCCCCTGGCTGCTCCTGCGTCGGCCACGACAAGGTCTTCTTCGGAAAGCACTCGATCGACGCCATCAAGAGTTCGCAGGGTCTCCCCGGCCAAAGCGCGCCTGACCACAATCTCATTCCGGGCGAGGCGGTCGAAGTCGAAGGCATGCAGAGGTTGACCGAGCTCGAGCATGACGTAGTTGGTCACATCGACGATATTGGAGATCGGTCTAATCCCACCGGCCTTCAGGCGTTGCCGAATCTTCAGAGGCGAGGGTCCCACCTTGACTCCGAAGACCTCGCGAGCAACAAAGCGGTAACAGCCGTCCGGGTCCTCGATCCGCACGGTCGTCGTCAGCGAAGCGTCGTTGCCGGCGACATCGGTCGCTGGGATCCGATATGGCACCTGGTAGAACGCCGCCAGCTCGCGGGCGACACCCACCATCGACATTTGATCAGGTCGGTTGGAGGTGATCTCGAGATCGAGGACGTGATCGGGGAGTTCAATGACATCCTCGAACGGCTTTCCTATTTCCGTGTCCGGGTCGAGGACGAGTATGCCTTCCTGATCGGTTCCCAGGCCCAGCTCCCGTTCCGAGCAGATCATGCCTCGTGACTCGACACCGCGAATCGTGCGTTCACCGATCTCGAATCCACCGGCCAGAACGGCACCGGGGGCGGCGAAGGCGACCCTGGCGCCCTCGTCGAAGTTCCAGGCCCCGCAAACCACTTCGATCGGATCATCGCCCGTGTTTACGCGGCAGAGGCGGACTTTGTCGGCGTCGGGATGGGATCTGATCGCTTCGACTTGGGCGACATAGACACCTCGCCAGTCCGCCTTGAGCTCAATGAAGCTTTCCACTTTCAGGCCCAATGAGTTGAGGGCGCGACGCACCTCCTGGGAATCGGGTTCGGGGAGGTCGATGAACTCGGCGAGCCAGCGGAGAGAAACTCTCATCGAAATTGCCGGAGGACTCGGAGGTCGTTGTCGATGAAGACGCGGATATTGGAGATCCCATGGCGCACCATGGCTAGGCGCTCCACGCCCATCCCAAAGGCGAACCCCGACAACGTTTGCGGGTCATGGCCAGCCATGTCCAAGACATTGGGGTCGACCATTCCGCAGCCGGCCATCTCCAGCCAACCGCTGCCGCCACAGAGGCGGCATGACGCTGCAGTTCCCCCGCAGAGGAAACAAGAGACATCAAGCTCGGCCGAGGGCTCGGTAAAAGGAAAGAAGCTCGGGCGCAGTCGGATTCTCTGGTCGCGGCCGAAGAACTCGCGAGCGAAGTGAGCGAGTGTCCCCTTCAGGTCGGAGAAAACGATACCTGAATCAACGGCCAGGCCCTCGACCTGATGGAAGACGGGGAGGTGGCTGGCGTCGATGGTGTCGGAGCGGAAGGTCTTACCCGGCACGACAACATAGAGCGGTGGTTTGTGAGCCTGCATGTATCGCACCTGCATCGGTGAGGTGTGGGTACGCAGCAGGACCTCGTCAGCGGGGTCACCAAAGTCGAGGTAGAGGGTGTCCGTTTCCGAGCGGACGGGATGGTTGGGGGGAGTGTTGAGGGCATCGAAGTTGAACCACGCCAGTTCCGCCTCTGGTCCCTCCTCCACCCGGTAGCCAAGACCGATGAAAATGTCACAGACCTCGTCGATGGTCTGCTGGACGAGGTGCTCGGTCCCCTGTGACAGTGTCCAATGCTCGACGGTGACGTCGACGGCGTCGTTGATCAAAAGGGAGTCGGCCTGGGACCGCTCCAACCGGGTCCGCTTGGCTGCGATCAGCCGGTTCAGCTGGGCCGTCACTCGATTGACATCGGCTCCGGCGGCCGGTCGTTCGGCCGGATCGAGATTGCCCAGGGCTCGCCTCGCCTCGGCGATGGCGCTGTTCCGGCCCAGAAGCTCGGCCTCGATGCGCTCGAGGGCGGCCAAGGTTTCGACCCCTGTGATGGTGGCCGGCGCCGAAGCGAGAAGCTCGTCCAGATTCATGGGCCAGAAAGGTTACCGAGGAGGTCAGCCGCGTCGGTTGGATATCTCGTAGCAGAGGATCGCCGCGGCCGCAGCCGCGTTGAGGCTTTCGGTCCTCCCCGGCATTGGAATGGACACCGAGACGTCGGCCGATGTGATTGCCTCGTGGGGAAGTCCATGGGACTCGCTGCCAATGAGCAGGGCGAGCCGTCCACCGGGCAAGGCGCTCGGTGGAGAACCGTCCTGCACAACGGTGGCGACTCTGACGGCTTCGATCTCGTCCAGATCTTCGACCTCGACGACAGAAGTTCGGAAGTGCGCGCCCGCCGCTCCCCGCAGCGTCTTGGGTGACCACGCGTCCGTCCCTCCAAGCACCGCGACGTCGAGGTTGAAAGCGGCTGCTGTGCGGATCATGGCTCCGAGATTGCCGGGGTCAGAGGTCTCCCAAGCCACCAACACGCTCCGGCCCGGATCGAGGGAATGCTGGGGTATTGCCATGACGGCCACCGGGCTCTGTGGCGCTTGGGTAGAGGAAAGACGTTCGAGGGCGGCCTGGCTCAACGGGATACGGTCAGAGAACGACGAATCGGTGTCCAAGGCGAAGATCTCAAGCAGAGGCAAGCCAGCGGCAACTGCCTCATTTACCAGGTGAGGTCCCTCGAGGAGGGTGAGCCCGGTTCGTCTCCGCTCGTCGGCCCGATGGAGGCGAGCGGCGGCCTGTACCCGAGGGTTGCGCGCCGATAGACCCGGCTCCACGTCAGCGCGCCTCAGTTATCGGATGCTGAGTTCGACTTGGCGAGGTCGACCAGCGCCGCGAAGGACTTGGGATCGTTCACGGCGATCTCGGCGAGCATCTTGCGATCCAATTCCACTTCTTGAGCCTTGAGCCCGGCCATGAAGGTCGAATAGCTCATTCCATGCTCGCGGGCAGCAGCGTTGATGCGGGTGATCCAAAGGCGGCGGAACTGACCCTTGCGGTCGCGCCGATCCTTGTAGGCATCGGCCATCGCATGCATGACTTGCTCGTTGGCAGTGCGGAACCGGCGGCTGCGAGAGCCCTTGTACCCCTTGGCCCGGTCGAGGACCTTCTTGTGAGACTTCTTGGCCCCGACTGCCCTTTTGACGCGTGCCATCTCACATCCCCAAAAGCTTCTTGGCGTTCTTGGCATCGCCAGGAGCGAGTTCCACCTCGCCGGAACGACGCCGAAAGACGTTCTTTCCTTTGGCGAGCTTGTAGTGGTTCTTTCCGGATTGACGACGCAGAAGCCGACCGGTTCCGGTCACTTTGATGCGCTTCTTGGCGCCGCTGTGGGTCTTCATCTTGGGCACGGTCTCTACTCCTCGGCAGCGGGGGCGGGCGCCTCCGTTTGGGCGGGTGCTGGAGTTTGAACATCGCCTTCCGAGTTGGCTTCCGGGCGGCGCTGGCGGCGGGAGGGAGCAAGCACCATCGTCATCAGGCGACCCTCCTGGGCCGGAGCCTGCTCGACTGTGGCCTGGTCGCCGACCTCGGCCACCAGGCGGTCGAGGAGACGCCGTCCAAATTCAGGTCGCTCTTGCTCGCGACCCCGAAACCGAACGGTGACCTTGACCTTGTCACCTTCTCCCAAGAACTCGAGGGCCCGACGGCGGGTGATCTCGAAGTCATGATTCTCGATCCGGGGTGCCATCCGCAGTTCCTTGACCACGGTCCGCTTTTGGTTCTTGCGGGCTTCTCGCTCCCGAACCGACTGCTCGTACTTGTACTTTCCGTAGTCCATCAACCGGCACACTGGAGGCTTGGCTTCGGGCGCCACCTCCACCAGATCGAGCCCGAGCTGATCTGCCAGCCACAAGGCTTCGGAGAGCTTTTTCACTCCAATCTGGGAGCCGTCGGGGGCGACCAATCGCACCTCGGTGGCTCGTATGTAGCCATTCACTCGCAATTCGGCGATGTTCCAACCTCCATGTTTTGTTTCTCTTCTATCAACAAAAAAGCAGCAGAACCAGCCTGCTGCTCCAAAAAATCTCTTCCTGGCGGCTCTACCGATGTGGCGAAACCGCTGGGATTGGGGGGCTTATTCCCCTCGACCTCGGTCGCACCCAAAGGTGGCCGGGTGGGAAGCAGGCTGCCTCCACTTGGCGTTTCGGTTGTGCCGCAATGGTAGCCGACGCTGGGCGGCGTCAAGAAATGCCCATTTTGCAAACCAGGTCGACCAGAGCTGCGGCCGCTTCCGCCCCCTTGTTGGCAGGGCCCGCTTCCGAACGCGCCAGGGCCTGTTCGAGATCATGAGCGGCGAGTACCGCGTTGCCTATGGGACGACCTGCCTGGAGAGCGGCCCCGGTCAAACCGGAGGCCGATTCGCGGACGATGACGTCGTAGTGATCGGTCTCTCCTTTGATCACGGCTCCGAGCGCGATTACCCCGTGGCATCCCTCGTTGAACAACGTCGCGGCAGCGACTGCCAACTCCCAGGCGCCTGCCACCCGGAGAACGTCGACTTTCCCAACTCCGACGTGCTCGAGATAGGCGAGGGCGCCGTCGAGAAGACGTTTGGTGACGACGAGGTTGAAGTCTGAGACCGCTATGCCAACCCGGACCGACGAGGGGTCGATTCGCCGATCCCATTCCGTCACCTTCACTCGTCGGTCTCGTCGGTTTCGTCTCCTTCGTCCAGCACATCCGACAAATGCCCGAGCTTGTCGAACTTGGTCCGCAGGTAACGCTCGTTCTCCGGATTGGGCGGGACTAGAAGCGGGATGCGTTCGATGATTGAGAGTCCATAGCCCTCGATTCCGGCCCGCTTGGTGGGGTTGTTGGTGAGGAGGCGCATCGACCGGACCCCAAGGTCGTAGAGAATTTGTGCCCCCTGGCCGTAATCGCGGGCGTCGACGGGAAGCCCCAGATCTTGATTCGCCTCGACCGTATCCCGCCCCAGGTCCTGAAGGTTGTAGGCCTCCAGCTTGTGAAGCAGACCGATCCCCCGGCCCTCATGCCCGCGAATGTACAGCAGGACGCCACGCCCCTCCTCGGCGATCCTGCTGAGGGCGAGGTCGCGCTGATCGCCACAGTCACAACGAAGACTGGAGAAGATGTCGCCCGTGAGGCACTCGGAGTGAACCCTGACCAGAACTTCTTCGCCGTCGCCGATCTCACCCATTACCAGGGCCAGGTGCTGGCGGTCATCGACCAGTGAGCGGTAGCCGACGGCCCGGAACACGCCCTGAGGTGTAGGCAACCGTGCCTCGACCACCCGGTCGACCAACTTCTCGTGCTGGCGGCGATAGGCGATTAGGTCGGCGATGGTGCCAAGAAGGAGTGAATGCTCCTTCGCAAAGCGCTCCAAGTCGGGAAGGCGGGCGACCGTTCCGTCGTCGTTCATCGCCTCGGCCAGGATCCCGGCGGGGTAGAGACCGGCGAGCTTGGTGAGATCGATGGCGGCTTCAGTGTGTCCAGCCCGCTTGAGGACCCCGCCCTCGACATAGCGCAGTGGGTAGACATGACCCGGCCGAGCCAGATCGAGGGGGGTCGACTCCGGGTCGAGCAAGACGGCGATGGTCCGGGCGCGGTCGGAGGCTGAGATCCCGGTAGTGGTGCCATGGCGAGCGTCGACCGAGATCGTGAACGCCGTGCGGCGGACGTCGGTTGAATCCCGCACCATCATTGGTAGCTCAAGCTCGTCCAGACGCTCCCCCAGCAGCGGCACCGTCAGGATCCCCGAAGAATGGCGGATCATGAATCCCACATGGGCCGAGGTCGCGGCCGAGGCGGCCAGCACCAGGTCGCCCTCGTTCTCCCGGTCGGCGTCGTCCACGACGATCACCATCTCCCCCCGGCCAATGGCGGCAACCAGGTCCTCGACCGCGGCGAAGGTCACGAGGTCTCCTCTCGAGCCAGCATCAGCCGTTCGAGGTATTTGGCCAGCACATCGAACTCAAGGTTGACCTGATGGCCGGCCTGTCGCAACCCGAGATTGGTCACCTGCAGGGTGAACGGGATGAGGGCGGCTTCGAAACCGTGGTCAGTCACCGAGGCGATGGTAAGAGCGACCCCGTCGACCGCAATCGAGCCCTTCTCGGCCAAGTAGCGGCGATAAGGCGGGGAAACATCGATGGCGATCCTTTTTCCCACGCCTTCCGGAGTTACCGACGAAATCGCGCCAAAAGTATCGACGTGGCCCTGAACCACATGTCCGTCGAGGCGACCGTCAGCGCGCAGCGGCCGTTCCAGGTTCACTTGATCTCCAGCCAGGAGAGCCCCCAGATTGGTGCGACGAAGCGTTTCTGTGACAACATCGAGGGCGAATGACTTCTCCCCGTGTTCAGTCACGGTGAGGCAGACACCATTAACCGAGATCGAGTCACCCTCTTTGAGCCCGGCCGACAGGTCGGCCTCCACCACCAGCCTGCGACCTTGGTCAATGCCTGTGATCGGTCCGACCGTCCCTAGGGATTCGATGATTCCGGTGAACATCAGGACGGAGTGAAATCGACTCTCAGGTCATCGCCGAGAAGATATACCGCCTCGACTGTCACCGACCGAGCGTCACGAAGAGTCGACCACACCCCTGCGAAGAGGGAGCGTCCGTGTCCACCAGCGACCATTCCCCCGAAGTAAAACACACCTCGGTCCACCAGATTTTCAGCCCAAAGCGACCGGGCCAGGCGGGGACCACCTTCTACCAACACGCCGAGCAGCCCTTCATCGGCCACAACTCGCAACGCTTCGGAGAGGTTGCCACTTTCCTTCTTGATGACAAGCGGATCCCGGGTCCAGATGCGAGCATCGGGGGGAAGCGGCCTCTCGCCAACAATTACAACGGGACGGGGCTGGAATCCGTCATGGTCGGGAAGGCGAACGTCGAGGAGCGGATCATCGGCGATCACGGTCCCGGCCCCGACCATCACCGCATCTGCCTGAGCCCGCAGCCGATGAGCGTCCGCTCTCGCCTCGGATCCCGTAATCCACTGCGAGGTCCCGTCGACGGCGGCCACCTGGCCGTCGAGGGTGGCCGCGAGCTTCAGAGTCACATGGGCGCGACCAGTTCGTCGGTGGTGAAAGTAAGCAGGGTCGACCTTCTCGCCCGGTTCGACGCCCGTGATCACCTCGACCCCGGCTTGGCGAAAGCGCTCGATGCTCTGGCCGTGCACCCGCGCATCCGGATCGACCGCTCCCACTATGACCCTTGCGATCCCCGCCGCCAGCAGGGCTTCGGTGCAAGGTGGGGTGCGGCCGTGATGGTTGCAGGGCTCGAGCGTGACCACCATGGTGCCGCCGCGGGCGCTCTCACCTGCCTCGGCGAGCGCTACGACTTCGGCGTGGGGAGAGCCGGGTCCGACGTGCCAGCCGCGGCCCATCAATGCACCGGCCGAGTCGAAGACCAGTGCCCCGACCTTTGGATTGGGATGGGGATGCGCCCCCCCAGCCAGTTCGCCGGCCTGAGTCATGGCTTCCTCCCATCGGTCCATGGCTCAACTCCAAATCTGGTGCAAGACGACCATCCCTGAGCAAATCTGTTGCAGGGCGACCGACTGTTGGTCGAGGTGCAACAAATTTGTGCTCAAGTGGTCGTGGTGCACCGAATTACGTCCGAACGGGCACCTCAGCCGGTACGGCGATCGATCTCGAACGATGAACCGGTCCGCTTCTTGGCAAACTCTTTCATCTCGACTGCAACCGCAGATGCTTCCCATTGGGAAACGATCGGGCGCAAGACATTCGACGCCACACCCATCGAGATCGACACCATCGGGAAGGCGTAGCGCTCACCCCGGCGATCGATAACCTCGATATACCCCCGGAGGGCGTCGGCGGTGTCGTAGTTGTCGAGGATCCCGTCGTCGAAAGTCTCGATCACCCGCTTGCAATACTCTTCGGCTTTCTCGGCCGAGACCAGCGCTACGAAATCATCGCCGCCAATATGGCCGACGAAGGCGTCCGGTTCACCGATCGCCTCGGTGGCCTCGACCATGCAGCGGGCACAAAACCGAATCACCTCGTCGCCGCGCATGAAGCCGTAGTGGTCGTTGAACGCTTTGAAGTTGTCGAGGTCGCAATGGATGAGAGCGAAGCTTCCGCCCCCCTCGATCCTTTGCTCGATCTCGGCTCCGATGCGGAAGTTGCCGGGAAGGCCCGTAAGCGGGGAAAGGTCACGGGCGGCCTGGGTCCGCCGGAGAACGGCCTTGACTCGCGCCACCAGCTCGGAGATATCGAAGGGTTTGGTGATGTAGTCGTCGGCCCCGAGCTCAAGACCTTTGACCCGGTCCTCGGGTAAGCCGCGGGCCGTGAGAAGAATCACCGACGTATTGCCGGTGGTGCCGTGTGAACGGATGCGGCGGAGGGCCGTCAGTCCGTCCATCCTCGGCATCATGATGTCGAGCAGGATCAACTCCGGCGCCTCGATCATCGCCTTGTCGACGGCTTCGCGACCGTCTTCGGCAGTGTCAACTTGATAACCCTCGAGTTCGAGGTTGATCTTCACGACGGAAAGGATGTCGGGATCGTCGTCGACGACGAGTATGCGTTCGCTCATTCCCTCGCCTCGAGTTTGGCTCTCAAACTTCTGATCGCGGCCGCCGGGTCGGGGTCGCCAAAGACCGCGGTGCCGGCCACAAAGATGTTGGCGCCGGCATCTCGGGCAGAAGCAATCGTGTGAGCCGTGATGCCGCCATCTATTTCGATATCGGCCGAAAGCCCGTGGGACTCAATCCAATTCCGGGCATCCTCGACCTTTCGAAGCACTTCCGACAAGAACGATTGGCCACCGAAACCAGGATCTACCGACATGACCAGAACCATCGTGGCCAACTCCAGGAAAGGGAGCACCGCCGCGATCGGGGTCGGCGGCGAAACTACGAGGCCGAACTCGAGACCCGCCTCTTTGGCCCTGGCGGCGGCTCGAGTCGGATCGGGAATAGCCTCGATATGCATCGTCACCAAGTCGGTGCCGGCCTTGGCCAGTTCGACCAGGTAGGCGTCAGGGTTGGTCGTCATCAAATGGCAGTCGAATTTCATGGCGGTCTGTGGACGCAATGAAGCGATGACCGGAATTCCGAAGCTGAGATTGGGGACGAAGTGGCCATCCATGATGTCGAGGTGGAGCAGATCGGTTTCCTTCTCGACTTCTGCCACCTGTTCGCCGAGCCGGGAAAAATCGGCCGCCAGCAAGCTGGGGGCGATCCGATAGGTGGCCATTTAGACGCCGATTCTATCGGTCTAGTCATTCCCGCCTCGGACATGAGGCATGCCCTTAGCGATCGAATACCGCAACGAACATGCCATCCGTTCCAGTGAGGTGAGGAGCAAGGAGCCAACCTCCTCCCCATTCCCGACCGGGCAAGCCGCCCGGGGGTTTGGCGCCGAGATCGCGCACTTGGTCGACAGTTTCTTCCGGCGTTACGGTGCAGACCGAGTACACCAGCCGGCCCCCATCGGCGACGAGCTCAAAGCCGGCCGCCAGCATCTGCCTTTGCAAAGTTGCCAGCCGCACGACTTCTGCCGGCGTAGCGCGATGGCGGAGTTCGGGTCGTCGGCGGAGAGTTCCCAGGCCGGAACAAGGGGCATCGATCAGCACCCGGTCGAATCGTCGGCCGCGAAGAGCTGGAGCTCGGCCATCCGCAATCATCCACTGGGCTTGTGGCACGCGCCTCGCAGCTCGCAAAGCCCGCCGTCGCTTTGGATCGGAAGCGACCACCATTCCGTCATGGCCGAGGCGATCGGCGATGTCCATAGTTTTCCCGCCAGGGGCCGCCGCCAGGTCGGCGACTCGCTGGCCTCTTTCGACTCCGAGTGCTGATACCACCGCCACCGAAGACGGATCTGCCAGGGGATAGGCCCGAGCACCAGCGACCAGGCGGCCCTCCAATTCGTAAGCGCCCTCGATTCCTTCGAACGGCCGGGATCCCGGCGGCGGGCTCTGTCCGGGGCGAAGCCGGACCGCCACCGGAGCCGGCTGCAGCGAGGCTGTGGCGAAATCATCGACCTCTCGTTCTCCCCAGACGTGGTCCAGCGACTCGATGAGCCAAGAAGGTAGACAAAGCCGCGAAGTGCGATCGGAGGGCGGAGGAATCTGGGAGATCTTCCGCATTACCGCATTGACGAAACCAGCTGATCGTGGGTGAACGATCCGAATCGATTCTACAGCCGTGTCGACCGCTATCGGCTTCGGCGCCCGTCCGTACCAAATCTCGAAGGTGCCAACCCGAAGCTGGTCGAGCACGGCATCGTCGATCGCAGAGCGAGTCGATTTCTCATGGATCGCGGGGTCGAGCGAAGCCAGATGCCGGATCGTTCCGTAAACGAGACCCTCGAGGGTCCGGGCGTCTTCGGATGACAGGTCTCGAGCCGCGGCCCGAACTGCCAAAGACGTCCAAGCCCCCTCCCGCATGACCTGACCGACGACGGAAGCCGCTCCCAGTCGCGATGTGACTCCTTCCTTAATGGCTGGCCGCTCTTTGGTCACTGGTCGACAACGGGCGGTCTTCGCCAGCCACGTGCCCAATCGCTTCCGGCCATCTCCTTCCTGCCTTCCGGGCGAACTGTGAGCAACTCGAGGGCGCCACCGGCTGAGCCCACCATGAGCCGGTCGCCGGTCGTCTCGAATTGACCGGTGGGCAGATCGCGGTCTGTGGGTCGGGCGGCAATCACCCCGAGTCGTTCTCCATCGAGGAGAAGGACCGCGCCTGGTTTGGGCGTGAGCGCCCGGATCTTCCTGGCATTCGACTCCGCACTTTGTCTGAGATCGAGAATCCGGTCGGAGGCCTGAAGCCGGGGGGCGTAGGTCGCCCTGGCTCCGTCTTGGGGAACGGGCGTCAGCCGTCCCGCCAGCAGGGCGGGAAGCGTCTCGGCAAGCAGGGAAGCGCCGACGAGAGCGAGTCGCTCCGTCAGTTCTCCCGCAGTTTCCTCACCCCCGATCACAACCGAAAGGGCCGCGAAGACCGGTCCGGTGTCGAGGCCCTCTTCGAGAGACATGATCGATACCCCGGTCTCTTGGTCACCCGCGGCAATGGCAGCCGCGACAGGAGAGGCTCCCCGCCAGCGTGGGAGGAGCGAGAAGTGTACGTTCACCAAACCGTGTTTCGGGGCCTTGAGAACGTTGGCGGGAATGATCACCCCAAAGGCCGTCACCACCGCCAGGTCTACCTCGAAAAGGCGAGGGTCGATGGCAGCTCCTCGCGCCGCCTCCACGACATTGAGACCTCGAGCGAGGGCGGCAGCTTTGACCGGCGAAGGGACCGGTCTCTTGCTTCTGCCCATCGGCCGATCCGGCCGGGTGACTACCGCCACCACCTCGGCGACCTGCGCCAGCTTTTCGAGGCTGGGCACGGCCGCCGCCGGGGTCCCCAGGAAGACGGCTCGGAACGGAGGGTTGCTCACGCCTCCAGTCCGAGAGCTTCCTCGCGCAGGCTCTTCAGCGCCAGTTTGCGAACCTTCTGGTCGAGCCGCTCAATGAGAAGGATTCCCCGCAGGTGATCGATCTCGTGCTGGAGGACCCGACCCAGGAGCCCTTCGCCGAAGTACTCGACCGTCTTGCCCTCGAGGTCGAGTCCCCGCGCTCGAACATAAGCTGGGCGGATAATGGGCCAATAGTGACCTGGCACCGATAGGCAGCCCTCCTCGTACTCGTACTCCCCGTCGCTTTCGACGAGGTCAGGATTGATCAATACTCGAGCGCCATTGCCATCCTGAGCATCGAAGACGATGACTGCGCGGGACACCCCGATCTGGGGAGCAGCCAAGCCCACCCCGGGAGCTGCGTACATCGTTTCGATCATGTCCGTCACCAACTTGCGAACGCCGGTATCGATCTCTTTGACGGGTGAAGTGGGCATCCGGAGCACGGGATCGCCAAAGCGTCGAATCGGAAAGAGAGCCATATCGGGGCGGGTAATTATGCCGCCGAAGAAGCCTGGTCAGAGATCGATCGGATCCGAATCGATGCGTACGACCGTTCCCGCTTCCCGCCACTGTTGGACAAGGGGGCGCAGCGCCAATCTCACCGACCCGAGATCGCGGCCCTGGATCAGCCAGCGCTGAGCCGGTTCACCGGTGGTCGTCACCCTGGTCATCGGACCCAATAGGCTGGCACCGGAGACGACCTTCTCGAGCTCGTGGATGTTTTGCGGAGCCGGGCCGCGAGTCTCGACGATCAATAGCTGGCCGGCGGGTGGCAGCCGGAGTTGACGACGACTCTCCACTTCGGCCTCGAGAAAAGGCATCGGGTCTCCCGATCGCAGTGCCGAGATCACCGGATGGTCGGGTAAAGCCGTCTGAATCAAGCCGCGGCTCGACGGTCCCTCGACTTTGCCCACCAGGCGAGCGAGAACTCGCAACGCTTCCTCGGATGCCCGGAAGTGGGTTCCCAGAATGAGCCCATCGGCGTCGACAGCCACCACCAGCGCCTGGGCTTCCAGGGCGGCAAGGTCGGCTTCGCTTCCTACCGTCAGTCGAGAATGAACGCTGCTACCCAGTTTCCTCTCCAGCTCTTCGGCAATACGGCCTGCTCCGGCGCCCATCGGGACGAAGTGTTCGCTTCCACACTGCCGACAGGGACCGAGAGTCGCTCCACAACGGACACACGTGGTACCGGGCTCGGGCCTCGATCCGCAACGGACACAGCGCCTCAGGGTCTGGCACTGTCGGCAGCGGAACGCCGGGGCGTATCCACGGCGGTGAGCGAAGACGAAGACCTTTCCTCTCCGATCGGTCACAGCTTTGATGGCACCGAGCGCTGTCAGCCCGACGTAGCCGCTGCGGCCCTCTTCCCGGCTGCGATCGACAATCTCCACCGGAGGCCACGCCCGGCGCCAGCTCCGGATGACACTCGGTCCCGTCGCCACCGTTTCGGTGGTCGGGGTCGGCCCTACGAACGCCAAGCCGAGTCCGGCAACGTTGGCCCGGGTGCGCGCCAGGTCGCGCACGGAAATGGTCGGAGTTTGTCGGTCCTTCATCGCCCGCCTTCCCTCTTCGACCACGACCAAGGCGCGCAGATCTGCTACCTGCCAGGTCGATATGCGGGGAGTCCCGATGAGGAGGCGCCCGGGCACTTGGCAGGCTGCCCAGGCCTCGGTGATCTCGGCGGCAGATGATTCGGTGGAGACCACCACGACCGTGTCACCAAACGCCCCCCGGGCGTGTGCACCGAGAGCCGATGCCTCGGCACCGGTTGGGACCATCACCATCAGGCTCTTCCGGACTTCGAGAATGGGTCGGGCGAGCAGGCCGAGCCACTCGAAGGCTGAGGAGGGGCCGAGAACGACGGTGGCTGGGCCGCGCTTGTTGGCTCCGATCATGGCGGCAAAGTCGGTCAGCGGATGGGATTTGTGCCCTGTTGGCGACTCGTACGCCGGGAGCGCCGGTAGGCGGTTGGCAAGGTTGGGGGGCGCCGATTTTGCGAGAAGCACCGATAGCGGAGCCACGTACCGATGCGCCGCCCATTGCAATGCTGCCAGCAACTGCTCGTCGAAGAGCGGCAGTTTCATAACCAGGGGTCCGACCGGTCGGAGCTTGTCGAGAGCACGAGGAGGAGTGTTGGTGGTCTCCACCACGAAGCCGCGAGTTCGCCGGCCGCCCAGCGGAACCCGCACCAGCGCCCCCACCCTCATCTCCTCGACGCGCTCGGGGGCGATGGCGTACCAGAAGCCTTGATCGACGGCAAAGCTCGGTACCGCTGGCACGACCCGGGCCGCAACCGGGGAGTCTGCCGGCTGTTTTCGCTGTCCTCCGGCGGGCTGGGGGGTGGTCAGAGGGAGCTGGCTGCCCGGGTCAACTCGGCAGCTAACGCGGTTGATTCCCACGGGAATTCCGGGCGTCCGAAGTGACCGTAAGCCGCGGTCGGCCGGTAGATCGGCCGACGCAAATCGAGCCGGTCGATGATCGCCTGCGGCCGGAAGTCGAAGAAGTCAGCCACTAGTCCCTCCAGCCGGTCGGGAGGAATCGAAGACGTCTCGAAGGTGTCGACATGAATCGAGAAAGGTGCCGCCCGCCCGATGGCGTAGGCGAGCTGAACCTCGCATCGTTGGGCGAGACCCGCGGCCACCACGTTCTTGGCCGCGTGACGGGCGGCGTACGTCGCCGACCGGTCGACCTTGGTCGGATCCTTGCCTGAAAAAGCTCCTCCACCGTGGCGGGCATAACCACCGTAGGTGTCGACGATGATCTTGCGGCCGGTGAGGCCAGTGTCGGCATGTGGTCCGCCAACCTCAAACCGGCCGGAGGGATTGACATAGAAGGCAGCCTTCTGGTCCAAAAGCGCTTCCGGAATCGAAGGAACCACCACCTGCTCCCAAAAGTCCGACCGCATCCCGGCTTCTAGATCGACTCCGGGGGCGTGATGGGCGGAGATGAGAACGCTCGCCACTCGCACCGGGCGCCGCCCTTCGTACTCGACCATCACCTGGGTCTTGCCGTCTGGGCGCAAGTAAGAGAGGGTGCCATGCCTTCGTACGTCGGCCAGTCGCTCGGCCAGCCGGTGGGCGAGCTGGATGGGGAGCGGCATCAACTCAGGTGTCTCGTCGATGGCAAAGCCAAACATGATTCCTTGGTCGCCGGCGCCGAGCAGGTCGTATAGATCGGTCGAACCGGAGCGGGCCTCTTCGGCCCGGGTGACGCCGGCGGCAATATCGGGGCTTTGTTGGTGGATGAGAACTGTGACCTCGATCGAATCGGCTGAGAACTCGGCGTCGCCGATATAACCAATTTCGGCGATAGCTTCTCGCGCCACCTTCTCGGGCTCGATCGACGCTGTGGTGTTCAGCTCTCCCGCAATGACAGCTTTCCCGGTGGTGACCAGGGTCTCGCAGGCCACTCGTCCCTCCGGATCCTGAGCAAGCACGGCATCGAGGACACTGTCGGAGACGGCGTCGGCGACCTTGTCGGGATGCCCCTCGGTGACCGATTCCGAGGCGAAATACCAGCGACGCATGAATGGGCGCGAGCTTACCGCCATCGCCGTTACGGACTGAGGCGGGTCTGAATCAGGTCCCAGAGCCGCGCCGCCACCTCCTGTTTGGAGAGAAGGGGCCACTCTTCCACCTGTCCGTCGGAAGTGATGATCGCCACCCGATTGGTGTCCACGGCAAATCCCGCTCCCGGCTCTGACACATCATTGGCGACTGTCAAGTCGCTGCCCTTGCGGAGGGCTTTTTCGACTGCCCGCGACAGATTCGACGTCTCTGCCGAGAATCCGACCACGAATGGCCGCTTCGGTCGGGCGAGGACTCCACTCAGGATGTCGGGAGTGGGTTCGAGCGAGATCTCTGGTGGCCCCTCGCTGCGAGAAAGTTTCGATGACTTGGGATCCTTGGGTCGAAAATCGGCCACAGCCGCAGCCATGACCGCGACGTCGACATCGAGGTCGGCCACTGCGTCGGCCATCTCCTGGGCGGACTCGACGCGAATGATTTCAATGGCGGGATGCGACGGTCGATCCGCGGTGGTGATCAGATGGACGCGTGCTCCTCGCCGGGCCGCCTCCTCGGCGATGGAGTGGCCCATCTTGCCCGATGAGCGGTTGCCGAGGAAGCGAACGGGGTCGATGGCTTCCCGGGTGCCGCCGGCCGTGACCAACACCGACAGACCGCTCAAGGGTCCGGCCAGGAGATCGATCAGCGCCTCGAAGATCTCTTCGGGTTCGGCCATACGGCCAATACCTTCGTCGCCGCCGGCCAGGGCGCCGGTTCCCGGCCCGACTAACGACCGGCCATCCTGGCGGAGCACGTCAATGTTGCGCTGGGTGGCCGGGTGCTCCCACATCTCCGTATGCATGGCGGGCGCCAGCAGGACCGGGGCGGTGGTGGCAAGGAGGGTGGCGCTGGCGGCCTCTTCGGAGATGCCGAGGGCGAGACGCGCCAAAGTCGCGGCCGTGGCGGGGGCGACAACAACAGCCTCCGCCCATCGTCCCAACTCCGTGTGGGGACTCACCTGATCGGGAGAGAACAAGGAGCGCACCACGGGGTGGCCGGTGATGGCCGCGAAGGTGGTCGGGCCGATGAAGTTGGTGGCTTCTTCGGTTACTACCACTCTCACGTCGGCTCGAGCCTCGATCAGCAATCGAGCCAGATAGGCCGATTTGTATGCCGCCACCCCGCCAGTGACGACCAGGACGATGCGCCGACCCGCAAGAGCCGACATCAGTCCCGGTTACTCCTCGGCGTGCTGTGCCTCCACCATTCCGCCCGCGATCTCCTCCATGGCGATGGTGAGGGGTTTGCGGGAGAGGCTGTTGACCTGCGGGGGAATGTTTTTGCCCTCGTTCGAACCGAGCCCGCTGTAATAGGCGTTGATCTGGCGAGCCCGACGGGCCGCCACAACCACCGTGGCGAAACGGTTGCCGATGTTGTCGATGACGTCCTCAATCTTCATTGGACCTGTCTGGTCGGGGAAAGGTCATTCTACAGCCGACATGAGGCCGTCCACCTCTGCGATGCATCGCTCGAGATCGTCATTGGTGACGACATGGTTGAAGACTCCCCTGGCCTCGGCGATTTCTTGGCGGGCGATCAGCAGGCGGCGGAGGATGTCCTCTTCGGAGGTGTCGGCCCTTCGACGCAGTCGGGCTTCGAGATCCTCGAGGCTGGGAGGCACAACGAAGAACATGATCGCCTCGGGATAGCTGTCCGTTATTTGGCGGGCGCCTTGGACCTCGATCTCGAGCAGGACGTCCTCGCCCTTCTCTAGATGCTCGACGACTGGTTCCCGCAAGGTGCCGTATCTGCGGTCGTTGTATTCGGCCCACTCGAGAAGATCACCCGCTCGGATCAGCTTGACGAACTCGGCCAGAGCGACGAACCAGTACTGAACTCCATGCTCCTCCCCCGGCCGCGGCGCCCGAGTGGTGGCCGAGACGGAGAAGTAGAAGTTGCGGAGTTCGCGCAGGCCTTTGACAACCGATGACTTGCCCGCACCCGAAGGACCAGAGATGACGAAGAGTCGCCCCCGGTTTTTGGCAGCCAATTGTGTATCAGCCGAGTTCGGCGAGGAGCGCCTCTCGTTGACGCTCGCCCAGACCGCGTAACCGGCGGTTGGGTGCGATTTTGAGCGATTCCAGCCGGCGCTTGGCTCCGATCTTTCCCATTCCCGGCAGTGATTCGAGAACCGATTCGACTTTCAGCCCCGCGACGTAATCCTCCGATTCGGCCCGGTCGAAGACCTCGCGCAATGTCAACGAGCCGGTCTTGAGCAGTTCCTTGACCTCGGCCCTGATCCTGCGGGCTTCGCCGGCCTTGGCCAGCGCCACCGCTCTTTGCTCGGGCGTGATCTGAGGCGGCTGCGGAGGGGTCACGTCGCCGATCCTAACCCTGACCAGATCAGGCCCTGGTCACTAGCTGGCCCTGGCGCATTCGCGAGGACGCCCAAACTCCGATGGCGAGGGCGAGCACGAAGGCCAGATTCGACAGCCAATGGAACCCAAAGCTCTCCTTGACGAACCCCGAGGCGAAAGCGGCGCCGCCCCCGAGGAGAGACAAGACCGCATCGGCCAATCCCTGGCTAGCCACCCGGTATTCGTCGTCGCTGGCCGAGACCAGCAAGCTCGAGCCGGCGATCAACCCAAAGCTCCATCCCAGGCCGAGCAGAAAGAGGCCGGCGAAGATAAGAACCGATTGATAACCGGCGATCACGGCCGCGAGGACCCCGGTCCCCAGAATTACCGCCCCGAGCCGGATCGAGCGGAGCGAACCGTAGCGGTCGACGATCCTTCCTACCACGGGCGACAAGCCGAACATGCCGAGAACGTGGACAGCAATCACCGCTCCCGAAAGCTCGGCTTGACCGTGGTCGCGCATATGGAGAGGAGTCATCGTCATGACCGCCACCATGGCCGCCTGGCTGATGGCGATGGCGCCAATCCCGAGCAAAGCCAGTGGACGGGTCTTGATCATCGCCCAGATAGCGACTAGCGAATGCTTGCGCCCCGGCTCCGCCGTTGCGGCCCGCTCCGCTGCGCTCAACAACGGGTCGGGTCGCAGCCAAATTGCCACTACCGCGGCCGCCATCGCAAATAGCAGTGCCGACACCAGGAGCGGAGCGATCCAGTTTCGAAACCCTTGCTCCATCCCCCATGTGTTCTCCCAGGCGCCGAGGCTCGGTCCCACCACTCCCCCGAGAGCGCCTACCCAGACCACGAGCGAAATCACCCGGCCCCGTTCCTCCGGTGATGCGAGGTCGGCTGCTGCGAACCGGCTTTGCAATGCGGCTGTCTGACCCGTTCCCACCAAGAGGAGAGCCAGCAACAAGGGGATGAAGAGCCCGGCTTGTCCCAGCAGGAAGCCGATCACTGCTCCCGCCGCCCCGAGCAGGTAGCCAGCCCCCAAAGCCGGCCGCCGACCTCTGGCGATCGCTCTCCGGGTCAAGGGAGCAGCCATGAAGGCTGTTCCCAGGGTCAAGGCAGCATTGGGGAGCCCGGCCCAACGGTCGGTGCCGGTGAGATCGGAGGCCAACAAGCCGAGCACCGACACCACCGTCACATAGCCGGCGGAGAAAAGCGCCTGACTTGTCATCAGCGTCACGAGCACCCGCCGGGGCACGGTTAACTGAGTTGCCAATTTTCCACGATCTCGGCCAAAGCCACTCTCGCCAACCTGATCCCTCCCGCGGTAGTGAGGTGGATGCCATCGTTCAGACGCATGTCGACCAGGTCCCCCTCCTCATTGGTCAGATACTCCGAGAATCCACCGTCGGGCCCAACAAAAACATCCCAACTATTGATGTAGTTGACCCCCGGATGGGCCGCCGCCTCCGATTCGTAGATCCCGTTCATCGTTGCCACTTTCTCGCGGAAGGAGTCGGAACGAACGATCGGCATTCCGACCCAGTAGACGTCGCGGTTGTCGGCAGTCAATTCGTTCATCAGGTCGCCCACCCGCCGGCGATACTCCGCTAGCCATTCTTCGGTCCCGTAGTCGTACCAGGTGCCTTCGATCTGGATGGCCTGGGCGTCGTTCCCACCAAAGAAAAGGACGATGGCGTCTGGATCCTGCTCGGCCGAAATCTCGCGAAGTCGTGCTGGCCAGTCGAGAAAGTCGGTACGGGTGAGCCCGGAGTCGAACTCGTAGACGATTTCGGTCACGTCGATATAGCCGGTCTTTTCAGCTTCATTGGACAGCATTGGTCCGAACTGGCCGACCATGGAGTCGCCCCCAATGAAGAGGCGGAGAGGGTCGGTGGCAGAAACCACCCTTCTCGCCTCAGTGGTGGTCGTCGTCAGAACCGGCGCCGTTGTGCTGACGGGCATCGCCGCCACCGGGCTGGTAGTTGTCGTTGGTGGCGCCCCTTGGCGTCCCAGTGCCAGATCGATGGCATCGTGAGGGGTGTCAAGTAACAACAGCTGCGCGATGGAGTCAAACGGCTTAGCTGCCGCCACTGCTACCTCGCGCTTCCAACCCGCCTCCTGACGGCGTGCGGTTTCGAGGATGTCCGGTGCATTGAGGAGCAACCCGATGAACAACGCCACCACAGTGACGAAGATGGCGCTCCCGGCCGGCATGACCGGTCCTTTGCCAATCCAGGAGTCTGGTTCGAGGTCCATCAGAACTGGAAGTAGATGAAGGGTGCCACCCCTTCTGGTCCGAGGGTATCGAGCAAGAGCAGAAAGCCGCCCAGGGCGGCGGCCATGGGAACCGGCTGCAAGCTGACGAAAGCTCGGCGAAGCCGGAGCCGCAGATCCGAGGGAAGATACTGAGCGCCGAGCCCGGCAACGATCAGGAGCACAACTGCCGGGGTGATGGCCGCCACCGGGCCGAAAGACCCAAGGCGCCCCAGCACAGTGAGGGCGGTGGCGAGTGAATCCGATCGGAAGAGAACCCATCCGAGGCACACGACGTGAAAGATGACAATCCGCCGCAGTACTCGACGAGGAGTCGTATCCACTCGCTCAAATCCTTGCGCCTGGCGGCGGCCTTCGATCCAGCGCTCGAAGGCCAGGACTCCACCGTGCAGGCCGCCCCACAGAACAAAGGTCCAGGCTGCGCCGTGCCAGAGACCACCGAGCAGCATCGTGATCATCAGGTTGCGATAGGTGGCAACGGTGCCATTGCGACTTCCCCCGAGCGGGATGTAGAGGTAGTCACGGAGAAAACGGGACAAAGTCATGTGCCAGCGACGCCAGAAGTCCTGGAGGCTGTCGGCGATGTACGGCCGGTTGAAGTTCTGGGGGAAGCGAAAGCCGAGCAGCAGCGCCAGGCCAATGGCGATGTCGGTGTAACCGGAGAAATCGGCGTAAATCTGGACCGCGTATCCATAGATACCGAACAAGGTCTCGAGAGACGAGAAGCTCGCAGGTGAGGCGAACACCGGATCGACAAGCGTGGTCGCCAGGGTGTTGGCCACCACGACCTTCTTGAACAGGCCCCCGACAATGAGGAGGAAGGCCGCCCCGGCGGCGACTCTCCGGGGATCGTGTCGCTCACGTAGCTGGGGCAAGAACGTCGCGCTACGAACAATCGGACCGGCGACCAGGTGGGGGAAGAAAGAGACGAAGGCGGCGAAATCGAGCAGTGGAACTGGTTCGAGCTTCCTCCGGTAGATGTCGATCGTGTAGCTGAGCGATTGAAAGGTGAAGAAGGAGATCCCCACCGGGAGAATGATGTTAAGGATGGGAAGCGGGAGGTCGATCCCCACGGGCGCCAACAGGTTGATGAGAGAGCTGGCGAAGAAGTCGTAGTACTTGAAGTAGCCGAGCACGCCCAAGCTGACGACCAGCCCGAGGATCAAGAGTCGTTTGCGCACTACCGGATTGGACTGGCGATGAATCAACCCGCCAATCGTGTGGTCGGCCACCGTCGTGAAAGCCAGCAGGAAACAGAACCGCCAATCCCATGAGCCGTAGAAGAAATAGCTGGCGACGAGGATGAAGATCTTCCACCGTCGCGGGTGTGGTAAGAGAAGCCAGCTCACGGTCAGGACGACCGCGAAGAACAGCGCAAACTCGATCGTGGGGAAGATCACGGGATCGGACCATGGTACGGTCGCCGACTACCGTTGCCTCAGTCGTCATGTCCGCTCCTCCACGGGTTTCGCGTCCGCGCTCGGACCTCCGTCGGCCTCGCCGGCGTCGTGTCACTCGACGCGGCTGGATTGTTTTTTCGCTACTGGGATTGGCGATCGCCAGCGCCTTCGTTTTCCCCTTGACGCTGCGTCCGGTGGTAGCTCTGGAGGGAGTGGAGAACGATCAGATAGTGGGTGCGTCTGAGCTTCCCGTCTCGCTCTCGCTCACGGTCGACCGCAATGTCGAAACCATCAGCGCCCGCCTCGACGACAACGAAATTCCGGTCGTGCGAACGGCGCAAGGGGCGACTATTGCTCTCGGGAACCTGAGTGACGGCCCGCATATAGTTTCGGTATCGGTTGATCGAGGTTCATTGGCACGGCCAGTTTCAGCCGAACGCCGTTTCGTCGTGGATACGACTGCTCCACGCATCACTGTGATCAGCCCCAGCGGCCCAGTTCCGGTGATTGGGCCGGTCGAGGTGAAGATCACGACCGATGATGCGGCGTCCACCGTGAGCATCGGTGGATCAAGCGTTTCGGCAACAGATGACGGCAGCTTCCTCATCCAGTTCCCCAATCCGCCCGAAGCACCCATTACGGTGATCGCCACGGACGAGGTTGGCAACTCGATCACCACGGATGTCGCGTTTCAGCTCGATCTTCCCGGCAACCCCGACAGCGACCCGATTCGCGGAGTCCATGCCTCCGGATATACGTGGTCGACACCGACTTTGAAAGGTCCGATCATGGCGATGATCGCCTCCGGCCAGATCAACACGGTGGAGATCGATCTCAAAGACGAGGCTGGCCAGATTTGGTGGGCGACCTCGGTTCCGCTCGCATCCGACATCGGGGCCATCGAAGAGCTCTGGAGCCTGGGCGAAGTGGTGCGCGAGCTCCACGCCCTCGGGGTGAGGGTGATCGGTCGACTCGTGGTCTTCCGCGATCCCGTCCTCGCTGACTGGGCTGTCGCCCAAGGGCAGACCGACTGGATTGTTCAGAACCCAGATGGCACCCCCTACGGTCAGTACGGCGGCTATACGAATCCTTTCAGCCGGGAGGTGTGGGAGTACAACATCGCCATCGGCGAGGAGGCGGCCCGACTCGGGGTCGACGACATCCTCTACGACTACGTGCGCCGACCCGACGCTTTCATGGATCAGCTTCGATTTCCTCTCCAGGGCTCCCAGACTCCCGAGGACGCCATCATCGGCTTCCTCCAGGAAAGCCAGCCTCGCATTCATGCCGCCGGGGCGCGCCTGGGGGCGTCAGTTTTCGGTATCGCCGCCACTCATCCCGACCAGATCGCCCAACCGATCCCGCGGATGGCCGAGACAGTCGACTACGTCGCTCCGATGGTCTATCCCTCGCATTGGGGATCCAACGAATACGGAGTCGTCCACCCCAATGCCAGCCCCTACGACATCGTGTTTCGATCGTTGTCCGAATTCCAGCGCCAGGTCGAGGGGACCGAAGCCAAGGTGCTCGGTTGGCTGCAGGACTTCTCGCTCGGGATCGACTACGGACCGGCCGAGGTCCGGGCCCAGATCGACGCCGCCCGAGACGCCGGGGTTCTCGACTTCCTCCTCTGGGACGCCGCCGCTACCTATACGTCTGCCGCCCTCGACCCCTCTTAAAGGAAACCTAATGCTATAGGCTGCGGTTGCCGCCAATCATTGCATCAGGTTTGCTATTGAGCGGGCGGCGGCCACGGGGTCGGGGGCGCGAGTGATAGGTCGTCCGACGACGATGATGTCCGCCCCGCGGGCGACCGCTTCCGCGGCGTTGACTGTCTGCAACTGGTCGTCGCCGGCAGGCTCGTTGCGAATGCCGGGCGTCACCCTTACGAGATCGGGTGCCACCTGTGCGACGACGCCTAGCTGTTTCACCGCACACACCGCCCCCTCGCATCCCGACTTGGCGGCGAGACGAGTAAGCCGCGCCACCTGCTCACCGAGCGTGCCTCCAAAGCCAGTGGACTTGAGAGTGTCGTCATCCAGGCTGGTGAGAACCGTGATGGCCAATACTCCGGAGGCGTGACCTGACGCCCCCTCGGCCAGGCCTGCGACCGCGGCCGCCAGCATCGCTTGGCCGCCGGAGGCGTGAACCGTGACGAAGCGGGCGCCGAGACGGCCAAGCTGGCGAGCGGCGCCGGCGACCGTGTTCGGAATGTCATGCAGCTTGGCATCGGCGAAGACCGGCTTTCCGAGCTGGCGGATGGCGGCGATCGTCGCTGGCCCGGGACCAAGCATGAGCTCGAGGCCGACTTTGAAACCGTCGACGTGGGGAACGAGGCCAGCGGCCATCCTCACGGCCTTTTCGGACGAGTCGAAATCGAGGGCGACGAAGAGTTGCGTCATGAGAGTTCGAGTGTGTTGACGAGCGACGCCACAGAGCTGACCTTCTGCCTCCGCATCCACTCGACGAGCTCGTCGATCAGGCGGCGACCGGCCCGGGGCTCGGCGAGATGAATCGTCCCCGCGGCTACCGCCTGGGCGCCGGCAATCAGGAATTCGGCGATGTCCACCCCGGTGGTGACTCCCCCACACCCGACGATCGGCATCTGCGGCAGGGCCTTGCGAACTTCGATCACAAAGCGGAGGGCGATCGGCTTCAACGGCGGACCCGAATAGCCTCCGACAACACCACTGATATGGGGTCGGCGGGTGGTGACGTCCACGCCCGCCCCCCAGATGGTGTTGGTCAGAGTGAGGAAGTCGGCTCCCGCTCCCGCGCACGCTGTGGCCACCGGCACCGGGTCGACCAGGTTGGGCGAGAGCTTGGCACCAATCGCGATGTGCACGGCTTGGCGCACGGCGCCGACTACCTCTTCTGAGGCCCGCGGATCGAGCGAGAACATCTGACCATGGAGGTTGGGACACGAAAGGTTGACCTCGATCGCCGCCACTCCACTCGTCTCGAGCCCCTTGGCGACCAATGCAAACTCCTCGGCGCTGTAGCCGACCGCAGAACCCCAGACCGGCGTATCCAAAGCGGTGAGGCGGGGAGCGATTTCGGTGCGCCAAGCCTCGATGCCCGGGTTCTGAATTCCGATCCCGTTCAGCATCCCGATTCCGGCCGGGGCCACCCGTGGAGGCGGCTTTCCCGCCCAAGGCTCGACGCTAACCGATTTCGCCACGGCCGCTCCGTACGCCGAGAGATCGGCCACCCCGGCCAGTTCGACCACCGACCCCACGGTCCCCGAGGCGGCGATCAAAGGTGACCGCAGGCGGAGGGGTCCAACCGCGGTCCGCAGGTCCGGCGTCGGCTTCACTGCGTCCCTCGCCAGCAAATTTGGCGCACCACGACCACTTCTAGGGAAATCTGGCGCACCACGACCGGGCCCTGGTTGTCCTGCAACAAATTTGTTCAGAAACCGTCGTCCTGCAACAGATTTGGGAGCGACTCATGAGTGCCATTCCTGGAGGCTGCGGGGCTTGTGCAGCGCCCCCGGCCCCGAACGCAGGCTTCGGGCCACTGCCAGGGCACCGGCGATAGTGGTGACGCAAGGGACCTCGAACCGGCGAGCGGTGTGGCGAATCAGCCGTCCGTCCGAACGCGCCCTTCCCCCCCGCGGAGTGTTGATGACGAGTTGCACCTCGCCGGCCTCGATCCGCCGGCGAGCGTCGTCAGGCCCCTCGCCTACTTTGTCGACCACTCCCGCCTCCACCGCGTGGTGCTTGAGATACTTGGCGGTGCCCGGCGTGGCAACCAGAGAGAACCCCAGCATCGTGAAGGCCTGGGCGACCGCGAGGCCGGTGGGTTTGTCGCGATCGGCGAAGGACAGGAAAACCGTGCCCCGGTCGGGGAGGATATGGCCCGCCGCCAGCAGGGCCTTGGCATAAGCCACCCCCACGTCAGAACCGATCCCCATCACCTCTCCGGTCGAACGCATCTCGGGGCCGAGGACGATGTCTTCTTCGGGGAAGCGATCCCAGGGCATCACCGCTTCTTTAACTGCGACAAACCCGCCTCTACTTCTTTCCGGAATCAAGCCTTCCCGACGCAATGCCTCAAGGGTGGCTCCCATCATCACCCGGGCCGCCACCTTCGCCAGAGGGATGCCGATCGCCTTCGATACGAACGGCACGGTGCGCGATCCCCGCGGGTTGGCCTCCAGCACGAACGCGTCATCGCCTTTGACCGCGAACTGGATGTTGATCAGGCCCCGCACCTCGAGGGCGCGGGCGAGCTCTTCGGTGGCAGAGATGATCTGTTTCTGCGCCTCCTCGGTCAACGTCGGTGGTGGGATCACACAGGCCGAGTCCCCCGAATGCACCCCCGCTTCCTCGACGTGTTCCATGATTCCTCCGATCAGGGCCTCGTGCCCGTCGAAGATGGCGTCGACGTCGACTTCGGTGGCCGCCTCGAGAAAGCGGTCGATGAGCAAGGGCGCTCCGGTCAGCTCTGGATAGTTCTCGTAGAGGTCGGTCAGGTAGGCCGAGAGCTCGTCGTAGCTGTAGATGACCCTCATCCGGGCGCCTCCCAGCACGAAGGACGGTCGGATCAATACCGGAAGCCCAATTCGGTCCACGACCTCGCTGGCGTCGATGGGGGACGCGGCCACTCCCTGCGGCGGGAGGCGCACCCCCAGCCGCCGGCACAGAGCCGAAAACTGCTCACGGTCTTCGGCAGCTTCGATCGAATCCGGACTGGTGCCTGCAATCGGCACTCCAAGATCGGCGAGCTCGCGAGCCAGATTGAGCGGAGTCTGGCCACCGAGTTGGACGATCACGGCCTCCGGCTTCTCGGCGTCCACCACTGCCATCACGTCCTCAGTAGTAAGCGGTTCGAAATAGAGCCGATCGGAGGTGTCGTAGTCGGTCGAGACGGTTTCGGGATTGCAATTGACCATCACGGTTTCGTAGCCCGCGTCCCGGAGCGCGAAAGAGGCATGGACACAGCAATAGTCGAATTCGATTCCCTGTCCGATTCGATTCGGACCCGAGCCGAGGACCAGGACGCGGGGCTTATCGGCGGGAGGAACCTCGTCTTCCTCTTCGAAGGTTCCATACATATATGGAGTGTGGGCGACGAATTCCGCCGCACAGGTGTCGACGGTTTTGAAAGTGGTTTTGACACCGAGCTCGAGCCGGTTCTGACGGACTTTCGCTTCGGTCTCGCCCCACAGGTAGCCGAGCTGGCGGTCGGAGAAGCCAAAGCGCTTGGCAATTTGGAGCGGATGACGATCCCGGGCCGAGGTCTCGAGTCGGCGCCGGATCTCGACTGTCTCGGCGATTTGATCGATGAACCAGGGGTCGATCCGGGAGGCGGCGGCGACTTCCTCGCTCGCCAGACCCCGACGCAGCGCCTCTGCCACCTGAAAAATTCGATTGGGTGTTGGCACCGCGATCTCCGCCAGCAGAGTGGCATCGTCGTATCTGTCCATGACCATCTCGGTGGGATCGGCGTTGAGTCCGAATCGGTTGTTCTCCAGGCTGCGGAGGGCCTTTTGCAGCGCCTCCGGAAAAGTGCGCCCGATCGCCATGGCCTCGCCGACACTTCTCATCGAAGTCGAAAGTCGCGTGGGGGCCTTGGGAAACTTGGCGAAGTCGAAGCGAGGAACCTTGACTACGACATAGTCGAGCGCTGGTTCGAACGACGCTGGCGTGGCACGGGTGATGTCGTTGGGGATCTCGTCGAGGGTGTAGCCCACCGCCAGTAGCGCAGCAATCTTGGCGATGGGAAAACCAGTCGCCTTCGATGCCAAAGCAGACGACCGCGATACGCGCGGGTTCATCTCAATGACCAGTCGCCGGCCGGTGGCAGGGTCGACGGCAAACTGGACGTTCGAACCCCCGGTCTCCACTCCAACGACCTGCAGAACGCGGATGGCGTCATCTCTCATCGCCTGGTACTCGCGATCGGAAAGGGTCTGGATCGGTGCCACTGTGATCGAGTCACCGGTGTGAACCCCCATTGGATCGAGGTTCTCGATTGAGCAGACCACGACCGCGTTGTCGGTGCGATCTCTCATCACTTCGAGCTCGAACTCCTTCCAGCCAGAGACCGACTCCTCCACCAGAATCTCGCCCACGGGAGAGGTATCGATCCCTCGCCGTGCCACGTCGAGGAACTCACCTCTATTGGCGGCAAGGCCGGTTCCGCCCCCGCCGAGTATGAAGGAGGGACGAACCATGACGGGATAGCCAACCTGGTCGGCCGCGGCGATGGCCTCGTCCAGTGAGGTGGCATAGGCAGCCCGGGGCACCGCCAGACCCGCCTCCTCCATGACCAGCTTGAAGCGGCCCCGGTCCTCAGCCCGTTCGATCGCCTCGATTCCGGCCCCGATGAGCATGGTTCGATACCGCTCGAGGGTCCCCCGACGATGAAGCGCCATCGTGACGTTCAACGCCGTCTGTCCGCCGAGGGTGGGAAGCAATGCGTCGGGCCGCTCGCGGGCGATGATCTCTTCGACCACCTCCGGAGTGATCGGCTCGATATAGGTGGCGTCGGCGAACTCGGGGTCTGTCATGATCGTCGCCGGGTTGGAGTTGCAGAGGATCACTCGATATCCCTCGCGACGAAGCACCTTGGCCGCCTGGGTTCCGGAATAGTCGAACTCGCATCCCTGACCGATGATGATGGGCCCCGAACCAATCAGCAGTATGGAACGGAGGTCGGAGCGCTTAGGCACGGCGTAAGTCCATGAAGGGTCGAACTCGCAGCCCTGGCCGCTGACGATCGGCCGCTGAGCCGAGCAATGGGCCAATGAAAAGAATGGAACGGAGGTCGGTGCGCTTAGGCACGATTCATCAGGTCCATGAAATCGTCAAAAAGGGTCACCGCATCGTGGGGCCCGGGGGCGGCTTCGGGGTGGAACTGAACCGAGAAGGCCGAGACGTCGAGGCTCCTCATGCCCTCCAGGGTTCCGTCGTTGAGGTTTTGATGGGTCGGCACCACCGTTCCAAAGTCGGTCTCTACTGTCGCCGGCAGCCCGCCGAGCTCGCCGCGGCCGTTGGTCAACCTGGCCAGATCCACCGCGAACCCGTGGTTCTGAGTGGTGATCGCCACCCGGCCATCGGCCAAGCGCCGGACGGGATGGTTACCACCGTGATGGCCGAAAGGAAGCTTGAAGGTCGCCGCCCCGAGCGCGAGCCCGAAAACCTGATGACCAAGACAGATCCCAAAGATCGGAACCTTCCCGATCAGCTCGCGCAGCGTCGTGGTCACCTCGACCAGAGGCTCGGGGTCGCCCGGGCCGTTGGAGAGGAAAACCCCGTCCGGCTTGCGCGCCAGGATGTCGACGGAACTGGTTGCGGCAGGAACAACATCGACTTCCAGACCCCGGGCCGCCATTTGTTTGAGGATGTCGCGTTTGATCCCCAGATCAATGGCGACGACGTTGCCTTTGCAATCGCCCCGAGCCGGTATGTGATATGGATGTCGGGTGGAGACCTCATAGGCCAGAGGCTGTCCCGCCATGGGAGCAGCAGACGCCGCTCGCTCCGCCAACTCGGACTCGGCGACTCCGCTTCCCATGGCCGCCGGCATCGCTCCGTGCTGGCGGATGTGCCGTGTGAGGCGGCGGGTGTCGATCTCGGAAAGGGCCACCAACCTCCGCTCGGCGAAGATCTCTTGGAGGGAGCGCTCTGCCCGCCAGCTCGACGGTCGCGGGGCCAGGCTTCGCATCACCATGCCGGCGGCGGCGGGAGCTTGTGCCTGGTCGTCCTCCGCGGCGATGCCGTAGTTGCCTATATGAACCGAGGTCATCACCACCACCTGACCGGCATAGGACGGGTCGGTGAGGACCTCCTGGTAGCCGCTCATGGCCGTGTTGAAAACGACCTCCCCGGTGCTCACCCCTTCCGCTCCCACGCTGGTCCCCCGAAACACCGTCCCATCGGCGGTCACCAAGAGTCCCGGCGTCGGCGACATCAGGAAACCAAAGCGTGAGTCAGGCTGCCATCAAAGATCGTCGCCCGGACCCGTCCGGTAAGGGTGAGCGTAAGAAACGGCGAGTTGAGAGACTTCGACCGGAACCCGGTCACTGTCCACTCCTCGGAAGGAGCAAACACGACCAGGTTGGCGGGCTCGCCCTCGGCGGGTAGGCGCCCGTTGCGGGGGATCTGGGCGATCCGGGCCGGAGCCACCGACAGTCGATCGAAGAAGCTCTTCTGCTCGAGATGGCAGTAGGTCATAGCCGCGGCCGCCGAGGTCTCGAGACCAATGACTCCCCGCGGTGCTTCTTCGAAGGGGACTTCAGTCTCGAATGAAGCGTGCGGAGCGTGATCAGTGGCGACTGCATCGATCAAGCCTGATTCCAGCGACGTTCTCAGATGCGCCCGATCCTCCGCCCCTCGCAGCGGAGGGTACATCTTGAAGGCGGGGTCGAGTGATCGAACCGCCGATTCGTCGAAGGCCAAATGATGCGGCGTTACTTCGGCGGTAACGGGCAGTCCCGACTCCTTGGCCGTCCTGAGAAGTCGCAGGGTGCCCGCGCTCGATACATGCTGGGCGTGATAGTTGACTCCGGTCAGCCGGGCGAGAGCCAGGTCGCGGGCGACCACGATCTCCTCGGCTTCAGAAGGTATGCCTTTCATTCCCAGACGGGACGACAACGGACCCTCGTGCATCTGGCCGCCGGCCGAAAGATGACGGTCCTCGGCGTGCTGGGCAACTATTGCCCCTCGCTCGGCGAGATATTCCATCGCCACTCGCAAGACACCGGAGTCGTCGACTCCCTCGCCGTCATCGGTGAAGAGTCGCACTCCTGCCTCCCACAGTTCGTCGAGGTGAGAGAGCACAGCCCCTTCTCGACCCATCGTGATGGCCCCGGCTGGTACGACATCGCACAAACCGGCTTGGCGCGACCTCTCCCGAATCAATCGTGCCATGTAGCCGGAATCGACCGCCGGTTGGGTGTTGGGCATCACCACGACGGCGGTGTAACCGCCTGCAGCCGCGGCCTCGCTCCCGCTCCGAACGTCCTCTTTCCACTCCTGGCCCGGCTCGCGGAAGTGGGCATGGAGGTCGACCAAACCCGGCCCCACCCAGGCTCCGGCGGCGTCGAATTCTTCACCTGCGTCGATCGCTCCACCGACTGCTGCGACCTCGCACCCAGAAATGGCGAGATCGATCTCCTGCGGACCATCGGGAGTGAGCACCAGGCCGTTGCGGATGGCGAGGTCGCACCTCATGTCGCCCCCAACAATCTGAAGAGGACCGACATCCTGACCGCGACGCCATTGCGGACCTGGTCGAGGATCAGTGCCCGGGGATCGTCGGCCACATTGGCGGCGATCTCCACCCCGCGGTTGATCGGACCGGGGTGCATGACGACCGCGTCAGGGGACATTCGATCAAGTCGAGCGCGATCGATTCCGTACCTGGCGACGAACTCCGGCAGTGATGGGAGCCCCGGTCCGCTCCCCCGCTCCATCTGGATACGAAGCAAATAGACGATGTCGAGATCGGAGATGACATCGTCGAGCGAATATGAGACCGCGACCGGAAAGTCGGTGAGGTTGATAGGTAGGAGAGTCGGCGGGGCGATCAGCATCACTGATGCCCCCAGCGCCGTAAAGGCATCGATGTTGGAGCGAGCGACCCGGGAGTTGCGGATGTCGCCAACGATCGCAATTCGTAGACCGTCGAGTTTGCCAAATCGCTGGCGGATCGTGAGAGCATCGAGTAACGCCTGGGTTGGATGCTGATGCGCCCCGTCGCCCCCGTTGATGACCGGGCAGTCGACCCAGGAGGCGACCCGCGCCGCCGCCCCCACTGCCTCGTGCCGGACGACGAGCAAGTCGGCGCCGGTAGCCCTGATGGTAAGCGCCGTGTCTTTTAGGCTTTCTCCTTTGGTAACAGACGAGGTACCGGGGGCGAACGTCATCACGTCGGCCGAGAGAGCCTTGGCTGCTCGCTCGAACGAGAGCCTCGTACGGGTCGATGCTTCGAAGAAGAGGGTGGCTACCGTCTTTCCCCGCAAGGTCGGCACCTTGGGTATGGGGCGCTCGATCACCTCCGCAAACTCGGCCGACAGATTGAGAAGATCGTCCAACTCGCCCCGATCGAGGTCGGCGATGCTGAGCAGATGCTTCATGGCCGGCTGATCCAGACACCTTGGTCGCCGTCTACCGCGGCCACCTTCACCTGCACTCGCTCCTCCTTCGAGGTGGGGACATTCTTACCGACGTAATCGGCCTTGATCGGAAGCTGCCGGTGACCCCGATCGATGAGGACTGCGAGTTCTACCGCGGCCGGCCGACCGAGATCGGAAAGGGCGTCGAGGGCAGCCCGAATTGTTCGCCCGGTGTAGAGCACGTCATCGACCAGGATGACCGTTCGATCGCGTACGTCGACGGGAAGCAGAGTACGGCCGAGGCGGGTACCGGGCCGCCCGCTGAGGTCGTCGCGGTAAAGGCCGATGTCGAGATGCCCGACTGGGACCTTGTCGTCTTCGATGCCGGCGATGGCTTCGGCTATGGCCTCCGCCAGCGGAACTCCCCGGGTGTGGATCCCCACCAGCATCAAGCCTTCGGTGCCATGGTGGCGCTCGCAGATCTCGTGAGCTATCCGCCTGAGGGCTCGGGCGATCTCATCGTCGGTCAAAAGCTGGGTAGGTCCCAGGGCGGTTCTCTCCTTTCCGGCCTCGCGGGACCGGTCTTAAAGGTTGCGGTGGCACGGTAGCAGCCTCCGTTCTCTGGGCTGTAGATGCTGTTGGACAGCCTCTACAACCCAGCAAGCATGACGCCCCTGGCGTCGACGCCCGAGATGGATCGGCCAAGGAAATATGTGGTGCCACCGACGGAACCGTGATTGATGGGGGCCGGTGCGGCCGGGAGAACGGGCAGGCGCTCCCGCCCACCCAAATTCGGTCACTCACGCCGCTCTCAGCGTTATTCGGTAGCTGGCGAACGAGGACCGGGCGCCAGCGACCGGATTTGCCGGGAAGCGTTCGCCAGTGACCGAATTTGGTGGCGGGGAGGGTGGACGCCGGCCCGGGGAGCAGTCACGGCTTTGCTCTTCGTAGCCAAAAAGATCTAGAGGCGAGCCGGCGTCACCGGTAGAGCGCCCTGACTGTCGATCCGACACCCGATTTACGTCCCAGGGTTCGCATCAGTTGCGAGTCTGATCGGCCAGTTTGGCCAGAACGCCGTTGACAAAGGAGCCACTGCGCTCGGTGCCGTAGAGCTTCGCCAGCCGAACAGCTTCGGAGACCACAACACCTTTTGGTGTATCGGGCTCGAAGCGGAGCTCGAAGAGCCCGAGCCGCAAGATCGCCCTATCGACGACGGGCATTCGGTGCACCTGCCAATGCTCGGCCACGGCTTCGATCTCGCGATCGAGTTCTTCGAGATTCTCGAGAACACCTTTTACAAGCCGTGCCGCTCGGCTGGGTAGCTCGAGCGGGTAATCGGCGAGATCGCGTTGATCAGCTTCGTAAAGCGCCTCGAGCGCAAGCTGGCGCGCTCCGATGCTCAAACCCTCGTCAAGTAGTTGCCGTTGCGAGTGTCGACTCTGATCTTGTCGCCGATGTTGACGAAAAGAGGCACCGCCACCACCAAGCCGGTCTGGGTGGTGGCTGGTTTGGTCGCGGCCGAGACCCGGTCCCCCCGCACCCCCGGCTCCGTGTAGGTGACCTCCATCTCAACCGAAGCGGGAAGGTCGACCGAGATCGGATTGCCTTTGTAGAGGGCGAGGCTCACGTTCATGCCATCGATCAAGAAATCGGCCGCCTCCCCCACCTCGTCGGGAGCCATCGAGAACTGTCCGTAATCCTCGAGGTTCATGAAATGAAAGCCCATGTCGTCGCGGTAGAGGAAGGTGTGCTCGCGACGGTCGATGATGGCTTGAGCGACAACTTCGCCAGCCCGGAAGGTACGGTCGAGGACCTGGCCGGTCTCGAGGTTGCGAAGGCGCATGCGGACGAATGCCCGGCCCTTTCCCGGCTTCACATGCTGGTACTCGAGAATGGTGAAGATCCCGTCGTCGAGATCGAGAGCCTGTCCGGGGCGGACGTCGTTGGTTGATGCCATGTCAATGAACCTGGGGGGGGTGAGCCTACATGGGACCTCCCCCCTCCCCGGCTCCGCCGCTACTCCTCCGTTCGGGGGAGAAACAGCGAGCGTTGGGGAGTGGCCCCGAGGGCCGAGGGTCCGGGGCCTTGATCCAGGCGGCGAGCGGGTCGAAGCCGGTCCTGATCAGAAACTGGTGGCCACCGGTAGGAACTAGCGATCGCTCGGCAGTGGGCAGAAGATCCTGCCGGCGATCGAGTCTCCGGCACCGAGGTAGCGGTCGTCGGCGGCATTGAGGATCAGATTGGGCCACTTCGACGACAGCACTGTCAGAGGGGTGAGGTCGTCGATGACCGTGGGGTCGGCCAGAGTGGTCCACATCGTGTCGGCCCGGGCCCCGATGGATTGGCGGCCATAGTCGGAGACGAGGCCGGATGGGAATCTCCTCGTCAACCGCGCCGCGACACTCATGCCGGCCAGACCGTGCGAAAGATCCCACTCGCCACTCGACCCCGCTCCTCGGGTTGAGCCTGAGCCAGTCGAAGCGCCGGCGGAGGCATCAGACCCCGGCGGGGAAAGAGAGCCGATACCACCGCCAGTCCATCGATCCGATCGGGGTTTCTGTCTGCCCAGAGTGCCGCCAAGACGGCCCCGACCGAATGCCCCACAACTACCGGCGTTCCCCGGCCCATGCCGGCACCTCGTCGATCGTGCTGAGGTGAAAGGCGCGCTCGTAACGCAGAACGGGTTTGTCGGAACGGCCAAAGCCCGCCAGGTCAGGTGCCACCAGGCTCCAGCGGTCATCGAGGTGACGGGCCAAACGGTGCCAGTACCGCCCTGATCCTCCCAGGCCATGCAAAGAGATCAGAGTCGGCACCGAGCCGGCCGTCCAGACGCTGAGCCTTCCCCAGGAAAGCTAGAGCTCGTGTCGCTTCCAACCGCTCACCCGCCCAGGATCACCCGCACTTGGTGGGTCTGGCCATCGTCACTGAGGTCGAGGTCAGCATCGGGCGGAACTTCGACATCGTCGAGTAGCAAGGACGCAATCCCGCGGGTTGCCCCGTCGGGGTTCTCGACTCTGACCTGATACTGCGACGAGTGGTATCGAAAGTTGATCTCGAAACCGCGCCAGGCCCGGGGAATGCAGGGATCGATGCGAAGTTTGGTCCCTCGCAGGCGAAAGCCGAGGATCCATTCCACCCCGGCGCGATACATCCACCCCGCGGCTCCCGTGTACCACGTCCATCCGCCTCGTCCGACATGAGGCGCTTCCGAGTAAATATCAGCCGCGGCCACATAGGGCTCGACTCGATAGCGATGGATCCCGGCGCGAGTGCTGGCGTGGTTGATCGGGTTGAGGATTCCAAACAGCTCGCCGGCCCGATCGCCCTGGCCGAGGGTGGCGAAGGCGATGATCGACCAGATGGCTGCGTGGGTGTACTGGCCACCGTTCTCCCGCACCCCTGGTAGGTAACCCTTGATGTAACCGGGGTCGACATCCCAACGATCGAACGGCGGAGTGAAGAGGAGGACCAATCCATCACCCCTTCTCACCAGATACTCCTCCACTGCCGACATGGCCCGTTCGGCCCGGTCGGCCTGGCCGCCGCCGTGAATCACCGACCACGACTGGGCGATCGAGTCGATCCGGCACTCGGGATTGGCCGAAGACCCGAGTGGGGTGCCGTCGTCGAAAATCGCCCGCTGGTACCAATCGCCATCCCAAGCCACTGCCTCCAGGCGAGTCAGTAGGTTCTTGGCCGATCGGCGCCAGCTCACCCCCACCCGGGATTTGTTGACGCGATCGGCGAGATCGGCAAAGCGCCGCAGATTTGCCTCGAGGAACCAACCGAGCCAGATGCTTTCGCCTCGTCCTTCGATCCCCACGCGATTGAAACCGTCGTTCCAGTCGCCCGAGCCAATCAGGGGGAGTCCGTTGGGCCCGAGTCGATGACGAGCACGATCGAGCGCCCGCCGGCAGTGATCGAAGATCGTGCCCTTCCGAGGGGAGACGTCGGGGATGAAGTAAGCCTCGTCCTCGTCGGGTTTGAGCTCGGGTCCGGTGAGGTACGGAACCTCTTCGTCCAGAAGTTCGATATCGCCGGTTACCTCGATGTATTGCGCGACCGAGTAGGGCAGCCAGAGGTAGTCATCGGATATCCGGGTTCTTACTCCTTTGCCGGAAGGCTCATGCCACCAGTGTTGAACGTCGCCCTCTTCGAATTGCCGGCCGGCGGCTCGCAGGAGGTGTTGGCGGGTTGTCTCCCGCATCGGCACCGCTAGGGCCATTACGTCTTGCAGCTGATCGCGGAATCCATAGGCGCCCCCTGCCTGATAGAAGGCTGATCGCCCAAGGACTCGACAGGCCAGCGCCTGGTAGAGCAACCACTGATTGATCATGATGTCGAAGGACCGATCAGGGGTTCTTACCTGGAGTGCTCCCAAAATGTCGGTCCAGTGCGTTTTCACCTCTCGGTCGATCTCCGCGCTGGGGCGAGCCCGGTAACGCTCGATCAAAGCCCTCGACTCGTCGGTGTTCCTGCCTTGTCCGAGAAGCAACACGAGGGCGATCTCCTCGCCGGTAGCGAGCACGACCTGCCGCTGGAGAACGGCACAAGGATCAAAGCCGGTACCCGTTCGGGCTGAAAGTCCTCGCCGTTTTTCAAGAGCAGCCGGGCGCTCAAGGGTTCCGTGTCGACCGAGGAACTCGGTCCGGTCCGTTGTCCAGGCCGAAATGTCGCCGCCGAGATCGGCGAAGGCAACTTGCGAAGCGAAGTCGGCGTTCCAGGGATTGCGGGCGAAGAGTGCTCCGGTGGCAGGGTCCCGCTCGTTGACAATGTGGAACCTCTGCCCCACCCGGGTCGGGCCCAGGACCCACTCGGCATAGGCGGTCACAGAAAGCCGCCTGCGGCGCCCGCTTTGGTTTTGCAATCGAAGAGTGGAGATCTTGAGGGGATCCTGCAAAGGCACGGTCATTCGCAGGCGGCTGCGGATCCCGTTCGACGTGTGATCGAACTCCGAGAAGCCAGGGCCATGCCGGACGAGGTAGGTCGAGGCATGGTTCCGGATTGGGAGTGCGGTCGTACTCCAAACCTCACCGGTGTCGTCGTCCCGTATGTAGATGACCTCCCCCGGTGGGTCGGAGATCGGGTCGTTGGACCAGGGCGTCAACTGGTTCTCCCGGCTGTTGGCTGCCCATGTGAATCCGGCTCCGGACTCGGATACGACAAAGCCCAGCCGCTCGTTGGCAATGACGTTGATCCAGGGGGCAGGAGTCCACTGGCTCTCCCCCAAGACCACGACGTACTCAGAGGCCCCTTCGGCGAAGCCCCCGAGGCCGTTGCGAAACTCGAGGTCAAGTCGCGGCTGGGGGCCGCCAGGGACGGCTGCCTTGGGGGGCCTTCGCCGCGAAGGTGTCATTGCTGGCGGCCGGGGCCGGCGGGCAAGTTGGTCCGCCAAAGTTCCGTGATGGCTCAGGACAATCGCTCGGGCCGCGGCCTGCAATACCGCTCGGTCTTCGGGACTGAGAAGGTCGCCTCGGAAGAGGAACACCCCACCATCAGGCTCGGGGCCGATGCCACGGCCGGCGGTTCGCACCACCTCTTCGATCGTCGACTGGAGGTCGGCTACATACGAGCCTGGTTTCTCGTTGATGATCACGAGATCGGCGCCCAATCCCTTGGCCCGCCAATACTCCTGCCCCCGCAAGAGGTCCCGAACAATTCCCCTGTCCTCGGGCTGATCGATCCGGAGCAAAACTATGGGCAGGTCACCGGACATGCCGTGACGCCAAAGTGCGGGCTGTCCGCCGGTCGCTTCGGCCAGAGTGGCAGAGGGAACCCTCATCGTTCCATCCACGTAGATCAACCTGGCGGCCAGTTGTTGAAAAAGGTGGGCCTGTTCGGGGGTGACTCCGAGGTGATGAAGACGAACCTGGGCTTGGGTCCACGAACCCGTCAGACTTTGCTCGAACGCCCCAGGATCCGAGAACTTGTCCACGAGGTCGAGCGCTTCCTCTCGAGACGTCGCCACCACGGTGCTAAAAGTCAGATGGACGGTCTCGCCCGGCGGCACTTTTACTCGCCGCCGCAGGCTCAGAACCGGATCCAGTACCCGTCCCACCGAATTGGACAAAGGCCGATCGAGGGCGGCTGCCTCGTGGACACGACGGCCTCGTCCAAGAAAGCGCGCCCGATCGGTTTCGAATTGGAGCCCGCCGACTACTTCTCCTTTGGTGGCGACGACGTGCCCAGCCCAGTAGGTGTCGTCCGACGCAGCCCGAGGTCGCCTGTGAGCCAGTAACGCATCATGGCCGCCGACAGCCTCTGTTTGGACAAAAAGGTTGGAGAAGGCGGGATGGGAGTCGTCGCTTCGTTGCGGTGCGAGCACCAGCTCTGCATAGGAAGTGACTTCGACCTCGCGGGGAACATCGTCGAGGTTGGCCAGGGTCAGCCGGCGAACTTCGACTTCCTCCTCCGCTGACACCACTACCACCAGGGTGGAGCGAAGGGTTCCGTCGCGGCGCGTTATTTCCGCCTTCCCTTCGGTGAACTCGACCTGGTAGGAGTCAGGGTCGACCCGGGTTGGCTGATAGCCGGCTGACCAGATCGACTCGCTGAGATCGTCGCGGATGAAGAGGAAGGTGCCGTAATTGTCAAGCGTCGGGTCTTCTCGCCATCGCGTCACCGCCAGGCCACCGATCTTGCTGTATCCGGAGCCGCTGTCAGTGATCATCACCGAGTAGCGGCCATTGGACAGGAGGTGGGTCTCGGGCAACGGAGAAGTGGGTAGGCCGAGGCGTCTCGTGGCTCCTGCTGCCTCCTCGGTCGGGTGAGCAGCGAGGGCGACTTCTTCCGCCCGCGGTCGGGCCACCTCGACATCGCGGGGCACCCGTTCGTGCAGCAGCAATTCGGCGGCCCGAATCGTGGGGTCATTGTGGAAAAGCTGACGGATGATTCCGCCAAACACCACATTGGTCAGAGCGACAAGCGACATCGCCTGGTGGTGGCCCATATAGGCGGCGACTGTGACCATGCTCTCGTCCTCGGGGACGCGGGAGAGGGTGAAATCGAGCGACTCGTAGTAGCCGAATCGCCCCAACGCTCCTAAGCCGGCCAGGCGCTCCAAGTTCTGAAGGGAGCGGTGGGGATCGACCATCGCCGCCAACATCGAGGCGTAGGGCGCTACTACCAGGTCTTCAGAAAGCCCGCGCTCGAACCCGAGGCCCGGCACTCCGAATGCCGAATACTGATAGGTCAGCTGGAGGTCGCGGGCGGCAAACGCAGCCTCAGAGATACCCCACGGCACATCGCGCTCTTTGCCGTACTCGATCTGACGACGAACCACCGCTCGATACGTCATGTCGAGCACGCTTTCGGATGGCGACTCCATCACCAAGAGCGGCATCAGATACTCGAACATCGAACCAGACCAGGAGATCAGGGCCGCATCGGAACCGACAGGCGTCATCGATCGATTGAGCAGGAACCAATGCGAGGGCGGAAGGTCGCCTTTGGCGATGCCGACGAAACTGGCTAGCCGGGCCTCGGAGGCGAGCAGGTCGTAGTGGCTCTGGTCGAGAGCGCCCTCGCCCAGTCGGTAGCCCACCGAAAGGAGCTTGTTCCGCTGATCCAGGAGAAAGCCGAAATCCATCGCCGTCGAAAGTTCGACCGCGGACGAGGCCAAAGTTGCCAGGCGTTTTTGGATTTGCTCCTTGGTGGCATCTTCATCGAGCTCGTGACTATCGACCAGTCTCTCCAACGCCGTCACCCAGTCGACCAACTCGCCCCCTTCGAGCCCTCCACCGAGCGCTCGCACGATGTCGACCACATTGTCCGCCGCGGACACGACCGCCGCGACTCGCCCCTCCACCGACGCGCTCGCGGCCAAGAGGTCGACGAGCGCCTGATCGAGGTCGCGGGGCGAAACGACATCGGTCTCCAGGCGATTGACCATCTGATCAGCGCTCTGGCGGATAAGCAGCGCCACATCGCGAACTCCAGCCACCAACTCGTCCCCGGGAGGAAGATCGGAGATGCGCAGGCAGCCCTGAGCAACGGCCAGTAGGTGCCCGGCCAAGTTTCCCGAGTCGACCGAGGAGATATAGCGAGGATTGAGAGGTTCGAGGGTTCGGGTGTCGTACCAGTTGAGAAAATGTCCGGCGTGACGCTCCAGGCGATACATGACCCCGATCGTCTGCTCCAGTCGAGAGATCGCTTCGGTGGTGCCGATCCACCCAAACTCCCGCGCCGCCAACACCGAAAGGAGATAGAGACCGATGTTGGTTGGTGATGTCCGATGGGCGATCATCTCTGGTGCTTCTTGAAAGTTGTCTGGGGGAAGGAAGTTGTCATCGGCCGTCACGAAACGTTCGAAGTAACTCCAGGTTCTGCGAGCCAAGACCCGGAAGGCCTCGACTTCTTCGACCTCCAGCGGGGCAGCGGGTGCCGAAGGCCTGATCTTGCTCGCCTCATAGGCCAGATAGGGAGCGGCCAGCCAGACGATGGCAAATGCCGATGAGACCCAGAACGCTTCTGGCTTGGCAATGGCGGCCACCCCTGCGGCCGCGATTCCCATCGCCGCCGGCGGCGACATCCGTTTGGCGAATTCTCGAGGATCGAGACCGAAGCGGCTTCCCGCTTCCTCCGAGGTCATCCATAAGAGCAGACGCCGTTTCGAGACGAGCATCCGATAAAGAGCGGTCACGATCGCATCCACCATCACCACCGCCTGATAGGAAAGGAACGACACCTCGAGACCAACGCGCCCGAGGACGCGACCGGTGTCACCTACCCACCGCCGGAATCGGATCGCCCCGGGAGTGGTGGTTTGGCGCGGCACTAGTCGCTCGAGCAGCGGCAGAAGTGCCGGAACCACCAATGCGGCTAGAACGAGCGCGGTCCAAGACCAAATGGGTATGTCCGGAATGACGAAGACCGCCAGAAGAAGCGCCAGCGCGGTGGGGGTGCTGAGACTGCGCCGGAGATTGTCGACCATCTTCAGCCTCGCTACCGCGTTGAGAGCGCCCCTTCTCCCGACGATCCAGGGAAGAAGCTGCCAGTCGCCTCGCACCCAACGATGCTGGCGCTGGATCGCCACTTCGTAATGGCTCGGGAACTCCTCGAATACTTCGACATTCGTGATCAAACCGGCGCGGGCGAAGCTGCCTTCGAAAAGGTCGTGGGAGAGCAGTGCGTTGTCCGGCACTCGGCCGGCGAGGGCCGACTCGAAGGCGTCGATGTCATATATGCCCTTGCCGGCGTATGAGCCTTCGGAAAAAAGGTCTTGATAGACGTCGCTCACGGCCGCGGCATACGGATCGACTCCCGCTGGAGGGGAAAAGGCCTGCTGAAAGAACGAAGAGCTGTCCGCGTTGAGAAAGGGGGTCACCCGCGGTTGCAGAACCCCGTATCCGTCGGTCACCTTCCTCGACTCAACCGAGAAGACAGGCTGGTTGAGAGGATGTGCGATCGTCGCCACCAAGCGGGTCGCCGCCGCCGGAGGAAGGCGAGAGTCGGCATCGAGGGTAATGACATAGCGAATCCCACTCGGAGCTCTCGGATTCGAAAGGAACGTAGTGTTCGCCTCGCCGCGGAGAAGGCGATTCAGCTCGTGGAGCTTGCCCCGTTTTCGCTCCCAGCCCATGTGCTGGCCTTCGCTCGGGTTGAAGAGCCGGCGCCGCTGAAAGAGATAGAAGCGTTCTTCGCCTTCGAGCGGGTAACGCTCATTGAGCCGGTTTATCCCCGCGTTGGCGAGCTCGAGGAGCTCGTTATCAGACGGCAAGTCGGCTTCGTCCGCGTCGCGATAATCAGATAAGAGCGCGAACCGAAACTGGCCCTCGGGATTGGCGAGGAAATGAACCTCGAGCCGCTCGACGAGGTCGTCGACCTGGCTCGGCTGGGTCAGGATCACCGGGATGGCGATGAGGGTCTTCGACTCGCGAGTTGGACCATCCTCGAGCTCGAGCACGGGAAGCACTCCCGGACGAACGAAACCCGATACGAGTCGATTGATCAGCGTGACAGCGAGGTCGGCCGCGGGGAAGAAGCCGATTAATCCCATTACCAGCGCCAACCAGAAACCGCCTGCCCAAAGCGTTCGAACAAAGGGAATGACCAGGAGAACGAGGCTTGTCGCCACGATCGATCCCCAATAGGCGAGAGCCGACCACCGCTTCACAACCCTGTTCAACGTCTGGGAGACCGTTGGCCGGAACGCGATGGCTGCCTCCAGCTCCGGTCGACCCCGGTCGATGAGGAAAAACCCCGGGTCTTCCTCTCGACCTCGCCGCGCCCTCGACCTGGCCAGGTCCGAGGCGACACCTGCAATCTCGAGCTGGGAGAAGTTCGAGCCCTTGGCAAGCTCCTCGACGGCATGACGGTAGAGGTCGCGGGTAGCGAAACTCATCTCCTGGAAGGCGGTGGCGGCTGACAACGTGGCGTCGACTAGGCCCACGCTCTCGACGAACTCGGCCCACTCGAAAGAAGAAATCTGGCGAAGGCTGGTGACAATGTTCCGCACGGTTACGTTGGTCGCTGCTTGCCGTTGCTGGGACTCGTTCACCAGATCGTCGGCGCTGACTCCCTGACCAGCTAGATGCTCGAGGAGCCAGCCCAGGCCCGCGGTTGTCGCCGGATCCCGGTCGCGGAGCCGCTGGAGGAGCTGAACGGCCATGGCCCGGGAGAGCTTCTCCATTCGGCCCAGCCGGCGAAGCCCGTCTTCAGGTTTGCGATCGCCGACCGCCAATAAGGCATCAGCTATCTCGTCGGCTGTGCGTCGCTGCCCCCGCGCTTGAATGATGATGTCCGCCAGCCGCCGCAGGTTCTCGATCAGGACAAGCCGGATCGCGATCGGCATCGCCCAGAGCTCGCCGATCGTGAGGGGCCCTTCCTCCTGATAGGCGGCAACAAATCGTTCGAGGGTTTCCGGCTCGAAGCGGCTGTCGTGATGGGCAACGTAGGCCCAGGCGATCTCGTAGATCCGGGGATAGCCGGCGAGATGGCCCTTGCTCACTTTTGGCAACTCGCGGTAGTACGAGGCAGGCAATGTCTTGCGCACCGCGGCTAGCTGCGCCTCGACCAGATGGAAGTTGTCGACCAGCCACTCGGCGGCGGGTGTCAGCATGCTCTCTTCCCGGATGGCCTGAGAAAGCTCGCGATAGGCGGCGAGAAGAACGGCGCCGTTCTCAGTCAACCGCCGTGAGACGGTGCTAAATCTCACCGACGCTTGGGTCGGCTCCTGGGCTTTGGCCAGGCTCCGGGCATGCTCTTCGAGCCGTTCGACGCTGAACAGCTCGGCCCGGATCGGTTCCCCGATCGGCTCGGCCTGCGAATCCCATGGCCAGCGCACGAGGCTCAGGATAAGAGTCTGGGGATCGCCCTAAGGTGTGCCAGTGGACGCTGCCATCAAGGACGCTTTAGACCGTGGTGGAATCGTGGATATGACTACGACCGGGGCGCGGTCGGGTGAGCCTCGTCGAATCGAGATCTATCTCCATCAGTTCGACGGGCGCTACTACTTAGCGGGTCGTCCCGGTCGTCGCCGAGACTGGCTCGCCAACCTAAATGCTCATCCGCATTTCATCCTCCATCTCAAACGCGGACTCCAAGCTGACGTCCCCGCCGTGGCGGCTGAGGTCACCGATCGCAGAGAACGCGAGCGCTTGCTCTTTCGAGCACGCAGCGAGAGCTGGGGGGCAAGCGAGGAGGAGGCCCAGAAGAACCTCGACTTCTGGGTGCGGACGTCGCCTTTGGTGATGCTCGAACCCACCGGCCTAGGTGATGCCCACCGCCCGGAGGCCGATCTCCAGTAGATCGCGTTCGACCGGCATCACCACAGGGGCACCGGGAGCTTCGATGAGAACCATCCTCACTCCCTCGGCTGATCGCTTCTTGTCACGGGCGATGAGCTCCATCGCCGGGATGAGCGAGACACCGGCCGCCGCCACCGGCAGCCCGAGTCCGAAGATCGTATTGATGAGAGGTCGATGATCGAACCCGAAGCGGGCGTTGGAAATGGTTGCAGCCGCCACCATTCCCACCGCAACCGCCATGCCGTGCGGCATGGGCGCCAGGATCTCGACGACGTGGCCGATCGTGTGGCCGAAGTTGAGTATCGCCCTCCGATCGGACTCCCGATAGTCGGCCTCGACGGTGGAAACTTTCACTGCAATGGCCCGCCTCACCACCTCGTCGAGCGGGGCATCTCGACCTTGGGTGGCCAATAAGTCGACGAGGGCCGGGTCGCCGACATACCCGGCTTTGAGTGCTTCCGCCAGTCCCTCGAGACGCAACTGATCTGACAACGTTTCCAGTATGTCGATGTTGACCAGTACCCGGCTGGGCAGGTGAAAAGCGCCCACCAGATTCTTTCCTTCGAAGTTGATACCCGTCTTGCCGCCGATGGCGGCGTCGACCGCCCCGAGCAATGTCGTCGGGTAGAAAACTGCCTCAATCCCCCGCAGCCAGGTGGCGGCCACAAAACCGGCCAGGTCCGTGGCTGCTCCTCCACCCACGGCCAGGATCGTGTCGTGACGCCCGATACCGAGCTCTCCGAGCCACCCATAGACCCGCCTGAGAACGCTGAGAGACTTGGCCTCCTCGCGGTCGGGGAGGACCAGATGATCTGTGGCTCCACTTCGGGCGGCGGCCTCCTCCGCCGGCCCCGCCGCTCCCGGTGAACTGAGGACGACCGCTCTCTCTCTCGTCGCCCGGGGAGGCAGGAGTGGGGTGGGCAGCCCCCGATCGATGATGATCTCCGAGGTCTGCTGAAGCAGGGAGGGCGTGATGGTCAGTCGTGCCATAGCGCCTCCACCAGGTCAACCGCTTCTTCCGGTGATAAGAGATCAGTGCTGATCACGAAGTCGGCGGCCGTCCGGTAAGCGTTCTGGCGGTCGTCGAGCATGCCCCGGAGCGTTTGCTCGACGTCGTCGTCGAAGATCAATGGCCTGCTCCCCTGCTTCTCCTCCCCGGCAATTCGGGCTGCCAGGGTCGCAGGCTCAGCTTGGAGCCAAAAGATCAAGCCGGTGCGCCGCATGGTGTCGACGTTGGCCTCCGCCAGGATGGCCCCGCCGCCGGTGGCCACCACCGCCCCCGGATGGGACGAAACCAAAGCGATAGCCTCGGACTCCCTTCGTCGAAACCCGGCTTCGCCTTCGGTGGCGAACAGTTCGGAGATGTCCCGCCCGGCAGTCTCTGTAACCACCTCGTCCGTATCGATGTACTTCCATCCTTTGCGGTCGGCGATGATGCGCCCCAGGGTCGACTTGCCGGCGCCCATCATCCCGATCAGCCAGAGAGGCATCGACTAGAAGGTGTCGAGGCGAGCGCGCCGATTTATCGCCGCATGACCGAATTCGTTCACTGTGTCGCCCCCGAATACGCGCTGGCACTCTTGGGCGAGCACGATCGCCACCATTTGTTCGGCAACGACTCCGGCGGCGGGAACGGCACAAGTGTCGGAGCGCTCGTAGAAGGCCCGCTCGGGTTGATGGGTAGCCACGTCGACGGTTTCGAGTCCCTTGAGCACGGTAGAAATTGGTTTCATCGCCGCCCGCACGCGGACCAGACCGCCGACGGTCATCCCTCCTTCGGTTCCTCCCGCTCGGTTGGTCTGTCGCTCAAATCCGTTGTCGTAGAAGATCTCGTCGTGGGCTTCAGTCCCGCGCCGACGGGCTGTCTCCAGGCCATCGCCGATCTCGACCGCCTTGATGGCGTGAATGGACATGAGGGCGGCGGCCAACAGTCCGTCGATTCGGCGATCCCAGTGCACATGGCTTCCGAGACCGGCAGGGACGTTGTAGGCGAGTACCTCGACGACTCCGCCGACGGTGTCACGGTCCGCCTTGGCAGCTTCGATCTCGGCGACCATCGCGGCTCCCGCATCAGGATCGAAGCAGCGCACCTCGGAGGCGTCGATGCGGTCGAGATCCGCCATCATCGGCAACGGAGATTCGGGGGCGGTGACCTTGCCGATGGCGACCACATGGCTGAGCACTCCGACGCCGATCGTTTCCAGAAGCTGTTTGGCCAGATATCCGACCACGGTCCGGGCCGCAGTCTCCCGGGCCGACGCTCGTTCGAGGATGTCGCGAGCGTCCCGGCGGTCATATTTCATCATTCCTGCGAGGTCGGCATGCCCCGGACGGGGGGTTGTGAGCTTGCGACCGGTCTGGGTGTCCTCCTCGGGCTCTTCCTGTGGCTGGGGACTCATCGCCTGTTGCCAACGCGGCCACTCGGTGTTGCGGATGATGATCGCCACCGGCGAACCGAGAGTTTCGCCATGACGAACTCCCGCCAGGACCTCTAGCTCGTCCTTTTCGATCTTCATCCGCGGTCCGCGGCCGAACCCCAGCCGGCGGCGAGCTAACTCGCGTTGCAAGCCTTCGATGTCGACCTTGAGCCCTGCTGGCAACCCTTCGATTGTGGCCACCAGGCCCGCGCCGTGTGACTCTCCAGCAGTGAGAAACCTGAGCACCCCGCGATGGTAGGGATGCGGTCCAGGCCAACCGGTGCTCGTTCGCCAGCTAAGTAGGCAGAGAGCAGGCGTAAGCGACCGAATTTGGAGTTGCGCGCACGAGTCTTCGTGTTTTCCAATTGGCGGACTACTGGCCGTTCACCTCAGGAGGTAGGGAGCCCAGATGATCGCCGCCCAGGTACCGAAGATGAGCGGCGGGCCGTAGGGAATGGCTGTTTTGCGGCTTTTCCCCATGGCCAAGAGGATCAGCGCCGGGATTCCACCAAGAAGCGAGGTGATGAACAACCCATAGGCGAGCACTCGCAACGAATGAAATCCGGCGAAGAACCCGAGCAGAAGGGCGAGTTTCACATCACCGAAACCGAATCCCTCGCCACGAGCGGCGAGATAGACCGCCAGCAGCAATGTGAAATAGCCGGCGGCGCCGAGAAACGCCGGTTGGAGCGACATCGTGCGGCCTTCGAACACCGCCGCCCCCATCAGCAGCAGAATGCAAAGGGTTCCGCCCGGATACAGCAAGCGATTGGGGATTCGGAAATGGTCGAAGTCCGTCACCACCAGCATCGCCGTCAGCGAGGCCATCACCAGATGGGCGGCCAACACCAAATTGAGTCCGAGAGTGTTGGCCATGCCCCAATAGACGAGGCTGACGAGCAACGAAAGAGCCATTGGGCGCCACCGCCACCGGCTCACTCTGTCTGGCGTAGGGATGCCCCCAGCACTGGGGGCATGTCTGCGCATGAAAGGAACGTTGTTACCGACGGCCACCGCCCAACGATGGAGGACAGGGCCCTGAACCAGCCCGAGCGCCGCGATCAGAAGACTCACGGATCGAGACCTTACGGCCGGGAGGGCTTCGAGTTGCGCTTAGTCGTCGAGACCGACGGAACTCATCCGGCGGCGCTTGAGGAAACCATGCGAAGGAACATCGCTGGTTCCTCCCTGGCCCTCAGGATTCTCATTGAGCTGAGAAAAGACCCGGTCGAGGAAGGAATCTGAACCGGCTGGAGCCTCGGCAGACTCCTCTTCTTCGTCCTGGGCAGGCGGTTCATCTGCCGACGCTTCGGCCGGGACGGCCTCCGCCCACCAGCTTCGATTGAAGTCGGCTTCTTTGGGCTCAAGTCGGTCGGACTCTGGTTCGCTCTCTCCGTAGGAGGTCTCGGGTTCGGCGGGTGCTTCCTCGGAGGGCGTCGACGTCTCGTAGCCCGCGTACGAGTAGCTCGGCGTTTGTGCGGCTGGAGCCTCTGGTGCTCGAATCGCCTCGACCAGGCCGGCTCGTAACAGGGCCGCCAGGTCCTTGGCGGTGCGGAAACGTCCAGTACCCAGCCGGTCGGCCAGGGCGCGAACCGAGGAAGTTCCTTCGAAGTTGGCAACCAGCTTCCACGTGTTGGGGGCAAGCGTGACAGGCTCATTGTTCGGGGCCTCGGTGACGACCCGCAGGCTTTCGTCGATCGTGGGAATCACCGACTCGACGTCCGCCCACTCCACTGATCGCCGGTCGGCTTCGGAAATGCACATCTCGACGTCAAACGCCTGCTCGCTCCGATAGCGGGGGCTCACGTCAACGTTGAAAACGAATTGACCGCGACCGGGCTTGCGGATCCGATAGAGGCTCTCGATGACTTCTTCGCGGAAGAAGTCGGATAGACCTGAGGGCGTGGCCGTCTCAGAAAGAGAGCGGCCTCCCACCTCGGCGGCGCGGATGGCGTCCTCGCTGACGACCTTTGAGTTGACCAAAAGGCGACGGAGGTCTTCGTCGCTGCCGACGCTGGAAAAGGTGACGGAGCCGCCGCTCATGAAAACGCGACCATGGAGGTCTGGAGCATCAACGCGCAAGCAGCCGCTCTTGTACGAACGCGCCAGCAAGCGGAGGACTTCCTCCAAGGGGAAAACATCAATGTGCCCAGTCAACGACATTTCGCCAAACCTTCCTTCGCGTCGCAGCACTCTTTTCGAGTGTTC
>JBOGEX010000126.1:0-85520 GCA_050741915.1 Acidimicrobiia bacterium
CCCTCATCCGAGCCGGAGCTGTCTTCATCGACGGAGACCTACAGGAAAGGAGCCAAACCGACCAGACCCACCCCGAGGACGTCGCAGCCTGACCATGACCTCACCCACAACATTTGACAATATCTCACCACCCACACGCACCTCGGCGGTATACGACTCACTGGCCCATCCAGTGCCGATGAGCCTGACCGTGCATCGCCTCCTGTAAGGCCTGCTGCTTTCCGTCTCAAGAGTGCAGCTCCGCTCATATCACTCATGAATCACGAGCCTGACAGGCAGATCCATCTCTTTCAGAACCGGCATCCGGTGTTAGGCGTCCGAAATCAAGGTCGAGCTAGTGGCGCGACGCGCCACTAGCTAGCTTGTCCACGGGTTTGTAATATCGACCCGACAGGGTCTCCGATCCGGATGCGGTAAACCGAAGGAAAGGGCGTCACGTGTGGTACATGGCGCCTTACAGCACCAAGTTCAACCCGTCCATATCATGCCGTGCCCTGGCGCGTTAAGCGCTGGTGGTGGCAGCCCTTAGAACGAAATCGTGCTCGGCGCCGATGCTGGCCAGGTCCTCTCTGCTGAGGGCGGTAGGCTTCTGGCCAGGGATGGTGGCGATTTTTCGAAAGAAGGACAGCAGACCCTTCTCCACATTGGGAACGGTGGCAAACACCATTACCAATGGGCTGATACCGGTGTTCTTAACCGAGTGCCAGGCGCTTGGCGGTATGTACCAAACCGAGCCGGCAATGATCGGTATCTCCACGAGGTCGCCGTCTTCGCGCCTCTTCACCGCCCCCTCACCGGATATGAGGTAGGCAAGCTCCTGGCTCCTCTCGTGCTTGTGCTCGGCCAGGTCACCGCCGACGCCTAGCGAGAATCGTGCGAAGCTGGCCGTCGCTTCGGGGTGTGTGACGGGGTCCACATACACATGGAACTCGCCGCCCGAGCCGAGTTCGTCTTTGCTCTCTGGGAATACCCAAAAGTGCTCGCCTTGCCCATGCTCCCAGACGACCACGTTGCCTATGTCGGATTCCGGCGGGGAATCAGGTCGGTCCTGCCTTTGACTTGTACTTAGCACATCCACCATCGACCTCCTCAAATGCCGCTGAGCTGTGATCGTTTCCCAGAATGGTAAAGAAAGGTCTGAGTGCTGCCATCGCCGAGATCAGGTATTTAGCGAGTACCCACTCATGGGTATTGGCCGATGGCTCAGATCCGGTCGATGAGACCCTTGTGGGTGGCCCACGCTGCGATCTCCGCCCGCGAGGAGAATCCGAGCTGAGTGAGAATGTGTTTGACGTGGGTTTCGACCGTGTATCGGCTGATGAAGAGTTCCTTGGCGATCTGACCGTTGGTGAGACCTCGAGCGACGAGAGCGGCGACTTCCCGTTGGCGGGGAGTAACGCCCTGGAACTCTTTACTGGCAGCTTGCCGAGGTAGAGACATCGCGCCTACCGGCAAGGTGTCTTTCTGATGGAGCAGCCTGCGGACTTGCTGTTCCTCGTGACGCGCACCGATCCTTGCGAAGGTCGCCCGCGCTGCCTCCAGCTCGAGCCTGGCTGCATCCCAATCTCTGTTGGCTCCCAAGGCCCGAGCAAGGGTAAGTCGGGCTCGGGCCGATAGGTAGGGCGCTCCAGCCTGAAGCCACTCCTCGGCGCCCAACCGTAACTCCTCGACTGCAACTCCAGACCTTCCCTCTGCAAGCTCCAACTCACCGCGAGCTACCCGGGCACTTGCCCGAGGGCCCGGTGTCCCGTACCTTCGGGCCAGTTCGTCGAGTTGACCGCACCAGAGGGCGGCGGCGTCGAGCCGCCCCAGCGCCAAGGCGATCGAAACACCTATCGGGAGCGTGTAGACGAGATTGCTGAATGCATACCAGTGAGGTCTCTCGATGGCTCCGGCGATCGCTCTTAAGGCAGCCTCTGGCCTGCCTTGTATGAGCAACAGTTGCGCATGGCCTGGCTCCGGGTCATACCCCAACTCGGCAGCGACCGAGAATGCCGCCCCAGCACCGTCAAGATCACCGAGAACCAAGCGAGCCTCGCCGACCAGGGAATGCGCCCACGCCAACAGATCGCGGTTCCAGTCTCCGGCCTTAGCAACGGCAGCTTGTGCGGCCTGCTCGGCCTCTTCCAGCTTCCCCTGAATCCGCGCCAGGTCGGCCCGATGGGCACTGAGATGAGCCGGGAAATGAACCACTGCTTCGCGTTCACACCACCGGGTCGCCACGGTGTCCCACTGCGCGGCGCGCCGCCAGTCGCCCATCTCACGACACGCCCAGAGCAATCCGCAGTAGATAGTGCCTGCGTACATCGGCTGGACAGCGCCGGTCATGGCGATCGACAGCGCCCCGTCGAGCAGAGCGAGACCCGCCGCCACGTCGCCCACCATGACTGCGGCGTGGCCGAGCAGGTACGACGCGATCGCTTCCACCGTTCGGTCGTTGACCCGGCGACCGGTTTCCAGAGCCATACCGGCAAGGTATCGAGCCCCCTCGTGATCGGCCTCAAGCAAGCGCGCATACGCCCCGAGCGCCAAGGCCATTCCGTGCTCTGCGCATTCCTCATCACCCTGCAGATAGTCCATCGCTCGAGCCCAACATGCAGCGGAGATCACCTCGTTTCCCACCAGGGCGTGGATCCGCGCCTGCTCGAGTGCGCCTCGCGACGCCCCCCGACGGTCACCAACACTTTGGAAGGCGGCCTCGGCTCGCTCGAATGCGTCAAGACAGGCCGCAGCCGGCCGGCCGGTCCAAGTGAGACTCCAAGCCAGACGTTGGACATCTTCGGGCTCGAGGCCAGCAAACCCACCCTGCCCTTCGTATCCAGCAACCGCGGCGCTCCAGTGATGAGCCTCGAAAGCCGCGCGAGCCTCCGCAAGCGCGTCGGGAAGAGGGGTCAAAAGCTGTCCTTGTTCACTTTTTGGCATTCTCGCGCACGCTGCGGCTGTCACGCCGGCCGTTGATGCCGAAACTCGGGCGGCGCATCCACCGGGATCTTCAACTGGAACGGAACTTGTTCTAGTAGGCCCGGAGAGAATCGAACTCTCAACCTTGGGATTAAAAGTCCCCTGCTCTGCCTGCTTGAGCTACGGGCCCGGCTGTATTGAAACAGCCGGCGTGCTCTGTGGAAAGGGTGGAGCCTCAGACGAGTTCGTCGTGAGCGTCGTCGCCAGGTACTTCAGCGGCGATGACCTGAGCTGCAGCAGTGGCGGCGGTGGCGCCCCACATCCCACGCCACATCATTCCCAGGAGAGGAACCATTTGCTTGGTGGCGATAGTCGTCGTGCTCATCTTCTCCTTTCGGCACGTTCAACAAGACACGGCAGGATGGTCGTGATTACACACCACCGGACTAGTTCTGGCAGTCCGCCTTTATCCTCGCCGAAATGCCGGCCCAGATTCGCTTCGGGATCTCGGGCTTACCGCGCGGTGAAACGGAGGACGACGCCGCGTTCCTCGACGATCTGGTGAAAAAAGGCCACAGCGCCTACGAGCTCGCCTTCGTCACTGCTTTTCCCTGGAAGGAGAAACGGTGTCAACGGTTCGGCGAGCTAGCCAGAGAGCGCGACCTCTGGGTATCGGTCCATGCCCCCTACTTTGCCGTCCTCACGGTCGAGGATGAGGACCGTGCCAAGCAGTGTCTGGCCGCCCTCGAGCACACGATGAAACTCGGCCGGGCCCTCGGCAGTCGGGTCATCTGCGCCCACTTCGGTGCCGCCCAGGGTCGGGATCCGGAACTGTTGACCGACATGATTCGGGCACGGCTCCGAAGGATCAGCCCCAAGATCGAACAGATGGGGGTCGGACTCGGGTTGGAGACGAGCGGAGCCGAGCGGAACTTCGGAACGCTGGGCGATATCGCTCTCCTGGCCGAGGAGTTCAGCTTCATCCGGCCGATCGTCGACTGGGCTCATGTCCACGCCCAAACCGGCGGTGCCCTGACCAGTGTCGGCGCTTTCGAGTCTGTCATCGGATTCATCCGCGAGAGCTTCCCCGGTTGGATGATCGACCCTCTGCAGACCCAGTTCACCGACAACCTCTTCAATGCCGGGGGAGAGGTCAGGCACCTGCCTTATGGAGAGGGCACGCTCCGGGTTGGACCCTTGGTCGAGGCCGCACTCCAGAGCGAGATGTCGATGGTGGTGATATCAGAAGCGCGCGAGCAGTCGAGTCACGACGCCATCCAGGCCGAGCTGGAAGCCATCGCCAGCAAACCTCTCACCGCCAGAAGCGGCGGTCGGGACATCGATTCAGGACGAGTCGAATTTCCGGCCAAGGTCAAGGTACGAAAAGACGGCAAGAGCTTCCTCGTTTCCGGAGCGCGGCCGCTCAAACTGTCGAACCTCGACAAGGCCTTCTTTCCTGAGGGCTTCACCAAGGGCGACCTCATCCAGTACTACTCCTCGATCTCCTCGGTGTTGCTGCCTCATCTGCTGAAGCGACCGATATCGATGTCGCGTTATCCCGACGGAATCAGCGGACCGACCTTCTATGAAAAGCGCGCACCCGGCCACCAGCCCGGATGGATGGAAACGGCGGAGGTGCCGTCGGATTCGATGGGGGGTGCGGCCGCGTTTCTGCTCGCTTCCAATCGGGAGTCGCTCTTGTGGTTCGCCAACATGGGTTGCATCGAGATCCACCCGTTTCACTCCCGGGCCGGGAACCTCGAGCATCCCGATTTCGCCATTTTCGATTTTGATCCCGCCGAGGGAGCGGCGTGGGACCAGGTTGTTGCCGGAGTCAGGCTGCTCGAGGTACTTCTCGGTCGACTCGGTCTCAGCGGCTATCCCAAGCTCTCGGGCTCGAAGGGCCTCCATGTCTACGTTCCGATCGAAGCCAACTACCGGCACTCGCGAGTGCGGCGGTTAGTCGAAGCCATCGGCAAACTCCTGGTGGCGGCCAACCCCGCCGACCTCACCATGGAGTGGGACATTCCCAAGCGCAAAGGCAAAGTCTTTATCGACCACAACCGCAACGCCTACGGCCAGACCATCGCATCGGTCTATTCGGTACGGCCGCGGCCGGGGGCACCAATCTCGTTCCCGATCACGTGGAAGGAGGTCGATACCCACCGCAATGGTGACTTCAACATCAGGAACTTCTGGGATCGGCTCGCTCGCTTCGGCGACCTCTGGGCCCCCGTCGCCAAGGGAGGCCAGACCATCGAGGCTGTCGAGGCCACCCTGGGAATCGAAGGCGAGGCCGGCGACCAGAAGGCAGAATGAAGCATGGATCTATACGCCCGGGTCAACATCCTGGACGGGAGATCAGTTCGCCTGACCCACGGCGATCTGCGGGAGGTCGTGCACCTAGATGCCGACCCCATCGGTCGGTGCCTCTCTTGGGAACGACTGGGGGTCGACTACCTCCACGTCGTCGATCTCGACGCAGCTATCAGGCGCGAGTACCGCAACCGGCCATTAATCGACGAGATCCTCAAGACCGCCACCATCCCCGTCCAGGTAGCTGGTGGGGTTCGATCCGAGTCCGAGCTCGAACGACTCATCACCAATGGCGCCTGGCGGGTGGTGATGGGGACAGCGGCGATCGAGAACCAGAACATGGTTTGGGAGGCCTGTCGGAACTTCCGTGACAAGGTGGCAGTGGCCCTCGACGTGCTGCCGGACGGCGAGGTGGTCACCGGTGGCTGGACCGGGCATTCGGGCCGCTACCTGGAGGAGGCTCTAGTCGAGATGTCCTCGGCCGGCGCCGCTGCCTTCCTGATCGGTGAGGCCAAGCGCGATGCGTTGACCGAGCCTCCGGGATTCGCCGTTCTTGCCGAGGCGTTGAAAGCCGTTGAAGAACCCGTCATTGCCTCCGGAGGAGTGCGTGACCTCAACGACATCGCCACCCTCCGTCGTCTCAGCGTCGGCACGCGTCGGGTGGCGGGAGTCATCGTCGGAAGAGAGGTGACGGCGGGCCGCTTCACCATCGCCGAAGCCAGGCGAGTGATCACCGGCGAAGCGCCCACCCGCGCTCCCGGCCGGGTGGAAGGTCTCCGTGCTCTCCTGCGCGTCTCCGACTTCGGCCGCTCGGTCGACTTCTACGAACGGATCCTCGGCTTCCGCCGGCTCACCGGTTGGGATCGAGACACCGGTTCCGGCGCCGTCCTCGAGGCGGCCGGGGGAGAGACGCTGCAGCTGCTCGGGCCCCCGCCGGGGTCGAGCTGGCCCCGGCCCACCGGGCTCGAGCTGGGGTTCTTCGTCGAAGATGTCCTCGCCTGGCACGAGCACCTTGTGGCCGGAGGGGTACCGGTGACACGGGAGCTCAAGGTCGAGGCCTGGGGCGACACGGTCTTCGGGGTCGATGATCCCGACGGTGTCCGGATCTGGTTCGGCGCCGGCCGAATCTGAATGCAATCTTCTGCGGTTTCCGCAGCACCAAGCATTAGGTTTCCATTTGGCGGGCGACGAACTCATTCCAGGTTTCGCCGCCGGCGCGATTGGGGGTGAGGTTGGCGCCGGCGCGGAGGGCGGCGCCGTAAAGCCCTCGCTGGTTGTAAGTCAGCACCGGCCGTTTGCTCCCGATGGCGCGCTGGCACGAACGAGCCAACTCGCGGGCGTCATAGGCAAACGGGCCACCGATGTCGGGAAGGCGCCCGAGGGAACCTTCCGCGACCGCCCCGGCTAAGGCGTCGGCGAAGGCGGTGGGATCGAGGACCTGGTACCGAGTCTCGGCCGGTACTCCAAGCCAAGGCCAGCCCGTGGGGGCGGTGTACCAACCCCAGATCAGCTGATGGAACTGGGTCGCCCGCATAATGGTCCATCTCGTCGCCCGGCTCTGGAGACTTTCTTCGCAGGCCGTCTTGGCCTCGTAGTACGGCCACGCCATGAGGTCGCAGCCGACGATCGACGGGTAGACAAGGTGAGCGTCGGTGTGGGTCGAGAGATACTCGATCTGCCCGAGATCGACTATCAACGGTTCGTTCGGATCAGTGGCGCAGATCACGGCCGCCTCGATGGTGGAGAAGTCGATCTGCGACAGATCGCGCGGAGCGGGAACCGCCGAAAGGCCGCGCCTATCGAGGGACTTGACGACTCGCCGCCCCAGTATCCCGGAGGCCCCGGTAACGAGGACCGCGGTCAGCGAACTCTGGTCCGACTTTGCTCGCGCATGTACTGGCGGAGATACCAGGGTCCGCCACCGCCTGTGCCCGAGGTCCCCGAGCCCTTCCAGCCACCGAACGACTGGACGTCGGGCCAGGCGCCGGTGGTGGCGCCGGCGCGGCGATTGACATAGGTCACCCCAGCCTCGATCCGGTCAAAGAACTCGCCGATCTCCGCCTCGTCGTTCGAGAACAGGCCGGCGGTGAGCCCGAACTCGGTGTCATTGGCGCGAGTGAGAGCCTCGTCGAGGGAATCGACCGGCATCACGGCCACAAAGGGAAGAAAAAGCTCGAGATCCCAGACCCAGGATGAGTCGGGCGCCGTTACCACCGTGGGCTGGACGAAGTTGCCACGATCGAGCCCGTCCTCCGAGAGCACCTCGCCTCCGGTCAAAACCTCACCGCCACTCCCTTTGACCTCGGCCACCGCTTCCCGGAATCGCTTGGTCGCCTGGGGGTCGATCACCGGGCCGACAAAAACGCCGTTCTCCAAAGGGTTGCCGACCCGCAGCGACTCGGTTCGCTCCACCAGTTGATCGATGAAAGCGTCGTACACCGACCGTTCGACATAGACCCGCGAGTTGGCCGAACACTTCTGACCCGAGAAGCCGAAAGCGGCCCGGGCCACACCCTCCGCCGCGACATCGATGTCGGCCGTGGCGGTGACAATTACCGGGTTCTTCCCTCCCATTTCGCACACCGCCGGCTTGGGAAAGTCTTTGGCGAAGCCCTTGTAGATCCCCATGCCGACGCCGTAGGAGCCGGTGAAGGTGATTCCGGCCACGTCGGGATGGTTGACCAATGTCGAGCCAACGTTGCTCCCAGATCCGGTGATGACTCCGAAGGCGGCGGGAGGCACGCCCGCCTCGGCCAGCACCCGGGCGAACTCGAGACCGGTGAGCGCTCCGGCGTTGGAGGGTTTGAGGATGACGGCATTGCCGGTCAGTAAGGCAGCGATCGAAGGTCCGCCGGCCAGCGCCATCGGGAAATTGAAGGGAGAGATGACTGTCCATACTCCGTAGGGACGCAAGACCGATTGGTTGTCCTCGGCCGCCGAGAGCTTGGAGAGAGGCGTCACAAAGCCGTCGTGCTCTTCCATTTGGCGCACGTAGTAACGGAAGAACTCCACCGTCTCGGCGACGTCGCCGAGGGCTTCCAATCGATTCTTGCCGACCTCGATCGCCACCAGAGCGGCGAGATCGAATTGTTTTCCCTCCATCACGTCGGCCGCCTCGAGCATCAACCCCGCTCGTTCCTTCCAGGGTTTCTCCGACCAGGTGGGGAAGAACTCCTTGGCGACCCGAACGGCGTCGTTGACGTCGGAGGTGGTCCCCTGGGCGAAGCTACCCACGACGATTTCGGAATCGATCGGAGAGCTTTCTTCGTAGAACCCCTCCCCCCATCGCTCCTCCCCATTGACGATGAACGGGTGTCGCTGGCCGAGGTGAGCTTTGACTCGGTCGACGGCCGCTTCGAAGCTCTGATTGAGCTCGGGGTTGTCGGCCGACATCGTGGCGTAGGTGATCTTCGTTGTCATCTGCATAACCCTCTTCTCGCCCTCACGATACGTCCTAACCTCCGTTTATGAAACGCACCGCCTTTCGGACTTGTCCACTTTGCGAGGCGAGCTGCGGGCTCGAGATCGAGATCGAGGACGAGAGGGTCAAACGAATTCGCGGTGACCGCCGCCACGTCATGTCGGCGGGTTTCATCTGCCCGAAAGGCTCGGGGCTCAAGCAGCTCTACGAGGATCCCGACCGCCTGCGGACACCCATGATCAAAGAGGGCGGGCACCACCGTCCGGCTTCATGGGAAGAGGCTTATGCCTTGATCGCCGACCGCTTCGGCGAGATCACTAACGAGCACGGCCGGCAGGCCACCGCGGTCTACTTCGGCAATCCCAACGCCCACCAGTTCGAGAACAGCCTGGCACTGCGTCCCTTGGTAAAGGCGATGGCAACCAAAAACGTGTTCTCGGCTTCCTCGGTCGACCAGCTGCCCAAGCATGTTTCCGCCGGGCTCATGTTTGGCCACCCGTTGAGCATTCCGGTACCTGATCTCGATCGCACCGACTATCTGCTCATGCTCGGTGCCAATCCCTACGAATCGAATGGATCTCTCTGCACCGCTCCCGACTTTCCGGGACGGCTGGAGCGGCTGGCCGAGCGGGGCGGCCAACTGGTGGTGGTCGATCCACGCCGGACGAAGACCGCCGCCAGAGCCGATCGGTGGATACCCATCAACCCCGGTACCGACGCGGCTTTTCTTCTTTCCATTCTCAATGCGATCCTCGCCACGGCGCCGGCGCCAGCCGAGCATCTACAAGGCCGGGTGGCTGGATTCGACCAACTCCCCGCGATGGCGGCGCCCTTCACGCCCGAGACGACGACGGCTTTTACCGGAGTCAACGCCGCCGTCACCCACCACATCGCGAGCGAGCTCGTCGCAGCAAAGACTGCCGCCGTTTACGGGCGGATCGGAACTCACACGGTCTCGTTCGGGACCCTCGCCTCCTGGGCAGTAGACGTGCTCAACGTCGTCACCGGCAACCTCGACCGGCCCGGAGGGGCGATGTTTCCCTATCCGTCCCACATCGGCGACCAGCGCGCCCAGCGCCCCTTCGTGATGGGGCGCTGGCAATCGCGGGTAAGTGGTCGGCCGGAGGTGATCGGCGAGCTCCCGGTGGCGAGCTTGATCGAAGAGATGGTCACCTCTGGCGAGGGGCAGGTGCGGATGCTGCTGACGCTGGCCGGCAACCCCGCGCTCACCACGCCCAACAGCTCCGCCTTCGAGGAGGCGCTCGAAAATCTCGATTTCATGGTGTCGGTGGACCCTTACCTCAACGAGACCTCGCGTCACGCCGACGTGGTCTTGCCTTCTCCCGCCGCCCTCGAGCGATCGCACTATGACCTCGCTTTCACCGGTCTCTCGGTTCGTGACTATGCCGACTACTCGCCACCGGTCTTCGAAACCGACAACCCGAGTGAGTTCGAGATCCTCGTCAAGCTGACCGGCATCTTCAGCGGGTTCGGTCCCGACGCTGATCCGGACATGATGGCCGCGGCTGCCCTCAGCAGCACCATTCAGTCTGAAGTTCAAAAGCCCGGCTCACCCATCAATGGCCGCGACCCGGCCGAGATCCTCGATGCCCTGGGCGATCGGCCCTGGCCCGAGCGCACCCTCGACTTCTTGCTGCGAATCGGCAACCGCGGCGATCACTTCGGCGACGTCCCCGGAGGCCTGACTCTTCGCCTGCTCGAGGACAATCCCAATGGCATCGACTTCGGACCGCTCGAGCCCCGCCTCGACCAGGTGCTCGCCACCGCCTCGGGTCTCATCGAACTGACTCCAGAGCCAATCGTCTCCGATCTGTCACGACTGCAGGCGGCCGTGACCCGTGGTCGCAACGGCGAGGCGATGCTGGTCGGTAGGCGGCAGCTGCGATCGGCCAATTCTTGGACCCACAACGTCGAGGTGCTGATGAAGGGCAAGGAGCGTTGCACCCTCGAGGTCCATCCCGAAGACGCCGAGCGTTGGGGCTTGGTTGATGGCGAGAAAGCCCTGGTGGCTTCATCAGCCGGCCAGGTTGAAATCGCGGTCGAGGTCACCTCCGACATCCACCCTGGTGTGGTCTCGATTCCGTATGGCTGGGGTCATGGCCGCCTGGGATCGGCGATGAAGGTTGCCGTCGCCTACGCCGGAGTCAACGTCAACTTCCTCTCCGACGGGTCGATCGACCCGGTCTCGGGCAACGCGGTCCTCAACGGGATTCCGGTCAAGGTCGGACCCGCCTGAGCGACCGATGACGCAGCCTGAGAACCCGGGTTTCGAGACCCGGGCAGTGCACGCCGGGGTGAAGGCGGACCCGGCGACCGGGGCCAGGCTGATGCCCATCTACCTCACCGCCGGCTTTGTCTTCGATGACACCGACCACGCCGCCTCGCTCTTCAACCTGGAGCGACCGGGCCACATCTATTCGCGCATCTCCAACCCAACGGTGGCGGCGTTCGAGGAGCGGATGGCATCTCTCGAGGGAGGAGTGGGAGCGGTGGCCACCGCCAGCGGACAGGCGGCCCTCGCTTTAGCGGTCATGACACTGGTCGGCGCCGGTGGGCACCTGGTGTGCTCGGCCGCGGTTTACGGTGGCACGGCCAATCTCCTCCGCATCACCCTTCCTCGTTTCGGGATCAGCACCACATTTGTCCGAAGCGATGATCTCGACGGGCTCAAGGCGGCGATTGGCTCCGAAACCGGAGCAGTCATTGCCGAGACGATCGGAAACCCGGGCATGAGTGTCATCGATCAACCACGGGTGGCCGAGATCGCCCACGAGGCAGGCGTGCCCCTGCTGATCGACAACACCTTTGCCACTCCGTATTTATGCCGCCCCTTTGACCATGGGGCTGATCTCGTCATCCATTCGGCCACCAAGTTCCTGGCCGGCAATGGATCTGTGATTGGCGGAGTGTTGGTCGATTCCGGCCGGTTCGACTGGAACTCCTCAGGTCGGTTTCCCGGACTGACCGAGCCCTATGCCCCCTATCACGACGTGGTGTTCACAGATGAGTTCGGTCCCGCCGCTTTTATTGCCCGTGCTCGCGCCGAGGGACTCCGCGACTTTGGGGCCTGTCTCGCTCCGGAGACTGCCTTTCGACTTCTGCAGAGCATCGAATCTTTGCCGGCCAGGATGGACCGCCATCTGGCCAATACCGATCGGATCGTCGACTTTCTCACCGCCGCCCCTGAGGTAGAAAGAGTTCTCTACCCGGGCCGGGCTGATCATCCCGATTACGAGATCGCTCGACGCATGCTGGCCCGGGGAGCGGGAGCGGTGCTTGCCTTCACCGTCAAAGGCGGACGGGGGGCCGGGGCGCGGTTCATCGAGGGCGTCAGACTCTTCTCTCACCTCGCCAATGTTGGTGACAGTCGTTCCCTGGTCATTCATCCGGCCTCGACCACTCATCAGCAACTCGACTCCGAGGGACTGCGCATGGCGGGTGTCGACCCGGGCTTGGTGCGGATCTCGGTCGGGCTCGAGAGTCCCGACGATCTCATAGCCGATCTCCGACGGGGGCTTCGATCGAGCCAGGGCTAATTGTCCTCATCCACGGTGCGGGCGAGAACCACACCAGGTGGCGTTATCAATCCCGGTGGCTGCGGAGCCGCGGCTTCCAGGTGCTGGCCCTCGACCTTCCCGGCCACGGTGACGACCAGGGCGAGCCCTTGCTTACGGTCGAAGCGATGGCGATGTGGGTGGCGGGAGAGTTTGACCGGCCCGCCACGGTCGTCGGTCACAGTCTGGGTGGGCTGATCGCGCTCGAACTGACTCGGATACGCCCGGATCTGGTCGAACGGCTGGTCCTTTCCGGTACGTCGACCTCCATCGAAGTCAACGCCGAGCTCCAGGAGGCGGCGGACCAGCGACTCGCCCAAGCCGTGGCGATGATCGTCGGTTGGTCCTATGACTCCATCGCTCGCCTAGGTGGTCATCCCGACCCCGGCATCGCCCCCTCCATCGTCACCGGACGACTAATCGAGTCCGAGCTCGGGAACCTGGGCACCGACCTCCGGGCGACCGCGTCCTACCGGCGCGGCGAGGAGGCTGCTTTGGGCATCAAGGTTCCAACCCTTGTCATTGCCGGAGCGCTCGATCGAATGGTGCCTCTGGCTTCCGTCCGCCGATTGGCCGCGGCGATCGAGGGGGCTCACCTCGAGATCCTGGAGGAGGCGGGCCACATGATGTTGACCGACTCTCCCAACCAGGTCCGTGGGCTCTTGGCGAGCGTCCTGCTGTTAGCTTTGCGCCCGGAATGATCCATCCCCTGACGTGGCTGGCTCCAATCCTCTGCTATCTGATCGGGGCGATTCCATTCGCCTTCGTCATCGGCAAGCTGCGCGGTGTCGATCTGCGCGAAGTCGGAACGGGCAATGTCGGCGCCGGGAACCTCACCCGTACGGTGGGCGTGAAAGCGGGCATCGCCGCCGCTTTGCTCGACGGCTTCAAGGGGCTGATTCCGGTCCTGCTTTTGCGCGAGTGGGAGATAGGTCCGGCCGTCGTCGCCATCTCGGGTCTGGCCGTAGTCATCGGGCACAACTGGTCGATCTTCATGCGGGGTCGCTCAGGACGGGGCCTGGCTCCATCGTCTGGAGTGCTCCTCGGAGTCGAGCCCTCTCTGATCGTGTGGCCGGGAGGATGGGCGGTGGCCGGATGGAGATTCGGCGGGGGTGTGTGTGGTTTTCTTGGCTGGGCGTCGTTACCGGTGGTTTCAGTTCTGCTCCGGCGGCCGGCGTCATCTGTTCTCGCCGGCCTGGGCCTCAGTCTCTTGATGCTCGTCCGTCGAATCCAAGGCAATCCCGGCCGTCTTCCGGGGATACGGGCAGCCCTTCATCGCGCGGTCTTCGATACCGATGGCGGCGAACTATCGGAGGCGAAGGAGTCGGTCCGCCCCTGATGCGGCGCCTGAGCCGCCGCACCATACTCGTCATCGGCGCGGTCACGGCATTGGTCTACGCGACGGCCCTGGTTCTGACTCTGACGAATCTCGACATTCCCCGCTTTGGTTTGTTGTCGAGCATCCTTCTGGTGGTGGCCGCCGCCGGTCAACTGGCGGCCCTCTGGGCGTTCGGCATGCAGTTCCGTCACGGCGTGGTTGAGACCGGGGGTCACCTTCAGCCCAGGTCGGCGGTGAGGGCGGCGCTGGTGGGAGCAGGCGTGGCCAGACTGATCCCCGCCGGCGGAGCGATGACGCCGGTGGCGATGTCGTGGATGGTGCGCAAGGAGGCCCGGGCATCGGGAGGGGCGGCGGTGCGGGCGACGGTCCTCAACTACGCCGGGCTGCTGCTTAGCACCGGGTTCGCCTTGCTGTGGGTCATCAACCGCGGTCTCTTCGAATCGCTCGAAGCTGGCACCTGGGTCCTGGGGATCTTCGCCATCATCATCGGGCTCGTGTTGTTGTTCGGCACGAGGCTCATCGGCCTTCTGGCCGCTCGTCTTCCCGCCAAGCTTCGGGACCGTCTGGGTCCGCCGATGGAGAGCCACATCCCCGACGGTCGCTCGCAATTTCTCCTCTGGTCGCGGCTGGCCCTGGAAGCGTTCGCTCTCTTCCTGGTTCTGCAGGCCTTTGGCCTTCATCTCACGCCGATGCAGACGGCTGCCGCTTTCGGGGTCGGTCAACTCGCCGGTGGCCTTCCGGGGACGCCGGGGGGAGTTGGCTTTGCGGAGGCAGGCCTCGTCGGCGCTCTGGCCGCATTCGGTTTCGAGGCCGAGATCTCCTTGGCTCCGGTTTTGATCTACCGGATCGTCTCCTACTGGATCCCGCTCATCGCAGGTCTGGTGGCCGGAGGGTCGTCGTTTCTCAAGGAAACGACTTGAGCCTCGTTCTCTGAGCTGTAGACGCTGTAGAACAGCGTCTACAACCCTTGGGTTCGCTCAAGGTTTGGGGGGACGGCTGGGTCCGGGTGGCCCGGCAAAGATCTGGGCTACATCCATCCACTGGCGAGCAATGGGACCTTCGATATTGAGATCGGTGTCGCGGTAGTTGATTCGCTGGGCGACCACCAGGCAGAAGTCGAGCGCGGGACCGGAGATGGATTCATCCGAGTCTTGGTTCCAAACCTGCATGTTCCCGGCGGGTCCGGTGAGCTCAACCCGAACCCGGTCTGTCGGCACTTCCAGGCCCCGATTGAGGAAGCTCCAGGAGAAGGTTTTGACCCCGAGCTCGGCAATGTGGAATAGCCGATCGGTAGGACGGCGCTCGACCGCAAGTGCTTCGGCTACATCGTGGCCGTGCGCCCACGTTTCCATCAGCCGGGCGGTGGCCGCCGAGCGCGCCTTCATCGGTGGCCCGTACCAGGGGAGCTGTTCCTCGGGAGCCAAACCCCAGAGGGCAGTGAGCTCCTCGGCGCGGGCTGTTCGCCACCATTCGAGCACCTCTGCGGACTCTAAGGAGCGGCCATGATTGAGCCCGATGGCCATGTATTCGTTGTAGTCCCCGGTGAGGCGCTGGTTGACTTCACGGCCAAATCCCTCAGGATCGAGAATCGCCTGAGTCTGGCGCTCGTCGAAGAAGGCAAGGTGGGAGATGGTGTCGCGAATCGACCACGGCTCGGCGGCGGTGGGGAGGTACCATTGCTCCGGCGAAAGAGCGGCGACGAGGCGGTCGAGGTCATCTTGTTCCGCCACCAGATCGAGGAGTAGGTCACGCACGCGCTACATCTCCGGCGAGCCGGCGAAGCGCCTTGATGAGGGCGTGGTTTCCCTCCGCGCCCAGCCCCGACTGCTGGAGCGCCCGAAAGAGCTGAAAGATGAGGGCGGTGCCAGGGAGCGGGGCACCAATCTCGTCGGCGGTGTCGAGCACCAGGCGGAGGTCCTTCTGCTGCAGGTCGATCGTGAAGCCGGGTTCCCAATCGTCGGCGATCATCTGCGGCCCGCGATTGGACAGCATCCAGGAGCCGCCGGCTCCTCCCTTGACCGCCTCGAGGGTGCGGGCGAGATCGAGGCCCGCAGCCTCGGCAAAGAGCAGGGCCTCGGAGGCGGCCATTTGGTTTCCCACCACGAGGATCTGATTCACGAGCTTGGCCAGCTGCCCGCTTCCGACCGGCCCGAGGTGGGTGATAGTCGTCGAGTAGGTCTCAAGAAAAGGACACGCCCGCGCCAAGTCGGCTTCGCTTCCCCCCACCATTGTCGTCAGGGTGCCGTTGGCCGCACCTTCGGACCCTCCGCTCACCGGTGCGTCGAGCCAATCGACCTTTCGTTCCAACAGCTCCAGAGCCAGCCGCCGCGTCTCGGTGGGAGAGATCGTGGAGTGATCGACGAGCAGTTTGCCTGCGCTCAGTCCCTCGCTCAGGCCGGAGACAACCTCGACCACATCCGGCGTGTCGGAGACGCACATGATGATGACGTCAGCCTGTTTGGCGAGGGAAGGGAGGTCATCGGCCTCTGTCAGAGCAAGTCCCCGGGCCTTTCCCGGGGTGCGATTCCAAACCGTCGGCCGATATCCCTTGGCCACCAGGTTGGCGACCATTCCCCGCCCCATGATTCCGAGGCCTACGAACCCAATTCGCTCCTCCATCCGCCGACAACACTATTCGGGTGGGGTACCTTGATCGGGTGGACGACCGTCCCACCATCGTCAAGCAGGCATCGCGCTGGCCGTATGCGCTGGTGGTGATGACAATTCTCTTGCTACTGGCAGGGTTTCTGGCAGTCCGGGCGATAGTCGACCGCATCCCCACGGTCGATGACATCTCCACCGCCTTCAAAGGCGAGCCTTTCGAAGAAGTCGGTCCGGTCGTGATCCGCTCGATCCGTGAGCTGGCCAACCTGACGACGGTCGAGTACGTCGAATACACCATCGTCGAGAAGGGCACGAACTCCGGCATCCTCAACTGGGCGACGGGTGATTCCTTGACGCTCCTGGCAGTGGCCCGGATCGGGGCGGGTGTCGACCTCTCAGCTCTCGACGCCTCCTCGTTTGACGTCAATCTCGAAACCGGCGAGGTGGTGGTACGCCTGCCGCCAGCCGACATCCAGTACGTCGCGGTCGACAACGAAGCGACCCAGGTGCTCGACCGGTCGACCGGGGTCTTCAGACAAGGCGATCCTCGCCTGGAAACGGATGCCCGCCTGGTGGCCGAGAATGTTCTGGTCGAACAAGCCCGGGTGTCGGGCATCATCGACGAGGCCGAGGTGAACGCCGCCGAGGTTCTGACCAACTTCCTGCTGGGGCTCGGTTACAGCGACGTCAGCGTGGTCCAGGCCGGTTAGGACTCGACCACCACCAGCACCTGTCCGGCCGCGACTTGTTCGCCTTCGATGGATCTAATCGCTTTCACCATTCCCGAGTGAGGCGCTCGCAGGCTGTGCTCCATCTTCATGGCCTCGAGCACCACCAACACCTGTCCTTCGTCGACGATCTCGCCTTCGCTCACCAGGACCTTGATGACCTTGCCCGGCATTGGAGCATGGAGGGAGCCTGCTTCCTCCTCGATCGACGATTCCGGAAAGCGCGGGAGCTCGCGCAATCGCAGATATCCGCTCGGCCCGTCGACATGAAAGGTATCTCCCACCCGATTGACGGCAAACCAGCGCAGATGTCCATCAAGGACTAAGCCGATCCGATCTCCGGCCGCGTGGTGGACCTCGAGTCCCGACAACGGTCGACCGTCGACTTCTGCCATCACGATCTCGCCCTGGTGTCGGTATCCGATTCGGACTTCTTGGTGACCACGGGCGAAGGTGACTGCCTGTGATTGAGATGGGTTGTTGCGCCAGCCCGAAGGGAGGCTCGGCAGGAGGTCGGCTTCCGATCTACGGGCCTGGGCGGCGGCGAGAGCCGCGGCCACGGCAGCCAATTCCGATTCTTCTCGACTCGGAAGCGGGCCACCAAGTTCGATGGGCGAGTTTCGCTCGAGGAAGTGGGTGTCGGTCTGTCCGGCGAGGAATTCGGGATGGCGGAGGATGCGGACCAGAAGGTCGCGGTTGTTGGTAGGTCCGTGGATACGCGCCGTTTGCAGCGAGTGGGCGAGTAGGGAGGCGGCCTCATCGCGGGTCTCGGCCCAGGCGATCACCTTGGCGATCATCGGGTCATAGAACGGACTGATCTCCGAGCCGCTTTCGACACCGGAGTCGATCCGCAAGCCGGGGAGCGATTCGAATTCGAAGCGGTCGACCTTCCCACTCACCGGTAAGAAGTCGTGAGTGGGATCCTCGGCATAGAGGCGGACTTCAATGGCGTGGCCGATGCGGACCGGTTCCAGCAGCTCCTCGTTGAGGCGCTCGCCCTGGGCGATCAGGATCTGCCAGCGCACTAGGTCGATACCACAGATCTCCTCCGTTACCGGGTGCTCGACCTGCAAGCGCGTGTTCATCTCCAAGAAGAAGAACTCGCCCCGGTCGTAGAGGAACTCAACAGTGCCTGCGCTCTGGTAGTCGACCGCCTTGCACACCGCCACCGCCGCCTCGCACATCCGGTCGCGGGTGGACTCGTCGAGAGCCAGCGAGGGTGCCTCCTCAACGATCTTCTGATGACGCCGCTGGATCGAGCACTCCCTTTCGAATAGGGCGCTGACCTGCCCGTGGCGATCACCGAGGACCTGGATCTCGATGTGGCGCGGCTGGTCGAGGTAGCGCTCGATGAAGACCGTGCCGTCGCCAAAAGCGGAGGTGGCCTCGCGGGTCGCCGAGGCCACAGCCTCGGTGAGATCGGATTGCTGGCGAACAATCCGCATTCCCTTCCCGCCACCCCCCGCCGAGGCTTTGACCAGCACGGGATACCCGATTTTCTCTCCTGATTCTTCGATCCCGGAATTGTCGAGACCGCTCAAATCGATCGACGGGAGAGTGGGCACCCCTGCTGCTTCGACCAGGCGCTTCGATTCGAGCTTGCTTCCCATGGTCGTTATCGACTGCGGGGTGGGGCCGATCCATGTCAGCCCTGCGGCCACTACCTCAGCAGCAAAACTGCCGTTTTCGGCCAGGAACCCGTAGCCCGGATGGATGGCATCGGCTCCCGTGACCCTCGCCGCCGCCAGGAGCTTGCGGACATCGAGATAGGACTCGGCCGGAGCGTTGCCTCTCAAGGCGAAGCCTTCGTCGGCATCTGTCAGGAAGGGAGAGTGGCGGTCGGCTTCGGAGAAGACGGCGACAGTGGCGATCCCCATCGCATGACAGGTGCGAAAAATTCGGCGGGCGATCTCCCCGCGGTTGGCTACGAGCACTTTGCTGATCGCTCTGCTCACGGTCGCCGAGCGTAGCCCTCTACAGGGCGGCCTCACCTGAGTCGGGAGCGACTTGCCGGCCAGAGACGTCGACGGCTTCGAACGCTGAACCCGAGATCGAACCAAGCTCGTGGAGCACGTCGTTGTTCCAACGGGAGTCGGGGGCGCCGGAGATGTACCAGGGGGAACCGTTGTCAGCGAGGATCATCCCGTATTGGTTGAGGGCGGTGAGGATCACCTGGACCTCGGGCGAAAACCCGCTCTGATCAAACGACCCCCGGAGCCGAAAACGCTGCCCCATCAGAGTGAGGCTCGACGACGTGTTGGACGACGCGAAATGCCGGGCCGGCCAGACGTAGGCCCGCTGGGTTTGGGGAGCGGTGAACCGGATGGCATGACCGATGAAGCCGGAGGCGACCTGGTCGTAGAGAACAAGTCCGGGAAAGATCGGGAGCCCGGCCGCATCGGCCGAGGCCCAGCCCGCAGGTCGAAGAGCATTGGAGCGGAGGTCATATGCGGCACCAGATTCGGCCTCCCAGCTCCCGTTCGACTGCGGAACGCCCGGTAGAGCTCGTAAAGCCGACAGCTCGAACGGTCGAGGGCGAGGACGTGCCGATCCCCATCTGCGGATGGTCCAACCTCGACCGGGGCGCTCGCCGCGATGGGGAACGGACCAGGGTCGCTCTCCTCGCCGTAAGCCGTGTAGGTGATGGTGACGAGCGGTTGGCCCGCCGCCTCTATGAAAGGGATCCCGATCGGCGAGTTCGAGCCGGGAGGCCAGACCCTGAACCGAAGTCGGCGTGCATGCGAGCGCTCGCTCCGATCGAGGAGACGTATTGGGCCGAGCGAGCATGGATCGGTGCCTGGTCGACCCTGGTGTTCCAGATGTTGTTCGCCGGGAGAATCGAACAATCATTTGGAGGGGGCACGGAGATCGAGGTCAGGTTCTCAGCTCGGACAAGAAACGTGGCCATCTGGTCGCGCAAGACGGGATCTCGGGGGCAGAACCGGTCAGTGGTGCAGCCGGTGGTGATTCCGGCCGCGGCGAGGCGGTTGATCTCGTTCTCGAGGGCTGAGCTCTCGTCGTCGACGAACCTATCCACGGTTGCATCTCCATAGACGTAAGCGCGGACCAAGAAAGCCGCCATCTGCTCGCGGGTGACCGGGTCGTTCGGGCAAAAGGTATTGGTGGAGCATCCGGTGGTGATACCGGTTGCGGCGAGACGGTTGATGAAGTCCTCGAAAGGGGAAGCTTCGTCGTCTGTGAAGCGGTCGCCCGATGAGGCGGAAAGCGCGAGTGCCCGCGAGAGGAAGGCCGCCATTTGACCGCGGCTGACAACGTCGCCCGGCCAGAAACGACTGGTGAGACAGCCGGTGGTGATTCCCGGCGGCAAAGAGTGCCTCGATGTTGGGCTCGTGCGGGTTGCCGTTGTCGTCGACGAAGGTCCCGCCAGGCGGAAGGTCGGCCGCCAGCAGCAGCACCAGGCTCAGGACGCCAAGAGATCTTCGCAACCTCACCGAGTTTTATCGGCTGATGCCGCCAGGAGGGTTTAGGTCTACCGGAGGGTTACCGGGCGGTCGTGGTTGAATCGCTGTGTGGCTGGATCTCGGACCGGGGTGGTGTCGAGCGCCGATGTCGATTCCTACCTTCGCCGCTTGGGCGTCGATGCCGAGCGACCTTCAGCTGCTGCGCTCTTCCGCCTCCACAGAGCGCAAGTGGAGCACGTCACGTACGAAACGATCTGGATTCACCTCGGCCAGCAGTGGGGCATCGATCCGGTCGATTCGCTCCGCCGCGTGGCGCACGATCGACGAGGCGGTTACTGCTATCACCTCAACGGCGCATTTTTCGAGCTCCTGAGGGCGCTTGGCTACCAGGTGACCCGTCATATCGGTGGCGTGCATGGGCCCGAGGGGCCGAGCCCCGAAGCCCTCACGAATCACCTTGTGCTAGTCGTGGATGGATTGCCGACGGACGCCAACCCGGCGGGCAGGTGGTACGTCGACGCCGGACTGGGAGACGCGCTCTATGAGCCCTTGCCGATGGTGGCGGGGAAGTACGTGCAAGCACCGATGCGATTCGGGTTGACCGAGACCAACGATGGTGTCGGTGACTGGCACCTCGCTCACGACCCGACCGGTTCCTTCACGGGCATGAGCTTCCGCCTGGAACCGGTTTCGATCAACGCTTTCACCGAGCGCCACGCCTACTTATCGACGTCACCGCAGTCAGGCTTTGTGAGAGTGATCACGGTCCAGCGCCGCCATGCCACCGGCGCCGACATCTTGCGCGGCCTGGTGTTGACTCGGACCGGCGCCGAGCAACGCGACGAGCGAGTGCTCGATCAGCGCCGCGACTGGCTGGGCGTGATCAATGATCTGTTTGGTCTGCGGCTTGATGCCGCCCCTCAAGCCCTTGAGTCCTTGTGGGCCAAAGTCGTGGCCATTCACGAGGCCCGGTCCCCCTCTACCGGAGGGTTACTGGTGCGCCCTCCGGGCGCCATTTGATCGAGCAGCCGAGCGAGGGAACCTGCTCCACCTTGACCTCCTCGCGGGCGAGAACAGCCTTCGTCGCCGCCCGCAAGCTCTCCCCGGTCACCTCGACCTCGTTACTGGGTCTGGCGCCGTCGAACTGACCTCGGTAAGCCAGGCGATGCTCATGGTCGAAGAGGAAGAAGTCGGGGGTGCAGGCGGCGGTGAAGGCGCGGGCTACTTCCTGGCTCTCGTCGAAGAGAATGGGGAAGATGAAGCCCACTTCGTTGGCCACTCGGGCCTGGTTCTTTGGGGCGTCCTCGGGGTAGGCGTTGGTGTCGTTGGAAGCAATGCCGACGATCGCCAGTTCGGTCCCGCCAAAGTCATTGCCGAACCGAGCTAGCCCACTCTGGATCCGCTTTACGTATGGGCAGTGAACGCAAAGGAACACGACCAGGAGTGGTCGATCGACGAAGTCGTCGGAACCGACGCTCTCGCCAGTGCGAACGTCGGTGAGGAGGAACTTGGGGAGCTCGGTGCCGAGCGAGAGCATTGTCGAAGCAACAGCCATCCGGCAAGGCTAAACCCTCGCAGCATGTAGGCCAGCTAACTCTCGCGGGAGTACCACACATTGCCGGGGCCGATGTAGCTGTTGCCCTCGCCCCATAACGCGACGGTTCTACTTTCTGAGTCGATGTCGAGCTCGAAGTAGTCGCCATAGGGCTGCAGGTAACCATCGTCAGGGGTTGCCAGTTTGTAGGGGAAACCGTTCACGAAGGCGGACAGCTGCGCCTCCGTCGACCAAGTGATGCCGCCGTCCACCGAGCGGCGGTAGTAGGTATTCCATCGAGCATTGGGGTCGTTCCCGCCCGCATCGAGACCGTTGCGGTCGTCCTGCCAGGCGATGCGCACGTCGCCAGCGCCGGTGGCTATCAGCGCCGGAAACAGGTTGTTGACTCCGGGGGGGGCGAGCGATACATCGACTGGGTTGCTCCAGGTCTCGCCGGTCGATCGGGCGACGAACATCCGATTCGGATCGAACTTGGCGCGGTTGGCGTTCCACAGCACGTACACCCCATCCCCGTCGTCGACGCCGATTGCCATCTGTGCGCCCCAGTAGTCCCAGCCGCCGCAGTCGCAAGGTGGCGGCGCCTGCGATTGGTCGATGACGGTGGTCGTCCACGTATCGCCGCCGTCCGCGGTCGAGGTGATGTACAGGTTGATCGTCCCTTTTGCCTGGCCCGGGTTGTTAACGCCGTTCCACGCGAAGTAGACAGTGCCATCGGGGCTTATCGCCGCACCGGATGGCAGCGAGACGCCGAGCTTGCTGTTGGTGTTGTGCACCGGTTGGACCACGCTCCAGGTGTTACCGCCGTCATGGCTGATCGATACCCAGATCTTTTGCTGGCTGTGGTAGGAGAGGTACACGTGGCCGTCCCTCGCCGCCAGGGCGATCTTGTCAAGGCCGCGCTGAATGTCTTCGACGAGCACCGGCTCGAAGGTTTGCCCGAAGTCGTCGGAGCGGGCGACGAACATGCTCGACTTGTCGCCTTCCATATAGGCCGCGTAGACGGTTTTTCCGTCGCCGGCATCGACCACGATCTGGGGGTCGTCCTGGCGGGTTTCCGATGGTGCCAGCGCGTGCGGCTCACCCCAGGTCGTGCCGTTGTCGTCGGATATCTGTATCACCATGTGCGGGCTGGGACATTCCGGGCAGGAGGGATCGATCTCGCCGGAGGATCCACCTCCAAATCCCACGTAATGGGTCCAGAGCGCGTAGACGTGCCCGAAGTCGTCCGCGGCGATGGCCGGTTCCCAGTCGTCGCCGGCCGGGAATCCGAGTCGCACCGGCGCCTCAAAACCCGGCGTCGGAGGAGGCGGCAACGCTGCGGCCGCGGGGCCGATGACCAGGGCAGCCAATAACCCAAGAGCGGCGGGTACGACCGCCGATCGGGCACGCATCGGCTCAGCCTACTGGGCCGATGTCGCCGTCACATGCGGAAGACGCCGAACTCGTTCGAGCCCTGGACAGGGGCCGAATGGCTGGCGGAGAGTGCGATCCCGAGCACATGGCGGGTTTGCCGGGGGTCGATGAGGCCGTCGTCACGAATTCGGGCGGTGGAGAAGAACGCCTGCTCCTCGTGACCGATCTGAGACTCGATCAATGCTCGTCGTTGCTGATCGGCGTCCTCGTCGAAGGGTCGACCCTGATCGAGGGCGGCCTGCCGGGCGATGATGGACATGACCCCGGCGAGCTGTTTGGGCCCCATCACCGCCACCTTGTGATTCGGCCATCCGAAGACAAACCGGGGGTTGTAAGAACGTCCCGACATGCCGTAGTTCCCGGCGCCGTAGGACACCCCTGCCATCAGCGAGAAATGAGGGACCGTCGAGTTGGCGACAGCGTTGATCATCTTCGCCCCATCTTTGATGATCCCTCTCTGCTCGTACGCCTTGCCCACCATGTAGCCGGTCGTGTTATGGATAAAGAGCAGCGGAGTGTCATATCGATTGCACAACTGGATGAACTCGGTGGCCTTATGGGCCTCCTCCGAAAAGAGGACACCCTGGGCATTGGCGAGGACTCCGACGACGAAACCGTGGATCGAACCCCATCCGGTTACTAGTGAGGTTCCGTAAACCGCCTTGTACTCCTCGAAACGCGAGCCGTCGAGGGTGCGAGTCAGAATTTCGCGGGGATCGAAGGGGATCCGCAGATCGGCCGGAATGATGCCGAGGATGTCGTCGGGATCATGAATCGGTGAGTCGGGCGTCTGCGTGGGGCCATATCCGTGCTTGCGCCAGTTGAGATGGGCGACGATGTCGCGGCCGATACGAAGGGCGTCGAGCTCGTCCTGGGCGAAGTAGTCGGAGAGTCCAGAGATCCGGGAATGCATCTCCGCCCCGCCCAGCTCCTCGTCGGTGGACTCCTCGCCCGTCGCCATCTTCACCAGCGGGGGACCGCCGAGAAAAACCTTGGCCCGCTCTTTCACCATGACGGAGTAGTCGCACATCGCCGGCACATAGGCACCTCCGGCCGTCGAGCTCCCGAAGACCAACGCCACCGTGGGGATGCCGAGGCGGGAGAGCTGAGTGAGATTGCGAAACCACTTGCCCCCGGTAATGAAGACCTCGGCCTGATCGGGGAGATCCGCCCCGCCCGACTCCACCAGGTTGACCAAGGGCAGCCGGTTCTCCCGCGCGATGTCCTGAGCGCGCAAGGTCTTGGCCAGGCTGTAGCGATTCGAGGACCCCGCCTGGCTGGTGGGGTCGTGGGCCGAGATGAGGCATTCCACCCCCGAGATGACGCCGAGGCCGGTGACAGCATTGCCCCCGAGGTTCTTGTCGGTCCCCCAGGCCGCCAGCGTCGACAGCTCGAGGAAGTGGGAGTCGCGGTCTAGCAGGAGCTCGATGCGCTCGCGGACCATCATCTTTCCCCGGGCGCGGTGACGATCGATGTACTTCTGGCCCCCACCCAGCCTCGCCTCGGCTTGGAGGGCCTCAAACTCCTCGAGCCGCTCAGTGCTTGCCTGGTAGTTGGAGGCAAACTCGTCGCTCTTCCGATCGACCCGGCTTCCGAGCACCTGCATCGTTTTTCGAGGCTAGCTCCCACTCAACTTCGGGTCTGAGAGGGCCGATACATCCTGGTAACTCAGGAGGTCTGTGAGGGATGCTTCTTTCTGGGAGTCTTAGCAACTGGTCGGTGGGCGACCTATTGCAGATCATGCGGGTGACGGCCAAAACGGCCACGCTGCGAATCGATGGTTCGCGCCCCGGTGTGATCCATTTCGGCGAAGGGCGCATCGTCGGCGCCGGACTCGCCGGCCAGCGGGTTCCTCGCAACGCCGAAGAGGCTTTACGGGCTACGGTCGATGCCCTTCACGTCCTCACTTCCACCGTCGACGGTGCCTTCCTTGTCGCCGAGCCCGACTTCGACCCTGCCCTTCGGGGCTGGGATGTGGCCGAAGTGATGATGGAGGTCGACCGCCTCCGGCAAATGGAACACGAGGTCATCTCACAGGGAGTTACCGATGACACCTTGCTCCATCTTGCCTCCGAAGTAGCCACTCCGGTCACACTCCATTCCGAGGAGTGGGCGGCACTTTGTGCCCTCGTGCCCTCCTTCAGCCTGAGCTCGCTCCAGGAGGCCTTCGGTAACTCCCGCGCTCTCCAGTTCCTGAGCGCTCTTCTCGGACGCGGACTCACGGTTCTTGCCCCCGATACCCAAGTCGAGGTAGCGATCGACACGGTCCCCGCTCCGGAGCCCATCGTCCTCAATGAGGTGAGCGTGGTCGTCGATTCGGAGCCAGAGCTGCCGATCCTCGACTGGTTGGGCGACCATCGGGTCGAGGGCGCGATCGATCTCAGTCCCGAAATGGCCGAAGAAGAAGGGGAAGAGTACGAAGAAGACGAAGAGGAGTTAGAAGCCGATCCCAGTCGCCGGGTATTGCGGGCCGTCGTCGCCTCACCAGAGACCACCCTCGTTTCCAACGTACTCGGTGATATGCGAAAGCTGAGGACCGGTCAGAGCTGACGTTTTCATTCTTGCGTAAATTTCGGCACATAAATGCGCCGAGATTTACGCAAGAATGTTGTGATCGGGATCGCCGGGGGATCTGGCTCGGGCAAAACCACGATTGCCGCAGCGGCGGCAGCAGCCGTCTCCGGGGTTCTGATCATCCAGCACGATGCCTACTACCGGCATCGACCCGAGCTCGCCTTGGCCGAACGAGCAGCGGTCAATTACGACCATCCGGATTCGCTCGAGACCGAGCTCTTGATCAATCACCTCCAACTCCTCCGCAAAGGGGATAGGGTCGAGATCCCGACCTATGACTTCGCCGCCCATCTGCGGGCGGAGCGCACGACGCCGGTCGAGCTAGCCCAGGTAGTGATCGTCGAAGGGATTCTCGTGCTGGCCGACGTTGATCTCCGATCTCAACTCGATTTGAAGATCTATGTCGACACCGATGCCGACCTGCGACTGGCGCGACGTATCCAACGTGACATCGACGAGCGAGGTCGCCACCTTGCCTCCGTGTTGGATCAATACTTCGCCACGGTGCGGCCGATGCATCTCGAGTTCGTCGAACCTTCCAAGAGGTACGCCGACCTCATCATCCCGGAGGGTTATAACCCGAATGCACTGGCGACCATGGTGGAGATGATTCGAGCCAACCTGGCCGGGAACGACCCTTCCATATACTAACCCCAATGACCAGGCGCCCTACGGTCGCTGTCGTCGGAGTCGGCGCCATGGGTGAGGCTCTGACCGCCGGACTCCTCAACGCCGGGTGGGATCCTACCGATCTCACGCTGGTCGTGCGTCGTCCCGAAAGGATTGCTCAACTCCGGGAAAGAACCGGGCTGGAGGCGTCACTTTCGATCGAAGACGCTTCGGGTCGCGATGTGATCGTCATTGCGGTCAAGCCGCGCGACGTCGCCTCGCTGCTCGAGGGCCTGAAGGCGGCGATCAAGCCTGGGCAAGTACTGCTCTCGATCGCCGCCGGGGTGCCGACGTCGACCTACGAGGCGGCTCTGAGCGATGTGGCTGTGGTGAGGGCGATGCCCAACACTCCGGCGTTGGTCAAAGAAGCGGTCACCGGGATGGCCGGGGGCCGGCATGCAGGCGAGGGCGAGCTCGAAAAGGCGCGCCTGGTACTCGAAGCGGTCGGGGGAGTGCAACAACTCGACGAAAGCCTCCTCGACGCCGTCACCGCGGTGAGCGGCACCGGACCGGCCTATGTATTCCTCCTGGCGGAGGCCCTCACCGAAGCTGCGGTCCGCGAGGGCCTGCCCCGCGACATTGCCGAGTCTTTTGTCAACCAGACCATCCGTGGCGCCGGCCACCTTCTCACCGAGACGTCACGGGGTCCGTTCGAGCTTCGGTCGCAGGTGACCTCGCCTGGAGGAACCACCGCCGCCGCGGTCCATGTGCTCGAAGAGCGCGGTTTTCGAGCCCTGGTCGAAGACGCCGTGCGGGCCGCTGCCCAGCGAGCTAGGGAGCTCGGCTCGGGATGAGCCTCTTTTCCCGCCTGCTGGTGGGAACGGCTGAATCCCCCCCGATCAAGCGACTCATCACCCGAACCACCGCCGGCCAAGCGCTCGCTTATCGGTTCGTAGCTGGAGAGACCCTCGACCAGGCCGCCGCGGTCGCTCGGCGGCTCAATCATTCCGGGATGGCAGTGTCACTCGACCTGCTCGGCGAAGAGGTGCTGTCAACTGCCGAGGTCGACCTTGCCTACAAGGGGTATGAGGAGTGCCTGCAACGCATCGCTGACGACGAGCTCGATGCCAACATTTCGATCAAGCTCACCCAACTCGGGTTGGCCGTCGATCGCGACGTCGCTTCCTCGACCCTCGATCGACTCGCCGTCGTTGCCCGGGAGATCGGGCTCACGATCACCATCGATATGGAGGACTCTCGTTACACCGCGGCCACGGTCGATCTCTACCGGCAGGCGCAAGAGCGTCACGGCAACCTCGGGCTGGCTCTCCAGGCCTATCTGTATCGAACTCCGGGCGACATCACGAGCCTGGTGGGTCTCGGCGGACACCTGCGGCTTTGCAAAGGTGCCTATGTCGAAGAGCGCGATGTTGCCTTCATCGACAAGGACGAAGTCGACGCGGCCTTCGCCCGTCTCCTGGAGATGCTGATGTCGGCCGACCAGGTGATGCCAGCCATCGCCACCCACGATCCTCCCTTGATCGAGCTGACGAGGCGATTGGCCCGCACAAGGCGAGCACCCTTCGAGTTTCAGATGCTGTACGGGGTCCGCACGCAAGCGCAGCAGGAACTCGTCAGGGCCGATTATCCGGTTCGGATCTACCTGCCGTACGGCGTCGCCTGGTATCCGTATCTGGTGCGCCGGTTAGGAGAGCGCCCTGCCAATCTCGGTTTCTTCCTGAGATCGCTTTGGCGATGAGGGCTCGTTCTCTGGGCTGTAGAGGCTGTTGGACAACCTCTAGAACCCAGGGTTCGCTTTAAGGTCGGGGCCATGAGCATCGAATTCACTCTCCCCGATCAGGACGGCCGGCCTTTCTCGTCCAACGACCACAAGGGCCGAAAGTTGATCGTCTTCTTCTATCCGGCGGCGATGACGCCGGGCTGCACCGCCGAGGCCTGTGACTTTCGCGACAACTACCAGGCCTTGCAGAAGGCCGGTTACGACCTGGTCGGGATCAGTCCGGATGCCCCGGCGAAGAACGCTCGCTTCCGTGAGAAAGAGGGACTCAATTTTCCTCTTCTATCGGATACCGATCACAAAGTCGCCGGCCAGTTCGGCGCCTGGGGACCGAAGAAGCTGTACGGGAAGGATTCAGTCGGCCTCATCCGCTCGACGTTTGTCCTGGGAGGAAACGGCGAGTTGGAACGGGAGTATCGCAACGTCAAAGCCAAAGGCCACGTTGCCCGGTTGACAGCTGATCTCGGGGTGTCGTGATCGCACTGCTCCTTGCGACCCTGTTGCTGGCAACCGAGCCCGGCGGTCCCGATATTTCCCCGATCGTCGACGAACTCGAACTGCGTCGGTTTTACCTCGAGGAGGGCATAGACGCGTCGGTGGACGAGCTCGAAAGGCTCGTGGACCGCTTCGATGACATCTACTTCGTTGCCCTCGAGAGCGAAAGTGATGCTGACGCACTCGCCGATGACCTCCTCGACCGGTTTGGTAGCGGCACCGTCGTCGTGTTGACCCCGAGCGAGATCGGGGCGGTGAGCACCGTTTACGACGACGACCAAATCGATGCCGCCCTCGACGAGACCGTCGGTAGCAGCGGCAGTACCTACCTCGAGGACTTCAGCGAGTTCGCCGGCGCCTTGACCGGAGTCGTCGATAGCTCGAGTGAAGGCGGGGGGTTCAGCCTGGTACCGGTGCTGGTCGTCGTCGGCATCGTCGGGTTGGTCGGGTTCTTTATCTGGCGGGGGAGTGCCGAGAGAAAGCAAGCAAAAGAGAAGCTTTTCGCAGAAGCGCGCGAAGAGATCCGCCAGCAGATGGACGTGATCGCTAACGAGATCGTCGACCTGGCCGACGACCCGCGAGTGGCGAGCAACGAAACCGCCACCAATCACTACCGGCAGGCCTCGGAAACCTTTCGTCAGGCTGAGTCGCGGCTCGCGGCTGCATCGACTCTCGATCAACTCGAAGATCTATCCGACGACCTTGACCGAGCCCGCTGGCAACTCGACGCCAGCAACGCCCTGGTTGAAGGGCGACCATTACCTCCCGAGCCAACCGAAGTCGCCCCTCCTCATTGTTTCTTCGATCCCACCCACGGCACCGGCCGGGTCGAGGCCGAGATCCAAACGCCGGCCGGGGCAAGGAAGGTGATGGTTTGCGAGGCCGACGCCGAGAAACTTCGCCGGGGCCAATCCCCTGACGCCCGCCAGATTCCCTATGACAGCCAGCCGGTGCCCGCCCCTCGCGCTCCCCGTACCCATGGTGGTTTGGGGATGGACTGGCTCGAGGTTTTCTCCATCATCGTGGGCGGCATGGGAAGCGGTCTTCCCTACGACTGGTCCGGCGGACCCCGAACGAGGGGCCGGGGGCGCGGAGGAATCCCGTTCCCCAGTGTCAGCCGCGGTCGCGGGAGCGCTGCCCGCGGTTCTCGCAGCCAAGGCCGTCGTACCCGCTGACGCCCGACACCGGTATCCTCGCCGACCGGAAACGAAAGGGCGAGAATTGCTGCGGCGCATTTGGAACTATCTGCGAACCCTGTTTGGAATGGCAGCGGAGCGGGCCATGGATCCATCAGTCGAGATCGAGCAAGCGATCAACGAGGCCAAGCGACGAGACCAGGAGCTGCGCAACCAGGCCGCCAAAGTGATAGCTCACCGCACCCAGATCGAAGCCAAGATCGAAGATTCTGCGAAGGATGTCGGCGAGGCGCGGGAGATCGCCAAGCAGGCCCTGCTCAAGGCCGAGGCGGCGAAAAACTCCGGGGATACCGCCGCTCAGACCAAATGGACCAATGCCGCCCAATCCGTCGCTCTCAAGCTGCAGGCCGCCGAATCGAACTTGGAAGGCTTCAAAGAGCAGTACGAGATCGCCATCACCCAGGCCGACTCCGCCAAGAGCGCCGTCACCCAGAACGCCATGCGGCTCCAAGAGCTGGCCGCCAAGCGGATGCAGCTCGTAGGTCAGTTGGAACAAGCCCGCATGCAAGAGGCAGTCAACCGGGCAGTAGAAACGATTTCGGTCTCGATGGAAGCCAACGCTCCCAGCCTGGACAAGGTCGAGGAGAAGATCCAGCGCCGTCTGTCAGAAGCTCAGGCCCGGGCGGAGCTGCGGGAAGCCACACCGGAAGGTGCCGAAAGCGAATTGCGTGAGGCCGTGTCAATGGCTCAGGCCGACGCTCGTCTCGAGGAGTTGAAGAAGGAGCTCGGCCTCGCTTGAGACTCACTTAGAGGAAGAGGCACAGGCCGAAGAGACCGAGAAGCGTCTCAAGGCCTCGGCCCTCATTGGGCCTCTCGCCGGTGTGGGGGCCCTGGCGACCGTTTTGCTCGGCTACCTGGGGACTCTGCCCGAGACAATCGAACCCGAAGTAGGCCGGGTCGTCTTCGGAAACATCCCCGGTTGGCTCCAGGCAGTCTTCTATGTCACCACCGCGGCATTCATCGCTCTAACCGGGGCGCTCTTTTTCCTCCGCGCCCAGTCGTGGGAGCGGGGAGCGCGCGATCCGCGGAGCGGTCGCTGGGGCGAGCGAGTCCGCCAGCTCTTCCGCGGCCTCTCGATGCAAACCCTGCTGCGGGATCGGGCCGCCGGGTTGATGCACTCGATGATCTACTTCGGATTTCTGATTCTTTTCGCCGGCACGGTAACTCTTGAGATCGACCATCTCCTGCCCAACAACCTCAAGTTCCTGGAAGGCGGGGTCTATCTCGGGTACTCATTGATCCTCGACCTCACCTCGCTCATATTCCTGGGCGGTCTGGCTTGGGCGTTCTTCCGTCGCTATGTGCAGCGACCCTGGCGACTGCGATCGAAAACCAAGCCCGAGGATGCCTGGAATCTCCTGACCCTGGCCGCGCTTGGCATTACAGGCCTCACCACCGAGGCTGCTCGCATCGCCCTATCCGGGCGACCGAGCTTCGAACGGTGGTCGGTCGTCGGCTATTCGCTTTCGCTCTTGGTCCCCGAAGCGAGCGCCGGCACGGTTCATCTCACCTCATGGATCGTGCATGCGGCGGCCTTCCTGGCCTTTCTCGTGATCCTGCCCATGACCAAGCTCCGGCACATGCTGACGAGCCCGACCAACATGTTCCTCTCGCCCCACGGAAGGCCCAAGGGGGCGATGCGCCCGGTCGTAAACCTGGCCAAGGTCGAGGACATCGACACGATCGGCGCCTCGGTGGTCAGTGATTTCACGTGGAAGCAGCTCTTCGACACCGATGCCTGCACGATTTGTGGTCGATGCACATCCGTCTGCCCCGCCAATATCACCGGCAAACCACTCGATCCCCGGGAGATGGTGCTCAAAGTTGGCGAGGTGGCGGCAGTCACGGCCGGGGTATCGCCGCCGGTGAGCCTCGCCGAGGGGATCGAGATCAGCGGTGAAAGCGTCATGCAGCGAGTCCAGCCCGAAGAGGTGTGGGCGTGCACCACCTGTCGAGCCTGCGATGAGATCTGCCCCGTCAACATCGAAATTCTTGACCGCATCCTCGACATCCGCCGCTATCTCACGATGATGGAATCTTCGTTTCCACCGGAGCTCTCCAAAGCATTCGTGGCGATGGAGAACCAGGGCAATCCCTGGGGCATGAGCAAGGAACGTCGCGCGGCCTGGACCGAAGCGCTCGACTTCAAGGTTCCAGTCCTGGGGGAGGACGCCGACCGCGCGGAGTATCTGTGGTTCGTCGGTTGCGCAGGCTCCTTTGATGATCGCAACACGGCAGTGTCGATCGCCCTCGCCAGGCTTTTGCACGAAGCGGAGATCGACTTCGCCATCCTCGGCCCGGCCGAGACCTGCAACGGCGATCCCGCTCGCCGAGCAGGCAATGAGTACCTCTGGCAGCAACTCGCCACGCAGAACATCGAGACATTTGCCGCCCGCGGGGTGCAGAAGATCATCACCCAGTGCCCGCACTGCTTCAACACGCTTGCCAACGAGTACCCGCAGTTGGGCGGGGAGTACGAGGTGGTTCATCACTCACAGCTTCTGGCAGACCTGTTGACTCGGCGGAAGATCACTGTCAATGGCACCGGCTCGGGACGGAAGACCACCTATCACGATCCTTGCTACCTCGGCCGCCACAACGACATCTACTTGGCGCCACGGGAGGTGGCCGCCGCGACCGGAGCGGAACTGGTCGAGATGCGGCGCCACGGAACCAGGGCCCTTTGTTGTGGCGCCGGTGGAGCACGTTTCTGGATGGAGGAGCACACCGGCAAGAAGGTCAACATTGAAAGGGCGGAGGAGGCCCTCCAGACCGGAGCGAGCGAAGTGGCGGTCTCCTGCCCCTTCTGCTACGTAATGCTCGACGACGGCATCAAAGAGCTCGGGAGAGGCGGCGACGTTTCGGTGCGGGACCTGGCCATGATGCTGGCTGATCCCCGATAGCTCAGGGGCTAGTACCAACGGCTCAATTGGTGAGTGGTCACCCGAAGTGCCTCAGGCCGCCACTTAGAGTGATCGGCAGTTGATCTGGGGAGGTAGGGGCAATGACAAACATTCGTTCGTGCAACGGCGGGCATCACAACTACATGACGATGGGTAGTCGCAGCAAGTGTTCGCGGTGTGGTGCCGTCCAGGTTGATCTGACCGGTAACCGAGCCGCGGATGCCGTCGATCCGCAAAAGGTCTTTGGTGCCCGGCGTCCGACCCTGTTTTCGCTCAAGCTCGAGAAGGCTGAGCCAGGGGGCGAAGCCGGATTTGGAAAAGCGCGCCACCGGCGGTAATCCAACCCAATGCAACGGCTGGTCGGGGGAGCTCTTTTGCTAGGCGTCCTCGCTTGCACGGGTCCGGCTACGCAGGTGTCGACCATTCCAACCACGACTACGACCGCTCCACCCGCCACCGGGGCCGAGGCGGTCGCCATGTTCGGGGCTTGCATGAGCGCGGCTGGCTTCGATGTCCCAGAGATTGCGACTGATGATGAGGGCCGCCCCGACCTGAGCGCGCTGTCGGGAGCTTCCACCGACTCGGGTTTCAGACAGGCGGTCACTCTCTGTGCGGGTCCCCTGAGCGAGTTTCTCGGGCTCGAGGACTCACCTGGCCTGCAGGTGATGATTCGGGCTCAACTGCAGAGCTATGCCGGGTGCATGCGATCGAGCGGCGTCGAGAGCTTTCCCGATCCAGCGCCCGACTTTGACGGCACCTTTGCACCCTTCCCGCCCGAGCAGGTCCCAACCGACGACCCCGACTTTGCTCCGGCGGTAGAGGCTTGTGCGGCTGCTCTCGGGGCGAATGGGGAGTAGCGGGGCACCCGCAGACGCTCGGGTTAACTTGGCTGGCGTGCGCATCGGCTTTCAAGGCGAGGACTACTCATACTCCGACCAGACAGCCCAGGAGCTCTATCCGAACGACACCCGGCTGGGTTTCTCAACCTTTGTGGGAGCGTTCGACTCCCTTCAGGCCGGCGAGGTGGACTTGCTCGTCATGCCGATCGAAAACTCGACCACCGGCAGCGTCCTGGCCGTGTTGGATCGTCTGCTTCCCGGGCAAGTGAGAATCGTCCGCGAGCACCTGGTCGAGGTACGACATGTCCTGATCGGCCACCACGGCGCTTCGCTCGAGGACATCAGGGAGGTGCGGTCGCATCCCGAGGCGCTCGCCCAGGCCGAAGCGATCCTGACTCACTGGGGTTGGGAGCCAATTCCAGTCCACGACACGGCTGGTGCAGTGCGGATAGTTTCCGAATCGGGCGACTTGGCCAGCGCTGCCCTCGGGCCGGAGCGAGCGGCAGCCCCGTTCGGTCTCAGCGTGCTACTGCGTGACGTGATCGATCGTTCGCACAACACCACCCGCTTCGTGGTTCTCAGCTCCGGCGAGCCGGCTATCGCCGATGATGCCGACAAGACCACGGTCGCCTTTACGACTGCCCATACCCCTGGATCCCTTGCCCTCGCCCTCACCGAACTGGGCCTGCGCGGCGCCAACCTCACCCGGATCGAATCCCGCCCCACCGATCAGGCCTGGCGCTATCGGATGTTCGTGGATTTGACCCATCTTCCCGGCCCCGAAGGTGTCAGGCGAATCTTCGAGCCCCGGCCCTCGAGCCTCGACGATCTCGAATTTCTAGGTACCTATCGATCGGTGGTTCGTTAGGACCGATACACCAATCCTCGACATACGATGCCCGGACATGACGACCAAACCTCTCGAACGACCGGTCACTGATACCGATGTCGACGCCGATCTGCCGTGGCAGGTTGTGGTTTGGAATGATCCCGTCAATCTCATGGACTACGTGGTTTGGGTGTTCCGTCGGCTGTTTGGACACTCGGTCGAAGAGGCCACCCGGTTGATGCTGGCTGTGCACAACGAAGGTAAGGCGACGGTGTCCCAAGGCCCACGGGAGCAGGCCGAAATGGATGCCTATCGCCTCCATCAGCACGGGCTCTGGGCGACGATCGAAAAATGATTCCGTTCCTGCCGGTGCGGGACGGGATATTGGTCACCCTCACTCCCGAGGACCTCGACCTGCTTTCCCAGCTACCCGAATTCCTGCAGAGCCTCGGCGGTCCTCTTACCGATCCGGCGGCTGCCCGCTTGCAGTCACCGGTATATCGAGAGGATCACGCCGCCTCGGCGGAGTGGTGGCGCCTCATGGACGATGAGTTCCGCGAGTCGCGGGCTGCCGATCGCTCCGCCTTCGAGCTGATACTCGAAGCTGCTACGGCGGGCACGGTCGCGTCGGTGGCAGAGTCGGAAGCGTTTATGCGCGTGCTCAACGAGGCGCGTCTGGCGCTAGCAGCGCGGCTGGGGGTGGAGGAAGAAGGGGACATGGAGCGCCTCGAGGAAGACGATCGCGGAGCTCTCGACTATCTGGCGGGGCTGCAGCAACTACTGGTCGTCGCCCTGATGGGCGAGGAGCTCGATTTCGAGGTCGAGCCTTAGGGAGCCGCGATCGGGACGCGCTCGCGGTGTTCGAGACGTCCGTCGGCGTGAATGGCGAATCTTCCCGCGCTCCGATCATGCACCGGTTCCGTGCTGGGCCACGGCCAACCTCCGAATTGGGTCTGGCGGTAGTCGATCATGGCTTGGGTGATCTCTTCGGGGGTGTTCATCACAAACGGGCCCATCTGGAACACCGGGGCGCCGATTGGCTGACCCTGGAGTAGAAGGAACTCGGCGGGCGCTCCATGGTTGGAGAGAGTGGTGATGACATCGGGACGGAGCCGCGCACCGGTGTCGGTAATGATTCGGTGCCCGCTCACCGCGACGTCGGTGCCATCGAAGAAATGGAGCATGCGGTTGACCCCCGGCGGGGCGGCCGGCAGCTCCCAATTCGCTTGGGCCCCCAAGCGAATGAGCCAGATGGCCAAATCCGATGCGTCATGAGATGCCCAGGAGTCGGGAGGCGGAGCGGGAGCGCGATTGCCCTCGAAGCGGCCGGCGATGATGTCGACGCTGGTCTGACCATTCTCGGAGACGACGGTTGGGATCTCCTCGGACCAGAGCATGCGGAAGTATGGGGGGACCATCTTCGAAACAGGCGGCAGATTCAGCCAGATCTGAAAAAGTTCGAGCTCGTTGGCTCCCTCCAAATTGATGAGTGGAAACATCTCCGAGTGTTGAATGCCGCCTCCGGCAGTGAGCCACTGGGTGTCGCCTTGCCCGAAGCGGGCGGAGGCACCGAGGGAGTCGGAATGGTCGATGAACCCGCGGCGGACAACGGTGACGGTTTCAAATCCCCGGTGCGGGTGCTGGGGGAAGCCGGGCACCTGCCGGCCGTGGTACATGCTCCAGCCATCTCGATAGGAGAAGTCCGCCCCGATCGAGCGCCCATTGGTCCCCGGTTGTGGTCCCTGCATCTCGTTGCCGGCCGGGTAATGATCGAGGTGATGCACCGTGAAGATGAACGGATCGAGCCCGATCCAGGGCATCGAGAGGGGGATGAGGTCGAGAATGGGGCCGGTCTTCATTGCACGCAGAACCAGTTTCCTTCGGGGTCGAACATTTCAATCCAAGTCTCTCCCGCCATGCCGCTGGCCTCTCGCTTGTACGTCGCCCCGAACGCTTCGAGCCGCATGCGCTCCTTGGCAAGTCGGCTCCGGCGCTCCTCGTTTGTGAGCTCTTCTCCGGCTCCGACCGAGTTGACGTCGATGTGGACTCTCTGGTTGGGTTGTCCGCCGTCATACCGCTCGAAGAAGAGCCGCGGTCCCCGGGCCTCCGGGTCGACGGCGGCGGAAACATCACCCCATTTGTCCTCCGGGATCGAGAGCTCTCGAGCAAAGGCTTCCCACGTCGCGAAACCCGGCGGGGGCGGTTGGAGGACATAGTCGAGCGCCCCGGCCCAAAAGGTGGCCAGCTTCTCGGGATCCTCGCATGCGAAGACAACCTGAATTGAGTGCGCCATGGGGGTTCTGCCTATCGTGAGATTATGGACTTCGGGGTCGTACTGCAGCCCAACCCGCCCGCCCGTGAGGTTATTTCTCTCGCCGTCAATGCGGAGAAGTTCGGTTTCGATTACGTGTGGACCTTTGACTCGCACATCCTTTGGCAGGAACCCTTCGTCATCTACAGCCAGATTCTTGCTCAGACCAAGCGCCTGAAAGTCGGCCCGATGGTGACGAACCCAGGGACTCGCGACTGGACGGTGCTGGCGTCGCTCTTCGCCACATTGGGAGAGATGTACGGGCCCCGGCTGGTATGTGGCATGGGTCGGGGCGACTCAGCCCTCCGCTACATCGGCCGCACACCGACAACTCTCGAAACTACGGCGGCGGCCACCAAAGTCATCAAGGACCTGGTAGCGGGGCGGGCGGTTGATTACAACGGCAAGGAGCTCTCGATCCCGTGGGTGGGCGCTGGCTTCGATCTGCCGGTGTGGATGGCTGCCTACGGTCCGAAGGCACTGGCCTCGGCGGGCGCCCACTACGACGGCTTCATCCTGCAGCTAGCCGATCCCCAGATCGCGGAGTGGACGATCGGGGCCGTCCGGGCGGCGGCCACCGAGGCAGGGCGCGACCCGAACTCGCTGACGATCTGCGTCGCCGCTCCGGCCTACGTGGGAGAAGACCTCGGTCATCAGCGCGATCAAGTGCGATGGTTCGGCGGCATGGTCGGCAATCACGTCGCCGATCTCGTCAATCGATATGGGGTCACCTCGAGTGCTGTTCCTCGAGCATTGACCGATTACATAAAGGCCCGGGAGAGTTACGACTACTCACACCACGGCAAGGCCGGCAATCCCACTACCGAGTTCGTACCGGACGACATCATCGACCGGTTCTGCCTGCTGGGCCGCGAGGAGGCCCACATCGGGCGCCTCGAGGAGCTTCGGGCTTTGGGGGTGGACCAGTTCGCCATCTACCTGATGCACGACCAGATGGACGCCACCTTGGCGGCTTATGGAGACGCCGTCATCCCCGCCCTCCAAATGCAAACCTAATGCACTGCGCTGCGGTTTCCGCATAATCCTGCACGCGGAATCGTCTAAGAGGCCGAGGCGAAGGCGCGTGCGATCATGGCCCGAACCACCTCGGGCTGTTCCTTGAGCATGCGATAGGTGATTCGGAGAACACGCCAACCGGCCAGCTGGGCGTGGTTGTCACGCAGGCGGTCTTCTTCAAATGCCTCCAACGTGGCATGCCACCTCCGTCCGTCGAACTCGATGATGAGTCGAATGGCGGGGTAGGCGAAATCAACTCGACCCTTGCGGCGTGAGCGCCACGGCAAGGGATACTGCAGCTGCGGCTCCGGGAAGCCCCAATCCCGGAGGAGCCGCAGCCCTTCCATCTCGAGCGCGCTTTCACCCATGAACGCCTCGCCGGCTCGGGCCTCGAGGACTTTGTGCATCGTCTGCATCCCGGGCTTGCCGCGCCGCGCCAGGTCAGAGACAAGGTTGGCTGCGTCTTCGATCGTCGTGTCGCCTTTAATGACAAGGTGATCGAGGATCCGACCGATCGTGAGAGGCGATCGCTTAGCAGCGAGGTCGATCGCAGTCCGCACCGGCGTTGTCACCGGCAGGCCTTCGACTTCGATGACTTGCCCATGGGTCAGGTCGGTGGACTGATGAACGATCACGTCAGGAAAACGGTTGGTGGTACGAATCCGAACGGTCACCACCGCAAGTGCCCTCATGACTCCAGGGAGGCCATGTATCTCAGCCGCGGACTCGTGCGAGACGACTGCCCCCAGCGCCGCTGTCGCCGCCAGGAGGCGACCACGCAACGTCGGGGAAAATCCCGGGATCATGAACAACCCGGGTTTGACCCGGACCCATCTGATCGAATTGACCCTTCGATTGATGGCGTCCGACGACATCCCACACGCGAGGGCCTGCCGACGCGTCACATATCCGGCTTGCGACCCGGCGAGCTGGTGGACGCGGTGTTCGGCCGGGTTGATCACCCATCGATCATTGACGAAATGAGGGTGGGGGTCTAGGGGTTTGTTACTGCGGCGCGGAAACCGCGGGCTGCTTTATGCGGTTTCCGCAGCGCTGTGCATTAGGTTTCGATTAGCGGTCGTGTTGGGGGAAGCCGAGATCGACGCCGCGGTAGATCGGGTCGGGCCAGCGGGAGATGACGACTTTCTGGCGGGTATAGAAACGGATCCCCTCCGGGCCGTAGATCGGGCTTGACCCGAAGATCGAGGACTTCCACCCCCCAAACGAATAGAACGCCAAGGGCACCGGGATCGGGACATTGACCCCGACCATTCCCACCTGGATCTCACTCCCGAACTTGCGGGCCGCCCCCCCGTCATTGGTGAAGACCGCAGTGCCATTGGCATACGGATTGGCGTTGATGAGGTCGATCGCCTCCTGATAGTGCTCGACCCGCACCATCCCCAGCACTGGGCCGAAGATCTCGTCGTCGTAGATCTTCATCCCCGGTTGCACCCGGTCAAACAACGTCGGGGCCACGTAGAACCCGCCCTCGAAACCCTCAGGCTGATATCCCCTCCCGTCGACGACCAGGTCGGCACCTTCGGAGACGCCTTGGTCGATGTAACCGATCACCTTGTCCCGATGCTCGGGGGTGACAAGCGGTCCCATCTCCGAATCGGGGTCGTGACCGGGCCCGGTGCGGAGCTTGGCAATGCGGGCCGTGATGTGGGGCAGCAACCGGTCGGCGGCGTCCCCGACCGTGACCACCACCGATATCGCCATGCAGCGCTCACCGGCCGACCCGTAGCCAGCCGAAACCGCGGCATCGGCGGCGAGTTCCATGTCGGCATCGGGCAGCACGACCATGTGGTTCTTGGCCCCCCCGAGAGCCTGGACCCGTTTTCCGGCTTTGGTTCCGTTCTCGTAGATGTATCGAGCGATCGGAGTCGATCCGACAAAGGAGACGGCGGCGATGTCGGGGTGTTCGAGGATGCGGTCGACAGCCACTTTGTCGCCGTGGACGACGTTGAAGACCCCGGGGGGCAGCCCGGCCTCACGCAACAACTCGGCGCAGAGCATTGAAGGCGATGGATCCTTCTCCGAGGGCTTGAGAACGAACGAGTTGCCGGCGGCGATGGCGAGGGGATACATCCACATCGGGACCATCCCCGGAAAATTGAAGGGGGTGATGCCGGCGACGACGCCGAGGGGTTGGCGCATCGTGAAGGTGTCCACCCCGGTCGACACCTGCTCGGAGAACTCTCCCTTCATCAGGTGGGTGATGTTGCAGGCGAACTCCACCACCTCGAGCCCCCGTTGGACCTCGCCGAGGGCGTCGGACTCGGTCTTTCCGTGCTCGGAGGTGATGAGCTTGGCGATCTCATGGCGGTTCTCGACTACCAGCTCGCGAAAAGCAAACATCACGTTTTGGCGGCGCGTAACCGGCGTGTCCCGCCAGGCCGGATAGGCGTCTACTCCTGCCTTGACGGCGGCATCTACCTCTTCGGCACCGGCCAGTGCAACCTCGTCTTGCACCTCACCCGTGGCGGGGTTGTATACCTTTCCGGTACGTTCGGGCTTACCGGACCATTGCCGGCCGTCGATCCAGTGATTGATCATGGGAGAACAGTGAAGCACAATCTGAAGTTGACGTTGCTGGCCGCGGCGTTGGTCGCCTGCCAAAGCGGAGGATCGCCTGCGACCACCCTTTCCACGCTTGCTACCACCACTGCTGCCGTGAGCACGACCGCCGGGCCGGAAGGACTTGTCACCACCGTCGAGGAGCTGCCGATGGCGACAATCCAGATTGTTTCCACCGGCACATTCATCACCCCTGACTTCGGCATCTTCGAAGGAGGCGGCAGCGGCTCCGGTTTCATCATCGACCCGTCGGGAGTGGCGGTGACCAATAGTCACGTCGTGAGCGGGGCCGGTTTGCTCGATGTGCACATCGGGGGCTCGGCAGAGACCGTCAACGCCCAGATCCTCGGCGTGTCCGAGTGCAACGACCTCGCCGTCATCGATCTGGCCGGCGATGGCTACCGCTATCTCGAGTGGTACGACGGCGACATCTTCGCCGGCCTCGACGTGCGAGCCGCTGGCTATCCCCTGGGCGAACCCGAGTTCGCTCTCACTCAGGGAATCATCTCCAAAGCCGACGCCCCCGGTGAGACCGAGTGGGCCTCGATCGATGCAATCTTGGAACATGATGCTCGCATCCGCGGAGGCAACTCCGGCGGTCCGCTGGTGACCGACGAGATGAAGGTCGTCGGGGTCAATTATGCGGGCCGAGATGACACCGACCAGAACTACGCCATCAGTGTGCGGGAAGCTGAGCGGGTGGTGGACGCTCTGCGGTCTGGAATCGATGTGGACTCGGTGGGGATCAACGGTTACGCCGTAACAGCCGACGATGGCACCCAGGGCGTATGGGTGGAAACCGTGCAAGCCGGCTCTTCTGCCGATCGGGCCGGAGTGACGGGCGGAGACATCGTCACCCGTATGGCCGGGGTTTCACTGGCCCTCGAGGGGACGATGGAGGAGTTCTGCGACGTCATTCGCACGCAAGGCGAACAGGGCGTTATCGACGTCGAGGTTCTTCGGTACGACACGTCTCAAGTCCTGCGAGGCCAGTTCAACGGCGATGCCCTCACCGAGGCCTTTTCGTTTGCGGAAGAACTCGACGAGGAGGCGACGGTGGGAACGGACACGAGTGTCTACTCCGAGTACGTCGTCATCACGGATGACACCGGAGCCATCAGCGTCGAGGTTCCGGTCGAGTGGAGTGACGTCGACGGCCAGCCCTATGAGGACGAGCAGGGTCGCTCCATTGTAGATGTGAGAGCGGCGAGCGATCTGGCTCTGTTCCACGAAAGCTGGTCAACGCCCGGCATGATCGTCAGCGCCTCGTCGGATTGGGCAACCACCACGACCGAGGAAGAACTGCTGGACGAGATCCAGACCAGCTTCGTCGAGATCTGCGAGTACGGCGGTCGCGACGTTTATGAAGATCCGCTCTATGCCGGGTCGTTCGATACCTTCGTCAACTGCGGGAACGAGGCGGCCACGTACGTGGTGGTAGCCGCCCGACCGGCCGAGGCCAACTTTCTCGTTCGGGTAGCCGTACAGGCCAACTCCGATCGCGACTTCGAAGCCCTTGACCGCATCCTGGCCAGCTTCGTCGTCACCGGCGACGTTTAGGTCAGAGCCAGGCCATGGTCCTTTGGCGCCCCCTGTCGGCGGCAGCGTTGGTGTGATCGATGCCTCGGCCCTGGCAAACCAGAAGCCCGGCCGCGGGCCCCTGTTCCCCCCAGCACCACCCCACCCGTGGCACTAGCGGGCGGCACCCTCCATCGATCCGGTGAGCTTGCTGAGGTCGACGTTGTAGAGGGCGCAGATGATCTCGCGATCGTCCTCGTCGGTCCAGCTCTCTTCGGTTGGGTAAATGGGAAAAACCTCCAGAGCCGAACTCTGATAGTCGAGCCCAACATAACCTTCGAACTGGGCGACGCACAGATCTTCGGAGATCTCCGACATCTGATCTGTCCCCGGATAGGTGTCAGTCTCGGTGTAATCGATCAACGCAAACACCTCGTTGTCATGGGGTTCCGAGCAGTCGACCTCGGGCACTGAAGAGATTTCACCGTCGGCCTGGTCGTCGAAACAGGTGCCCACGGCAAGGCTGAACACCGACTGCTGACCACAGGCGAACATGATCAACGCCAAGGCGACGAAGGAGATTGACTTGGGCATCAAACGAGGTATTGGTTCAGGTCACGTGCAAGGTACTGCCCGTCGCCCTTCCTGCCGTGGTATTGCTCACCTGAGATGATGATCCGGCCCCGGGAAAGAACCGTGTCGACCCCGCCCGACACTTCCAGTCCCTCGTAGCACGAATAATCGGTGCGCATGTGGTGGGTCTCGGCCGAGAGCCGGTGCCTCCGCTTCGGATCGAAGATGACGATGTCCGCGTCCGAGCCCACTGCAATCGTGCCCTTGCGAGGGAAAAGCCCGAACATTCGAGCCGGGGTGGTGGCGCAAACCTCGACCCACCGTTCCAGCGCCAATCGCTCCTCGGCCACGGCCCCGTGGTACATCAACTCGACCCGGTGCTCGACCCCGGGGAGGCCGTTGGGGATCTTGGAGAAGTCTCCCTCGCCCAACCGCTTCTGCCGCCCGAGCTCGGGATGATCCTCGAAGCAGAAGGGGCAATGATCGGTGGACACAATCTGCAGATCGTTCGTGGCCAGCCCGGACCACAGAGCCTCCTGGTGGCCTTCGGCCCGGTCTCGCAGCGGCGGCGAGCAGACGAACTTGGCGCCTTCGAAGCCGTTGCCGAGATCGTCGAGGTCCAAGAAGAGATACTGCGGGCAGGTTTCGGCGAAGACGTTGAGCCCTTCGTCGCGAGCGTTGGTGACCTCCGCCAATGCCTCCAAGGCCGACAGGTGGACGACATAGAGAGGACAACCTGCCAGCTCGGCGAGCTTGATCGCTCGATGGGTGGCCTCGCCCTCGAGGATCGAACGGCGGACGATTCCGTGATAGATCGGGTCGGTCTCACCCCGCTCGAGCGCCTGAGCGATGAGCACATCGATTGCTATCCCGTTCTCGGCGTGCATCATGATCGTGGCGCCGTTTTCGGCTGCCTTCTGCATCGCCCGGAAGATTTCGCCATCGGTGGAGTAGAAGACTCCCGGATAGGCCATGAACATCTTGAACGACGTCACTCCCTCGCCCATGGCGATATCCATCTCCTTCAATGATTGGTCGGTGACGTCGCCGACGATCAAGTGGAAGCCGTAGTCGATGGCACAGTTCCCTTCGGCCTTCTCCCGCCAGGCCTCATAACCGTTCATCAGGTTTTGGCCCTTGGTCTGCACCGCGAAGTCGACGATTGTGGTCGTGCCTCCCCAGGCGGCCGCTCTGGTCCCGGTCTCGAAGTTGTCAGATGCGAAGGTGCCGCCGAAGGGCAACTCCATGTGAGTGTGGACGTCGATACCACCCGGCACGACGTACTTTCCCTGGGCGTCGATGATCTCGTCTGCCTCAACTTCGGTCCCCCGGGCCGAAAGACTGGCGACCTTCTCGCCGACAACGAGCACATCGGCCTCCTGCTGACCGGCATGGGTAATGACGGTTCCGTTCTTGATCAGGATCGACATCAGGTTCCTTTCGGGTAGTGATTTTGGTAATCGCGCTGAGCCGCTTCGATCAGGCGGCCGGCGTGGTCCGCTCCGTAGCGCTCCTGAATTGTGATGACATCTGGCTGACCGGCGAGTTGCTTGTAGGTCTCGAAATAGTGGGCAAGACGATCGACCAATGCAAGCGGAAGCTCGGACAGTTCGACAATGTCCCCCCACACCGGATCCCTGTTGAGGACTGCCACCACCTTGTCGTCGGCCTCGCCCTGGTCGAGGATCTGGAGGCCGCCCACGGCGCGGGCAGTGAGGAGGATGTCAGCCCGATCGATCGGGCGCTCGGAGATAACGCAGATGTCCAGGGGGTCGCCGTCTCCGCCGCTGGCGCCAGGACACATTGCTGCCACCTCCTCGGCACAAAAAGTCTGGGGGATAAAGCCGTACAAAGTCGGGGGAGAGGACGACGTTTGCTGGGGACGGTCCACCTTCAGGTAGCCGCTGGGTTTATCCACCTCGTACTTGATCACGTCGAAGGGGGTGATCTCGATATAGGCGTTGACCAGCAAGGGGGGATCGGGGCCGACCGGGAGGCCATGCCAGGGGTGGGGCCGCCAGGAAGTGAACATCAGCCCAAACCTAGACGGCGCGCCTAGACAGCACGCCGAGACGGCACGCCTGACCGCGGCTTAGTAACTTGGCCGTCCACAGTGTCGAAGGAGGCACACCTGAAACAGAAATTGACCATCCTCCTCGTGTTCGGGCTGTTCGTCGCAGCCTGCGGAGGAACAGCAGCAACGACCACCGCCGCCGACAGCCCCGCCACCACCGCCGGGGGACCGGCGACGACCGCCGGAGGAGGAACCGAAACCACCGGTGCCGCCGCCGGGGGCATGGAGGAACTGATTGCCGCCGCCCAGGCGGAGGGAACGCTGACCACCATCGCCCTTCCTCACGACTGGTGCAACTACGGCGAGGTCATCTCGACCTTTGCCGACAAGTACGGCATCGCCGTGAACGAGCTCGCTCCCGACGCCGGTTCGGCCGACGAGCTGGAGGCGGTGCGAGCCAATCAGGGCAGCACCGGTCCGCAGGCCCCGGATGTGCTCGACATCGGTCTCGCCTTCGGTCCGGACGCCAAGGACGAGGGCCTGCTCCAGGCGTACCAGGTGGAGACTTGGGATTCGATTCCCGGCGATGCCAAGGACGCCGAGGGCTACTGGTACGGCGACTACTACGGCGTTCTCGCCTTCGAGGTCAATGCCGATGTGATCGACAACGTCCCCCAGACGTGGGCCGACCTGCTCAAGCCCGAGTACCAGGGCGCCATCGCCCTGGCGGGAGATCCGAGAGTCTCAGCCCAAGCGATCTCGGCGGTGTTTGCCGCCGGCCTCGCCAGCGGAGGCTCACTCGACGACGCCCAGCCCGGTCTCGACTTCTTTGCTCAACTGGCAGAGGCAGGCAACCTGGTGCCCGTGATCGCCGAGTCAGGAACGGTTGCTTCCGGTGAGACCCCGATCACCATTCGCTGGACCTACAACGCCCTGGCCAATCGCGACGCCAACGCCGACATCGCCAACATCGAGGTGGTGGTACCGGCCGACAGCGGTCGCTACGCCGGGGTCTATGTGCAGGGGATCAGCGCCTATGCCCCCCATCCCAATGCCGCCAAGCTTTGGATGGAGTTCCTGTACTCGGATGAAGGCCAGAACATCTGGCTCAAGGGCTACTGCCATCCCATTCGCTACCAGGATCTGGTGGCTCGCGACGCGGTGCCGCAGGAGCAGCTCGACCAGCTACCCGACGTGGAAGGTGCGGTGTTTCCGACGCTCGACCAGATCGGCGCCGCTAGCGAGTTAATCACCACCAACTGGGACTCGGAGGTTGGCGTCAATGTCGGGGGTTGAGTGACCGCAATCAGTGAGGTGGGGGGCAAGCGCCCCCCACCCCGCTCCTGGAACTGGGTGGGGATCGTCCCCTTCCTGCTGTTCTCCGGTGCCTTCTTGCTCGGTCCGGCCGCGATCCTCCTCGTTCGCAGCTTCCAGGCCAACGAAGGCGGCTGGACCTTCCTCAATTATCGCCAGTTGATCGACCCCCAGGTGCTAGAAGCGTATGGACTCTCGGTCCGGATCAGCCTGGTCACCGCCGTCGTGGGTGGGGTCTTCGGGTTCTTGATGGCCTGGGCTGTGATTTACGGCGGCCTGCCGAGGCCGTTCCGTTCGTTGCTCACCACTTTCTCCGGGGTGGCTTCGAACTTCGCCGGTGTCCCGTTGGCGGCCGCCTTCATCTTCACCCTCGGCCGCATCGGGCTCATTACCGCACTGTTTGGCTTCTTCGGGGTGGAGCTCTATCAGTCCGGTTTTTCGCTCTACAACTTCTGGGGCCTCACCGTCGTTTATATGTTCTTTCAATTTCCACTGATGGTTCTCACCATCACTCCGGCCCTCGAGGGTTTGAAGAAGGAGTGGAAGGAGGCATCGGAAAACCTGGGGGCCACTTCCTGGCAGTACTGGCGCCATGTCGCCCTCCCGGTCCTCTTGCCCTCGATCCTGGGCACGATCATTCTGCTTTTCGGCAACGCCTTCGGTGCCCACGCCACGGCTTACGCCTTAACCGGCGGCACGTTGCGGCTGGCCACGATTTTGATTGGTGCCCAAATCTCGGGCGACGTTCTCCAAAACCAAGGACTTGGTTATGCGGTGGCGATGGGGATGGTCGTAATCATGGGCGTTTCGATCGGCATCTACACGCTGCTCCAGCGACGAGCGGAGAGGTGGCTCGGTTGACGGTGACAACCGCACCGACGGCGGTCGAGACACCGACCGCAATAGTAACCCCGGCCAAGGCTGGCGCCGGAAGCAAGCTGATGGCGTGGCTCATCCTCCTCGCCGGGCTCGCTTACTTCTTCACGCCTTTGATCGCCACTGGCGAACGAGCCTTTGGGGCGATCGGGAGAACGTTCAGCTTCGAAGCCTTTCGACGGATTATCACCGATCCAGAGTTCGTGAGAACCTTCGGCGAATCGGCGATCAATGCCGTCCTCACCATTTTCGTCTCATTGCTCGTCATCGTCCCGACCGCTTATTGGGTTACGTTGCGAGTGCCGAAGCTGCGCTCGGTGGTCGAGTTCATCACGCTGCTCCCCTTTGTCATTCCGGCGGTGGTACTGGTCTTCGGCCTGATCCGGATGTACAGCCGGCCCCCGCTGGCCGTCCTCTCGACCTACGGATCTACCAGAGTGGTGTTGATCTGTGCCTATGCCGCCCTCTCGTTTCCCTACATGTATCGCTCGGTCGACAACGGCTTGCGGGCCATCAATGTCCGCACCTTGACGGAAGCCGCCCAGAGTCTCGGAGCGAAATGGCCGACGATCATCTGGCGGGTGATCTTTCCCAACCTGAAAGTCGCTCTCTTGTCGGGTGCGCTTCTCACCTTCGCCATCGTCATCGGTGAGCTGACGATCGCGCTCTTCATGGGTCAGCACACTTTTGGGCCTTACATGTCGAATCTGGTCCGCAACTTCGTCGCCGAACCGGCTGCCCTGACGATCTTGAGTTTTGCTATGACCTGGGGGGCAATGGGGATCATCTCGTATCTGACTCGCCGGCAGCCATCGTCGCGGCCCAAGAAGGCTGTTTGATGGCGTTCCTCACTCTCGATCATGTTCGGAAGGAGTTCGGCGGCAACGCCGCGGTGGAGGACTTCAACCTCGACGTCGAAGCAGGCGAGTTCGTCTCGTTCCTCGGTCCCTCCGGTTGCGGGAAGACCACCACCCTGCGGATGATCGCCGGCTTCGAGAAGCCGTCGAGCGGGCGTATCAGCGTTAACGGCCGCGATATCACCAATGCTCGTCCCAACGAGCGCGACGTGGGGATGGTCTTTCAGCAATATGCGCTGTTTCCCAACATGACGGTGGCGCAGAACGTGGGCTTTGGCCTCAAGTTGAAGAAGAGCCCGAGCCGCGAGATCACCTCTCGGGTGGCTGAGCTGCTCGAGTTGATCCATATGCCCGACAAGGGCCATAACTATCCCCACGAGCTGTCAGGTGGCCAGCAGCAACGAGTGGCCCTGGCCCGGGCGCTCGCCATTAGCCCGCAGGTGCTGTTGCTCGATGAGCCGCTGTCGGCCCTCGATGCCAAGATCCGCGACGAGCTGCGCAATGAGATCCGCCGCATCCAACGGCAACTCAACATCACCACGATCTATGTGACTCATGATCAGGAGGAAGCGATGGCCCTCTCCGATCGAGTGGTAGTCATGAGCCGGGGAGCGATGGAGCAGGTGGGTCCGCCGTTCCAGATCTACAACTATCCCGAGACTCAATTCGTCGCCTCTTTCGTCGGCAAGCTCAACCAGCTTCCTGGCAAGGTGCTCGATCCCGCGGCTGGCACCGTGCAGTGCGGAGACACAAAGGTCAGAACCACGACACCGATCGAAGAGAAGGCCGGTGCTCCCGTAAACGTGATGGTGCGGCCCGAGGAACTCGATCTGGGGGCGGGCGAAGAGAATCAGGTGTCGGGAGTCGTGGAGTCGGTCAACTTTCTCGGGGCCATCGTTCGGGTGCGGCTCGATCGAGCTCACTCCAACGGCGCAGGCGACATGATTACCGCCGACCTTTTCAACGAGCGCCTGCTCGAATTGCCGAGCGTCGGAGCCACGGTGATAGTGTCGTTTCCCGCCCACGCCTGCTGGGTCCTGACAGCCCGTTAGTCGGGAAAAGTCCTGCTTCCCAGCAGAGAGAAGAGCTGGCGAGACCCCGCCAGGCCCCGCAGTTCGTGTTGGCCTCTGTCGGCCCAATCGAAGTCCGAGCTGCCCACCAGGTCCCTAACTGTGGACGAGGCGAGGATTTCGTCGGGTCGAGCTTCAGACAGGATTCGGGCCGCTTCGTTGACAGAGATCCCGCGGATGTCAGAGCCGACAAGGTCGATCTCGCCTGCGTGAATAGCCACCCGCAGGTGGAGGTCGAGGGATAAAGCGACGTCGCGCAAAGTGCGAGCGCAGCGGATCGCCCGTGCCGCGCTAGCGAACACGGCCAGTACTCCGTCCCCCGTGGTCTTGATCACACGGCCTCCATATTTACCAAGAGTTTCACGGACCCTTTCCTCGTGGGTGGCGATTAGATCGGCCCACCTTGTTTCCCCTAGGGACTGGGCGATTGCGGTCGACTCGACGATGTCGGTGAAGACGATCGTGGCCAGTACACGTTCCATTCCCTCGTCGGTAGCCGGGAGCCAGCTACGAGAGCCAGTCCACGTCAGGTCCACGTAGGGCTCGTCGCCCAAAACTATGGCATCGTGCCCGGGTGGGACATCGATCACCGTTCCCGGGCCGATATCGAGCTCGACTCCCGAGCCGGTCAACAAGCGGAGCTCACCAGCGAGAGTCATCCCTACGTGTCGGGTTTGGCACAACTCACCGCCCACGAGGGGCCGCAGGTGAGTCGACCATCTCCAGCCCGGGTAGTGAAAGGTCCTAGCCACCGTCAGACCTCCCAGGTGGACCAACTCCGAACGCAGGGAATCAAGCTCGATCACTTCGTCCGGATTCTCGAAGCTGGCAATGATTCGAGGGCCCACGACCCAAATGTTATGCGGCGGCTTCTTAGCATCGGTGGGCGATGTCCTATGCAGCGAGATTTACCTGGGGAGCAGCCACGTCTGCCTACCAGATCGAGGGCGGTCGGATTGACGGCAAGGGCCAGTCGATCTGGGACACCTTCTCCGAGCAAGAAAGGATGAGAGACCCGGGCGACACCACCTGCGATCACTACCACCGCTGGGAAGAGGACGTTCGTCTAATGGCCGAGCTCGGGCTGACCGCCTATCGGATGTCGGTGGCCTGGACGCGCGTCCTACCCGAGGGTCGCGGCATTGTCAATCAAAAGGGCCTCGATTTCTATCGACGTCTGGTCGACGCCCTACTCGAAGTAGGAATCGAGCCCTGGGTCACCCTCTTCCATTGGGATCTGCCGCAGGCTTTGGAGGACGAGGGCGGCTGGCCGGCGCGGAGCACCGTCGATGCGTTCCGCGGCTATGTCGAAGTGGTCGCGTCGGCGTTGGGCGATCGGGTCAAGAACTGGATCACGATCAACGAACCATGGGTGGCGGCAACACTCGGTTACATCGAGGGAGTCTTCGCCCCCGGTCGTGCCGACTGGAAGGACGGCCTGGCGGCCGGTCATCACCTCCTCCTGGCTCATGGCCAAGCCGTTCCAGTGATCCGGTCGCGATCGCCTGGCTCGAAGGTGGGAGTCGCGATCGACTGCCGGCCTGCTTCGCCGGCCAGCCCGAGCCCAGCCGACGAAGCCGCCTGGCAGCATTTCGATGGCTTCCGCAACCGCTGGTATTTCGATCCGATCTTCGGTCGGGGTTATCCCGAGGACATGGTGCAGACCTATCGCCAGCGCGGCCGCTGGGATGACGGCCTGGTTCACCCGGGCGACCTCGAGACGATTGGGGCGCCGATCGATTTCCTGGGGGTCAACTACTACACGGCCATCTCCGTGTCAGCGGGGAGAGAAGAAAGCGAGCAGACCGACATCGGTCCCGGTCCGAATCCCCCCGACGGTTACACCGAGATGGGATGGGAAATCGTTCCTTCGGCTCTGACCGAGTTCCTAGTCCGACTCAACAACGACTATCGACCACCCGCGATCGTCATCACCGAGAACGGGGCCTCGTATTCCGATCCCTATGACGATCAGCGTCGGATCGACTATCTCGCCGCCCATATCGCCGCGACAGAAGATGCGATCGAGAGTGGAGTACCTGTGGAGGGGTACTTCGTCTGGAGTCTGCTCGACAACCTGGAGTGGACCGCCGGCTTCAGCCAGCGGTTCGGGCTGATCCACGTCGACTTCGAAACCCTCGTCCGAACCCCCAAGGCAAGTTTCGACTGGTACCGGCGTCGGATTGCCTCCGGGTAGCGAGATCCGAGTCACCGCCGAGTCGATGGCCCACGGCGGGCGAGCCGTGGCCCGTTATGAGGGTCAGGTGGTTTTCGTCGACGGTGCCTATCCCGGCGAGGTGGTCGATGCCGGGGTGACGGGCTCGGGGCAACGGCATCTCTTCGCCAAGGCATTGCGAATCATAGAGCCGAGTGCAGAACGAATTGCAGCTCCCTGTCCTCACTTCGGTCCATGCGGAGGCTGCCAATGGCAAACCGCTTCTTATCCGGCGCAGCGTCGCTGGAAGCAGGAGATCGTCGCCGACCAACTCCGATTCGTCGGTCACTTGCCGGAGGTTCCGGTCCGGCCGACCATCGCTCCCGGGCCCGAGTACGGGTATCGCAATCGGATGGACTTCAAGCTGATCGACGGCGGACCGGCTTTGCATCGATTCGAGAGCCACGAGCTCGTTCCCATCTCGGTGTGCCTGTTGTTGGCGCCACCGGTTCGGAAGCTTTTCGAGTCGCTTCAAGTTCGCCCCGATGCGGAGCGGGTGACGTTGCGAGCTGGGGTGCGGACCGGCGAAACTTTGGTTCTCTTCGATAACGAGAGGGGTCGGCTGCACGAGGTCGTGGCCGGGGCCCGTTTCCAAATCACGAGCCGGGCCTTTTTTCAGACCAATACCGACGGCGCCGAGTCGCTGGTGGCGCTCGTTGGCGAAGCGCTGCAACCGACGGCAGGTGACGTCCTTGTCGATGGCTACGCCGGCGGTGGTCTCTTCTCTGCCACGGTGGGCGCCCTCTGTCGGAAGGTCTTGGCCGTGGAGTCGGACCCGGTGGCGCTCGGAGACCTCAACGCCAATGCTCAAGCAAAAGTCATCGGCAAACGGTTCGAACGCTCCCGCCAGTTGCTGCCTCGAACATGGGACCTGGCTGTCGTCGATCCTCCTCGGGCCGGCCTCGGCCGATCCGGCGTGAACACGCTCGTCGTTGGTCGGCCCCGCTCCATCGCTTACGTCTCCTGCGATCCCGCCACCTTTGCTCGCGACGCCGCCTGGCTCGTGGCGGCTGGCTATCGACTCGACTGGGTGCAACCGGTTGACCTCTTCCCGCAGACCTATCACATCGAACTGGTCGGCGCGTTTCGATCGACTGTGGCGAGATGAGCCCCCTAAGGGTTCCCTCTCCGGAGCCTGCTCATTCCCAAATTCGGTGCAGCACGACCATTCCTCAGCAAATTCGGTGCAGGACGACCAGGGGTCGGTCGTGGGGCGACAAATTTGTGTGGACTTGGTCGTAGAGCAAGGAATTTGAAATCGGGCGGCCTAACTGCCCTAGGTCCAGGTTGCGTACGGAGGTTCTCTGCCCGCCACCTGATTCCAGTAGTCACGATGATCGGTGATCAAGCCGTCGTCACCGAACGTGAGAAACGTCGAACCGGCCATGGTGCGTTCCTCGCCGGCCTCGACCCAGCTCGCCCACCATTCGATGGCGGCTCGATTGCGATCGACGATCGGATCTCGGAACCAGCATTCGATCTCCGATTCGACTCGGAACTCCCGGGTCAGGTAGGCGCGGACCCCTTCGACGCCGCGGTCGGGCTCGCGGAAAGGAACCGACAAATAAGTGGCGTCCGGCGCATAGAACGACGTCATGGCATCGATGTCCTTGGCCGGCCAGCCCGCTTGCCACACCTCCGCCCATCGTTGCGCCCGCTCGGAAATGTCCATGCACTTCTCCTTTGGAAAACCCTGGGTTTTTACCGTCGTCCTACAACGGTTCCAGCCCAGAGAATTGCGTTTCGACCTCTCCGTGCCAAAAGCGGCCGAGGCAATGGGCCTCCTCCGCCACCGCGGCAAGGTGTCGCTTCGACAGAGCGAGGTGCTCGATCACCAGCCGCATTGGCGACGCTTTTTCGAATCGCCAGATCGCTGCCACTTCTCCGTCGACGAGGACGGTGCCTTTGATCGGACCTTTAACGTCGGCAAATCTCCGCTTCTGGTCAGCGCCAAACCGAGAACGGTCGGCGTGTCCCAGGAGCAGATTGTCGTACTCGGGCAAGAACCGAACCGGAGCGGTGGTGTCAGGGTCGGGCCGGGGCGCGTCGGGCAAATCGAACAACTCGGTTCCGCGCTTGTTGCGAAACGTCACCAGCCGTGGCCGCAGCCCCTCGACCACCTTCCGGAGTCCGGTAAGCCGCGACCAGTTCGAGATGTCGGCGACCGAGGCTGGACCGAAGGCCGCCAGATACTTGAGCACCATCGCGGCAGTTGACGGCGCCGGGTCCATTGGCTTTCCCACCCAAGACTCGAGGGTGGCTAGTTCGACCTGCCGGGTCTTTCCCCAAACTCCCCGTGGAGGAGCCTGGATCAGAGGGAGGAGGCATCGACATGCATAGACCAGAGCGGTGGGGTTGAGGCTCGGGAAAGTCTCTGCCAGGGCTGCCCGCAACTCGGGACCGCTCAGAGGCCGCCATGCCAGGAGCGGCCGGGCAACTGCCAGAACCGGCTCGATGTCGACTCCGGCCAACGCCGGAGCAAAATCGCGATGGCGGGAAAGCTCGGCGGTGAGTACCGGTTGGGTGAGGGGGCGCAGCCAGAGCGCATCATCGGCGGTGAGCAAGTGGATCGTTGCCCTCATGGCGACGATTCGCACGAGGGACCGGTCCTCGATCAGCTTGCCCAAATGAGTCGGCTCGAAACTGTCCAGCCTCGACCACAGGGCCAGATAGGGATCGAGGGGATTCTGGGCCTGGAGACCGACGAGCATTTCGACGGCGGACATGAGAGGCATCGATGATCGTCGCAATAAGAGCTGACGCTCGAGCGAGGCTCGATTCAGTTGGCGGTTGGTGATGAGTTCAGCGGACGAGGGCATCGAGACCGATGGTGATCATCCGTTCCACCGCTTCGTGCACCACCGGTCGGTCGGGGTTGTAACCCTCCATCGAGTCGTCCTTCTCGAGAAGGGGATTCCCATCGATGGCCAGGATGGCTCCTGCCGTGGATCCATGTAGTGAAGCAAGGACGAGAAGAGCGGCGACCTCCATTTCCACTGCCACCAGTCCCGCTTGTTGCCACATCGGGAGACTGCTGCCGAGAACCGCGTGTGGATAGAACGACGCCAGGGTCAGCACGATCCCGCGATGGACCTCGACCCCGGCGGCCGCGGCCGCCCCCAGCAGACTGTCGACCACCTTATGGTCAGCCACCGCTGGATACTCGATCGGGACCACTTGCTGGGTGTAACCATCGGTACGGACCGCGGCAGTGGCCACGACCAGGTCCCCGTCGAGGACGTTTGCTTGCAGGCCTCCGGCGGTGCCTGCTCGAATCACTCGTCCGGCACCCGCTCGAAACAACTCCTCGAAACAGACTGCCGCTCCGGCGCTTCCCACCCCGTGGGACACGGTGGCTACCTCGATATCGTGGCGACGGCCGGCGAACGAGACGTACTCGCGAGTGCGGCCCAGCTCCCTCACATCGTCGAGGTGTTCCGCGGCCTTCTCGGCTCGGTTGGGATCGCCGACCACCAGCACCCGCTTCGGGAGGTCGCCGGCCCGAAATCCGAGAATGGGCAGCTTGGAATCCTCGGGGACTCGGATGGGAGCCATCACCTCACCCCCTGAGACCTGACACAAGGCGATCGAGGTCCTCCTCGCTTGTCCACCACCCGACTGAGGCGCGCACGAGACCGGTCTTGGGTATGTCGCGGACCAACACTCCCGCCGATGCCAGACGGGCAACGACATCGGCTGGCACCACGCCTTGGGGTCTCCACGAGACGATGGTGGCACGCTCAGTCGGGGAAACAACGTCCTCGCCGGCATCTGCGAGCATTTGGTGACAGCGCTCGGCCATCTCCGTTCCTCGAGTGAAACCCCAGTCGGGTCGATTAGCCAGCGCCGCCAGCCAACCCGACATCGAAGCCGTGGAGAGCAAGCTGGGGTCGAAGCGACGGGCGCCGGGCCAGGGCGCGAAGGAACCGTCCGGTTCGTAGCTTTCCTGTGAGAAATAGCTGGGCCGCGCTACCCGCAGCTGGTCGGCGTCGGCAACCACGAGGGCACCGGTGGACTCAGGGCCACAAAGCCACTTTTGGCCCGAGATCGTCATGAAATCGAGACCCCCGGCCAAGACGGGCATGGAGCCAACCGACTGGGCGCCATCGACCAGGATCGGAATCTCCGTTTGCTCTCGGAGCTCATGAACCGGAAGCACTCGCCCCGTTGTCCACAGCACTTGGGAAACGGCTATCAGGCGTGTTCTCAAAGTTACGGCCTCGATGATCGCTTGCGGATCCGGGGCCGTGACCACCACCCGCGCTCCTGAACTGTGGAGCGGACCGAGGAGCCCGAAGTGCTCGTCGGTGGTGGTGATGATCTCGTCACCGGGCCCGAGCTCGAGCCCGGCCAAGACCAGATTGCAGCCGTCAGTCGTCGACGCCGTCAACGCCACTTGCGTCGCTTCGACAGCAACGAGTGAGGCAAGCTCGTCACGCAGCTTCGCCCGCAGCGCCAGAACCCGGTCGAAGGAGTCTTGCCCCGACCTACCTTCCATCAGGTTGCGCTCGTCTTCGGCGTGCATGGCCGCGATGGTTTGGCGGGCGAGCGGCCCGGTGCTTCCAGCCTGAAGATAGGCAATTCGCTCGAGCACCGGAAACTGAGCCCGTGCCTCGGCGTAAGTCATCGGCACTAGATCACCCGCTCGTTTCCACCGTCGATCGGAATCTGGGCACCGGTGGTCGCTCGATAACGGTCCGAGCACAGATCAGCGACAATGGTCGCCACGGTCCTGGCGCTGACCTCAATCTTGAGCAGGTTGCGACGCTTGTAGTCCTCCACTTCGAGGCCATACGCGGCGGCCCGAGACCGAATCAGATCCTCGGTCCAGATGCCGGTGTCGAAAACACCGTCGGGGTGAACGATGTTGACTCTGATGCCGGCCTCGGCCCATTCCAGCGCCGCGACGCGGGCGAGCTGAGTCAAGGCGGCTTTCGAGGCCGAGTACGCCGCCGCTCCCTTGCCTGGAGCGGTGGCATTGCGCGAAGCAACCACCGCCACTCTTCCTCCTACCGGCGATCGACGCAAGAACGGTTCGAGATCACGCAGCAGCGCACCAACCGCCCGCACATTTACTGCCATGACCCGATCCCATGAGTCCAAGTCGAGGTCGGCCACGTTCTGGGACTCCCCGAAGACGCCAGCTCCGATGACGGCGATGTCGATCCCCCCGAAGTGATCGATAGCCTGGGCAATGGCCGCCTGTTGCTCACGATCCTTGGTGACGTCGAGTTGCAACCCGAGACAGCCGGGCTCACTGATCGTCGGATCAGCGATGTCGAACCCGACTACTGCCGCTGCCCGATCGAGAAGCTCCATGGCACATGCTCGACCGATGCCCGATGCCGTTCCGGTCACGAGAGCGACCATTCCCCCGAACTCGGGCGGCGGACCCGAACGCTGGAGCTTGGCCTGTTCGAGGTCCCAGTACTCGCAGTCGAAAAGATCCTCGGGCGATAGTGCCTGGTAGCCGCCCAGCTGATCTTCGGCGCGCTCCAGGACCGGGATCGTGTGGTGGTAGATGTCGGCAGCTATGTCGGCTTCGGCTAGCGAGCGCCCGGTGGTGAGCATGCCCCACGCCGAATCGAGCACGACCCGCGGCGACGGATCGAGCATTTGCAGGTCGCGTCCTGTCCGCTCTTGGTTGGCCTCGAAATATTCGGTGTAGTCCTGGGCGAACTGGCCGACATCTCGCCCGATCAACGGCGCGCGCTTGGTCCGGATGACGTGGTCGGGCGTGAGGGGACCGCGGCTAGCGAGCGAGGCGAGGTCGGGCCGAGATACGAACCGGGCGACATCGGGATCGGCGTGGCGGCGGACAATCATCGGTGCTCCGGCCACCTGCGAAATCCTCTGGCGAAGCTCGGCCAGTTCAACCGGGTTGGACGGCGGCAGGGGCTTGGAAGTAGCTGTCGAGGGCGGCCCCAGGTAAAGCTCGGCTTTGGCAATCAACTCGACGTGCCGTTCATAGGCCTCGCGAGTGGTGTCGCCGAAGGTAAAAAGCCCATGGTTCATCAGGACCATTCCGATCGCCGAGGTATCGGTCGGCCACACTTTTCGAACCAGCCGAGCGAGATCGAATCCCGGCATGACATAGCGGACAACCACCACGTCATCGCCGTAGGCGTCGCGGACGCGGGCGTCACCGTTGGCCAAGTTGGTCAAGTTGACGATTACATCGGCGTGCGAGTGCTGTACCGCCGGATAAGGGAGGAAGGCGTGAAGCAGGCTCTCCACTGATGGCTGAGGAGCTCCCGGGTCGAGGCGAGCTGCCGACAGCTCGCGCATCATTTCCTGATCGGAGATGGCCTCGAGGTCGAGCAGCTCGACGAGCCTGCTCATGCGCAAGGGTGTGAATCCGGCAGCTTCGATCGTGCTCAGGTCCCAGCCCGATCCCTTCACGAAGAGAGCGTCGATCTCGATCCCGGTTATGTCGAGGTATGACCCCTTGACCGAAGTATTGCCACCACCGTGGAGCACGAGGCCCCGGTCGGATCCCAAAAGGCGCGAGCCATAGACACATTGCTCGAGCGGCGACGAACCGGCGTCGGCGTCTATCCAGCGGCTCTCCATCAGTAGGGAGTGTCCCCGCCGTCGACGTTGATCGCTTGGCCCCGGATAATCAGAGCATCGTCGGAGAGGAGGAATGCGATGACCCGAGCGACCTCGGCCGGCTGGACCTTGCGACCCAACTGCGTCGGGCCCATTCCGGCCAGTAACTCGGCGGCGGGAACCCCAACTCGGGGCTCGAGCCATTGCGCCACCCCGGCCAGCATTGGGGTGTCGACCCCTCCCGGGCAAACCGCGTTGACGTTGATGTTGTGCTCAGCCCATTCCATCGCCAGCGAGCGGGTAAGGCTGATCACGGCGGCTTTCGCCGCGTTGTAGGCCGCCATGTTCTTATAACCGACCTTCCCGCAATTCGAGGCGACGTTGACGATCGCCCCGCCTCGTTCCTTGAGATGATTTCCGACCTGACGCGAACATAGAAAAGTTCCGGTGACGTTGACGTCAAGCTGGTGACGCCAATCGCTCGCGCCTGCGTCCCAAGCCGTGTCGAGCACAACCGCCCCAGCGTTGTTGACCAACCCGTCGATGCCGCCCCAGGCATCGACGACCTCCTCCACCGCCGCGGCCACGTCTGCTTCGTTGGTGACGTCGCAAGCGATGGGAAGGGTACGGGCGATATCAAGGGCGGCAGCGGCCGTCCGCACGCGGTCACCATCCAGATCCACCATCGCCACCAGGGCGCCTCGCTCCAGCAAGACTTCCGTGATCGCCGAGCCGATTCCCCCTCCGGCCCCAGTCACCACGTACCTCCTGCCCTCCACTGCGGCTACCACGTGGGGTTGGTAAGCACGCCCCCGTCGACCACCAGGTCGACGCCGGTGATGAACCTGGCCAGATCGGAGCACAGAAACACGCAGGCATCTCCGACATCGTCGGCTGTGCCCAGGCGTCCCAAGGGAACAGCCGACATCCAACGCTGCACTCCCTCCGGCCAGTCCCGAGCCAAACCGGGGCGATCGATCAGACCTGGGGAGACGGTGTTGATTCGGATGCGATGCCGGCCGAGCTCCGAGGCCGCCGCCCGGGCGTGCATCCGCACCGCCGCCTTGGCAGTGGCGTAGTGGCCGTGTAAGGGCGCCGGCTGAATTCCCTCGATGGAGGCGATGTGGACGATCGATCCGCCCTCTCCCTGAGCGATCATTTGCCGACCAACCACCTGAGTCATGCGATGAACCGCGGTCACGTTGGTTTCCAGCATGGATCGGAAGTCCTCATCAGAAACGTTCAGCGTGGAGGCGAGCGGTTGGATACCGGCGTTATTGACCAATCCATCAACCCGGCCAAAAGCCTCCAACGCCGCTTCCACTATCAGGGTCGGAGTCGCGGCCGCATTCAAGTCGACCTCGAGGACGACCTGTTTTGGTGCCGTGTCCAACACCGGAGAGGAGCGGGTGGCCAGCACCAAAGAAGCGTTGGCCGTGGCGAAGCTCCGGGCGATGCCCGCTCCCACCCCTCCACCGGCTCCCGTGACGATTATCACTCGGCCGCTGAGATCGATCATCTGGTCCTGACCAAAGAAAAGGTGAAGCGTCCTTCGATGAAGTACGTGCGGTTGAACATCACTGGCCGAGCGCTGTCGTGGTAGTGAACCTGGGACAAAAGCACGTAGGCGGCGTTTCGTGGGCGCTTTCCCCAACCGATGTCGCCTCCGGCGGCGGCATGGATATCGGTAACGGCGGTGGCGACGTCGATGCCGTTTTTCGTCAGGGCTTCAAAGAGAGAACCAGTCAACGACGACACCTCGAAATCCGGTGGCAGCAGGCGACGATCAATGGCGTCATAGGAGAACGCCACCACTTGGCCCGACGCCGTCAGCGAACGGTTGGTCGCAATTACCAGAGCACCCTCACCCAGTTCGAGTCGGTCCCTTTCGTCGGGGGTAGCCGCTCTCACCCGGCGCGAGCGGTAGCTCATGCCCGGCTCGAGACCGGAGAAGCGAATGGTCGCCGACAAAGACTCGAGCCGGCGAAGATCGGCCCTGATCTCGGCCTGAGCAGGCGTGGCAAAGGTGCCGAGGCCATGACGAGTGATCGTGAGGCCCAAGCTCTCGAGCCGCCCGAGAGCGCTGCGAACCGTGGGCCGGGAAACGCCAAACTCGGCACTGAGCTGATGCTCGGTCGGGAGGCGCTCGCCCGGCTTCCACTCACCCCGTCGCAGCCGATCACTGAGCTCGGAAGCCACCTGGTCGGTCAGTCGGGAAGCCGGCACCGTTCGATCATACGGCAAACGGTCGCGTGGTTGTCAGACAACTCGCGTAAGGCGGGCGATCTCGCTCGACGCCTCTGGATACCGTCTCGTCAGACCTTCCCGATCCCCCAACTCGAACATTTCCGGCCGATATCCAGGGGCCATCGTCGCCCCTACCAGCGACCAAGCACCGGTCGTTTCAGAGCCCTGCCAAACCCCGGCCGGCACCGACAGACCCGGCCGCTCGCCGGCGGCTGTATCCATGCCGAGCAGGGGACGTTCGACCCGCCCATCGGGATTCAGCAGGAGAAAGCGCAAGGGTGCACCGGCGTGGAAGTGGTACGTCTCCCTTGCACTCAATCGGTGCATTGCCGAGAAGTCACGTTGCTGCACCAGGAAGAAGATCGCCGTCGAATATTCGTCGGCCAAGTACTGGGAGTACATGCCGCCCTCGTCTGGCAGCGGCTTCAGGCCCAAATCGGCGATCAGCCGTTCGGGTCCGATCACACCGACGCCAGAGACATTGCTCGGTCATTCACCTCCGAACGGACTCCGGCCAGATCGACGGTCAGGACACCTGTCTCGTCGACAACGCGGCGCCCCCCTACCCACACCCCTTTTATGAGCCCGGGATGACCGGAGTAGACGAGGTGGGTGATGAGGTCACGGTCTTCGGTAATCGGCACCAAGGAGTCGGTATCGAGCAGGATCATGTCGGCTCTCGCTCCGGTTCCCAGGTGCCCGAGATCCTGTCGGCCGAGCGCCAGTGCTCCTTCTCTCGTGGCCATTTCCAGGACGTCGGTGGGTCCCAGGGCACCGGCATCAGCTGCGCGCAGGCGGGCGAGACGGAGGGCACCCCTCATATCTTCGAAGAGGTCGAGCCGATCGTGCGAGGCCGGGCCATCGGTCCCGAGGCCAACCCGGATGCCGGCCCTTCTCATCTCCGTCACCCGGGCAATGCCCGAGGCGTGCTTGCCATTCGACGAGGGGCAATGAGCCACGGCTGCCTCGTGCGTGGCGAGCATCTCGATGTCGTCGTCAGAGAGCCAAACCGAATGAGCCGCAACTACGGGAGAGTCGAGAATCCCAACTTTTTCGAGGTAGGCCGTTACAGACATGCCGGTGGTCGCGGTGACGGCATCTCCTTCATGTTCCGCTTCGGCCAGATGGATCTGGATGTGCATTCCGTTCTGCCGAGCCAGGTCGGCGACCATGCGCAAGGCTTCCTCGGCCACGGCATAAGCCGAATGAGGACCAAAGCCGACGCTGATCAGCTCGTGGTGCTGCCAGCGACGCGCTTCTTCCACCATCGCTTCGACTTGAGACTCCCAATCGCCGAAGCGAGCCAGGTCTGCGGCCACCAGGATCGGCGGTGTCACCACGCAGCGAAGGCCGGCGCGGTTGGCGGCGTTGGCCACCGCCCGGGGATAGAAGTACATCTCATGGCTGGTGGTTATCCCATTGCTCAAGAGCTCGGCGGCACCCAGCGTCATCGCCAGTTCCACGTCCGCGGGCGTGAGCCTTCCTTCCCGGGGCCACATCACCTCGGTGAGCCATCGCGAGACCGGCAGCCCTTCACCCGCCCCCCGCAGGAGGACCATGGGGGTATGGGCATGGGTGTTGATCAGCCCCGGTATAAGCAAACCGTGCAGTTCGACTGATTCGCCTTCGAATCTGGGAGCTTCCACGGCAGGGCCAGACCAGGTCACCAGTCCGTCGGTCACGTCGACCGCCGCCCGCGCCACTACCTCCGGTTGTGCCGTCATCGTTATCAACCGGTCGCAGAGGAACCTGGTCACGACCGGCATGGTAAGTTTCCGGTAGTTGTCAGACAACCTCGAAACCGCGTCGAACCTTCGGAGTGTCGACTGGGGCGACGACGCCCTGGTGATCATCGATCAGACCTTGCTCCCCGGGGAAGTGAGCTATTTGCGGCTCACCACCGTCGATCAAGTGGTGCGGGCTATCAAATCCTTGGCCGTGCGCGGAGCGCCCTCGATTGGGGTGGCCGGGGGTTTCGGAGTGATCCTCGCCTTTCGGGAGTTCTCGACCGAAAAGGCGCAGTTCGTCTCGGCGGTGGAGTCACTGCGCAGGGTTCGACCAACCGCCGTCAACCTCGCCCGATCGGTCGATCGGGTCGCACGACGGGCGGAGGAGGGGATGGAAGCGATGCTGGCGGAGGCGACTGCTATCCGCGACGAGGAGATCGCGGCCTGCTGGTCGATGGGCATCAATGGCGCCGAGTTGCTTGTCGAGTTGTTGGGGAACCGCCCGCAGCGATTGATGACCATCTGCAATACCGGTGGCCTGGCCGCGGTGGAGCGAGGGACGGCACTGGGTGTGATTCAGACGATGTTCGAGAGGGGTCTGCTGGAGGAGGCACTGGCGGTCGAGACGCGACCTCTTCTCCAGGGAAGCCGGCTCACCACCTGGGAGCTTGCCCGGATGGGAGCGCCCTTTCGCCTGTTGGTGGATTCCGCTGGCCCTTTCGTTCTTGCCCGTGGTGGAGCAGAGGCGGTTCTGACCGGCGCCGACCGAATTGCTGCCAACGGCGACACCGCCAACAAAGTTGGATCCTTGGCCCTGGCGCTTGGCGCTAGGCACGCCGGGGCACCTTTCATCGTGGTCGCCCCAGAATCGACAATCGACGAAGACACTCCCACCGGAGACATGATCGAGATCGAAGACCGCGGCGCCGCCGAGGTGATAGCCGCCGCCGGAATCCAGCTTGCGCCCGAAACCACCCAGGCTTTGAACCCGGCGTTCGATGTCACACCAGTTGAGCTGATCACTGCCATCGTTACCGACCGGCGGATCGTCAGAGTCGATCGAGGTGAAAAGCTCGCCGACGTTCCGTTGGGCGAGCGACGCCTCAGAGCTGAACAGTGAAATAGGAGGAGGACCCATGAAGAAGTACACCCAGTTGATGACCGCTGTGGGCGTCGTGACGTTGCTGGCAGCCTGCGCGGGCGAGAGCACCGCCACCACCAACGGCGGGGGTGGCACTGTGACGACGGGAGCCGCCGACGGGCCGACGTTCATCTACATCACGCCGAACCCGATCGGCATCAACAAGTTCCTCGAGCTTGGACAGATCGGCACCCAGCGGGCGGCGGAGGCGACTGGCGGTAGCTTCAAAGTCTTCGAGAGCACCGATCTCAACAGCCGGCGAGCCAACGTCGAGGCTGCCATCGAGGAAGCTCCCGACGTAATCGTCCTCACGACGTTCGAGTTCACGGAGATGGCAGCCGAGTTTGCTCCCGCCATCCCCGAGCAGGAGTTCATCCTGATCGACGCCTGCCCCGAGTCCGAGTCGCCGATCGAGAACCTCCATTGCGGGGTTTTCCGCGAGCACGAAGGTGCCTACCTACTCGGTTTGATGGCGGGCAACCTCACCGAAAGCGGCCAGATCGGTTCGGTGGTGGCCCTCGACATTCCGTTCCTCCATCGTTGGTCGGACAGCTTCGCCCTCGGGGCGCAAACGATCGATCCATCGATCACCGACTCGCAGGTATTCATCGCCGGCGACAACCCGTTCTCCGATCCCGCCACCGCCAAAGAACAGGCCTTGGCTCTGGCAGCCCAGGGGGCGGATCAGATCTTCGCGGTCGGCGCAGGTTCTAACGGTGGAATCTTCGAGGCGGCCGTGGAGGAAGGATTCATGACCTACGGCGTGGACGTGAATCAGTGTCCCGATGCCCCGGGATCGATCGTCGACAACAACCTCAAGCTGGTCGACATCGTCGTCGAACAGCTCATCAACTCGATCCTCGACGGCAGCGCCGAACCGCTGACCTCGTTCGGTCTGGCCGAAGGTGGAACCGGCGTCGTTGCGATCTCAGACGAACTCGCCGATTCGGAGTGCCTGATCGCCGACTTTCCCGAGATTGTCTCCCAGGTCCAGACCGCGGCCGACCAGATCATCGACGGTTCGCTGGAAGTCCCCGACCCCCTATTCGGCTGACAAAGTGCCGAACGTGCTCGAACTCCGGGGAATCAGCAAGAGTTTCCCCGGAGTTCGTGCCAACGACGACGTGGACCTCGAGGTTCGCAAGGGCGAAATCCACGCCATCGTCGGTGAGAACGGAGCCGGCAAGACAACATTGATGTCAATCCTGTATGGATTGACGAGCCCCGACGCCGGGGAGATCATGGTTGATGGGCAATCCGTGCGATTCACCTCGGCCCTCGACGCGATTGCCGCCGGGCTGGGAATGGTTCATCAAGCCTTCAAGCTCTTCCCAACCATGACCGTGGCGGAAAACGTGGTATTTCGCAACGAGCCTCGCCATGGCATCTTTCTCGATCGCGAGGAAGCAGCCGAACGAGTTCGAGCGTTGGGCTCGGAGTACGGGCTGGCGGTTGACCCGCAGGCACGAATCGAGGATCTGCCCGTCGGGGTTTTGCAACGGGTCGAGATTCTCAAGGCCCTCTATCGGGATGCTCAGGTTCTGATTCTCGACGAGCCCACGGCGGTCTTGACTCCGCAAGAAAGAGACAACCTCTTTGTAACCCTCCGGCGTCTCAAAGAGCGTGGGAGGACGGTGATCTTTATCACCCACAAACTTGCCGAGGTCATGGCGGTCTCCGATCGCGTCACCGTCCTGCGGGCCGGAAGGGCCGTCGCCCATCTCGACACCGCCTCGACCTCGCCGGCGGAGATGTCCCGGCTGATGACCGGACGGACCGTGGACCTCGACAGCCGCCCTCCACCATCGAATCTCGGAGCGCCGGTTCTCACCGTTGCCCACCTGACAGTGCGTGACGAGCACGGCTTCGCTCGGGTCGACGACGTTTCCTTTGAAGTCCGCTCCGGTGAGATTCTGGGGGTGGCGGCCGTGGCCGGCAACGGCCAGCACGAGCTCATCGAGGCGATCTGCGGTCTTCGGTCCCCCGATCAAGGATCGATCGCGGTGGGCGAGCGCGACGTTGCCACCGCCGACATCGCTACCACCCGGCAAAGCGGCCTGGCATACATCCCCGAAGATCGGCATCGAGTGGGTACCGCTGCGGGAGGAGAGGTCTGGGCCAACCTGGTGATGGGATTCCAGCGGTTAAAGCGATTTCGCCGGGGACGTTTCATTCGCCGGGCGGAGGTCGAAGAGCACGCGCGACGCATCATTGCCGATTACGACGTTCGCGTGTCGGGACCAGACGTTTCGGCCCACACTCTCTCGGGGGGAAACCTGCAGAAGGTGGTGGTCGGACGGGAGATGTCTCATGCCGCTCCGTTACTGGTGGCGGAACAGCCGACCCGGGGTGTGGATGTCGGCGCCATCGAGTTTTTCCACCGCCAGCTCGTCGACTATCGGGATAAGGGCGGTGGGGTGCTGTTGTTGTCAGCGGAGTTGAGGGAGCTGCTGGCGCTTTCCGGCCGGATGGTGGTCATGTACGAGGGCCGGATAGTTGCCGAACTCGATCCGGCCGAAACGGACGAGGCAGAGCTGGGCTTTTTTATGACCGGGGGGACGAAGTGATCAGCCAGAGCTCGTCAAACCGACTTTCCGTCGCCCTGGCCATCGCGGCCGCATTGCTGATCGGCGCCATCGTGATCGCTCTCTCCGGTACCAACCCGGTGTTGGCTTATCGAGAGATGGTTGATGGCGCCTTGACCGGCTCCGGCCTTCGCAACACGTTGGCCCGAATGATCCCGATTGTGGGAATGGGGCTGGCGCTCTCGATCCCGTTCCGCGCCGGAGTGATAAACCTGGGAGGTGAGGGTCAGATGGTGCTGGGCGGGCTGGCCGGGACTCTCGTTGCCATCTACCTCCCCGGCCCGCCGGCGCTAGCCATCGTGGCGGCGATTCTGGCGGGGGCTGTGGCCGGCTCTTTTTGGGCCTTTCTTGCGGCCGCCGGCCAGATCTGGCTCAAGCTGCCGATTTTGATCAGCTCGCTGCTTCTGGCCTATCCGGCCCGGGCGATCACCAGCTATCTGGTCCGCTTTCCTTTCGCCGACCCAACCGTCACTTCCTCCTCGACAGTCCCGGTGCCATTGCCCAACCGCATCCCCAAGCTCCCGCTGTTCGGAGGAATCTCGGCCAGCATCATCCTGCTCGCTCTTTTCTTGATAGCGATTGCCGTCTTCAACCAGCGAACCGTGGCGGGCTATGAGACGAGGATGACAGGGTTCAACTCTCGCTTCTCGCGCTATGGGGGAGTGGGAGTCGACCGGCAGGTGATCTGGGTCATGATCGCTTCGGGGGCGATCAGCGGGGTGATCGGCACCCATCTGGTGGTCGGGGAAACATATCGGTTCCTCGATGGCGACTTGGTTGTCTCTGGTTTCGCCTGGACCGGGTTGCTCGTCACGCTTCTGGCTGCCCATCGTCCCCTACCGATGCTGGCGGCAGGGGCGTTTTTTTCCGCCTTGCAGATCGGCGGTCTGGCTATGCAGCGGAATGTCAACGTTCCCTGGCAGATCGCTCTTGTCCTGCAGGCGGTGGTAATCGTCATGCTCGCCGGTCGTTTCGTCCTCAGCTGGCGCCAGCGGGAGAAAGCCGACGAGGTTCCCATGGTGGAGGGGGAACTCACCGTGACGGGCGAGGTCTGATGTAGACATGTTTGATCAGCTTTTCGACGGGGCGCTGCTCGAATCGGTGGTCCGAGCGCTGATACCGATTCTTTTGGCTGCCATCGGGGGGTTGGTGTGCGAGAGAGCCGGGGTCTTTCAGATCTCGCTAGAAGGAATGATGCTTGTCGGCGCATTTGTTGCCGTAGCCGGCTCCTACCTCGGGCAAAGCGCGTTGTTGGGAGTCACCATCGCCATGGTCGTAACCGCACTGTTCTCGCTCATCCTTGCGTACGGGGCAGTCAGCCGGCGAGGCGATCCGATCGTGCTGGGGGTGGCGGTGAACCTGCTCGCCCTCGGCTTGACGAGCTTCTTCTTGCCCCAGCTCTTCGGAGTCCGAGGAGTGTTGCAGCACCCACGGATCGACGGTCTCGATCAGTTCGGCGTTCCGATCCTGTCCGACATTCCCCTCGTTGGCCAGGCGCTGTTCAATCTCACGGTTCCGGCCTATATGGCACTTTTGGCGATACCGGTGATCTGGGTGTTTCTTTTCCGCACTCCGATCGGTTTGCGCCTGCGCGGGGTGGGCGAACGACCGGCCTCGGCTGAGACCCTGGGAGTGAGTCCGACTCAGTACAAATACGCAGCCGTGGTTTTCTCCGGTTTGGCGTGCGGTCTCGCCGGAGCGCAGCTGGCGCTGGGAAACGTGGTTCAGTTCGCCGAGAACATGAGCTCCGGACGGGGATGGATTGCGGTGGTGGCGGTCATGCTGGGTCGGGCCCATCCGGTCGGAGTGCTGGGCGCCAGCGCCCTTTTCGGACTCGCCGAAGGTTTGGGTTTTCGCCTGCAAGGAAACGGTCTTCCGGTCCAGATCACCGATGCGCTTCCTTATGTGGTCACGCTGATCGCCTTGGCCTTGGCCCGGAAGCGCTTCCAAAGGATCCTCGACCTGACCGCCGCCTAGAGCGGATTATTGAGAAACCCTGGGTTTTTACCGTCGTACAGCGACGGTTCCAGCCCATAGATTCTCATTTCGCCCCCAGATCAGGAGCGAGGCGGCCGCGGCCAGGTGCCAGAAACCGTGTCCCTGCCAGAGGGAGTCGGGCACACACCAGGGCCACCCGGTGCGGGAAAGGGTGCCGACTACCGCTCCCAGACCGAGCAGGGCTACCGCTCCGAGGGTGGTCTGGCGTCTGCTCCTCAATATCAAGCCAACCGTTCCGGCGGCGAGCATTGCCTGGGACGGATCGGCGAGGACAGGCGTCAACGCCAGGAGGGAACCGACAAGAAAGGTCGCCGGCCAGAGGCGGCGCCGGCCGATCTCGCTCAGAATTACCCACATCAGCATCCAGACGATGCTCAGGTCATGAGCGAACTCCCCCCACGGAGGCATGGGACCATGAAAAGCGATCGAACCCACTCCGACCCCGGCGATGAGGGCGCTGGTGGGAAGGCTGGCACCACGGAGATAGACGACTACGGCGGCGAGTAGAAATCCGAAGGCGGTGGCGGTGTTGACCGGTTGCCCCCACCAGCTTTCGAGGATCCGCTCGCAGTCAACTGCCGCTCCGGTGAGCACTAGCCGGCAACAGGCTCGCTCTTGGCGATTAGATAACCCTCGGCCCTTTCTCCGAGTTCGTAACGTCCCACGATGGCGTTGAAAGCGGCGCTGTGTCCCGGCACCGCCAGATGAGCGAGTTCATGGACGATGACGTAATCGAGCACCCAGGCAGGCATGTTGACGAGCCGGCTCGAGATACGCACCGACCGGTCGGAGAAGGTACACGATCCCCATCGCTCCAACTGGCGGTCCGACCACTCGATCCGGCGCGGTGTTGGCAGGTCGTATTGTTCGGCCAGGCAGCGCGCACGCGCGGTCAAATCGATTGAGCACGCCTCCGTCTTGCGGGTAAGCCGGGCAACCATCCGCTCGACGTGCTGTCGCTCCTCCTCCGGTCTAAGCCCGGCCGGGACCAGGACCCGGATACGACCCTCGACAAACGACGCTTGAATCGTGCGCTTGCGGCGGGTGCTGCGAATCACTTCGACCACCGGTTCGGACATGCGGGCATCGTACGTGGAGGGGCTGACAAAACCCCTCCACTAGGGTTGAGCGGCGATGGAGCGTCGCTTTCTGGTCGCCCGCAACTCCGATCCGGTCTCGACTCTTCCCTTCCTGGTCCGGATCCCGATCGGCCCTCAGGGTCTCGTGTTGCGAGTCCGGGAGACTTGGCCGAGAACCGCCAAGGTCTACTGCTACCGGGCCAACGATCCCTGGCCGTCCTCACCAGAGCTGGTCGATGACGTCGGCGTCAAATCCTGCCAGCGGCGCGGGGTGGCCATCGACTTGGTTCTCGACCGAGCTCGTGAGAACCGCAGCCAGTTCGTATTCACCCGTCTCAAAGCTGGGAGAGAGGCGATCTTTTGGCAGTCGGCCCGCACCACCGCCAAGTCCCGGCCCGGCGTTCGAGTCCCCGGCCGCCGGGCCTCGTGGCTCAAGGATTTCACGATCACGATCGACACTCGGGAGAGGTACCCATACCGATTCGCCAAGCAAAAGGTCACCGTCGCCCGGGCGGCGCTCCCGATCGGCGACTATGGCGTCTCGATCGAAGAGCGATTCATCGCAGTGGTGGAGAGGAAGAGCATGGCCGATCTCTCGGCCGGGCTATCCGACGGCGGCCTCGTCTTTCAGATGGCTGAGCTTGCGACCTACCCCAGCGCCGCGGTCGTGGTCGAAGACCGCTACGCCGCCGTCTTTAGGAATCAGTACATGCCGAGCGGGGCCCTGGCCGATCTTCTTGCGCGCCTGCAGGTTCGCTACCCGAGTGTTCCGGTGGCCTTCTGCGACACCCGTCCGCTGGCCGAAGAATGGACCTTCCGCTTCTTGGGAGCGGCGGCCGCCTCCTACCTCGAGCAGCCCACGGATCCCACCGCGCCCCGGATCTGGATCGATTGACTCTCCCGGGGGACAGCCTGGCGGGCTAGCTGCTGGCCACCCGGTCGACGGCCCGGGACAGTTTCTCAAAACCCTCATCGGCTTCTTCCTCAGTGAGAGATAAGGGAGGAGCCAGGCGGAGGGTGTTGCCGTAGAGGCCGCCCTTTCCTATCAAAAGACCTTCCTTTTTGGCCGCTTCCATCACCGCCGCTGCCGCTGCTGGGTCCGGATCGCGGGAACCCTTCTTCACCAACTCCACCCCCAGCATGAGGCCCTTGCCTCGCACCTCGGCGATGATCTCCGACCTCTCAGCCAGGCCATCGAGGTTCGACTTGAGCCGGTTACCAACCTTGTAGGCATTGGTCTGGAGATCGTGCTCGATCAGGTAGTCGAGGTTGGCGAGACCGGCCGCGGTGGAGAGGGGATTGCCGCCAAAGGTCGAGATGGAATTGGCCGGGAGCGAGTCCATAAGCTGAGCCGAGGCCACTACTCCGGCCAGCGCCATCCCGTTGCCGAGCCCCTTGGCAAACGTGAGCAAGTCGGGGGTGATGCCATGTGCCTGGTATCCCCAGAAGTGTTCGCCCGTACGGCCCCAGCCCGTTTGCACTTCGTCGGAGATGAAGAGGATGCCGTGACGATCAAGGGTTTCCTTGAAGGCGGCGAAGAATCCATCGGGTGGGGTGGCGAAGCCGCCCACACCCTGAATCGGCTCGGCGATCATGCAGGCAACGTCTCCGGCAGTGGCGACCTCGAGCAGGTTCTCTAGATCGGCTTGGCATGCGGCGATGAACTCGTCATCGGGTAGGTGGCCGTAGGGGCTCCGCAGTTTGTACGGACCCTGGACGTAGGTGACATTGAACGGCGAGTTGGAGGTGGCCGACCAACTTCGCTGGCCAGTGATCGCAACCGTGGAGTGGGACTTGCCGTGATAGCTCCCGCGGATGGCCAACACCTGATTCGAACGCCGGTACTGGGTGGCGATCATCAGAGCGGCGTCGTTGGCTTCGGTGCCCGAGTTGGTGAAGAACACCTTGGCGTCGGGAAAACCTGAGAGCTCGGCGATCCTCTCCGCCAGGGAGATCTGATTCTCGATCAGATACAAGGTCGAGCTATGCAGCATCTTTCCCGCCTGTTCCTGAATGGCGCGGACCACTTCGGGCACGTTGTACCCGGTCATGGTCGTGAGGATGCCTCCGAAGAAGTCGAGGTACTCGTTGCCCTCGGCGTCGCGGACCCGACGCCCGTCTCCTTCCACCAGGGCGATTGGCTCGTGGTAGTAGAGGACCATCCACTTGGGCAGGACCTTCTGATGGCGGCTGTGCAGTTCGGCGTGCGTGCCCACAAGGCTCCTCGGGTAATTGTGAACGGCAACGCTAGCTTCGGCGTCTATACAGTGACTAGGTGAAGAAGTCAGGCTGGATCGGACCCTTTCTCTCTATCGTGGTCCTTGCCTGCAGCGAGACCACTCCTCCCACCACCTCCATCTCGCCAGCCACCACCATCGTGACGCCGTCATCCACGGACGCTGTCACCACCACTTCCTCGAGTCTTGCGGCCGCGCCTTGGGCGGCAGCGCCGCTTACGGCTGCAGACGTCGGGGTCCTCGCTGCCGAGTGGGAAGAAGCCGAGAACCAGGCTTCGTGCGCGGCGCTGGCGCCGAGCGGGGGCATCGCCGGGGCTACGCCGCGGGCGGCCAACTTCTCCGGCGGATGGGCCGTGGCCTGGGACGCCCCCGACGGACCAGGGATGGCGGCGGATGGCACATTCTGCGAGGACTGTGGACGCTCGGCAGTGGGAGTAGCAGGGGCCGGGGTGGCGGCAGTCGAAGCCGACGTTCGAGCCTGGCCCAACGTGATCGAATGGAATGACAGAAGTTTGGCGGGTTATGGCGTCGAGGGCTCGGTCGCGGGGTCGCTCGATCCCGCCGCGACGTCAAACAGCGATTCGCCGACCGTGCTCGCATACCTGGCGGTCACCGGTCAGGACTGCCTCTACAGCATCTGGTCACGGCGAGGCGAAACCGAGCTCCTCGATGTCATCAATCGCCTTCGCTTCGTTTCGGGCCTCGGGTCACCGGCCGGGTAGATGTTGGGCCCAGTCGCCATCCAGCGCTGGGAAGGGGCGTTCCTGCTGGCCTTGGCGATCTATGGCTTCTCGCAAAGTGAATGGTCTTGGTGGTGGTTCGGCCTCTTGTTTCTCATCCCCGATCTGTCGATGGTTGGATACGTCGCCAACCCCACGGTCGGCGCGATGACTTACAACCTCGGCCACACCTTCGTCTTTCCCGGCCTGATCCTGGGTTGGTATCTCCTGGGCGGGCCGCTGGCCGCTCTCGCCATCGGCTCGATCTGGCTGGCTCACATCGGCTTTGACCGCTTACTTGGCTACGGCCTCAAGTTTCGCGACGGCTTCACCTCGACCCATCTCGGCGAGATCGGTCGCCGGCTTTAGGACCGGTGAAACCAACAGCACCCCCAAATTCGGTCACCCACGCCCGGTTTCTGGCTTATTCGGTCACTGGCGAACGAGCCGCCGGGCGCCAGTGACCGAATTTGCCGAGAAGCGTTCGTCAGTGACCGAATTAGGGGGCGGTCAGATCTCCGTAAGCGTCGGGGCGTCGGTCGCGATAGAAGGCCCAGGTCTTGCGGACCTCTTCGACCATGTCGAGATCGAGGTCGCGGATGATCAACTCCTCATCGGTGTCGGAAGCCGCCTCTCCCACCTTCTGGCCGCGGGGATCGACGAAGTACGAAGACCCGTAGAAGTCGTTGTCCCCCAACGGTTCTTGTCCGACCCGGTTGATCGCACCGATGAAGTACTCGTTGGCGACTGCCGCGGCGGGTTGTTCGAGGTTCCAGAGATACATCGACAACCCCCGGCTCGTGGCCGAGGGGTTGAAGACGATCTTGGCCCCCTTGAGGCCGAGCGCTCGCCATCCCTCCGGAAAATGGCGGTCATAACAGATGTAGACCCCGATCCTCCCCACCTTGGTGTCGAAGATCGGATACCCGGTGTTACCGGGACGGAAGTAGAACTTCTCCCAGAAACCCTTGACGTGAGGGATGTGGGTCTTGCGGTATTTGCCTAGGTAAATGCCATCGGCGTCGATCACGGCCGCGGTGTTGTAGTAGAAGCCTTCCTGTTCCATCTCGAACATCGGCAGCACCAAGACCATGCCGGTCTCTTTGGCAAGAGCCTGCATGGCCTTGGTGGTAGGTCCGGCGGGAATGGGCTCGGCGTCGTCGAAGTGCTCGTTCTCCTGCACCTGGCAGAAGTATGGGCTGTAGAAGACCTCTTGAAAGCACATGACCTCCGCACCCTGCTCGGCGGCCTGGCGGGCGTAGTCCTCGTGCTTTTTGATCATCGAGTCCTTGTCGCCCGTCCATTCCGTCTGCAGCAGGGCCGCTCGAACAACGTCGCCCACTATTCGCCTCCTTCGTTGAGGGTGATGGTGGCCTTTTCGAAGCCATCGCCAGTGACGGCAATACCTTCCCCTTCGAGGTCCGCAACTGCAGCGGCGGCAAGATCGGAGCGGAAGGCCTCGGCTCCGGGGTCGGCGCCGATCACCCCCTCGCTCACCGCCACCTCGACCGTTTGTGCCCACAGGGCTTCATCCATCACTCCGATGCCGGCGGGCGAGGGCCAGATCAAGGCGTTGATCTCGTTCATCTGCCAGGCCTGATGGCTCGGGCCCAACGTGGAGCCGCGGTCGAGCACGATCTGGACGCAATCGTCGGGGTTGTCACGGCAGAAGATCCAGCCCCGGAATGAGGCCCGGAGGAATGCGGAAGCGGTCTCCTCGTTGTCGGCCAGCCAGCCAGCGTCGACCCAGATGGCATCCTGGAGCATGGCGGTCCCAATCTCGGGATCGTTGAAGTCGATCACTGCCAGGTCTGCGGGGGTATAGAGCTCGCCGGTGTCGGGGTTGACCGCCTCGAGCACCTGGGCGTATTCGTTGTAAGTCATCGCCTGGGCGGCGTCGATCTCGCGGTTGAGCAAGAGCGACATGTCAAATGGTTGCTGCACGACTTCCCCGGGGGTGACCCCGAACTTCTCGAAGGCGGCGGTGAGCTCGAACTCGTTCCCAAAACCCCAGGTTCCGACCCGCATTCCTTCCCAGTCCTCGGGGGTGGTGATGCCGGAGTCCGCCCAGGAGACTTCGAGCGTTCCCGAGCGCTGGAAGACCTGGCCGATGTTGACGAGGTCGGCGCCCTCTTCACGAGAAACCAAGGCTTTTGGCACCCACGCCAGGCCGAACTCGGCGCCGCCGGCGGCGACGACCTGCTGGGGAACGATGTCGACGGCTCCTTCGAGGATCGTCACATCAAGGCCCTCGCCGGTATAGAAGCCCTGCTCGATGGCGGCGAAATAGCCGGCGAACTGCGCCTGTGTCACCCATTGCAGCTGCAGCCGCACCGGTATCAGCTCACCGGTGGTGACCACAGGGGCGGCGGTGGTGGTCGCACCCGAACCACCCCCACAAGCGGCCAGCAACATCGCCGCCAGCAACAGCAATATCAGAACTGAACGATGCTTCATGTGTCTCCTCCATGAGAGCCGGGTTGATCCCAACTCGTAGGCCGCAATTTAGGAGATCAGGCGGGAGTCAGTCTCCGCGCCGGAGGCCAGGGAATGAGAATTCTTTCCGCGCCCATCACCAGCAGCTGGAGGGCGGCGCCGAGGAGGGTGGCGACGACGATCCCCGCCCAGGCCTCGGCCATCCTGGTCAGACCAGCTTGCTGGGAGATGTAGACCCCGAGAGCATCCCGGGAACCTCCGAAATACTCCGTCACCACCGCCCCGATGAGAGAGAGGGCAACTGCCACTCGCAGGGCGGAGAGCAAGTAGGGGAGAGCATTGGGCAGTCGCACTTTCCAGAGAGTGGTGAAGTCGGGGGCGGCCAAGGAGTTCATCAGTTCGACCTTGGCCCCACCGACATCGGCGAGACCTCGCACCATGTTGATCATCACTGGGAAGAAGACCATCACCGCCACCACGGCCATCTTCGACACGGGGTTCGTGATCCCGAACCACTGATTCGTGATCGGGGCCAGAGCGATGATTGGGGCCGAGCCGGCGGCCACCGCCAGCGGCTGCACGCCCGCTCGGATGGCCGTCCAGCGGGCGACGGCGAATGCAACAGCTATGCCGAGGATCGTTCCGCCCACCAGTCCTCCGAGTGCCTCCCGCAGGGTGAACAAGCCTGCTGGCCACACAATCGGCCATTCCTCGGCCACCGTGCGCACGATATCTGAGGGAGGCGGGAGGAGGAAACCCTGAATTCCGGCGGCGCGGACGAAGAACTCCCAGGCAGCCAGCACGGCGACGAAAACAACTGCCGGCGCCAGATAGCGACGGAGGATCCGATTCACGCCTCTTCCGATCGGAGGACTTCTCGGACCTCGACCAGCTTGTCGAAGTACTTGGCTTCCTCTCTGGTCCCGAGCTCCCGGGGCTGGGGAAGGTCGATCTCGACTACTTCGGTGACCCGTCCGGGACGGGGAGACATCACCACCACCTGAGTCGAGAGGAAGACTGCCTCGGGAATGGAATGGGTAACAAAGAGCACCGTGGTCTGGGTCTCTTGCCAGATCCGCATCAGCTCCATCTGCATCCGCTCCCGCGTCATCTCGTCGAGCGCTCCGAACGGCTCGTCCATGAGTAGAAGGGACGGCCGCAGGGTCAGGGCGCGGGCGATCGCCACCCTCTGCTGCATGCCTCCCGAAAGCTGCCAGGGATAGTGATCAGCGAACTCGACGAGCTCCACGAGTTTCAACATTTCGCGGGCACGTTCTGAACGTTCAGGCTCGGCCACTCCGGTTATCTCGAGGGGAAGAGCGACGTTCTGGAGCACGCGCCGCCATTCGAGAAGGGTGGCCTGTTGGAAGACCATTCCGTAATCGCGATCGTGCCGGGCGCTCGCGGGACTCTTGCCATTGACGATTACCGAGCCGCTGGTCGGGGCCAAGAGGTCGCCGACGATCCGGAGAAGGGTTGACTTGCCGCATCCCGACGGCCCTAAGAGCGACACAAAGTCACCCGATCCGATCTCGAGGTCGATGCCTTTGAGGGCGACCGTGCTGGTCCCCTTGCGGCCGCCGAACACCTTGTCGACCCCCCGCAGGCTGACCATCGAAGTGCTCATGAAACAACTCGGCGGGCGGGAGGTATCACCAGGCGTTCGATCAGGGTGACGATGGCCACGAACGTGAGGCCGAGGAGCACCGCGAATAGCACCGCGGCGTAGAGCTTCTCGGGGCCACTCGAGTAGTAGTAGCTGAACGTGAGCAACTGGCGACCAAGTCCATCGGGGAGACCGCTCGGCAACTCACCGACAATCGTTCCGACCACGCTGGCGCCGGCCGCCACTTTGAGGGCGGTGAAGAGGTAGGGGAAAGCAGCTGGGATCCGCAGCTTTTTGAACTCCTGGGAACGAGAGGCGGCGAAGGAGCGAAAGAGCTCGGCCGAAGTAGGGCTGGGAGAGCGCAGCCCCCGGATGGTGTTGACCGTCACCGGAAAGAAGGACAAGAAGGCGGCCAAAGCGGCGATTGGGATCCACAGCGGGAGGCGATACTTGCCGGCCCAGAGAACAACCATCGGGGCGATGGCGAGGAGCGGAATGGTTTGGCTGGCGATGACCCACGGCATCAACCCGCGTTCGGCCAAAGGTGAACGGACAAAGAGAAGACCCAATGCCAATCCAATCATGCTGCCCGCGGCAAAGCCGGCGACGGCTTCGCGGAACGTCACCAACGATGCCTGGGCGAGCACCCAGCCCAATGACTCCTCGCTCCCCCGCCGGGCGGGTTCGAGGATCGAGCGCACGATGTCCCACAGGTGGGGCATGGAACGATCGTCGGCCCGAACCGGCAGCGGGAGCCCGGTAAGTCCCAGGAGCTTGTAGCCCTCCCAGAGGCCGGCAAGGACCAAAAGCACCACTCCCAAACCGACGAAGGATCTGAACCACCGGACCGAGGAATGAATCGGAGGAGCGGCCGCGACCATCAGCGAGGCGGAACGATAGATATCTCCGCCTGGCGGCGTTCCTCTCCGCCATGGGGAAGAGGCGTTTCTGGGGCGTGGAAACGGACACGGTGATAACGTCGGATGCCCATCACAACAAGGAGGCCAGGATCGTGAAGTTGGCGATGACGGTCAACGGTCGCAAGGTGGGGGGCGACGTCGATGCTCGCACCTTGCTCGTCCACTACATACGCGAGAATCTCAATCTCACCGGCACCCATATCGGCTGTGAGACGAGCTACTGCGGTGCCTGCACCGTTATCATGGACGGCCGCACTGTCAAGTCCTGCACAATTCTGGCGGTGGCCGCAGACGGTGCCGAGATCACCACTATTGAGGGGTTGGCCCAGAACGGTGAGCTTCATCCTGTGCAAGAGGGTTTCTGGGAGCGCCACGGTCTCCAGTGCGGCTATTGCACTCCCGGCATGATCATGTCAGCCGTCGGACTCCTGAGCCAGAACAACAATCCGAGTGAGGACGAGATCCGAGTGGGCATCGAGGGCAATCTCTGCCGTTGTACCGGATATCACAACATCGTCAAAGCAATTGAATACGCAGGGGCCAAGATGCGCGGCGAGAAGCCGGCGCCGGCAGAATGGGAGGTGCCAGCGTGACTGCAACCGGCATGAGCACGACCAGTGTCTTGGGAGGTTCCGTTCGCAGGCGCGAGGATCCCGCGCTGATCAGAGGGCGCGGGCGCTTTGTCGATGACATCAAGCTCGCCAACATCGCTCACGTCGCCTTCGTGAGAAGCCCTTATGCCCACGCCAAGGTCAACTCGATCGATGGCACCGAGGCGGAGAAGATGCCAGGGGTGGCCGCGGTCTACACCATCGACGATGTTCGCCATCTCGGCCCCCTGTTGGCGCAGGTGGCCGTTGGCAAGCTGAAGCCGCTCCTGGCCGACGGCCTGGTCAATCATGTCGGCGAAGCGGTGGCGATGGTGGTGGCCGACAACCGCTATCAGGCCCAGGATGCGGCCGATGAGGTAGTGGTCGATTACGACCCGTTGCGGGCCATAGTCGACCTAAAGGAAGCAGCCTCCGACAAAGCCAAGGTCCATAACGATCTCGACTCGAACATCCTGATCACCTGGGAGGCTGGCCCGTGGGGCAATGAGGAAGGCATCGCCGTCACCAAGCAGACCATCGCCGACGCCAAGAAGCGCGATGACGTGGTCGTCGTCAGCCAGGAGATGATCAATCAGCGGTTGATCCCGACTGCGATCGAGCCGCGGTCGGTGATCGCCGATTGGAGCGACGGCTACGAGCGATTCACCGTGTATTCGTCAACTCAGATCCCCCATGCCCTGGCCGGCGCCATCGCCAAAACCTTTGGGCTGGCCGCCAATGCCGTCGACGTCACCGCCCCCGAGGTGGGCGGCGGGTTCGGCGCCAAGCTCAACATCTATGCCGACGAGATTTTGACGGCCTTTGCTTCCAAACAACTCAATCGGCCGGTGAAGTACACCGAGTCTCGGCGCGAGTCGCCCAACAACACGATTCAGGGTCGGGGCTGGGTCGCCACTGCCACCATCACCGGCACCAAAGGCGGCGAGATTCTCGGCTTCGAGCTCGACGGGCTGGCCGACATGGGTGCCTACACGATGAACTTCACGGTCGCCATCCCTTTCCTGGGAACATTTGTCGGGGCCGGTCAGTACAAGTTCCCCACCCACTGGAAGATCGCCTGCGTCACCACTCACACCATGACCACCGACGCTTACCGGGGAGCAGGGCGTCCGGAGGCCATGTATTACCTCGAGCGGATCATCGACGCCTACGCCCGCGAGATCGGAATGGACCCGGCCGAGATTCGAATCAAGAACTTCATCCCCGCTGACTCCTTCCCCAACGCCACGTCGCCGATCGGATTCACGCACGACACGGGTGAGTACCAGAAGAACCTCGAGGCACTGGTGGCCACCTCGGAGTACGCCGCGATGAAGAAGGAAAGGAACCAGGCGCGCAGCGATGGGCGTCATGTTGGTCTCGGTCTTGCGAGCTATGTCGAGGTGTGTGGCTTCGGGCCATCTGCCCTGGCTGGCCTCGGCTTCTCGTGGACGACCTACGGTTTGCCGGCGGCCTTCTCCGGCTCGGGTCTAGTGCGGATCAATCCCGATGCCAGCGCCACCGTCATCATCGGTACCGGGCCCTCCGGTCAAGGCCATGAGACCGCCTGGGCTCAGCTTGTCTCCAGCCAGCTGGGTCTCGACTACGACAAGGTCCGGGTCAGTCACGGGATGACCGCCGAGTCACCGATGGGAGTCGGCACCTTTGGTTCGCGGTCGGCGGCGGTGGATGGATCGGCGGCTTACGAGGCGGCGTTGAAGGTCAAGGCCAAGGCCGCTCAGATTGCGGCTCACATCCTCGAAGCCTCCGCCGACGACATCGAATTTGCCGATGGCTCGGCCTACGTCGCCGGTTCACCCGACAAGTCGGTGAGCTGGGAGGAGATCGTCACCAGGGCCTATCAGCCCCACCAGCTCCCCGAGGGGATGGAGGGAGGATTGGAAGCGCAGTCGGTCTTCAGCCCGGCCAACGCCACCTGGCCGTTCGGTGCCCATGCCGCCCTGGTTGAGGTCGATCCCGAGACCGGGGACACCAAGCTCCTGCGCTATCTGACCATGGACGACTGTGGCAACGTCATCAATCCGATGATCGTCGACGGCCAGATCCATGGCGGGCTCGTGCAAGGGATCGCTCAGGCGATGATGGAGGACGCCATCTATGACTCCGAAGGCAATCTCTTGACGACCTCTCTGGCCGACTATCCGCTTCCCACCGCCACGGACGTTCCCCTCTTCGAGCTCCATCGAACCGTGACGCCGTCCAACGTCAATCCGCTCGGAGTAAAGGGAATCGGGGAAGCGGGCACGATCGGGTCTGCACAGACGGTGGTCAACGCCGCGGTCGACGCCCTCTACGACCTCGGAGTGCGGCACATCGACATGCCGCTGCGATCGCGCCGGGTGTGGCAAGCCATCCAAGAAGCAAGCAACGGGGAAAGGAGCTAATCATGTTCCCGAGAGCATTCGAGTACCTAGCCCCTCCCTCGATCGAGGAAGCAGTGGCAGCTTTGCAGGGATCGGAATTCGCCAAGGTGATGTCGGGCGGAATGAGCCTGTTGCCGCTGATGAAGTTGCGACTGGTTTCCCCTGACCTTCTGGTCGATATCGGCCGCATCTCCGGTCTCGATTCGATCACCGCAGAAGGCGATATGGTGTCGATCGGGGCGCTGGTTCGTCATTATCAAACCGCCGAGTCACGAATCGTTCCCAACGCCCTTGCGCAGGCGGCTTCTTACACCGGCGACGTGCAGGTCCGCAACCAGGGGACGACGGTGGGGGCCGTCGTCCACGGAGATCTGGCGGCCGATCAGCCCTCGGCGGTGCTAGCCCTCGGGGGAGTCATCATCGCCCAAGGTCCCAACGGAACCAGAGAGATCCCGGCTGAGGAGTTTTTCCTCGATGCTTTGACGACTGCAGTCGAAGGAGACGAGGTCGTTACCGCCGTCAAGGTCAGAAGGGGGGGCATGTCGGCTTACGACAAGCTCGGTCGGCGCGGGGGACGCACTGACTATGCGGTGGCGGGGGCCGCGGCCTGGGTACAGAGGGCCAACGGCTCCATCGCTGACGCCCGGGTGGCTCTGACAGGCGTGGCGGCCAAGCCCACCCTCGCCTCGGCGACCGCTCAGGCGTTGATCGGGACCGATGGTTCCGATCAGGCGATTGAGGAGGCGGCGGCCAAGGCAGCAGACGGAGTTACGGTCCTCGAAGACCTCTATGGCACGGTCGACTACAAGACCCACCTCGCCAAAGTATTTGCCAAACGGGCTATCAAGAGGGCTCTTTCGGGCTGACCAGCCACCCTTAGACTTTCCCGGTGGTCCCCGACTCCGTCGATGCGGTCGTCGCCGCGTTCGCCCGTACCGGCTATGTGGCCGATCGCGGTCTGGCGGTCACCACCTATCTCGGTTTGAAGCTAGGCCGGCCTCTCTTTCTCGAGGGCGAAGCCGGGGTGGGCAAGACAGAGGTGGCGAAGGTTCTCGCGGTGGTACTCGAGGCTGACCTGATACGGCTCCAGTGCTACGAGGGCCTCGATGCCAGCCAGGCGTTGTACGAGTGGGATTACGCCCGCCAGATGCTGGCGATTCGCTTGATCGAGGCTCGAGGCGAGGGCAAAGAGGCCGATGTATCAGACATCATGAGTCGGGAGTTTCTTCGACCGCGGCCGCTTCTGCAGGCGATCGAATCTTCCGCGCTCGGCAAGAGTTCGGTTTTGCTCATCGATGAGCTCGATCGGGCCGATGAAGAGTTCGAGGCCTACCTGCTCGAGCTCCTTTCCGACTTTCAGGTGACACTTCCCGAGATCGGCACCATTCGAGCCGACGAGCCCCCGGTAGTCGTCATCACGTCCAACCGAACCCGCGAGATCCACGATGCCCTCAAGCGGCGATGCCTTTATCACTGGCTCGACTACCCCTCCGTTGAGCGAGAGGTGCAAATCCTGCGGGCTCGCCTGCCCGAGGTCGACGACACCTTGGCGCGACAGCTGGCTCTGGCCATGTCGGACTTGCGCGCCCTCGATCTGTTCAAGCCGCCCGGCGTGGCGGAAACCCTCGACTGGGCAGCAGCCCTGAAGGTGCTTTCTGCCACCCGTCTCGACCCGACCACGATCGATGAGAGCTTGGGCACCGTGTTGAAGTACCGCGAGGACATCGAGTCGGTTCGCCAGCACGGGCTCGAAGCCCTGGTGCACGAATGAAGATGCTTCCTCTTCTCCTCGGTCTCTCCTTGGTCGCAGCGGGAATTCCGGCTCTCGCCCAGGAAGGTCCTGTAGAGGTCCCGGCGCGGCCGGCGCTGCTGCAGGTGCGTGAGAACGGAGGCTTGCGGCCCAACACCATGGCGATCGTGTCGGGAGCGGCGGCACTAAACGGGGCATCCGTCACCGTCCTTGATCGAGTGACGCTTCGGTTGTGGTCGTTGCGGCGAGGTGAGACAGTCATCCAATCGGCGCCGCCTGGGTTCGGCTATCCGCTTCTCACCGGCGCCATCGATCCCGCCGCTCCCATCGTGAGCGATGCGGTGCGGGCGGCCTTGACGAGAGGTGAGGCAGCTCTCTCCGAGCTCAGCGCTTCGATCAGAGGTGCGGTGGTGGGTGACCTGCTCGACCTCGAGCCGCTAACCGGCGGAACTGTCGCAGTCCCGGTCGGCGCCATCGTCGCTGATCAGGAACTGTTCGGGGCCGAGCTCATGGTCGCCAAGACCACGGCCGTCCAGCTCGGCATCGACCGTCCCTTTGCCATCATGGTCTACGGAGAAGGACTCGACCGAGTCGAAGCGTCCGTCCGCGGAAGCTTTTTCGATCCAGCCATTCGCATCCACGGATTGAGCGACGATGTGCTCACCGATCCAGTCCTTCCGATTGGCTTGGTCAAAGCCCGTTTCGGTGAGTTCGCCATCCGCGACGCTGGGGGAGACCAGGTCGAGATCGATCCGGCGTGGATTGAGGCCAACATCGTCGATGTCGACTTGGCACCCCTCGGACTCTTCCGTTGCCACCGGCTTCTGGTCCCGTATCTGCGAGGTGTGGTCTCCGAGCTCGAGCGGTCGAGCTTGATCTCCGCCCTCGATCCGGCCGACTTCCAACTCGCCGGCGGTTGTTACAACCCCCGCTTCAATCGGGGCGGTGATCCCGGCTACTCGCTCTCGCGCCATGCCTGGGGAATTGCGATCGATCTCAACCCCTCGTCTAATCAGTATGGGGCTCCTCCGACGTTGCCCCTGGCGATCGTCGAGGTCTTTCGTCGCTGGGGATTCTCCTGGGGAGGCACCTGGAGCACGCCGGACGGAATGCATTTCGAGTGGCGCCAGCTCCCCCTGAGCTACTCGAGCAGCTGTGCCGAGCTGACGGTCATGCCCCTGTACGCCGGCGGTCTCTGGTACCTGCGGCCCGCCGAGGGACATTGCCAGTCGGGGTGAGGCCCACCGCCAGTCTCGAAGTGCTGGTGGGATTCTCGAGCCGTCTGCGTCACGAGGGACTCCCGGTGCCGGCGGGTACTACTGCCGACGTGGTGCGTGCCATCGACGAGGTCGGCCTCGCCCCACCGGGCGACGTCTTTTACGCCCTGCGAGCCGTCTGCTGTACAGACGTCATTCAGTATCCGCTTTTTACCCGCGTCTTCCTGGAGTTCTTCCGCGCCGAGACGGCGCCGGTGATCGTCAATGTCACTCAGAACGAGCGGGCGTGGTCCATCAAGTCCTCCGCTGAAGAAGGATCCGACGATGGCGAGGAGAGCCGGGTACGCACATCGGGAGCGTCGGCGATCGAGCGGCTGCGCAACCGCGACTTTGCGACCCTCACCCCGAGAGAAGAGGCCGAAATCCGGGCCCTGATCGATGACATGATTTGGGAGCCCGCTCAGGCGCGGAGTCGTCGTCAACGACCCGCTCTCCACCGGGGGCGACCTGATCTCCGTCGAACCTTGCGGGGGACGGTTGGTCCCGAAGCCGACCTGATGCAGCTTGAGTTCGTGGAGCGCAAAAGACGCCGCCGCCCCCTGATTTTCATTGCTGACGTTTCGGGATCGATGGAGCGATACACCGAGATGCTGCTCTACTTCGCCCATGCCGCCCGCGGGCGGCTCGGACGGCTGGAGGCCTTCGTCTTTGCCACTCACCTCACCAGGATCACGAGACAGCTCGAACGGCGTGACCCTTCCCGCGCTATTGCCGAGGTGGCGGGAGCGGTGACTGATTGGTCGAGTGGGACCCGTATTGGCGACGCCATTGCCTCCTTCAATCAGCGCTGGTCGCGGCGGGTAGGTCGGGGCGGGCCAGTGGCGGTGGTGATCTCAGATGGGTGGGACCGAGGTGACCCGCTCCTTCTCGCCAATGAGATGGCGCGCCTCCATCGCAGCGTCCATAGGGTGATCTGGCTCAATCCCCTGGCCGGACGTGCCTCCTATGCCCCGCTCACCCGAGGGATGAAAGCCGCCCTTCCTTACGTTGATGATTTCCTGCCGGTTACGAACTTTTCCAATCTCGAGAAGGTGGTGGCAGTGTTGGAGTCGATTTCTGGCCACACTCGTCCGGTCCCCGCCATCAAAACAATCAACGGTGGGGCCGTTCATGATTGAAGAGCTTGAGCGCCGACGATCCTGGCTGGCAGAAGGTAAGAAAGTGGGCTTCGCCACTGTCGCTCGCGTTTCGGGATCGGCGCCGCGCCCGGTCGGCTCTCGATTCATGATCTCCTCAGCCGGGGAGATGGCAGGTTCGGTGTCGGGTGGCTGCGTGGAGAACGATGTGTTTCTCCGCTTACAGAAGGTCATGGAGGACGACCGTCCCGAACTAGTCGGCTACGGGATCGCCGACGAGGATGCCTTCGAGGTGGGACTGGCATGCGGTGGTCGCATTCAGGTCTTTCTCGAAGATCAAAGTTCCAATCCGGTACTCGATGCGGTCGAGGAGTTGCTGCAAGCGGATGGATACGGCTCATTCGTCACCATGGTGGGGGGCCCGGGTCTCGGTCAGAGCGCGCTTTTGGTCGACGGCCTGGTAAGCGAAGGAGGGATTCCGGCCGATGTCGAAGCAAGCGTGGCGGCCGATGCGAGTCGTTTGCTCGATCGAGGATTGAACCTGACCTTGGAGTACGGACCGCACGAGGTGTATATCGAGAGCGTTGCTCCCGCTCCTCGCATGGTCATCTTCGGGGCGGTCCACATCGCCCAGGAGTTGGTACCGATGGCCAGAAGACTCGGCTACCACGTGACTGTCAGCGACGCTCGCCCGGCCTTTCTCACCGAGGAGCGTTTTCCCGACGCCGACCAGCTTTTGAGCGGCTGGCCCGATCAACTGGATCTTGCTTTCGATCGCGGAACTGCCGTCGTCATCCTCAGTCATGACGCCCGTTTTGAAGACCCTCTCTGGCCGCAGCTGCTGGTTGGTGAGTTTGCTTACATCGGCGCTATGGGTAGCTCCAAGACTGCCCAACGGCGTCGAGAGCGGTTGGCAGCCGCCGGATTCGATCCCCGATCCATCGATCGGATCCACGGGCCGATCGGGAAGGACATCGGCGCCAGCACCCCAGCCGAGATCGCGGTGGCGATCCTGGCGGAGGTGGTCTCCGCCACCAGACGCCCCGACTCCGAACTCGATCTCATCGGGACTGGCGGCTACTTGCCCGGCAACTGAAGGGGGTAGCGTCGGGCGGGTGATTGCGGCGCTGGTGCTGGCCGGGGGAGGTTCGAAGAGACTCGGGCGACCCAAACAGATCGAGCCGTGGGGGGAGGGGACCCTCCTCGGTCACGTCCTGGCAGAGGTTGCCCAAGGGCCTTTCGATCATCGTTTTGTCGTTTTGGGCGCGGCCACAGATCGCATCCTCGACGTGGTCGACTTCACCGATTGGGTCGTCGTCGAAAACCTCGAGTGGGAGAGCGGGATGGCTTCATCGCTTCGTGTCGGGTTAGACGCGCTACTGCGATTCACTCGATCTGATTCAGTCGCCATTTTCCTCGGCGATCAACCGCAAATCGATCACGAGGTTGTGAATGCGCTTCTGAAAGCGCGCAGTCGCACGAAGCGACAGGTGATCGTGCCCAAGTATCGGTACGAGTGGGGGAATCCAGTGGTGGTTGAGCGACCGCTGTGGACGCGTCTGATGAGTCTGGAAGGTGATGCCGGTGCGAAGCCCCTTCTCAAGGCGCATCCCGAATGGGTGGAGGAGGTGTGGTTTGAAGCACGACCACCGCGCGATGTTGACACCGACGAAGACATTGAGGACTTGCGACCCAGGCGGTGAGCGTTCCACTTCGGTAAAGTCGAACGCCTTCCGGGGCGTTGTGAAAAAGGAGCTATGTGGCCCGAATCGATGAGATCGCTGGCATCGACGCAAAAGACGCCACCAAGCTTCGCAAGGCAGGAATCCGCACCACGGAATCGCTATTGAAACGGGCCGGTACCAAAGGCGGGCGCGACCAGGTTGCCGGGGATATGGGATTCGAATCCGAGCAAGTTTTGCGCTGGGCGCAACGAGCCGACCTGATGCGAGTGAAGGGAATTGGCTCTGAGTACGCGCTCTTGCTGGAGACGTGTGGGGTGTGGACGATCAAGGACCTGCGGCGCCGCAACGCCATGGCTTTGACCGCCAAGCTGGTCGACACCAACGGACGTAAACAGATGGTTCGCCGCCTTCCCACCGAAGCCATGGTCGAATCGTGGATCGAGGCGGCTACCCGCCTCGATCCAGCAGTTAGATAGCTGTTTCTCCCCCCGAAGGGGGGAGTACCGGCGTAGCCGGGGAGGGGGCAATTGATGGCTGAACGGCCCGGTCGCTCGACCATTCTCGTCCGCGTCTTCGGACCGGATGGTCCCGGTCTTACCGCCGGGTTGATGGGCGTCTTGAGTGCCGGCGGCTGTGAGCTCTACGA
>JBOGEX010000127.1:0-2514 GCA_050741915.1 Acidimicrobiia bacterium
GGCTGTGAGCCCGGTAGATCGACACAGTTCAGTCTGGTCTTCTAGGCGGGAACCAACACGGTGTCGATGATGTGGACAGTGGCGTTGGCGGTTTGCACGTTTCCGCAGAGAACCGCGGCACCGTTGACGCTGATCAACTCGCCGTCGGCCTCGACGCTCAGGTCGCCACCGTTGACGGTGGTAACCGTGCCGGCCTCGGCCAGCGCTGCCATGTCAAAGGACTCTCCTCCCACCACGTGGTAGGTGAGGATCGAGGTCAACTGCTCCTGGTCAGCCATGATGGCGTTGAGGTCTCCCTCGGGGATGGCCGCGAACGCATCGTTGTAGGGCGCAAAGATCGTGAAGGGACCCTCGCCGTTCAACGTGTCGACCAGCCCAGCCTCGGTCACTGCCGCCACCAGGGTCGAGAGGACCGGGTTGTTGGAGGCGGCGGTGGCGGCCGGGTCGTCGGCCATGCCCTCGAAGCTTCCTTCGCCATCGGCGGGCACGGCCCCACAGGCCGGTCCGACATTCGCTTCGGTAGCGACCATCGACTCCTCGGTCATGGCCTCGGTAGTCGAAGTCATTGCCTCCGTTGTCGCGGTCATCGCTTCAGTTGTTTCAGTCATTGCTTCGGTCGTGGCTGGCGAGGTGCCGGCGGTGGTCGCCGAGTCGCCGCCACCACAGGCCGCAGCCAGTAGAGCTATGACCAGCAGAAGACCGAAGATTCGAAGTTTTCCTTGCATGTTTTGTCCTTTCTTCCCCGGGTTTTCGTTCCCCTGCCGGGGTCCAGAGAGGATTCGGAGGGACCTAGAGACCAGATTGGTGAAATCCCTTCAGCCGTCGACCAGCACGACGACGCTATGCCACCCGGTGGCTCCATCCGGCGCCGGCCGCGTTCGCTCCTCGGTTTGGATCTCGCCAGTGCCGTCGGTGGCTCTAACCGTCAAAGAGTGCCGCCCGGGTGTGGCGGCCCAGGAGATCTTCCACTGACGCCAGGTGGTGTCGTTGACCGCAGCTCCCAGTTCGGCCACCTGCCAGTCCTGCTCGTCGATGCGGACCTCGACCATCTCGATGCCCCTGGTCTGGGCCCAGGCCACCCCAGCAATAGTGGTTGGGCCGGCGAGGATGCGGGCCAGCGGCTTGGGGGTGTCGATGCGAGATTGGGTTTTGATCGGGGCCTGCGCGGAATAACCCCGCGGTACCCAGTATTGGTCGAAGGCGGCGAAGGTGGTGAGCTCGATCTCGGTGAGCCATTTGGTGGCGGACACGTATCCATAAAGCCCGGGGACCACGAGTCGAACAGGAAAGCCGTGCTCCAGTGGCAACGGTTCCCCATTCATCCCGATCGCTAAGAGAGAGTTGCGGCCATCGAGCGTCGCGACCGGGAAGCCACACGTGTACGCATCGGCGGATCGGCCCACGATTTGATCAGCGGCGGGATCGATCCCCGCCTCGGCGAGTAGGTCGTCGAGGCGAATGCCGAGCCAGCGGGCATTGCCGACCAGCTTTCCTCCGATTTCGTTGGAGACGCAGCTCAGTGTGATGTCGGCTTCGACCAGCGGCCGCGACACGATGTCTTCGAATGTGAGCTTTAGGGGATGGGCGACCATCCCGCCAATGAGAAGTTGGTAATTGGGGATCGACAATCGGGGGATGTCGAGGGCGGTGTCGATCCGGTAGAACGTCTCATTGGGCGTAACGAAGGAAGCGAGGCCCGGGATCTCGAGGTCGGCCCCAGCAGGGTGCGGAGACAATGCCTGATCGGGTCGGGGAAGGGGACCGGCCGGACCTGCGCCGGCGAGGACACTACGGAGTAAGCGTCCGCCCAGCCCGGCCGCGATCGCTCCGACTGCCATCCCTCCGGCCAGAACCAAAAATCGCCGCCGCCCCGTCGATTCGGAAGTGGATCGGCGGGCGAGGTAGTCGAGGGTGCCCGCACCAGCGACCCCTGCAACGAGGCTGGGTATGACCACAACCACTCCCCCTCCGCCGGCGAGGGCGGCGCCAGCCCCGAGGAAGCCAAACCCCCCGAAGCCGAGCATGGCCGCCCGGGGCCTGCGGAGTGCAACAGTGCCCAAAAGTGAGGCGAGCACGGCTATCACCAGGCCGATCCCAATCAGCAGTATCAGCTTGTCAGCGGTGCCGAAGACCTCGATTGCGAAGTCCTTCACGGCCGGTGGCACGAGATCGATGACGCGGTCGCCCACATCGATCACCGGCGAACGTGTCTCCGGCAGCACCCCCGCAACCAGTTCTCCGGCGCCAAGGGCGACCAGACCCGACGTCAGTCCGAGGCCGATTCCTGCCCAAGTCTTCCTCATATCATTGGTTCGGATCTCCCAATGCCCAAGATTGGAACGACTCCAAATGGAAGCAAGCGAATTGACCGACCGTCTCCGAGTGTTCTCAGGTATCCAGCCCACCGGCGAGCTCCACATCGGTACCCTGGTGGGAGCCCTCGACAATTGGGTCAAGATGCAGGCCGACTACCAGACCTTCTACTGCGTGGTCGATTTGCACGCCATGTCGATT
>JBOGEX010000128.1:0-3791 GCA_050741915.1 Acidimicrobiia bacterium
GCCGAGGCGGTCGCTAAGGCCGACTGATCGGGGTTGGAGACGTCGAGATAGGCCTGAAGCACATGGTGACCCAAACCGAGTTCCTCGCCAAACCGCGAGAGAAGATTCGATGGGCACAGGTTGTCGGCATCGATCACCACCAGCGCCTGCTCGGTCGAAAGTGGCCTTTGTTCGAGAAACCACCGGAGAGCAGCACCCTTTCCGTCGGGACCCTCGGTCCGCTCAACCACTATCGCACCCGCCTCTTTGGCAACCTCGGCCGTTCGATCACTGCAGCGATCGGCCAGCACCCACAACTCGTCGCCCGCGCGGAGCTGGGCAAGGAGGTCGTTGACCGGGCGCTCGATCACCCGCTCCTCGTTATAGGCGGGGATCACCACCCGGAAGGGCCGGCGCTCGAGGGCAGGGCCGATTGAGGGTGGCGGGTTCCTCCAGCCGGCGAAAGCGATGGCGAGGTTGTAGAGACCGAGGCTCGCCACGATGATCTCAAGCGAGAGAAGGACACCCCGTACCATTGCCGACGAGGTTATGAGCAACCGCTACGGATTCCCGCCCAAGTCAGTGGCGGTGGTGCTGGGGACGAGGCCCGAGATCGTCAAGCTCGCCCACATCATCAAGCTGCTCGAAGAGGCGGCCTTCGTAGTCCACACCGGTCAGCACTACGACCCCAACCTCTCCGAGGTCTTTTTCCAGGATCTGGGCCTGGCCGCCCCTGATCTGTTTCTTGAGATCGGAGGAGTCTCCCGGGGCGAGCAGATCGGCTCGGCCACGTCGTCTCTGGACCGTCTCCTGGCCGAGCATCAGCCCCGAGCGGTCGTAGTGCAAGGCGACACCAACTCGGTGACCGCGGGAGCTCTGGCCGCCAATGCCCGCGGCATCTTCCTTTGTCACATCGAGGCGGGATTGCGAAGCCGGGACCGGCAGATGCCGGAGGAGCACAACCGTGTCATCACCGACCATCTGAGCGATCTCTGCTGCGCTCCGACCGAAACCGCGCTGGAGAACCTGGCGTCGGAAGGAATCTTTGGAAACCGGGTGGCCTTGACCGGTAACACAGTCGTCGAGGCGGTCGAGGGATTCATGCCCTCTGACCGAGGCGAGATCCTGGCCCGTATGGGGGTCGAACCTGGCTCCTACGTCTTGGCGACGTTCCATCGACCCGAGAACGTCGATGATCCCGAGCGCTACGCAATGATCCTGAATGAACTTGCCAACCTTCCGCTCCCGGTGCTATTGCCGCTCCATCCCCGCTCGGTGGCGCGGGCCGAGTCGTTTGGACTGGGGACGTTGCTCGAGAAGCTGCGGGTTACAGAGCCAATCGGCTATCGCGATTTCCTCGCCCTCGAGGCGGAGTCGGCGTTGATGGTCTCGGACTCAGGCGGGATCGCCGAGGAGGCCTCGGTGGTCAAGCGACCCCTGGTCGTCGTCCGCAACTCGACCGAACGACCCGAAGTAATGGGCACCTTCGCCGTGCTGATCCAACCGGGCCCGGCTATCGGCGACGAAGCGCGGCGTTGGCTCGACGCCGGTTGGGCGCATTTGAGCGACATTCCCTCACCATACGGTGACGGTTCCGCTTCTCAACTCTCCTTGACCGCGCTGGCCGAAAGTACAGCCGGATAGCCGTGTACGTACGGCACACCTAATATCGTACGTATGATCACCGCGACGGAGCTCCGACAGAACGTTTATCGAATCCTCGACCAAGTCGTGAGCACCGGCGAGCCGGTCGATGTCGAACGCAAGGGCAAACGACTGCGGATCGTTCTTCTTCCGGAGCCCGGGATGAGCCGCTCGGATTTAGCGTCTTCCCTCGGCTTCGGCGACCTCATCGTCGGTGATCCTGAAGACCTAGTCCATCTCGATTGGTCGGAGAATTGGCAGAGTGATATTCCTTGACACTCACGTAGCCATCTGGCTAGCCGATGGTCAGACAAAACGGCTTTCCAGTAAAGCGGTAAAGTCGATCGACGGCTCGGATTCTGTCTCGATCTCGCCCCTCGTCCTCCTCGAGATGCAATTCCTGGTCGAGGCGGGTCGCCTAACTCACCCGACCGACTCGATCACGAAAGCCCTCGCGATCGCCGGAATTGGAGTGCACGACGGCAGCCTGACCGAAATCGCCACCAAAGCGATCGAGCTGGGCTGGACGCGTGATCCCTTTGATCGCTTAATTGCCGGCCACGCGTCCGCCTTTCGGGCTGCGCTCGTCACCAAAGATCAAACACTTCTGGACAATTACTCGCGGGCCATCTGGTAGCTGACCTCACATCGATTCTTTCGAACGCTGCTCCCCAAATCGATCAACTTGGTAACTTTTCTGCCACGAGAACTGCCATCGATCGATCCGGCCGGATTGTGGTGCCGAAACCGATTCGCGATCGGTTGAGCCTTCGTGGCGGCGAAGAGTTGGAGATCATCGAGCGGGACGGAGTGATCGAAGTGTGGCCCGCCCCTCTTGAGATCGAAATCATGGAGACGCCCGAAGGCCCAGTAGCGGTGCCGAAGACACATGTGCCCCCGCTGACGACCGACCTGGTGCGGGAAACCCTTGAGAAGATTCGGCGTTGAGCGCCATCGACTCGAGCGTGGCCGTCCCGGCCGTTGTCGGGTGGCATGAGTCACACAAGCTGTGCCGAAAAGCGGCCGCCAAAGCGTCGATCCCGAGCAATGAGTTGGTGGAGGCCTATTCGGTCCTGACCAGGATCCCGCCGCCGCGCCGGCTGAGTTCCGCGGTCGCCGCTGACGTGCTGAGTCGGTTCTTCGACCGACGTCGCATGCTCTTTCCGTCAAGGGATCTGTTGCAAGCGATCGTGACGAGCTGCGGAGCCGCCGGCATAGCCGGGGAAGCCGTTCGAACTAATCGAAGAAGTGATTCGGTTCCGCCGAAGTCGACGTTGAACTGATCCTTCGAGCCGTAAGTCGACCCCATAAGGAGACTGCACTGCTTCGGAGGAGGCGCTCTCAGCCCTCCAAATCCTTCCTTGCCTGAAGGGCTCGACGACTCTCCGTTAGATTGCCTCACGATGCGTAGCAAACGGTCTGCAGTTTTGTTGATTGTCGTCGCCGTGAGTGGCTTGGGCTTGACTCCACGGTATGCGGACGCCGAACCGGGGGTGGCAGTCGCCACCAATCAGATCATGGCCGGCCTTTACGCCCCCCAGCAGTGGTACTCGCGCGCTCACATCAATGAGGTGAACAATGCGTCAAGCAAGAAGGTGTCGATCGGAGGAATCTGGTTCGACATCAGCGATCGAACTGAGAACCTCACGTACTTGCTCGAGGAGATCTGGTCGGTCGAGGCCACTCCCTTCGTCAATATCCATGTCCCGGGCACTGCGGTCGATATCGCCGCGGGCAAATTCGATGCCCAGATCGCAGAAATGGGCGCGGCGATAAGCCAGTGGCTCAACGAAGGAGGAGAGCGCTCAGTGATGCTGGCTCCGATGCCGGAAATGAACGGCGACTGGATTCCTTATGGCCTGGACCCCGCCAACTTCTCCGCCGCATTCCGCCGCTTTGTCGAAGTGACAACCAGCCAGGGCTCAGAGGGCTGGAATGTTCGTTGGGTCTTCGCTCCCAATGGATGGTCGACGCCTCCCCACTCAATGGTCGACTATTACCCCGGAGCCGATGCAGTCGATCTCGTCGGCATCTCCGCCTACAACTGGGGCACCAACGTGCCCGGCGGTCGGTGGACCACTGTCGAAGAAGCGATGGGATATGCACTCGAGGAAGCGCGAAGCTTTGCCCTCGACAAGCCCTTCTTGGTTTCCCAGACCGCCAGTTCG
>JBOGEX010000129.1:0-7625 GCA_050741915.1 Acidimicrobiia bacterium
TCCTTCCGACGACCGGATCTATTCAATCGTGGCCGGCTGCTCGCGCCAGTGCTACATCGACAACCAGGAGCAAATCGAGAGGGTGGTGGACTCGTGGCTGGTCAACAAACGAGCGTCCTGAACAAGACCCGTCGCAAGGCGGACACGTGGGACCGAATCAAGTTCCTGATCATCCTTCTCATCATCACGACGGCAATAGTCGGCAGTCAGGTCCAGCCGCCGTTCGTGACCTTAGGGCAGGCCCTATCCGACTTCCTCGCTTCGACTCCGGGCCGGATCATCGCCCTCCTCTTCATCTTGGAAACGCTTCGCCAGACCCACTACTTCATCTCCGAGCGCTCCGAGCGCTACCACGGCTTCTGGCAGAACGGCGTGTTCGGCACTGTCGAGGGCGGACTCTCTCACTTCAAGCCCTGGACCCGCTTCCGGGTGGGACGTCTCATCCGCTGGACGATCATCGTCGCCATTTACGCCTTGGTGATGGATTACTTCCGTCCCGAGATCGCCTCGCCGATCGACGCCATCGCCCAGACCCCGCGTATGTTCCTCGCCGCTCTGCCCATGATCCTGCAACTGGTGATGATGATCTCGATCGTCATCCTCCAGTTCGTCGCCATCTTCTGGTTCCTTTCCCGGGGCGGCATGGATGTGCTGATGCCGGAGGAGATCAACACCCGCTTTTCCGACGTTTGGGGCCAGGACCATGTCCTCCGTCTGATCAAAGAGAACATCGCCTTCCTTGAGAAGCCCGATGAGATCGAGGCCAAGGGCGGATACATCCCCGGCGGCATACTTCTCTGGGGTCCTCCTGGTACCGGGAAGACCCTCCTCGCCGAAGGCATCGCCGGCGAGACCGGCAAGCCCTACGTGTTCGTCGAGCCGGGCGCCTTCATCCAGATGTTCATGGGCGTCGGCATCCTCAAGGTGAAGTCTTTGTATCGCAAGCTGCGCAAGCTCTCGCTCCGTCACGGCGGCGTCATAGTCTTCTTCGACGAGGCCGACTCGCTTGGTAGCCGTGGTGGTTTAGGTGCGCCCGGCCTCGGACAACCCGGCATGGCTCATGGCGGCGGTGGGTTCAATGGTTTCCAATGCAACGGCTTTTCCTACCTTTCGCCCCACAGCCAAAAGGCGGTCCTGACCGAGATGGGAGTCGAACTGAACCCTCAGACCGTCCCCGCTCCCCCTCGCAGCCTGCGGGACCGAATCATCATGGGCATGGGAGGCGGCGGCATGGGCACCCTGCAGGCTCTCCTGACCGAGATGAACGGTCTCAAGAAGCCCCGGGGGTTTACCAACAAGATTCGCAAGCTGCTCGGGTTCCGGCCCAAGCCTGCTCCCAAGTATCGGATCCTCACGATCATGGCCACCAACATGCCCAACGCCCTGGACGAGGCGATGCTCCGCCCGGGCCGGATCGACCGGATCTACAAGATGGGATACCCGTCCAAGGACGGCCGTTTGCAGACCCTGCGGGGGTACTTGGACAAGGTCAAGCACGAGCTCACCGAGGAACAGGTCGAGAAACTGGCGACGGTCACTCCCTACTATTCCGGAGCCAAGATCAAGGACCTGGTCAACGAAGCCCTCATCCAGGCCATTCGCAACGACCGCTACATCGTCACCTGGGACGACATCTGGAAGGCCAAGGCCTTGAAGGAACTAGGTCCGGCGGAGGATGCCGAATACATCCAGCGCGAACGTCACGCGGTAGCGGTCCACGAAGCATCGCACGCCGTCGTCGCCCACACCATGCGCCGGCACATGCAGATTGATCTGGTCACGATTGAGCGCCACGGCGACACGGGCGGAATGGTGAAGAACCTGCTGGCCGAGGACCGGTTCACCCAGTGGAAGTCGGAGTTCGAGACCGACATCATGGTTTCGCTGGCCTCTCTGGCAGGCGAGCGAATGTTCTTCGACGACGACAACTCCTCGGGCGTCACCGGTGATCTTCGCAGCGCCACGGCTGTTGCTGCGCTGATGGAAGGCGTCTGGGGTATGGGTGATCGTTATCTGTCACTGACCGTCAACGAGACCGGGATGGGCCAATCCGGCAACGCCGCCGCGGTGGCGGTCGCCCGGCGCCAGGACGAGATCAATACGAAACTGACCGATCTCTACGACAAGACCTGGAACCTCCTCGACGAGCACCGCGATGAGGTGCTGCGAATCGCGGCGGTTCTCGAGGAGAAGAAGACCATTTCCGGCGACGAGGTTTCACAGATCATGGGCTCCCCGCCAGGAGCGAGAGCCATGCGAGAACCCAAGGGCTGGCAGGTCATCTTCGACGAAACCAACGATGCCCGCCACAACGGCGCCGTCAACCGCCCCGCTTCCCAACTGAACGGCGACCGCGCCGACGATCCTGCGCCTGATCCGGCCGAGGACCCCGCCTAACAAGGAACCCTGGGTTCTAGAGGTTGTTCTACAACGTCTATAGCCCAGAGAAAAGCTATCCGGCGAAACCGGGGTCGCCGAGGAGTTCGATCTGGCAGTTGTCGGCGAGCGTGCGGATCTCTTCTCCACCGCTCGTGTCGAAGCGAATCAGGCTTGCACCGGCCTCGGCCAGGAGGTGAGTCCCGTCGCCTACCGGCCACGCTCGGCGGACATTTCCAATGGCGGCGGGAAGCTCAATGACGGTGCTCTCGTCGCTTCGGATGTCGACCAGGGCCAGTCCACCGGGGTCGGCGCCGACCAGGATGGTCTCTTCGTCGTACCACCCCAGCGCAATCGCTCCGGCCGTGCTGGTCAGGCTCTCGACTACCACCTGGCCCTCGGCCGAGAGAACAGCGTGTCTGAACTCGGAACTTTCTTGATCCTGGCCGACAACCAGTAGACGGTTCTCGTCGGGAGAGGGGAACGAGGCCACCGGGAGCCCAAGTTCCGGGTTGGCCAGCCAGATCCAGCTCGCGGTCCTCTCTCCAAAGTCGACCAACATCACTGCCACCTGGACGAGATTGACTTCCCCTTCCACTGGTCGGGTCACGGCCGTAACCACCCCTTCACCCATGGTCCCGAGGATTTGCGAACCGTTCCAATCGGCCACCTCAAACAGGAGCTCCTCGCCGTTAACGTGGTCAACCAGTGCTGATTCCGGCGTATTGGGGTTCTCGAGGGTAAGGATCCGGTCTCCGATGACTGCCCAGGTCTGAGCCGGGGTGGCGAAATCGAGGCTGACCCAGGAACCCTCCACCGGATCGAAGGCATACATCTGGCCGGCAATGCTCGTCGCCCGGGAGAAGTCCCCCTCGAGCGCCGGTTCGCTTCCGAGCTCAGCCGGAGGGATGCGCTCAAAAGCGGTGGTGACCAGGACCCCGAGCATCGGCCGTTCCGGAGCGTCGGGATTCGCTCCGAGAACAATCTCTTCGGTCATCTCGTCGCCATCACGGCGCACCACGATCAACACCGAGTCCCCGACCGATCTGGTCGCCAGGATCTCCCGTAGAACCGTGGCGCTGGTGACGGCCTCTCCGTCCACCGAGACGAGCAGGTCACCTGACTGCAAGGCGCCGTCTGCTCCGGTGTCGGCGAGGACGTCTTCAATGGCCACTCCCTGGCTCTCCCCGACCAGCACCGCACAAGCCTGCGGCTCGGGGACCACCGTGGCGGCGTCGGGCAAGGTTTCGCGGGGCGGGGGCGTCTGCCCACACGCCGCCAGGACCAACGCCAAGGAGATCGGCACAAACCGGCGCATTGGCACCTCAGGCTAGCTCGGGGGCTCCTCCCGACCTGTGTGCTCGTCCAACCACGAGACGATGTCGGCCACCACTTCGCGCCCCTCGGGCTCGTTGAGACACTCGTGACGAAGATTGGGATAGAGACGGCGTTCCACCCCCGGTAGACCGACGAGGAGTTGACTCGCCTCCGGCGGGACGACAGTGTCGTCGCCGCCATGTATGACGAAGGTGGGAATCGAGATTCGAGCCAAGAGCGGGGTCACACGGTCCTGGGAGGCGAAGACGTTGGCTCCCAGCCGGGTGCTGGCCTTGAAGAGATTGAGCGGATCCGACATGTAGGTCTCTCCGACCGCGGGGTCGCGCGAGAGTTGCGACCCTTTCACCGCGGTCGGGAGAGAAAGGGTCGGAAAGGCCCGTCCAATAAAAGGGGCGAGAGCTCGCTGCCAGCCAGCGCCACCCATGATGGCCGGGGAGGACAGAACCAAGAGGTCCGGCCGCGGCCGTTCCGAAATCGCGTACTCGGCGGCGATCAATCCCCCCATCGAATGCCCCATGAGCACGACGGGCCGGCCCTCGGTTCGCATCGCCCGCAGATGGCCTTCGACTTGGTCGAGATAGAGGCTCCAACGAGCAATATCACCTCTGGCTCCCGACGATGCTCCGAACCCCAACAGATCGAAGGCACGGACTCGATAACCGGCTTCGGTAAGCCACGAACCAACCTGTGCGTACCGACCCGAATGTTCTCCGATGCCGTGAACAAGTACCACATCGCCTTTGGGTACCGTCTCCGGGTCCCACTCGCGAACGAGCTGGGCACCGCCATCGGGGGCGGGCTCGGGCCGGGCAACGCTCTGGATCAAACCATCTCCTCGTGTTCGGGGGCTTGGATGCTATCTAGCTGGCGCCAGGCGAGATCGTTGGGCAAGCGGTCGTACCGATCCTCGGGGATGGGCTGGAGAGACTTCCCTTCCAGCACGGCGCCGATGGCGTCGGCGACCGCGGCGAGCTGGGCACGCGTGTGCCACCAGCCGCATGTGACGACGATGCATCCCTCCCAAGGCCCACAGGCGAGCACTCGCGCCCCGGCAACCTCGACTTGGGAGACAACCTCTCGAGCTGGAACCGCCAAGATCAATGCCACCGCTCCGCCGGCTTGGGACGGAGACATAAAACGTAATCCACGAACCTGACGGAGCCGACGCCGGAGAAAGTCGGCCGCCAGACGGGTCCTCCAGCCAGCTCGCTGCCTAGGGCCGGGGTCGCGTAAGGGCCATTCCACCAGTGAGACGAGTGGAAACGGCAGCACACACTGGTCGATGAGAATCGGATCGAGTCGGACATATATCGGAGCTCCTTCAGCGAGCGCGGCCAGCCGATTCAGGTCTTGAGCCACGCCGAAACGATTGGGGTGGCTCACAACCAACGCCTGGCGGATCTCGGTAGGGAGGATCGTCCGGCCGCCGACCGTCAACTCGGGCCCGAGAGCGTCAGCCGGCGGGTCGAGGAGACGGGGGCCCTCGCTGATCCCGGGCGGGAGCGGGAAATTCTCGCCGGAGAAGTCGGCTGTCACCGCTTGTAAAACGGGAGTTCGACCCTCTCGGCAGGCTCCCAGTTTCCCCGAATCTCGACCTCAGGGTCGGCGTCACTTGGAGGCGACAGGTATCCCACTCCGATGCCATGTCCGAGCATGGGACTGAAATTGCCAGAGGTCACCTCTCCCCGGGATGAGCCCGCGCGCAGGCGATGCCCGGGTCGCGGGATGGTGCGGCCGGCAAGGGTAAACGCGGTCATCCGGCGGGCCACCCCGGCGGTGCGGGCCTTCTCCAGGGCGTTTTTACCGACGAAGTCGTGGTTCCAGGCGATCGCAAAGTCGAGTCCAGCTTCGAGGGGATTCGTGGTCGGGTCGAAGTCCTGACCGGCAAGAAGCAGCCCGGCCTCGAGTCGCAGAGTGTCCCTAGCGCCGAGCCCGCATGGGGTTGCCCCCGACTCGATCAGGGCACCGATCAGGGCCGTCGCCGTTTCCGGGTCGGTGACCACCTCACCGCCTCTCTCCCCCGTATAGCCGGTTCCTGCCAGCCATACAGGAGAGCCGGCGAAGGTTGCGTCATAGGTCCGAAACCGTTTGGGCTTGACACCAAGCAGATTCTGGAGGACAGCAGGCGCATCGGGACCTTGGACGGCCAGCATCACCGTCCGTGCTCGCAGGTCCTCGAATCTGGTCTCCGGCGAGGTGGCCCGAAATCGATCGATCACCATTTGGTGGGTGGAGGCGTTCGGTAGCACCCAGAAGCGATCCTCCTCCAACCACCAGACCAATAGATCGTCTTCGATTCCCCCGCGGTCGTTGAGGAGCAGGCTGTACTGCGTCCGACCCGGGTCGATCAGATCGACGTCGTTGGAAAGAAGGGAACGAAGACTCTCCCTGGCACCTTCTCCTTGCCACAGGAATCGTCCGAGATGGGAAACATCAAACCAACCCACATTCGTTCTGACAGCCCGGTGCTCCCCCAGGACCGACTGGTACTGGACGGGCATTTCCCAGCCACCGAAGTCGACGAAGCGGGCACCCAGCCCGGCGTGGAGTACGTGCAGCGCCGACTGGCTCAACGAGTCTTGGGTCAAGAGCCTTGGATCAGCGAATGCGAGGCCCGCTCCCCCGCTCTCCTAGCCGGGTCACCGAGGGCGGTCCGGGGAGGCGGATTGGCCGGGGCTCATGAGGGAGGTTGGTCGGTCGCTCGAGTCCGTATTTCTCGACCAAGTGGAGGTAATCACGCTGGTAGAGAATCTTGCAGCGCACGTCCGGGTAAAGACGTCGAAGCGTCTTCACCTTTCCGTTCTTCTTCGTGACCAACTTCTGGCTCATCGTGGTGATCTCGATAAAGAGATCGTCGTCGGGGAGGTAGAAGTCGGGAGTGAAATATTGGCTGGGCCTTCCCTCACCGTCCCAGGCGATTGGAAATGCCCGTGGCTCGTACTCCCAAGGAACTCCGTAGAAATCGAGCAGAGATGCGAACTGGCGCTCGCTGTCATGAGCAAACTGGTGCGAGACCGCGGTAACGGATTGGAACTCGAGTCTCAGGAACCCTCCGCCGCTAGGTGGACAGCGCGCTCTGGGTAGAGGTCGTGAAGGTCTCCTTCGAGTTCATCTTGGGCGGGCTTCACTGCGATCACGAATACGCCCTGCCCGCGCTTGAGTACATCGAAGACTTCGTCAGCGGAGTGGGCGGCGTAGATGGTCTGACCATCGGAGAGGAGGGTGACGTCGGCGAGCGGTCGCTCGCTTTGCAGCTGCTGGCGGAGGATGGCCACGGCTTGGCGAATCTTCTTCAAGCTCATCCCGGCGTCGAGCAAGCGCTTGATGACCTTGAGCTGAACCACATCGCTGAAGGCGTAGAGCCTCTGCGAGCCCGAGCCCTTGGCATCTTGGACCGAGGGCTTGATGAGATTGGTCCGGGCCCAATAGTCGAGCTGGCGATAACTGATCCCCACCAGCTTGCAGACAAGCGGCGCCCGGTACCCCTGCGTCTGTTCTACCACCACATTGGCCGTCAACGGAACCTCCCGGGTTACATCTACGTAATTCCGCCGCTGTAGCCAAGCTAGCCTGGCCGCCGTCGAGTTGTCAACAATCGCTGTGGAAAAGCCCCGCTCGATGGAAAGGGTTCTCCCCGCAGGGGGGAGAACCGGCGTAGCTGGGGAGGGGGGAGAGACGGAGCGGCTAGTCGTCCTCTTTGAGGAAATCCTCGACAGTGACGTCTTCCAGCATTTCCCGGAAGCGCTCGATCTCGTCCTCCTCGCTCTCCTCGGAAAACTCGATCCCGGCGTCGGCCAGCACCTGGGCGGCAACAAACACCGGCGCCTGCGAGCGCACCGCCAGCGCAATCGAATCCGAGGGCCGGGCAGATAGGTGGAAGGTGCGCCCCTCCCGGCTCATTTGTAACTCGG
>JBOGEX010000130.1:0-4280 GCA_050741915.1 Acidimicrobiia bacterium
GCGCGGCCCCTAGCCGCGCAGAACTTCACAGAAGGCAAGGGGGAAGATTCCGACTGCGAGCCTCAGACGAGAGATGGGTGGAGGCGGCGTTGCTTCCGTTCTTCCCACCAAAGACCCAGCAAAGGCCGCGCTCTCACTCCAATGATGGCGATGGCGAGGATGAGGATCTGCGCGAGAACCGTCGACATGACGAATTGCATAGCCGCCAACGTTCCGCCGAGCACGACTCCGGCCACGACCAGACCCTGTAGCGAACCCTTGCCCCCGATGATCACCACCAGGAATGAGTTCACCAAGAAAAGCAAGCCAAACTGAGGGTTGAGGGTGCTGATCGGGGCCAGCAACGCCCCTGCCAAACCCGCTATGGCCGAGCCCAACGCGAACAGCCCGGCCCGCACCGCTCCGGAATTGATACCCATGGTCTCGGCCAGCACCGGGTTGGCCACCGTGGCCCGGGCGTGGAGACCGAAGCGGCTTCGCTGCAGGAATTGAATAACCCCCACGACCAACACCCCGGTGACGAGAACGATGATCAGCCGCCACCAGGGGATGTTGAACCCGCCAAGGAGGAACGACCCCCCGATCGGGCTCCGCACCGTCTGGGGATTGGGCGAGAAAATGAATTGGACGACCTGGCGAATGATGACTGACAGACCGAAGGTGGCCAGGAGCGAGTCAAGGGGGCGGTTGTAGAGGAATCGCAGCACTCCTCGTTCCATTGCCACCCCCACCACTCCGGCGAGGAGAGGGGCGAGTGCCATTCCGAGGAGGACGTTGCCGGTCGTCTTTTGCACCTGGAGGGTGGCGTAGGCGCCGATCAGGATCAGCTCGCCGTGCACCAGGTTGACGACGTTGAGCATCCCGAAGGTGAAGTGGAGTCCCGTCGCCACCAGGACGAACACCGCGGCCAGAACGATGACATTGAACGAGTCGACCGGAAGAAAGCCGAGGATCAAAGCGCCAGCCTTTGCTCGAGGACGCCCCGGTCATGGAGGTCCCTGACCGTTCCCGAAACGACGATCGAGCCCTGCTCGAGAAGGTAAGCGTTCCCTCCCAGGGCAAGAGCGGTGTCGATGTTCTGTTCGACCAGCACCACGGCCGACTCGTTGGTGGCAGCCTCGATGGCAGGTATCAGTTGCTCGACCACCACCGGTGCCACCCCTTCGGTCGGTTCGTCCATCAGCACCACTTTCGGTCTCACGATCAGGGCCTGGGCCAGCGCCAGCATCTTGCGCTCGCCACCGGAGAGGGTTTGCGCCTCCTGTTCCAGGCGCTCTCCCAACACGGGGAACAGGTCGCCGGCGGCGGCGATGCCTTCAACCTCGCGGCGGCGTTGGAGAGCAATGGTGAGGTGATCGCGGACGGTCAGCCCGGGAAAGACCGAAGCCTCCTGCGGGACCCACACCATCCCCGCCGCCTTGATCCGATGACCGGGCCGGTGGCTGATGTCGGCCCCGGACAGACGTACCACCCCGGTCTTGGGGAGGACTCCCATCAACGCTCTCAGCAGGGTGGTCTTGCCGGCGCCGTTGCGGCCCATTATGCAGGCCACCTCTCCCGGTTCCACCGCGAACGAAATCCCCCGCAAGATCGTGGTCGGCCCGTAGCCCGCCGAGAGATCCTGCACCTCGAGAATCAATGCAACCTCCCCAGGAACGAAGCCTGCACCGCCGGGTCGTTCTGCACCTCGTCGATCCGGCCGTCGGCCAGGACCGAGCCCCGATGCATCACGGTCACCCGGTCTGCCACCAGCCGGATGAACTCGATGTTGTGCTCCACCACGATCGCCGCATCGATCGCCCCTTCCGAGCGCAGGGTTTGCAGCAAGCCGGCGGTGCGGCGGCTCTCCGCCTCGGTCATGCCCGAGGTCGGTTCGTCGAGCAAGAGAAGCGTCGGCCGGGTGAGAAGGACCATCCCGATCTCCAGGCGTTGCTTCTCGCCGTGGCCGAGTTTCCCCGCGCTCCGATCCCGCACCGCCCGCAAGTCGACCAGGTCAATCACTTTTTCCACCTCGCTCTTATCGACCGGGTGGGCACGGGTGGAGTCCTTGGGAAGGGCCCCGAGCAGCAGGTTCTCGTCGACACTGAGCCCGTCGAAGACCGAGATGATCTGAAAGACCAGACCCATCCCCATCCGAGCCCGGGCGGTGACCGGGAGAAGGGTCACATCGGTTCCGTTGAAGCGGATCGATCCCCGCTCGGGACGAAGGCGACCATATATAAGGTGGAGCAGGGTGCTCTTGCCGGCCCCATTGGCGCCGATCAAACCGCGCATCTCACCTCGCTCCACCTCGAGATCGACGTTGTCAACGGCTTCGAGACCGCCAAAGCTCTTACCGAGCCCGCTCACCGATAGAACGGTCACGAGGTTCGCTCCCGGTTGAGGAAGCCGAATATCCCGGCCGGAATGAGAACAATCACCACCACCAGGATCACTCCCACCACCACGAGCCAAGTGTTGAGCAGGGCGCCCGAGAGCCGGGCGGTGAGATATGGAAGGGCGACCGCCCCCACTATCGGGCCGAGCAGGGTGCCCTTGCCACCGAGCACCACCCACAGCAAAACCAGAGTGGAAGATCCCACTCCCACCGCTGCCGGCGAGACAATGCCTTCGTGGAGATAGAACAAGCTTCCCGCCAGCCCGGCGATGGCCCCAGAGAGGACGAAGGTCCAGCGCTTGATCCGAGGCACGTCATAGCCGAGAAGTTCGACCCGCTCCTCGTTCTGGCCGATCCCGCGGAAGACCAGGCCAGCGCGGGACCGGAGGTAGCGCTTGAGGCCGAGATAGGTGATCACGAGGATCGCCGCCGCCAGAAGATAGAAGCCGCGGCCCTGATGCAGAGGCCCCAAGCGGTAGGTCATCAAGATCCCGTTCTGACCTCCGGTGACCGCTCCCCCGGCGTTGGCCAGCCGCTCGAGGGCCACCGAGACCGCCAGCGTGACGACGGCAAACTCGACTCCCCGCAAGCCCCCTCGTCGGGCGAACGTGAAGTAGGAGATGGCCAGGGCAAGGAGGGCCGAGGCGGCCACCGCCGCGACGATGGTGACGGCAAGCGGAAGGGGGAGGATCCCGGCTTCCCGGGTGGAAAGGATGCCCACCGCATAGCCGGCACCGCCGAAGAACGCTGCCTGGCCGAAGGTGAACATCCCGCCGTAGCCCCAGATGAGATCGACCGAGAGGGAAAAAACCGCCAGCAAGAGGAAGCGACCGATGCGATCGACGAAGAAGGCATCGCCGCTGGCAATCGGCAGCACCACCAGGAGCGCCAGCAGGATCAGCTCGGCGCGGCGGAGTGCCTTCCCTCCGGAACTCCAGAAACTCCGAGCGCCACTGGAGGCGGCCTTCTCATCCGGCACAGGATCCAGCGCCTACAGCGAGCAGTCCTCCTCGGGATCCATGTCCTCGAACGAATCGACCAGAACGTACTGGCCTCCCTGGGCCTGGACGAGGTTGATCGTCTGCTTGAGATGGTGAGACGGCATCATCTCGACGGTCCCGGTTGGACCGTCGAAGGTCTGGCCGACCATCGCCTCAGCCACCGCGGCGGGATCGGTCGAACCGGCCTGCTCCACGGCCTGCTTGTAGAGCCAGACGGCGTTGTAAGCCCCCACCCCCTCGCCACCGGAGGGGATTTCGCCTTCGCCGAACTCGGCCCCGTAGGCCTCGAGGAAGGGCTGTACCCCGGGCGCATCCGCGGCGGTGAAGAAGGGCAGCGCGGTGTACGAACCTTCGGCGAGATCGGCGATGCCGGCGAAGTCAGGGTCGCCGAGGAAGATCGTTCCAATCCCGACCGTGTCGAGGAGGCCGGCGTCGCTCAGCGCCGTCAAGGCTGCTCCCCAGACCGCCGGGTAGAGCGAGAAGATGTAGTCGGGCTGGGTGTCGCGCACCTCCTGGACCAGCTCGCTGAAATCCTCGGCGATCAAGGGCAGATAGAGCTCGGAGACCACCGTGCCCCCCGTCTCCTCGATGATCGGCTTGGCGATCTCGAAGCTGCGCCGGGGCCACACGTAATCGGCCCCAAACAACATGGCGTTCGTCCCGTACGCCTCCTGCAAGATTGGAATCAGAGGACGGATCTGTTGGGCGGGAACCGCCCCGAAGGAGAAGTAGAGCTCGTTGCATTTCCCACCTTCGTAGGTCTCGGTGTAGAAGAGCAGCTTGTTCCCCGCTTCGACGACCTCGGCAAAGGCGGCGTCGTTGGCATCGGAGCCGATGGGGCCCATCACCAGATCAACGTTGTCGCTTTGCACCAGCTTTCGGGCCTTGTCGACAGTGGCGGC
>JBOGEX010000131.1:0-12191 GCA_050741915.1 Acidimicrobiia bacterium
CCTGGCACCCGGGGGGCGACCTGAGATGGAATCCAGGGTGGTTGGGTGGGGCAGTCGTGGTTCTGGCGGTGCTCAACGGTCTGACGCCCTACACCGAGACCAAGACTGCATACGGTTTCAACATGTATGCCAACCTCGTTACGGCTCAAGGAAACTCAAACCACTACCTAATCGATAGGACATTTCGGTTGAGGAACGGGTATGACCACCCGGTCGAGATCGTTGAGTCGAGCGATCCTGGCCTGCAGCTCTATGCAGAGCGTGGCTACTTTGTGGCGTATCCGCAGTTGCGTCGGTATCTGTCCAGTCGCCCCTCAGTGGGCCTGACTTACAGTCGTGCCAGTGCGTTGGCGACAACCCCAAGGGCAGATCAGGTGCCAGAGTTGGTCGATCCCGGGCCTTGGTGGTGGCGCTTCTTACCCTTGAGGGCCCTGGATCAAAACGACCCCCCGAGGTGTCAGGATGTTTTCCTACCGGCTTTATGACATTTCACCGCACGCAAGCCGGCGTGACATACCGCCTGTGAAGCCCGTTCCCACCACCATTCGGTGGTGCGCGTGACAGACCGACGTATAAAGGGTTCAGCACTTGTTCGGACACGGCGTGGTGGTGCGCCCGCGTGGATCGTCGGTGGCGCCGGGTTGATCCTCGCACTCTTGCTCGCCAGAACGATTACCAGTGTCTACGGGGACGTGACCGGCTTCCTCAAGGTGCCGGCTTACGACCCAAGTGTCGTTGCGTATATGGAACATCATGTTGGATCAGTTGTTTTCGCCCCAGAAGGAGGCCATGACGGCCACTTCTTCTTCATGCTGGCCATGGACCCATGGCTACTAAGTCCTGGAGAACATGGAAGGTTTCTTGATCGACCCGCCTACCGAGCGCAGCGGATTCTCTATCCAATGTTGGCGGGTGGCTTCGGAACTGCAGGTTCGACTGTCATCGTATGGAGCCTGATGGCCATCAACATCGCAGCTCTATCCCTGGGGACATGGGCAACGAGCCGAGCGGCCATGAGGCTGGGAGGATCTGCTTGGTCAGGCCTCTTCTTTGTGCTTAACCCGGGACTCATCTACGAATTTTCCATCGATGGAAGCTCGATTCTGGGAATGGCGTTCGCTATGCTCGGTTTGCTCTTGGCCTCCCACGAGCGGTGGACTGTCGCGGCCACCCTGTTGGCAATGGCGGCGTTATCAAGGGAGACCATGCTTCTTGTTGCCTTAGGGGCCCTCGCGTATTCGTGGCGCTCTCAAAGTCGTCCAGTATGGAGGCTGATTGCGGTCCCTGCCCTAGCCTCCTTGGCATGGGCGGGTTGGATAAGGCTAAGGCTTGGCGATCTCCCTAATCGATCGAGTTCTTCGAGTTTTGACGAGCCCTTACAGGGTCTGATTGAGTCGGTGCCAGCTTGGTTCGATCTAGGAGGGTTAGCTCTCTGGCTGGGCATACTGTCGTTGGGTTGCGCTGCCGTCACCGTCGTCGCGAGCGTCAAGAGAGCCAATTGGCTCGCCTGGGGAACGGTCTTGTTCGCTCCATTGCTTGTCTTCTTAAGCGCCGCTGTCCTTCGCGCCGACTTCAACCTCACCCGCGCTATAGCGCCCCTGATCACAAGTGGACTTGTGTTGCTTACCAGCCCGTGGTCTGAGCACTATCACCGGTCGGCTTTTGGTCCATCGATCCCATCCGGCCACGCGTGAATTCCTTGATTGGGCAGTCGATGAAGCGATCAGATACTCGACCATAGGTTGTCGGCGAACGTACGCTTCGACGGTGATCCGTCCGCCGGGCGCCGAGATTCCCGATTCACCCGGCGCATACCTATTCAAAGATCCTCACGAGCGCGTGATCTACGTTGGAAAGGCGCTTTCATTACGCAAGCGCGTCTCCAACTATTTCGCCCGCGACCTCCACGAACGGACCCGGGCGATGGTCGAATCTGCCGACTCGGTGGAATGGATTGTGACCGACTCGGAAGTGGCAGCCCTGATGCTCGAGTACTCCCTGATCAAGGAGCACCGGCCGCGGTTCAACATCCGGTTGGTGGACGATAAGTCATATCCCTACCTGGCGATCACCCGCCCCGACGAATGGCCCCGGGCACGGGTGATGAGGGGAGCCAAGCGGAAAGGAATCGAATATTTCGGCCCCTACGCCCACGCCTACGCCATTCGCTCCACGCTCGACCTCTTGTTGCGAACCTTCCCCATCCGGACCTGCACAGACGCCCTCTTCAAGCGACAGCGGGCCCAGGGGCGTCCCTGCCTCCTTTACCACATCGAGAAATGCACTGGACCTTGCATCTCCGCGGTCGGCCACGAGGAGTATCAGGACTTGGTCGATGGTCTGGCCGCCTTCTTGCACGGCAACACCGATCCCGTGATGTCTCAGCTCCGGTTCAAGATGCGGGAGGCTTCCGACCGCCAGGAATACGAGTTGGCCGCTCGGTATCGAGACCGATTGCGGGATGTCGAACGAGCCTCCGAGCGTCAGGAAATCGTTACCGAGCGGCGCGAGAACTTCGATCTGATCGCCCTCCACGGCGATGATCTCGAAACCTCGATGCAGGTCATGCACGTCCGCCGGGGACGCCTGGTGGGCCGCCTCGGTTCGATTGTCGACCGGGTGGAGGAGGTAAGCGATGGCCAGCTGGTGGCCAACCTGTTGCGAGAAGTTTATGGCGATTCACCGCCGCCGAAGGAGGTCTTGGTGACGGTCATGCCCGAGGATGCCTCGGTCTGGGAGGCGTGGCTGAGCGAGCGGCGGGGCTCTCGGGTGTCGCTGCGGGTACCGCAGCGGGGAGCCAAGCGCAGGCTGATGCTCACCGCCACCACCAACGCCCGCGAGGCCTTTGCCCGTCACCGACTTCGGCGTCAGGCCGACCACAACGCTCGAGCCAAGGCTCTCCGCAGCCTTCAAAACGCACTTGATCTTCCCGAGGCTCCTCTCCGTATCGAAGCCTTCGACATCTCCACTCTGCAAGGGACCAACACGGTGGCGTCGATGGTGGTGTTGGAGGATGGGCTCCCCAGGCGGACCGATTACCGGCGCTTTCGGATCAAGACGGTAGAGGGCCAAGACGACTTCGCCTCGATCGAGGAGGCGATGCGGCGTCGATTCACGGCCTATCTGCGCGAGCAGCGAAAGCCGCCGGGGCAGCAGGCGAAATTCCGCTATTCGCCTTCCCTCGTGTTGATCGACGGGGGAGCGGGGCAGGTAGGACGGGCCTTCAAGGTGCTTTCGGAGCTGGACCTAGACATCCCGGTCGCCGGTTTGGCCAAGCGGATGGAGGAGGTATATCTCCCGGGCCAGCCCGAGCCGATCCGCATCCCCCGCGACGAGGAAGCTCTCTATCTCCTCCAGACCATCCGGGATGAGGCCCATCGCTTCGCCATCACCTATCACCGCGGGCTGCGGTCGAAACGAATGGTCGACTCGATCCTCGACGAGGTGGAAGGGATCGGGCCAACCCGGAAGAGGGCCCTCCTCAAGCGATTCGGCTCGCTCAAGCGGATCCGGGATGCATCGATAGAAGAGTTGGCCAAGACTCTTCCCGATGCGGTGGCCGCCGATCTCTTTGCCGTACTCCGGCGGTAGCAGCGAGCGGGAATCCTTTTTGGTCGCACGACCTAGCTCAGCCTCTTGGCGCAGGACCTCCTGTGGCTAAAGTGCCGCCAACTCAGGACCGATAACGCGGTGGATTACCTTGGGAGTTCTTAGCAGTGCCGATTTTCTCTTACATTGACGCTGGCTCTGGCAGCCTCCTGGTTCAGCTCGCGGCTGGCGGCGCAGCTGGCCTGATCGCATTTTTCAGATTTCGCTGGGGAAGCATCCGACGGAGGTTTCGCTCCTCGCCTGCTGCTGCGGAGCTTGCCGTCCCGGAAGGCGAGCCTCTCCCCGAGACTGTCGATTAACAAGGTTCGGCGCTGGCCGGCAAGGAGCAACCAAATTGCACGAGCCACGAACTGCTTCGGGCCAGCATTCGTCTCGTCGCCTGGATGATTAGAGATTCCTTATTGGTTGACCTAAGCGCGGACTGCCTTGGCTGAAGTGCCTGTAGGGTTACGACGGGGCATTCGTGCCGTCTAAATCAGAAACCGTAAGTCGTCCATCGATTGCGGAAACGGCACCCTCTCAGCAGCATTCAGCGAAGCGCTCACGGCTTCCCGGTTGGGTTCGAACCGGAGTGGTGCTCTTCGCCGCAGCTCTCCTCAGCCCTGCATCCATATATCTGGACTACGCGATGATGAATCCGCCTCCGCTGAAGCTTACGCAAATGGTCGTGGCGTCGTTCGTCTTGCTGTTGGCGGTCGCAGCCCTCTTCCACAGCAAGTACGGTCAGGCGGCAGCAGGCGTTGCCGCCCTGTGGTGGATTGTCATTTCGACATCAGGGAGGTTGCTCAGCGGCGTCGAGTCTTCCGCAGCGCGGATCGCCATTGTCCTTGCGGTCATGGGGCTGATCCTGCGAGTCGTAAGGGTGTTCTCAAGACAGGTCGAATCCTGGGTCTTTGCTGCGAGCGTGATCTCGATCATCGCAACGCTCGGTCAAGTGGCGGTCGCATCTGTTCGCAACCCTGACCCTGAGCCCTTCGTGGCAGTCACTAACGTCGCTTCCCAGCAACCCGAGGGCAGCTTCTACTTTATTGTCCTAGATGGGTACGGGGATCCAATAGACAACGACCGAGGCATCAGCAAGTTCTTCTCAGGACTCGAACGAGAGGGTTTTTCCATCGCGACGGACGCTATTTCCAACTACAGCTACACCCACGCTTCGATCTCGAACGTTCTATCCCTCGATCATCGATTCGCACATGGTTCCGCCTCCGTTGCCGCCATGTTCAACGCCATCCAGGGTTCCAACCAGATGAGATCTCTTCTCGAGCGTGCTGGCTTCCGATACGTTCACATCGAGAGTGGCTGGGCTGGTTCGCGATGTGGGCCCACGGTGCGGACCTGTGTCCAGGGCCGGTTTCTCGACGGCTTCGTTTGGCAAACGCTCCAGATGACCTCTTTCACGGACTACATCGAAGACAACGTTCATAATCCCTATGTCCAGGGTGGCCTGCACAGCCTGGATGCATTAGCACGGCACGGGCGAGAAGTGGACGCCGGAAAGGACTTTGTATTCGCACACATCGTCCTTCCACATCCCCCGATCCAGCTGGACGATGATTGTAATCTGGTCATAGACCCGGGTCTTCAAGGCCAGGTACTGGGTGTTCCAGGGATGAGTACGGCCACCAGGCAATTTCGAGAGGCCGGCTACCGAGGGCAACGAGCCTGCATCAACGAAATGGTCCTCTCCACTATCGCCGATTTACCGAGCGACGCAAGTGTGGTGATCACCGCCGATCATGGAACCGATTTCCTAGGTCAGCTGGTCAAAGAGCCCAAAGATTGGAGCGCCGCCGACATCGAGGAGAGATTTCGAATATTCCATGCTGCTCGTTTGCCAAATCCCTGTGGCCTTCCCGTCGAGCGCGATCTAGTCAATCTGGTCCGTGCCGAGGTTAGCTGCATCGCGAGTGAGGCACTGCCCGCACTGGCGCCATACCATGAAATCACCCCCTATTTCACTACCGACTTCGAAGTCAGGGTGCTACTGGATAGTGAGATACCCTGACCCATGCGCGGGTACCTCCTCCGAGCTTTCGCAGGTTTGCCCAGATGCCGCGCCTCATCCGATGGAGCCCTAGACAGTCCGAGACTTCGGTGCTCTCCCTCCTGATTAAACGCAATGGTACGAGAACTCGTTTCGTCCAGCCCGGCTAAGGACACAGCGCCCCAGAGGACTGATAGGGAGTATCCTTCATTAGCTTCCGGGGAAAGACCGAAGGGCCGCTCGACTGACTTAGCGAGTGCGATCGTGATGGCACTAGCCGGAAGTGTCTCAACACCACTGGCAATTCTGGCCGCCCATCTCAGTTCGACCCAGCCTCGAGGCCTGTTGATGGTCGCTTTCATGGCTGGCGCAATGGCGGTCCTTGCGGTCTTCGTATTAGGACGGGTCCATTTTCCATACCGGGTGGTCGGACCGACCGTCATGGTGAGCTTTGCATTGCTCATGAACGGAAATGATCTCACTAACAGAGTCGGTTCAGTCGTGGCCATTTCGATTTGGGCGAGCGTTTCGTTATTGCTCCTGGTGACCTTCAGCAAATCACCTGACAGAGCCGTATACCGTTCGCTTGGTTGGGCGATGTGCGCATTCTTCTTCTCGTGGCCTATAACGAACCTCAACTTGAGTTCGCCTCTCCCTCCACGAGGCGTCATTCGCGAGGTACAGCCCGATGCTCACTCGAATGCGGACGTAGTTTTGATTGTGCTCGACGGTTTCGCCTCGCCCGCAGTCATCGCCAGCAGCATCGGGGAAGAGTTAACGTTTCTGGAAGGACTCGAGGCAATGGGTTTTACGGTTCCAGATCTTGCATGGGCGCCGTCGACGACAACAGAGCTTTCGGTTGGCTCCTATCTCGAACAAGAGCTTCTCAAGGTTCCAAAAAAGAACGTATTGCGCGGAGACGGTTCGCTCATTAATGGGAACGTCGCCCGAAGCCACAGGATTAGCTACGTCGAGAGCGGTTGGTACGGAACGGTTTGTGGAGCGTCGGTAGACATCTGTTATCAGCGCTACCTTGTCGACGACTCGGTCCAGGCTGCCATCGACTTGAGCTTGCTCAACCAATGGAGCTACACCGAATGGGGGCATGCCTTCGGGAACAACGCGCTACGAGCTATGCGCGATGCGCGTACCGCTCTTGAAGAGATACAGCGGAACGACGAAGACGACTTCCTGTTCGCGCATGTGTTGATGCCCCACGAGCCGTATATGTTCGATTCCTCTTGTGACAGGGCGCCACTTCCAACGAGTCTTCCCCACGGTCAAAGTGACGCAAATGACCGGGAAAAAGTGGCTTATGTGGAGCAAGCTGAGTGCCTGGGAAGGCTGCTCGTAGAATTTTCCGAAGCTGTCGATCCGCAATCGATAGTCGTGATCACGGGCGATCACGGGACAGATTTTGGCGGTCAGATGTACCGACCGGCAGAGGAGTGGAGCGAGCGTGAGGTGCAGGAACGAGGTAGTACGTTTCTTGCATATCGATTGTCCAGTGGCTGTCAGACCCCTACAGGGACCTCGACCATGGAAGCACTCTCGATGGCGATCGCATGCGGGACGGGGCTCAGTTTGACGCCACCGACACCCGAATTGTGGTTGTCACCATATGTTGGACCCGGAATTTGCCTTGACACGCGAACTCTAGAAAGGTCGAACGCCTGCTAGGCGCGGAAGGTCCTGTGGATTTGTGTTGTGGCAGCATGACGTTGCAAGTAATGGCTAAGGCCTTGGCTGCTCGGACTTGCCATTGACCAGTCCCACTAAAACACCGTTTGATCCGCGGCCGCAGGTATTGGTGGTCACCGGTATGTCGGGCGCAGGGCGCTCCAGCGCGGCCAAGGTTCTCGAGGACCTGGATTTCACCGTCATCGACAACCTTCCTCCCCAGCTGATCAGAAGCGCCATTGCGCTCCACGAAGTCGCCGAACGGCGTCGGAGGCTCGCAGTCGTAGTCGATAGCCGGGCGGGGGACACCCTTGAGCCCCTTTCGGCCGCAATCGACGATCTCGATCGCCAAGGGGTGCAGACGAGGGTCTTGTTCTTGGAGGCTGAAGACTCCCACCTGGTTCGTCGTTACGAGGAAAACCGCCGCCCGCATCCGGTTGCGCGGGAGAGCCTGGCAGAGTCGATCACGGCCGAACGGAGGATGCTCTCGGACCTGAAGAGCGCCGCTGATGTGGTCATCGACACTACCGATCTGAATGTCCACCAACTGCGCCAGCGGATCGGCCAACTCTTCTCGGGAGACGGCCAGACCCGGCCAATGAGAGTCACTATGACGTCGTTCGGGTATAAGCACGGCCTGCCCCGTGACGCCGACCTGATCTTCGACGTCCGCTTCCTTCCCAATCCCCACTGGGTGAAAGAGCTTCGGCCGAAGCGAGGCACGGATCAACCGGTTCGAGACTACGTGCTCTCGTTCCCGGACGCCAAGGAATTCCTGGCAAAAGTGAAAGACCTCCTGACGTTCCTGATACCGCGTTACGTTGAGGAGGGAAAGAGCTATCTCGCCATCGGCATCGGCTGCACGGGCGGCCATCATCGTTCTGTATCGTTGGCCGAGGAGCTGGGAGCATGGCTCGACGAGCAGGGGATAGCGGCCACCGTCAGCCACCGTGATGTCGCGACATGACCACTTCCCTGATCGCCACTCAGCTCGAGCGCTTGGTCTACGCCGACAAGGGCCCAAAAGTGGTAGCCCTAGGAGGAGGACACGGACTCGCGGTGACTCTCAGGGCTGTGCGGAGCTATGCCGGCGAGATCACGGCCGTAGTGGCTGTGGCCGACGACGGAGGAAGCTCGGGACGCCTAACAAGCGGCCTGGGCATACCTCCGCCCGGAGACATTCGCCGCTGCCTTCTGGCCCTGACGCCTGACCGCACGATCTGGGCGGAGCTCTTCGAATATCGCTTCGCCGGGGGCGACATTGAAGACCATTCGTTGGGGAATCTGCTTCTAGCCGCCCTAAGCGAGATCACCGGCGACTTTGGCGCGGCCGTTGAAGTCGCCGGCCGCATGCTGCAGATCGTGGGACGGGTGGTGCCGGCTGCGAATAAAGCGGCCGAATTGCGTGCGCTCGTTGACGGTCAGGAGATCGTGGGCCAGGCCGAGATAACAAAAACCCGCGGGATCGCCTCCATCTCTCTTGCACCTGAAGATCTCGAGCCGAACCCGACCGCCCTCGCCGCCATCGCCGGCGCCGATCAGATCATTCTCGGGCCTGGCAGTCTCTTCACTTCGCTCCTGGCGGTCCTGCTGGTGCCGGGGATTGCCGAGGCTTGGCAAAAGTCGGCTGCTCGGAAGGTCTTCGTCCTCAACCTCATCGACCAGGACGGCGAGACGATGGGGCTGTCGGGGGCCGACCACCTACGAATCTTGGCTGCGACGGGCAGAATCGGAGGCCCTGGAGTAGTTGTGGTTCACGACGGCAGACTTTCGCTTCCAGCTCGGCATGAGGCAATAACAGTCGATGCCGACACCGCTCTCGCCTGGGGCTGGGACGTGGCCACGGCTGATGTAGTTGACCCTGACGCCGACTGGCCCGAGCATCAAGCCACGTCCCTCGGGAAGATGCTGGCAAGCCTTGCAAATCAGTTCACGGATTGATCGATCCGATCATTGGTTTGCGGCCGACGACGGACAAAGAGCAAGAAAGGCCTCGTCGACTGATCAACATCACCTCAAACCGGCTCCTCGCCGAGCCGATGACGGCCGATAAGGCATGGAACAGTCCTATGAACAGGAAGGCACGACGGTTGTCGCAGTGATCGAGACTACGCATAAGACTATGGCGAGGAATGATGACGGCCCGCACCTGCGCGATTGGCGCAACGTCGTTGCAGTCGTAATTCCCACCTTGGTTCTCACCGCGGTCGCCGTCTGGCAGTCGATTAGGACCGAACTTCATGACCAGATTCCCTGGGTCGGGGCAGGATTCGGGATGTTTGCAACGGTTGACGGGTTCGATCGCGCGGTGTTCGCCGGCGATCCTGCGAATGGCCGGCTACAGCCACTCCCTCATGAGGTTGTCGAACTCGCCGAGAGTGTGGCGAGAGCGCCGCGACAATCAGCGGTCGCGCTCTTGGATGGTTACCTCGGTCCACGTTACGAATTGGTGGTCTTTGCACCTGTTTTTGACGGGCACTCAGACCGTCTGTCTTGGAGACAAGTGATCATCAAGTGACGAAGGGCCAACACCTTCGCTTGCCCATCGATGATGGTATGGATTCGATACTTATCGCTGGTCTCCTAACGCCCATTGTTTTGGTAGCCGGTAGTCCGGCCCGCGCCTTGGCTGGGGCCGCGGTCTCGTCGGTCGGCCTGAGCTTTCCGAGGCTCCGTCGAATGCCTGTCTTCTGGTTTGCTCTCAGCGTCCTTTATGGAGGATGGTTCCTCGCCGAGTATCACAGAGCCGACGACCATTTGGCGTTGGCGGCGTACTGGTACTTGGCAATCGCGCTTTCGCTACTAACCAATGCTAAACAGTTAGTCCTTCGCGCCAACGCCAGGCTTCTTATCGGCGCCACCTTCTTGCTGGCCTTCGTCTGGAAGTTGAGATCGCCCGACTTCATTTCGGGTGCCTTCTTTGAATTTGAATTACTGACCGATCCTAGGTTCGCGCCAATTGCCTATTGGGCCGGTGGCCTTAGTACCGCGGAGTTGGAGGCGAATCTACGGTTAATGTCGGCGGCGCCATCGACAGTTCAGCTCTTGTCGAGTCCCCAGATTCAGATCATCGCAGACGGGCTGACATTTGGAGCGCTCCTGCTTGAGCCACTTGTCGCACTGAGTTGGTTGTCACCGATGAAGCGGATGAGAGCGGCCCGCCACGTCACGCTGATCGCCTTTTGTTTCCTGACATATTTTGCTGTGCCCGTAGCCGGTTTCGGGATGATACTTCTTGCGATAGCTATCACACATGCAGAAAACTCACACGCTAGGAGGCTCTACTTCCTCGGCATGGCCGCCTTGTTCATATGGTCTATGATCTGGCTCTCGTTTTGGTAGGCGCGTTATCAACGTGGTGTTGTGCTCGAGTTGAGCCTGAAGGTCCCCTCATAAGGCGCTGTGTTCGAGCCTTCTGAAAAGTTGATTTGCGCGTTCATAAGCCAACCTAAGGCGGCGGCATGACCATATTGGTATCGGTCATTGCTCTTGTTCATGGACAGTGTCGTCTTCTCACCCCGCTGTGACCATGGGCTGGAAACAGCCCTTGTGTGCATCGCCTAATCGACTCATTCTTCTCGTCGGTGCGTTTGGATCGGCTCGCATTGGTGTCGCAGCAACCATCGGTTCGCTTTCCTCACTTCGGGTTGGCTGGTAGGAAGCTGGCTAATTGTCGGAATACTTGATGTTCTTGGGAGGACGTCGTTGTCATTGTCCTAGACGCATATGCTGGTTCTCTTGCTCGCGAGCGTGAATTCAGGTCCGTCGATGGTGATCTCGACGCCGATAACAACGGGGAAGGATCCGAGGGCGATTCGTCAAGACAGGGCGTGCTTTAACAGAAACTACTAAGCGATGACTGATCAACAGGTCGTGGATCCAACTGCCATCGTCGACAAAGAAAGGGCCAAGGCTCTACGGCTATTTGGCCTGAGCTTCTTGATGCTTTTCCTCGAACTAGCGCTGATCCGCTGGCTTGGAGCGAACGTCCTTTACCTGGGGTACTTTTCGAATCTGATCCTGCTCGGCAGTTTTCTCGGGATCGGTATGGCTTTCTTGATCGTCAAGCCGGATCGCCGTTGGGTTCACGCCTTGCCTTTGACACTCTTGGCACTTGTGGGATTGGTCCTAACGTTTCCGATCGAGGTCAGCCGCTCAAGTTCTAGCGTCATCTTTTTCGGGCACCCCGAGCTAAGCGGCCTTCCAATTTGGCTCGTGGTTCCGGTCATCTTCGCGCTCGTAGTCGCCATGATGGCGATGGTGGCCCATGAGGTTGCCCTCGCTTTCGCCCAGCTCAGTCCTTTGTCCGCGTATGGCTGGGATATCAGCGGAAGCCTCCTCGGGATTGTCGGTTTCACCGCTCTCTCCTACCTCCGAGCACCTCCGTTGGCCTGGGGGATCGTGGTAGTCGCCAGCCTCCTGTTCCTTATGCGTGGCTGGCAAGGTCGGGATTACGTCTCGCTTGCAGGCATCGTTCTTCTGCTTGGTGTGCAGACGTTTGCTCCTGGCCTCTCATGGTCGCCCTACTACCAGATCATGGTCTCGGAAATTGAAGGTGTCAGTCATATTTCCGTGAACGGTATCCCTCATCAAGCCATCACCTCGGTATCGGATCTTTCCGCGACTTTCTACAACCTCCCGTACGAATTCGTGATCGATTCGGCGCCAGACCGTGTTTTGGTTGTTGGCGCCGGCTCTGGGAACGATGTCGCCTTGGCTTTGGCGCACGGCGCAAGCTCCGTCGACGCGGTCGAGATCGACCCCACGATTCAGCAGCTCGGCGAGGAACTCCATCCCGATCGACCCTATGCCGATCCACGGGTCGAGGCAGTAATCGATGATGGGCGGGCATTCATGCAGCAAAGCCCAGGGTCCTATGACCTGATCATTTTTGCCTTGCCGGACTCGCTGACCC
>JBOGEX010000132.1:0-3220 GCA_050741915.1 Acidimicrobiia bacterium
TTTTCATCCTGGAGAACTTCCGGAGCCGAGAAAGCGGGCGTCGTCTCGCAATCGCCGTCGATCCCGCCTGATCTAATGGTGTTGGCAGATCGCGAATTTCCCTTTAGTGTCGACTAGCACTCTTTGATGCCGCGCTGGGCTGGGAGGCAACTCGTCGGGCGGTTCCAACCGAGGAGATAGCGTGCGTACAGCCCAAGCTTCGACCCAGGAGCGCTTCCTGTCGCTTTGGGAGCGATATGCCATCGCTGCCCAGCAGGCTGGGTTAGTTCGCCTGCGAATCGATGATCACGATCTCGACGCACCATATTTAGAGGTGAACAGGCAACGACTAGTCAACTTCGGCTCCTGCGCGTATCTCGGCTTGAATACCGACCAGCGCTTGAAGGAAGCCGCCAAGTCGGCGATCGATCGCTACGGGACGGTCTACTCCTCCTCCGCCATCTACACCTCGGTCGGCCTCTACACCGAGCTCGAGCAAAGTCTTCGCCAGATCATCGGCGCCCCGGTGCTCGTAGCCACTACGACGACCTTGGCGCATCTTGCCGCCATACCCACCCTCGTAGGGGAGGAGGATGCGGTGCTGGTTGACACTCAGGCTCACGCCTCGGTTCACCTAGCCAGTCGAGTCGTGGCGTCAGTGGGAATACCGGTCCTTCCCGTTCCCCACAACGACATGGCGGCCCTCGAGAGCATGCTCACGGAGACATCCCCCGAGTACCGCCACGTTTGGTATCTTGCCGACGGCATCTACTCCATGTTCGGGGACGGGGCGCCCGTGGCCGCATTCGAGCGTCTCCTCCACCAGTTCCCGAACCTGTTCATGTACGTCGACGACGCCCACAGCTTTGGATGGAAGGGCCGCCACGGCAGCGGATGGATACTGGATCAGATGAGCTGGCATCCCCGGCTAGTCCTGGCGTTCTCGCTTGCCAAGTCCTGGGGAAGCGGAGGCGCCGCCCTCGCCTTTCCCAATGAGGAGATGGCCTCTCGGGTCCTCACCGTTGGCAGCACCTTCACATTTAGCGGCCCGCTCCACCCTGCCGAACTCGGAGCGTCCGTAGCAGCAGCCGAGATTCATCTCTCGGATGAGCACAGAGAACGGCAGGCCGCTCTGCTGCGTCAGATCGAGTTTGTGCGATCGGCCCTCGATGACGCCAACCTCCCCGTCATGCCCACGGACAACACCCCGCTTTGGTTTGTTCCGGTAGGAAGCTACAGCAAAGCAGCTGACCTCTGCCGGAACATGATCGACCGAGGCTTCTACCTGAACCTCGCCTCGATTCCAGCTGTGCCGATGAAGTTCTCGGGCGTCCGCTTCACGAACACCCTGTACAACTCCGACGCCCAGATCTTGGCGATGGTCGAAGCCCTTCGCGCCAACATCCCCACCTCCGAGGTCGTCATCGACCTGACTGAACGGATTGCCCGGTGAAAGATCCGCTCTTTTCCTAGGGGGAACGCGACCCGATAACCGATATGTGGGAATTGACGGCGGAAATCGGGCGCTAGCACGACGAATACTGTTGGTTGGTGGTACGGCGCCGGCGGCCGCAGGTTGGCTGCTCGCCCTTTTCGATCACACTCGGTTTTTTGAGGTCGGGACGGTAGGTCTCGTGCTTGGTACCAGTGTCAGCGGTCTCCTCATCTACCGGGGCGCTCGCGTCCACCCGGACCGGGAGGCACTAGCTTGGCGAGTCTTTGGCTCGGGGTTGCTCTTGGCGGCGACGGGAGTGGCGGTAACGGGAGTACTCATATCGGCCGACGCCCTCCCTGCTTTCGGTCCCCACGATCTGATCTTCCTCACTGCCTACTCGCTCGGCATCATCGGGTTTCTGATCATGCCGCACGTCGGAGGCTCGCAAAGTCGGGTGCGCATCCTTCTCGACGGGGCCGTCGGGGCACTGTCAGTGGCGATTCTGGTGTTCGTCCTCTTCCTTCCGACCATCAGACCCCACCTGGCCAGCGCGACCTTCTGGGAGCGATTCGCCGGAGTCGGTTACCCGCTTCTCGACTCACTGATGGTGGTGGTGGCGATGATCGTCACTATCCGTCGTTCGGCTTGGCGCTTCGACATCCGGATAGCCGCGCTCGGAATGGCCATGTGCGTGCAGGCTCTGGCCGATTTCAAACTATTGAGCTCGGGCATAGGTGAGTCGCTCACGGCAGCCGCGCCCGACTTCAGGTTCTTCCTGGCGGCGGTCCTCCTGCAGTTGCTCGCCGCCAGCCAGATTCGTCGGAGGATGAAGCCGAAGGAGTACGCCGACCGGCGTCAGCCACTGTGGGCGATGGTGGCGCCTTACGGGGCCATGGTGGTAGCGCTGCTGGTGGTCGTCCAGCAGGTGTGGCTAAGCGACATGGCCTCGAACCTGACGGTGCTCCTGGCCATGGGTCTCGGGGTCGTCGCTCTGGTGGTGGTGCGGCAGATGGTGGCGCTCCGGGACTACCGCAATCTGGTGAGTGAGCAGCGAAGGGGTCTTGTTTCCTCGGTCTCACATGAGCTGCGCACCCCCCTCACCGCCATGGTGGGATTCCTCGAGGTACTCGATGACACGACGATCGAGCTGGGGGCCAAAGAGCGGAAAGAGCTGATCTCGATCGTGCGCCAGCAGTCGCTCTACATGTCGCGAATCGTGGCCGACCTCCTCCTCCTGGCTCGCGAGTCGAACACCCTGCAGCTGCAGGAGTCGGAGGTGTCGGTGGCGCAGCTCGTGGACGAGTCAGCTCGCAGGTTGGCCCGAAACGATCGTGATCTGGAAGTCAAGGTCGAGCCAGGGCTAGCCGCGTTCGCCGACCCCGACCGGCTCCGTCAGGCGCTTGACAATCTGATCGTCAACGCCTTCCGCTACGGCGGAGGAAAGGTCCTTGTCGTAGGCCGGGCCGAGGGCTCGGATGTGGTAATCGAGGTTCACGACAACGGTCAGGGAGTTCCCCGTAAGTTCGAGCTGGCAATCTGGGAGCAGTTTGAGCGGGGGGCAAACCGTCTCAACGCTTCTACTCCAGGTTCTGGGATCGGGCTCTCGGTTGTCGACCTGGTGGTACGCCGGCATGGCGGCAACGCCAACTATGAGCGTTCGAAGCTCGTCGGGGGGGCGTGCTTCCGTCTCGTTCTGTCGGATCGCCTACGACCCGACCCAAGTCCCTCGCGGGTCCAGCTTCGAGCAGTGGAAGGGCACCTCGCCTCCTAGAAAAAGAAACTGTGTCGATCTACCGGGCTGTGAGC
>JBOGEX010000133.1:0-5682 GCA_050741915.1 Acidimicrobiia bacterium
ATGTCGATCGCACCTTGGTAGAGGACTATCCATCCTTCCCGATTGAGTCCGACTTTGATTGTCGAGGGATTAGGGAGGGCTGTGTTCCCGCACCCATACCAAAGTCCTGCCACCCCGACCCCCCGCCGCTTTCGATTTCCAAGCTGGTTGAACGCCAAAGCTTCGGCTCGAGCGTTCTTCCAGGTGGGTCGCAATGCCTCGAGACAATCGACAAAACCCACCCCGGTCTCGAAAACCTGTCCAAAAACGGTGGGCTGGCGAGCGGTGAGGGCGTTGCGGAGCCGGAACTCGAGTCGGTCGACCGAGACGGCATCGGCCACCTCGTCGAAGAGACACTCCTGGGCGATCGTTGCCTGCGGTACACCGAAGCCGCGGAACGCTCCCGACGGGGGGCAGTTGGTGTGGACCGCCGCGGTGCGAGCCCGGTAGGCCTCGTACACGTAGGGCCCGCCGGCGTGGATCGGGACCCGGTTGGCCACGGTTGGCCCCCACGAGGCATAGGCGCCGGTGTTGAACGTTCCCTCGAAGTCCATCGCCAAGAGCTTTCCTCCAGAGCTCACTCCGACCCGCACCTTCATCTGCGACGGATGGCGCTTGGTCGTCGACATCATCGATTCCGGTCTGGTGTAGGTCATCCGCACCGGTCGGTCGAGACGCCAGGCGGCCAGGGCGAGAAAGGGTTGGAGGGAGATGTCGAGCTTTCCCCCAAACCCGCCCCCGACCGCAGTTGGGACGATCCGCACCTGGGCGGGATCGAGAGCGAGGATCTCCGCCACCTCTCGGAGATCCATGTGCGGGGTTTGGGTGGTGACCGCAAGCTCGAGGCGGTCCCCGACCCGGCGGGCAAATCCCGCCTCCGGTTCGATGTAGGCGTGCTCGATGAAGCCGGTGGTGAACTCGCCTTCGATCACCTCGTCGGCGGAGGCGAACGCGGCCGCGAGATCGCCCCGCTCGACCCGGCCCCGAATCAAGACGTTCTGGTCCCGAGTGGGATGGAGAAGGGGGGCACCTTCGGCCAAAGCCTCCTCCGTCGACATCAGCGCCGGCAGCTCTCTCCAGTTGATCGGAAAAGATGCCAGATCAAGGGCGTCCATGAACTCGAGCTCGCCCACCACCAGCGCCACCGCCTCGCCCCGATAGCGCGCTTCCCGCTCGGCAAAAACCGGCTGGTCGGCGAGGGGGGCGATTACTCCGAACCAATTCCGGCCGGGAATGTCGCGGGCGGTGAAGACCGCCACTACTCCTTGGTGCAGTTCGACAAAGGCTTCAAGATCGCCGAATTCGAAAGCGGCTCGGGGATACGGTGAGCGGACCACCCGCGCCACCAGCGCCTCGGGGGGAGCCCCGTCAGCGCCAAAGATGTCGGTGCCCCGCACTTTGGGGAGGCCGTCCACCCGCGGTACCCGCTGTCCCACCGCCTTTCCCTCCGGAGCTCGTACCGGCTCCTCGTCAAAGCTCGGAGTGGCGACGACGGCGTCGATGATCTTGCGATAGCCGGTGCAACGGCACAACACCCCACCGAGTCCGTCCTTCACGGCTTGTTCGTCCGGGGCCGGGTTGGTAGCCAAAAGCCCGGCGGCGGCCACCAACATCCCGGGGGTGCAGATGCCGCATTGGGCGGCACCGTGGTGAAGGAATGATCGCTGCAGGCGCGCGATCCGACCCGAGGCGTCGAGCCCTTCCAAAGTCACCACCTCGTGCCCGCTCATGCGACCGACCGGAGTGGTGCACCCGTTGACTACCTCGTTGTCGAGCAGAACCGAGCAGGCTCCGCAATCACCCGCCTCGCAACCAACCTTGGTAGCGGTGAGGCCGAGATCGTCTCGCAGCACATCGGTGAGACGGCGTAGCGGTGGCGAGTCGACCTCGACCGGCTGGCCGTTGACCAGGAACCTGACTGTGGTCACTGTGACTCCACCAGACGGCGGAGCGACCGCCGGATCAAGGCCAGGGTCGCATCGAGGCGGTAGGAGGCAGTGGCGCGAACGTCGTCGATCGGGGCAAGACCACTCAGGTGATCCCTGGTCGGCAGATCTTCCAACCGATCGCTGCTCCGCAGACCCTGTAGCTCAGATTCGAGTTGGGTGAGCCTCTGCGCCACCGGTGAACACGCACCCACCGCGATGCGCGCCTCACCAATCGTGCCATCACCCGCGGTCGCAATTACCGTCGCCACCATCACGATCGAGATCACGAGATAGCTGCGCGATCCAAGCTTCTGGAAATCGGAGAATGCCTCCTCGACACCGCGGGGAACAACCACTGCCGTCACGAGCTCATCGGGCCGGAGATCGGTCTGCCGGTAGCCGGTCAGAAAAGCGGGCAGAGGGATGACGCGCCGCCCCGCCTGCGAGGTCAACTCCACCGAAGCATCGAGAGTCAAGAGCGGAGGGATCCCATCGGCAGCCGGGGAGGCATTGCAGAGATTGCCGGCGATGGTGCCGGCGTTCTGCACCTGGATGCCACCCACCTCGGCGGCGGCCAGGCGAAGGCCGTCGAAGGCCCGGGGCAGATCAGCTTCTCTCATGTCGGCCCAGCGGGTGAGAGCGCCAATTCGATAGGAATCCTCCGTCAGGGTGATCCCCCGCAGCTCGTCGAGCCTTGAGATGTCGATCACCGGCTCGATCAAAGGACGCCCCACCCGGGCCGGGTAGAAGTCGGTCCCGCCGGCCAGGACCGTCCAGTTCCCCTCGGCGAACGCGGCCAAGGCGGAATCGAGGTCAGTGGGTGCCAGGTAATCCACGATCATCCATTCTTGCGTAAGATCTCGCCCCTAATCCAAGCGTTCGATACGCAAGAATGGATCATGGAGATTCGAAAGCTGGTCACCATGGTCGATGAGGTCCGCATCGAGGCCGGGCGGCCGGTCGATCCCCCCATCAGGCGAGTGGTCGTCGCCGCGGTGCTGGGCAATCCCCATGCCGGCCGGTATGTCGAGGATCTCGATGACTTGATCGAAGCCTCAGTTGCGCTCTCCGAGCTGCTCTCGAGCTCTGCCGTCGCCCATCTCGATGGCAAGCCCGTCCACAGCTACGGCAAGGGTGCCATCGTCGGGAGCAGCGGTGAGTTGGAGCACGCCGCCGCCCTGCTCCATCCCAAGTTCGGCAACCCTCTCCGCCAAGCCAGCGGCGGGGGCAAAGCGATCATCCCCTCCGCCAAGAAGCGAGGGGGACCGGGAACAGCGCTTGACATCCCCCTCCACTACAAGGACGCCGCCTTCGTCCGCAGCCACTTCGATGCGATCGAGCTCCGCATCGTCGATGCGCCCACCGACGACGAGATCGTGTTGGCCGTGGCCGTCACCGACGGGGGACGGCCTCATCCCCGGGTCGGTGGCCTCAAAGTGGAGGAGGTCGTTGGGGAGGACGGGCTCCGTTGAGCGATCTCGTCATCCGCAACATCGGCACCATTGTCACCGGCGACATCGACCAACCCCTCGCTAGCGGCGATGCAATCGTCGTCCGCGAAGGCATCATCGCTTACGTCGGCGAGGATCCAGGGTCAATCGCCGATGGAATCGAGAACGTGATTGACGCCTCCGGCGCCACCGTGATGCCGGGGCTGTGCGACAACCACGTTCACCCGGTGGTCGGTGACTACACCCCCCGCCAGCGGCAGGTCGATTTCATCGATTCCTGTCTCCATGGGGGGGTGACGACCATGATCTCGGCCGGGGAGCCGCATACCCCGGGACGGCCGACCGATCCGGCCGGAGTGAAGGCCCTCACGATCCTCGCCCACAAGTCCTTCGCCCAACTCCGCCCCTCCGGAGTCAAGGTCCATGCCGGGGCGGTGATGCTCGAAGAAGGGTTGACCGAGGCAGACTTCGAAGAGATGGCCGCGGCCGGGGTCAGGCTCGTGGCCGAGATCGGGATCTCGGGGGTGAAGGATCCCGATACAGCCGCCACCATGACTCGCTGGGCCCAGGCCCGGGGGATGCGAGTGATGGTCCATACCGGCGGCGCCTCCATTCCCGGGAGCGGGGTGATCGGGGCCGACTTCGTCGTGGCGGTCCAACCCGACGTGGCCGGCCACACCAACGGCGGCCCCACCGCACTGCCCCTCGCCGACGTCAGGCGGATCTTGGAGGAGACCACGGCGCGGATCGAGCTCGTCCACAACGGCAACGTCAAGGCGGCGGCCGAGGTCGCTCGCCTGGTGGCGACCCGGGGAGAGTTGAGGCGGCTCGTGATCGGCACCGACAGTCCCGCCGGCTCCGGCGTGCAGCCTTTGGGGATCCTCCGCGTCATGTCCTGGATCGCCTCGCTGGCCGGGGTGGCTCCCGAGGAGGTGGTGGCCATGGCGACCGGCAATGTGGCGGCCTTGCATGGCCTCGATACGGGCGTAGTCGGGGCCGAACGAGAGGCCGATCTGCTGGTGGTCGACGCTCCCCAGGGTTCCCAGGCCACCGACGCCCTCGGGGCAATGGTCATAGGCGACACCCTGGCGGTGGCGACCGCCATCATCGACGGGAAACCGCGCTTCGAAAAGAGCCGCAACACACCCCCGCCCTCGCGCCTGATCACGATTCCAACATGAGCGGAACCGAGCACCCGGGCAGCTTCTCCGAGCACCGGGTCAAGCACCGGCTCGATTTCGATCCCGATCGGAGCGCGGTGTTGGTGATCGACATGCTCAACGACTTTCTCGAGCCTGATGGAGCGATGCCGCTGCCCGAAGGGCGCCGTCTCTACGAGCCGATCCGGCAGTTACTCAAGTCGGCGCGCGAGAGTGGGTCCCCGGTGATCTGGAGCTGCGACGAGCATCTGCCGACCGACCGGGAGTTCGAAAAGAGATTGGTCCACTGTCTCCAGGGGAGCTGGGGAGCAGAGATCGTGGCCGAGCTCGAACCAGATTTCTCAGAACTCCGGATACCCAAGACCCGTTATTCGGGATTCTTCGAAACCAACCTCGATCACTGCCTTCGCCAGCTGGGCATCGACCACCTCATCCTTACCGGAGTGGTCACCAACATCTGCGTTCGCTCGACCGCACACGATGCCTTCTTCCGGGACTACCGCGTCACCGTCCCGATCGAGTGTGTGGCGGCCACCTCCGAGCGCGAGCAGGAGTCGACCCTCTACGACTTGGACACCCATTACGGAACCGTGGCGGGTCTGGAGGAAGTTCTCTCGATCCTCGACGGGGCCAAGCGGCCCGTGTGATTACTCTCGCAATTCTATTCACGAATGACATCGGAGGAGAAGAAGATGGCACGTAGAAGTCTGATCCTCATCAGCCTCGTCATGGCGCTCATCGTCACCGCTTGCGGAGACGGGGGTGGCGCCGAAACCACAGGGGCAGTTACCACCGGGGTCGAGACCACCGGCGCCCCGACTACGGGGGCAGCAACCACCGGCGCCGCAACCACTGCTGGCGAGGCTGAGGACACCCCGATCAAGATCGGGATCGTCGCCGATCTGACCGGCCCCTTCACCACTTATGGCAACAGCCTGGCGAGAAGCGCCCGGCTGGCGATCAACGAGGTCAACGCCGCGGGCGGGATCAATGGACGCCAGGTCGAGGTGATCGTCGAGGACATCCAGACTGATGTTGCCGCCACTGTCGACAAGGCCCGAAAGCTGGTGCAAAGCGACAACGTTGATCTGGTGATGGGCCCCATCGGCTCCGATGCCAACGACGCCGCCTTTGCCGAGGTCGTCGAAGCGGGGAACAAGCTGC
>JBOGEX010000134.1:0-6394 GCA_050741915.1 Acidimicrobiia bacterium
CACTGAGGACGCCCAACTTCCGCCCGTATTCGAGGGCTCGTCCATAAAGCCACAGGCTCAGCGGGAGAAGGATCGCGCAGAACGCCACCAGCATGAGCACCGCCTGTGAGGCCGAGGGACCCGAGAGTTCGCTCCCGTTCTCCATCAGGACCCGACGGAGTGCGGCCAGGACATAGGTGTGGGGCAGAAGGTAGGAAATCGGGCGCAGATAAGCGGGGAGCAGGTCGACGGGGAAGAATCCACCTGCAAAGACCTGGGTCGCCAAGGTGTAAAGGAAGAGCACCGGATCCCCGCTTTTGGCCAAGACTTTGAAGGCGCCTGAGATGAGCCCGATGGCGAGCCCGGCGCCGATGCCGAGCACGGTCACCAGGAGCGCCACCGGGATCCCTTCCGGCCGAAACCGCGCCCCCAACGCCAGCGCGATCACGAGAGTGATCGCCGCTCCGACGAGGCCCTGCATCAGCGGCCACTGGACCAGTCCGAAGGGAAGCATTCTCCAGCGGATCGGTTCCACCAGGAACATCTCGAGCCATCCTCGGTTGATGGCCCGATCCAATTCGGCTCCTAGGCCGCGAAGTCCGGCGTCGACCAGCTTCAAGGAAACCAGCCCGGTGACCACAAAGGTGAAGTAATCACCACCGACACGGGCTTGCGTGCCACCCGTGAGCTGTGAAACGAAAAAGAAGATGAACACCGGGACTATCGCCGCCGCCTGGCCGAGCACGAACGCCAACGGATACGAGACGGCTTGCTGGAAGCCGAGCTTGAGAAACGCTTGCGAGATCCCGGCGGTTTTCCGCAGCATTCCGACCCGGGTGGTCACCAGCCCACCCCTCCGGAGCTGGACGGGTCGGAGCCCTCGTCACTCTCCCCTCGGCGACGTCTCCGACCCCCCGGCCGATCGGAATGTTCGTCAGGACCGCGGCCGGCCGGCCGCAGACGACGACGGTTGTCTTCGAGGCGCTTGCTCGGGTCACCCAGTATGTCGGCCAGCAACTCGCGGACCGACATCTGCACCCGGGAGATGGAAAGGGCCTGCGCCAGATGGCCATCGGCTTCCGAGATCACCTCGCCGATCGGCCGCTCACTCTGGATCGTTACTCCTTTGCCGACGGTTTCGACCACTGTCACGCCCCGGAGATCGGTTAAAGCGGCGGTCGCTAGCGCCGCCGCCTCGGAGGACGAGAAGGAGAGATCGAAACGGGGAGCTTCCCATTTGTGCCGGAGCGAATCGAGATCACCTTGGTAAACCACCCGGCCTTCGTCGAGCAATACGACGTGGTCATGGAGGGCTTCGATCTCCTCGAGACGGTGAGAGCTGATGAGAACCGCCAACCCATCCTGGCTAGCTTGATCGGAGATGATGTTCATCAACTCATAGGCGGCGACAGGGTCGAGCGTGCCGGTGGGTTCGTCGAGGATCAAGACCTGCGGTCGGTGAAGCAAGGCCCGGGCCAGTTGCAGGCGCGAGCGCATTCCCGACGACAGGGCGATGGCAACTCGATCGCGGGCATGGCTCAGACCTACTACCTCCAGGACCTCGTTGATGCGATCCGCGAGCCCGCGACCGGGCATCCCCTGCATGCGGCCGTGGAACTCCAAGTTCTCAAAGCAGGTGTTACGCCCAAAGACCGTCTTGTCGTCGGCGGGATGGAACCCCACCATCCCTCTGACCCGGTATGAGTCCCTGCTCACGTCGAGTCCAGCAATAGTTGCCCGGCCGGCATCGGGAGTGATCAACCCGGTGAGAATCCGAAACAGCGTCGACTTGCCCGCACCGTTGGGTCCGACGACAGCGCAGATGTGTCCGGCCTCGACTTGCAGAGAGACGCCATCGAGAGCAACTACCGGTCGCTTGATCGACGACCGGAGAAGCAGCCTCATCGCCGGCGGGGAAGGTCGGTAGACCTTGCGGAGGTCGGTGATGCTCACCAACGATCCGTCTGCTGGGGACGCCAGGCGATGCCTTCCACCAGCTTTGGTCGTTCTTGTGCCCACTCAGCCTCTCCGGTAAAGCGCGGAATCCCCCGAGCACCAACTCTATCACCCAGCCTGGTCGCGAAAAGGGGGCAAAAAATCGAGTTAACTCGCAAGGACCGATGCGTAGATCTGTTCCAGGCGCAGGGCAACCTTCTGAGAGCTAAAAAGCTCTTTGGACGCTGCGGCAATTTCGTCAGGGATATAGAGGCTGAGATCGAGATGGACAATGGCGTCGGCCAGGGCGGCCGGCTCGGGACTTTGGACCGTAACCCCCCACCGAGACGGCAGTTCGTCAGTGATCCCTCCGGCCCTGATGGCAACCACAGGGAGGCCAGAGAAAAGCGCCTCGACGATCGACACCCCGAAGCTCTCCATCTCGGAGGTATGTAAGTAGATGTCAGCCCGGCTCAAGCAAGCCGCTACCTCCTCTCGCGGGACCCGGCCGCGAAAGTTGACCGCGGCCTCAATCCCGAGACTGGAGGCGAATGCCCTGAGCTTGGCCTCGTCCCGTCCCCCGCCGACGATCTCGAGCGTTACCTGCCTCCCCTGGGCCCGAATAAGCGAAACCGCTTCGATAGCCAGGTGGTGGCGCTTGCGCGGTATCAGGTGTCCCACCGTCACCAGCCGCAAGCCCTCGTGACCCTGCTGATTGGGGTGAAAACTCGCGGCGTCGACGGGGTTGGGAAGCACCTCGAAGTTGCCGGAAAGGCCGAGACGTTCGACTGTGGCAAGCTGACTCGAGCCGACGAAGAACACGCGAGCGGCCCCGCTCAGGACCCGGCGCAATATCCGCCACCCGGACCGGCTTACTCTGTTCTCGGGGCTCGCGCCAGCTAACGCGCTCGAGTGCTCGGTATGAACGAATGGAACGCCCAGCCGCGAAGCCACGAAAGGAACGACTGCCGCCCCTGAATAGAAGTGAGAATGGATGATGTTGATCGGCCCGTACTCTTCGATCAGCCAACGGGCTGCGTGAAGCACTTGACGCCTCATCAATAGCCGCCCCAACCCTCCGAGGACGCCCTTGGGAAGGGGTGGCCTTTTGATCATGACGACCGGGAACCCTCCCACCGAAGTGAGGGCAGCGCCCTTCCATATCTGCGCCGAATCACTGGGGAAACGGCGTATGACGGTGATTCCGACCACCTCCGCAAACGTCGCCACCGCAGCCGCCCAATCCCGTATGAAAAATGGTCCGCTCCCCAGGCCAAACATCAGGCAACGGACCTTGGTGGGCCCCACGGCCAAGAGGCTACCGTGCGTATCAGTGCCAAAGCGGGTCTTCATCGTTGGGTGTCCCCGGTCCGGAACGACCTTGCTGCAAGCGGCGCTCGGCAGCCACCCGTCGATCTTCACGATCCCGGAGACCCATTTCTTTCGCAAGTTGCGGGGCCGGCTTCAACAATCTGGGCGATTCGGCCTGGTTTCTCCCCGATCGGCTCGCAAGTCCCTTTCCGAGCTGGCAAGCGTGACCGGGTCGTCCAGCCGGGTGGCGCCAGGGTGGCCACTGATTGGTGCCTATGGAAGGGAGTTCATCCGGATGATGGACCTGGCGGCCGTGTCGCGGAGCAAGCTGGCCTGGGTGGAGAAATCACCGGTCCACCTTCACTACATCGATGAGATCCGCGGTTTCGCTCCAGACGCGATCTTCATCCATATGCTTCGAGATGGCCGAGAGGTAGTTGCCTCACTTCTCGCCCTTTGCGCGTCCGACCCGAAAAGGTGGGTACCTCAGATGTTCTCCGAGATGAGACCACGAGATGTCTCCCATGCTCCCGACGAATGGGCGATCGCCGACGCCGCCGTGTCCCGCTGGAATCGAGACGTCGGCCTGACCCGGTTCTATCGGAGCAAACCTTCCAACATTGAGGTGGTCTATGACGAACTCCTAGCGCAGCCTCGGGCCGTGCTTGAGCGCGTATGCCACGACCTCAGTGTCGGGTTTCACGAACGGATGTTGGACCACGAGGCGTCCGCTCCCGAGGTCGTCGGCCAGCGCCGAGGATTAGGACACATGCAGAGGGTCTTCGAGCCCCTCTCCGCCGGCTCCCGCCGGTTCGACAGTCTTCGAGACGATCTTCGGCGGCACATTCAGATCAGCCTCGCCGGAGGGGGTGACGTTCGAAAGGCCCTGGGGCCATAGGTCAGGTGTACTTGAAGTGCGGCATCCGCTGGCGACAAATCTCACGGATCAAGGCGGAATTGGCTTCGCCGAAGAACGACTCGGGGTCGATGCCGCGGTTGACTCCGCGGGGCTGATACTGGCGATCGATACTGGCCGAGATGTCGAACCTTTGGTCGAGGCCGAGGCTCGAAGCTAGGCCGCGAATACATCCCATCTTGTCGGCCACGAAGTCCTCATAACGAACCGCCACCATCTCCCGGTGGGCGTTCAGGTAGACATCGACCATCAGATTCCAACGTTGGGCTAGGACTGCGCAAGGACCACCACTTTCGGCCAAGCCCAGACTCGCGCCTTTGACTATGGATCGCCAGGCGAGGGGCAGAGCAGCAAGATCCGCTTCTTCGAGAGTGACTGTCGTTCCCGGCAGTCCCAGACGGTCGAAGATGCTTCTGATGTTGTCGAGCGGATCGCGGACGAGAAAGACGTATCTAGCAGCCGGGTAGGCCGACCTGAGCTCGTGGTAGACCAGGGTGAGGTTGGGATGTTTGATTATCGGACGAGAGAAATCGAGTCGGTTTCGGCGAATAAGAGTCGACAAAGGCAGAGTTCCGGCCCGGACACCGTCGATCAGCTGCTCGCCGATCTCACGTCGCAGGTCATTGGCGGTTGCCAGGCCGGTGAGTTGCCCGAGCAGCAAGGCGATCGCCGAGGTTCCCGATTTCTGATTGCCCAACACAAAGATCGGGGCCGGGTGCCGTCTCGCCACGGCGTTTCCCACCAGGCGTTGGACTCGGGCGGCTAGGCCCACAGGTAGGGTACGCCCGCCCTTAGCGCGGCGCAGGTTCTCATCGGTGAGATTTTCGGGTCAAGGTCTTCATCGCGGCGCCGAACTAAAGGAGGTCGACGAACGGGGAGAATTATGCATCGCCGCCTTACCGCGTCTCTAGCTGTCGCTGTCCTCGCCTTGACGGTCCTGGTCTGGCCCGAGCCTAGGGGCCGGGCAGCCACCGTCAACCAGGTGTCGGGGACCGTCAATTTCGACGCCACCACCATGGTCGGACCAGACGAGATCCTCCAATTCGACCCTGCCCAGAACACCACGCTCGAGGTCGCAGGCAACCTCGTCATTGAAGGGGCACTGGAGATGAAGCCCAACCCGGGGGTGCAGCACATACTCCGTTTTGTGGGGGTGAACGAGGCAGCTTTCGCCGGTGAAGGCATGTCGGTCTTGGAATCGGATCGAGGGCTGTGGGTCATGGGCGCCGGCCGGCTTGACCTCCTCGGCCAGGCCAAGACGGGTTGGAACCGCACCGGCGTCGATCCGACGTGGACATCGACCGACGAGCTCAAAGTAAGCCCCACCGCGGTGGGCGACTACGGCGCCTCGGGCTTTGCCACCTTCTCGCTCGGAGGATCAGTTCCCCGAGCCGATGCGAGCGTGCCCGCGGCCGAGGTGATCAATCTCACTCGGTCGGTGACGATCGAGGGAACGGCCCCCGGGCGGAGCCACGTCTTCATAATGAGTTCAAGCCCCCAAAGCATTCGCTTTGCCCGCTTCCGACACATGGGTCCTCGCCAAGTCGAAGGAGGTGCCACCGCCGGCGTGCTCGGCCGCTACCCGGTCCATTTCCACATGATGGGAGAGGGAGCGAGAGGCTCGATCGTGGAGGGATCGGTGGTCACCCAGTCGGGGAATCGGGCCTTCGTAACCCACGCCTCGAACGGCGTCACCCTCCGCGGCAACGTTGCATACGACATAGTGGAGACGCCCTTCTGGTGGGATGAGACCGAACCCAGCAATGACATCGTCTGGGATGGCAACTTCGCCGGGTATGTGCGCTCCGACCCGCCGCTGCAGCACTCGACCGTTGCCGGATTCCGCATCGGTATGGGCGTGGGCAACGTGGCCACCGGCAATGTCGCGGCCGGCATCGTTGGAACCGGCAACTGCGCCGGGTTCCAGTGGGGTCCCGAGGGTGACCCCCAATGGACCTTCAACAACGACCTTGCCCACAACGTTCGCTGTCATGGCGCCCGCGTCTGGCGGAATGACAGCGTCAACGTTCTAGTCCAGGACTATGTGGCCTACCGCAACGGCGAGTCAGGCATCAACCACGGTGCCTACGGCAACTCGTTTCAGTACGCCAACGTCTATCTGTTCCAGAACGCCGACTTCGGCATCATCAACCACACCTTCTCGAAGGCCATCCGCCCACCCACCGAGCAACAGACTTGGAGTTGTGTCACCGTGGCCGGATCGCCGACAGCCATCAAGATCATGCACTCGGG
>JBOGEX010000135.1:0-84891 GCA_050741915.1 Acidimicrobiia bacterium
GGGTACAGCAGGCGGTTTTGACCTTGGGATCGGGAAAACCGCGTTTAGCATTGAATGGCACAGGGCGTGGGTGGCGGAAAGTAGGCGCGGTAGTGAATACGGACCTCACTGGCACCGTCCGGATGGCTGGCGAGACGCAAACTGGCATCCGTGTTGAGATCCATCTCGATCGAGAGACGATGAGCCTGATATCTCCGTACGGCCAGCTCGGGACCTGGCCGCTCTCAGGGATGGGCATTGCCTCCCGGGTGGATGGGTTCCATCTCAAGGTCGAAGGCGAAGAACTGGTCCTTTCCACGAGTAACGATGTTGCCTTCGCATTGGCTGTAGGAATTCGTTCCACAACTTCGCCCCGTCTCAATCGCCAGCTGGCTCACGCCCGCGATGGCGGCCTCGATGTTGAAGAGCGCCTGACGCCCGCTATGCCCGAAGTCAGGACCTTCGCGCCCGAGGCTCACGTTCCTGCTCCCAATATGGCTCCCCTGGCGATCACCATGATGGCCGCAGCCGGAGGCCTGGTTCTGGCTGCGATCCAGGCAATGACGTCCGAGTCGAGCCTGCGAGTCTTCGGAGCCGTGCCGATTTGGCCCTTCTGGCTTCTGGCCGCCATCGGGCTAGGTGTGGGCGGCGTCGCTCTCCTCAATCGAATACCACACGGTCGCAAGTTGGTGGCAGCCGGCGCTTTGATCGGTCTGGTGGGGCTCGGGGGATCGCTTTTGTCGATCGGCTCGCCGACTTTCTCTTGGCTGGGCGACGGGGTGTTCCTCGGAGGGACCGGGACGATTTTGGCCCTGTTGCTGTGGGGCGTCGACCTCTTGAATCGAGCTGAGTAGAAAACGCCCCCCGGTGGCTCGGTTAACCTAGATCGACCCGGTCTGGTCAATGTGAGAAAGCGGCACCTCAGTGCCGCTTTTGAATGTTGACCGATTCATCCCGGGCCTGATCTAGGAGGGAAAGACCCGAATGAGCACTGTCCTGGCCGCGGAAGGTGGCTATCAGGAGTTTGTCCTCGGTGGCGCCGAGTGGACCTGGCTGGTCGTTTCGGCCGTCACGGCGGTTATCGCCCTCATCGTCGGCTTTCTGCTCTCCCAGGGCGTCATCAGGGCCGACCAGGGAACCGCCAAGATGAAAGAGATCGCCGCGGCGATCCAGGAAGGCGCCATGGCGTACCTGCGCCGACAGTTCCGGACAATTCTTGTGATCCTCATTCCCCTGGCACTGGTGGTCTTCTTCACCTCCACCGAAGTGCTGCGTCCTGATGGAAGCGAAGCCTTGTCATTCACCGAATCGGGCGCTTTTCGCACCGGCGCGTTTCTGATCGGATGCCTGATGTCGGGCCTTACCGGCTTCATCGGTATGGGATTGGCGGTGAGAGGAAACGTCCGCACGGCGGCCGCAGCGCGCAACGGAACCCTGGCCGATGCCCTCAAGATCGCCTTCCGCACCGGGGGAGTGGCGGGGATGTTTACGGTCGGCTTGGGGTTGCTCGGAGCGACATTGATCATCATGGTCTTTCAGAACACTTCCTCGGCGATCCTGATCGGCTTTGGGTTTGGTGGGTCGCTCCTGGCGTTGTTCCTTCGGGTGGGCGGCGGCATTTTCACCAAAGCGGCCGACGTCGGAGCCGACTTGGTCGGCAAGATCGAACAGGGAATTCCCGAAGACGATCCCCGCAACCCCGCCACCATCGCCGACAACGTGGGCGACAACGTTGGGGACTGTGCCGGAATGGCCTCCGACCTGTTCGAGAGCTACGAGGTAACCCTGGTCGCCTCGATCATCCTCGGCGTGGCGGCCTTCAACTCGATCGGCGCCAATCCCGCGTTAGGACTGGTCTTTCCCGTGATCGCGAGAGCGATCGGCGTCCTCGCCTCGATCGCAGGGGTGTTCGCCGTGCGCGCCACGCCGCGCGACAAGACCGCCATGGCGCCGATTAATCGAGGTTTCTTGACAGCAGGTGTGCTCACCGTCATCGGCACTTTCTTCGTCTCGATGTTCTATGTCGGGAACTCCAACGGGAACGAGGGATGGAAGGTGTTTGCGGCGGTGGTTGCCGGCCTCATCCTGGCTCAGATCGCATCGCGGCTCACCGAGTACTTCACCTCGACCGAGGAAAAGCCTGTCCAGGAGATCGCCGAGGCCACCCGCACCGGGCCCGCCACGACGGTTCTTTCCGGGGTCTCGACCGGCCTCGAGTCATCGGTGTGGGCGATCCTCGCCATCGCCGGGGCCATCGGAGTGGCCGTCCTGCTCGGGGGGGACAACCTGCAGTTCGCCCTCTACCTCGTTGCCCTCTGTGGCATGGGCATGCTGGCCACGACCGGTGTGGTCGTTTCCGAAGACACGTTCGGACCAGTGGCCGACAACGCCGCCGGCATCGCCGAGATGTCCGGCGAGTTCCACGGCGAAGCGCAAAAGACGATGGTGAGTCTCGACGCGGTGGGCAACACCACCAAGGCCGTCACCAAAGGTTTTGCCATCGGGTCCGCGGTGATCGCTGCTGTCGCTCTTTTCGCCTCGTTCATCGAGACGATCGCCGCTGAGCTCGGTCTGGAGCTGGAAGGGTCGGAGATGTTCTCCGATCCGGCCACTTCCATCAACGTTGCCAATCCCACCATCTTCATCGGCCTATTGATCGGAGGCTCAGTGGCCTTCATGTTCTCGGCCCTGGCCATCCGAGCGGTAGGTCGCACGGCCGGCGTGGTGGTGCAGGAGGTGCGACGGCAGTTCGCAGACGGCAAGATCATGCGGGGAGAAAAGCGTCCCGACTACGGCCCGGTAATCGACATCTGCACCGCGGCGTCGTTGCGTGAGCTCGCTACTCCCGCCCTGCTGGCCGTTCTCACCCCGGTGATCGTCGGATTCGGATTGGGTCACCTGGCTCTGGGTGGGTTCTTGGCGGCCGTAATTCTCACCGGTCAGCTGATGGCCAACTTTCTCTCCAACGCCGGAGGGGCCTGGGACAACGCCAAGAAATACATCGAAGAAGGGCACTACGGCGGCAAGGGCTCCGATTCCCATAAGGCGGCCGTGATCGGTGATACGGTCGGCGATCCTTTCAAGGACACGGCAGGGCCGGCGCTCAATCCCTTGATCAAAGTGATGAACCTGGTTTCGCTGCTGGTGCTCCCGGCGGTGATTGGATTCCGGGAGAACGGTGCGGTGAGGATTGCTGTGACTCTCGTGTGTCTGGTCGTGCTGGGCGCGGCAATCTTGTTTGCCAAGCGGGGGGGAGGCATCGCTAGCGAGACACCAGTGGAGCCGGCGGCCTCTCAGGTAGCCTGATTCTGGGGGCTGCAACCGTCGTTCTACGGCGGTTGCAACCCAGGGTTCGCAATGCGTCCGGTATGTTGGCGACGTGACTCTGGTAATCAGGGCCGAACTCTTGATCCCCGGGAGGGGAGAGCCGGTTGAAAACGGGGTGATGGTCGCCGAGGGGGCGACCATCACCTACGCCGGTCCCGAGTCAGGAGCGCCACCGGTCGAGGAGGCCGATACCGAAGAGGTCGCCGTGCTGATGCCCGGCCTCTGGGACTGCCACGCCCACCTATTTGGCTCGACGCAGTGGAATCTGGAAACGGCCGTTTGGATTCCGCCGGCGACGAGCGGCGCCCGCGCCGCCTCCGACCTCCGAAGTTACATCGAAGGAGGAGTGACTTCGGTACGCGAGGTCGGCGGTTATGGAGTCGAGTTGGCTCCGGTGGTAGCAGAAGGAAGTCTGATCGGCCCGACGATCTATGGCGCCGGCGCTGTGGTGTCGACGACTGGCGGACACGGCGACGTTCATGCCGTACCGCAGGACATCTACGAAGGGCTGGCTGATCACGGTCGAATCCTGGGTCGCCTCGCTGATGGGCCGGCCGAGTGTATGAAAGCGGTGCGCGAGCAGCTGCGGAGAGGGGCAAGAGTCATCAAGATCTGCGCCTCGGGGGGAGTGATGTCGGAGGTCGACCAGCCGATTCATCAGCAGTTCTCCGACGAGGAACTCGCGGCGATCGTATCCGAAGCCGCCAGGGCGGATCGAGTGGTGGCGGCCCATTGTCACGGCAAGCCCGGGATCATGGCGGCGCTGCGGGCGGGGGCGAAGACGATCGAACACGGCACCTACCTCGATGAAGAGGCTGCCGACCTGATGAAGGAGAAAGACGCCGTCTTGGTGGCAACTCGTTTCATCGTTGAAGAGCTAATGGGATTGGAATCGAAAATCCCTCCCTATGCCTGGGCGAAGATCTCGAGGATGGCCGATCAGCATGCCCAGGCGATGAAGATTGCGGTGGCGGCTGGGGTCAAGATCGCCATGGGCACGGACATCTTCACGAGCGGACCAGTCGAGGGTTACCGGTATCGCCTAGCCAGCCGGGAGGTTCGCCATCTTTGTGAGGCGGGGATGGCGCCGCTCGAGGCCATCGAGTCAGCAACCGCGATCGGACCGGAAACACTGGGACCGCAAGGGCCCCAGGCGGGGATCCTGGCCGACGGCTACATCTCCGACGTCATCGCCCTCGATCGCAATCCGCTCGACGACCTTTCCGTGTGGGGCGACCCCGAGCGGGTGACGGCCGTCTGGAAGGGCGGTCGCCGAGTTAAGTGACCGACTTCGAGCGGATCACTTCCTATCTCCACGCCCAAGCGACCAAACTCTCGGTTCCCGAGCTCGTGGAGAAGGTCCGCAACGACGCTCGCCAATTGCGGGAGGCATTCGTCTCGGTGCCGAGCGACCGCTTCGCGTATCGACCTTCCCCGGACGAGTGGAGCCCCAACGAGGTCGCCGCCCACATTGTTGGTACGAGCGAGGGGTTCGGACGCGCCATCGAGGAGATCGTGGCCGGTCGCGAGCCCACCGCGACACCGCTTGATGTAATGACCGAAGCAGCCGAGACCCGTACCGGCGAGGAGTGGTGGGATCTCCACGAGGCCAATCGCGAGCGACTGTTCGCGTCGGTGCTGGCGGCGGACCCCGAGGCCCATCTCGACAGGACCATCCACCACCCCATGTTTGGCAATCTCAACTGGCGAGAGGCTTTGCTGTTCCTGAGAGTGCACGACCTCGATCACGCCCGCCAGATTCAGGCTGCTAGATGAAGGTCGCGGTCGGTTTTGGTATTCCTTATGACCGGCCCGAGAGCTGGAAAGAGACCGTCGACTTCGTCGTCGAGGCCGAGCGTCTCGGAGTTGAGTCGGCCTGGAGCGCAGAAGCTTGGGGATCTGATGCGGTCACCCCCCTCGCCTATCTGGCTGCCCGCACCGAGCGGATCAAACTTGGCAGCGGGATCGTCCAAACCGGGACCAGGACCCCGGCCCTGGTGGCGATGACGGCAGCCACCCTGCAACTGTTGAGCGGGGGCCGTTTCCTCTTGGGGCTGGGCACCAGTGGGCCGCAGGTAATTGAAGGCTGGCACGGAATTTCCTTTGATCACGCGGTCACCCGCATGCGCGAGACCGCCGAAATCGTTCGCCTGGCGTTGAGCGGTGAGAAGGTCTCCTATCGGGGTGCCGTTTATCAACTTCCCTTGGCCGGGGGCGAAGGCAAAGCACTTCGGCTCGGCTTGAGCGGGGTGAGCCCGGTTCCCGTCTATCTCGCCACGTTGGGGCCGAAGAGCCTCGCCCTCACTGGGACGATGGCCGACGGATGGCTGGGGACGTCGTTCATGCCCGAGCACGCCGAGGTTTTTCTGAGTCACCTACGCCGCGGGGCCGAGGAGGCCGGTCGGACCCTTTTCGACCTCGACCTTCACGCCGGAGGAGTTGTGGCTTTTGCCGACGATCCCGAACGACTGCTGGAGGCCAGACGCCCAGGAATTGCCTTCACTCTCGGAGCGATGGGCTCGGCCAAGACCAATTTCTACAACGAGGCATTTCAACGAGCGGGATACCAGGAACTGGCCCAAAGGGTGCGAGAGCTTTGGCTGAGCGGAAAGCGCGACGAGGCCGTCGATTTGATCCCGGACGAGTTTGTCTTCCAGACCAATCTGCTGGGCACGGATACGATGGTGGCCGAGCGGATCCGGGCCTATCAGGGCTGCGGAATCAGCACGATTCGTATCGCCCCCGATGGCGCCAGTTCAAGCGAGCGCATCGCCACCCTCGAGCGGTTCATGGGACTGATCCCTGTTGGCTTCTCGTAGATAGTGGACCACCTCTTCATCGGTCACCTGGGAGAAATCTTCGTAGAACTGACTTATGGCCATGAAGTCGGCAGGGGTCGATAACACGATCACGTCGTCGGCGATCTCGGACAGGCGAGCCACCGACTCTCGGGTCGCGACCGGGGCCGCCACCACCAGGCGTCCGACTTCTCGCTGCCGTGCCACCTGACAGGCGGCATTAACAGTCGCCCCGGTGGCGATCCCATCATCGGCGATAACCACGGTCCGACCTTCCCAAGGGGTGGCGACCGGGCGATAGGGCCGAAAGCGCTCGCCCGCCTCCTCGATTCGTTGCCTTTCCCGACTCTCGACGGCATCGATCCGTCTGCGGCCGATTCGCAAGCGATTGACGATGCCTTCGTCGAGAACGCGGATCCCATCCTCGCCGATGGCGCCCATGGCCAACTCCGGCTGAAACGGCGCTCCCAGCTTTCTCACCAGCAAGAGGTCGAGGGGTGCGTCGAGCGCACGGGCGATCTCGGCCGCGACCGGCACCCCGCCTCTCGGCAATCCCAGAACCAGTGGCTCCCGGCCACGGAGGTGGGCGAGTTCTCGCGCCAGAGCTCGGCCCGCCTCGGTTCGATCTTGGAATCGGTCGTTCTTCCAGGGATTGATTGGTCGATTGTGCTATTCCCGACAAGGCGATGGACAGTCCTCTGAACCCCGGGCTCCCGCGGAGACCAGGTCCAGAGGCGGAACGATGCCCTGCTAGCCGTTAGGTAGGTTCACTGCAGGGCCGCGCTAACGGGCGGAGCGGTGGGCACGGTCGGGCCGGAATGCGGTGGTTGCACGAGCACTTACCGCAGGCCTGGTTGCGATCCACGACAGGTCAGTTGACAGCTTGCGCTGGAGGGCCACTCGTTTCATGTGATCGAAGCACCAGCGTGCCGTGAATTGCGAGGGGACAGTCGGCTAACCCCCGAGGTTGACTTGGTGTTCTCGTTGGACCTGACGGGGAGCATGGGCCAGGAGACCGACGAGATCAAACTGCAAATCGATGAGTTCATCGCGGGGCTCAGAGAGGCCGCTCCCGATACCAACTTTCGCTTCCGGGTGGTCAGCTACGAAGACTATGCGGGGTCGTTCGATTCCTCTGTGTGTCCCGACACATACTCGGCCACCTACGGAGGGTCGGGGGATGAGCCGTTTCGGGTTGAGCTAGCCCTCACCGCCGATGACGCCACCCTATCGGTGACGGTCAACGGCCTCCAACTTGGATTCGGTGGCGTCGGCCCCCAGTCCTACGGACGAGTGTTCTGGGAAGTGAGCCAGACCGACACCATGACCGAGCTGGGTTTTCGCCCGGGCTTTGCGACTGCTGGTCGATTTCGGCGACTACATCCCTCATGACCCTGACCTCAACGAGGGGATCGAGTCGCCACTTGAGCCACGTTTCCCGTCATCTTTCGACACGGGTTACGACCCTGGCCGCAACGCGCTGATCGACTGTGGAGGTGATGACATCGACTTTCAGGATGGTGCCGTCGCTGCCATGGTTGGCTCTGAGCTACACCTGGTGCATATCGACAGCTCGGGAAACTGCGACCTCGAGATCTATTGGAATCTTTGGACCAGTCAGACTGGTGGAGAGTTCGCTGCTATCAACGCGGACGGCACGGTTCCGGAAGGAACGAACCCAACCCAGCTGATCATCGAGCTGCTACAGCTAGTTGCCTAGCTTTGTCGGTTATGGGCATCCGATCCGTTCGTCAGCGATGGAGGCTATGGCTCGTGGTCGCCGTCCTCGTGGTCGCCGCTCTCATAGGGCTCTTGGTGGTCCGCTCGGATGGCTGCCCGCCAAATTCCGTGCTGCACGCACCGGCGGGCACCTGCATTAACCCGCGAGGTTTGGTCGTGACGGGGTCATCCGAGGATGTCGCCAATGCCGTGGCTCCGTACGGAGGGAGAATCTTGCATTCCCCCTTCGGTGACGTTCACTACGTGCGGCTGTCGGCAGCAGACCTAGATGAGCTCGACGGCATTAAGGATGCTCTCGAGGCTTTGGGGTACGAAGTCCGATACGCGCTCGTAGGAGAGCTCTCATAGCCAAGGTGAACGATGGCGCTGCCGGAAAGGAGAAGCGCGGGACGCGGTGGCGGCTGTAGAGCCGAAATCTGCTCGTTTGGCCAGCGGAACAAACCAACGGCCCTCCCTGGGCACCCAAACATGGTCATCTCCCTACCCGGATCCGGACAGGGCACCTACGTGACGACCGCCTAATCCGACGATTCGAGGGCTGTATCGGGAAGGATCTGGGTGGAACCGTCTCCGCACCGACCGAGCCTTTCAGGCGAGGTCCGTGTTGCTATGGGCGAATCGTCCCAGGGTGAGGGCCACGCTCTTGACGATGTTGCGCACCGAGTGTGGCTTAGAAAGGGCTTAGCGGGCAGGCACGACGATCCCCGCGCAGAGCCCGAACTCGACCCTGCCAGCTGATATAACGACGGTGTCTTCGTCCTGAAGGAACGGGCCCTTGCCACCGGTGATCTCGAGAAGACAACCGAGGCTGTCAGGCGATGGTCCCGAGATCGTCCCGGAGGCGAACAGGTCGCCGGCCCGGATCGTGGCGCCGTTGCTCGTGGCGTGGGCGAGCTGCTGGCTCATCGTCCAGTAGAGATGGCGAAGATTGGAGCGGGAGATCACCTGCTCGTTGAGGCGAACCTCGAGATCGAGGTCGATCGCTTCACCCGGCGGTCGCAGATAGGGGAGCGGCTCCGGGTCCTGGGGGACGGCTGCGACCCGGCGCTCGGCCAGATCACGCAGCGGCACTACCCACGGCGAGATCGTGGTGGCGAAAGACTTTCCCAAAAACGGCCCGAGCGGCTGGTACTCCCAAGCCTGGATGTCGCGGGCTGACCAATCGTTGACCAGCACCAGCCCAAAGATGTATTCCTCGGCCGCGGTCACTGCAATCATTCCGGGACCGTTGCCGGTAAGGAAGCCCATCTCGAGCTCGAAGTCGAGCCGGTGGGTGGGGCCGAAGTCGCCCTCCGCCCGTTGACCGCTGGGTCGAGAAATCGGAGTTCCGTCGACCACGATCGTTCCACTTCGTCCGTGATAGCCGATCGGAAGGTGCCGCCAGTTGGGAGGTAGAGCATCGGACGTGGGGCGGAAGATTCGGCCCACATTTTGGGCGTGATGGAGCGAAGAATAGAAATCGACGTAGTCACCGATCGGGCAAGGGAGGTGCATGGTTGCCTCGGAAAGAGGGAGCCGGGGTAGGTCGGGAAGCGCTCGTTCGAGGTTGGCGAGGACTTCTTCCCATGCCGCCTGGCCGGCCGCGAGCAACGGCAATAGCGAGTCACCCTCGAGGAGGGTCGAGACCATGCCCGCCTCAGCGACCTCTTCCCCTAATTTGACACCTACTCGGCGCTGTCCGCCTCCTACCGAATAGACACCAAGAGCGCTCAACGCGCTCCCCAGAGGCTTCCCATCGCCGTCAAATCCTCGACCGGCTCGTCAAACGAGCAACTTCCGTAGGAACGGAAGAAGACCCGCCCCGACTTGAGATCGGCGATCGAAATCACCTGATCTCCCAACTGCAGGTGCTGGTGAGACAGCGTCCCTGGTTGGTCGGCAGCAAGCAGTGCTTCGACTCGATCCAGATCGCTGGTAAGCACCAGGACCGAGGCGGCGGCGGCAAGATTGAGAAAGCCATGACGCCAGACGCCGAGGTCGGGCGCAAACTGTCGAAAGGGATGATGAAGGCCGGCCGTGGCCTTGAGCGGCAAACCGCGGACAAAGGTTTCGCGCATGACATCTGCCAGGGCTGCCGGGGTGGGGAACATCTCGAGAACGGCACCGCCGCAGCGAACCTTGACTCCGATTCGACGCCCGGCGTTGCGACTGGCCACCGTCAGCACCTGACGGGGCTCGGACTCGAGCCAGACCGTGAGCGCGGGATCAAGCTCGTGGAGGAGGCGTCCCACCGCCAGATCGGTGGTTTCGATTTGTTGAATGCCGAGGTCCGACGCCGCGAAGCGATGGCGTCAGCGGCAGGCTGGTCGAAAACCACACCCACCGGAACGGGCTCACCATCGAGCAGCCATTCCAGGTCACAGAGCCCCGAGCTTGGGCAGAGAAAGGGGCCCAGCATCCACTCGTGCGGGCTGCGCCGATGGCGGCGATAGGACCCGACTGCATCCTCGAGCGAAAGCGACTCCGGTGGGTACATACCGGCGTAATCGATTAACCGCTGCAGCAGAACTTGAGAAGCAGTCGCCGCTTCGGTCACGGCCTTATCGTACGCGGGTGGATCTCGAAGCAGCCGGGTTCAAATCGATCCGGATCGAAAGGGCTGATCAAGTCCTGGTGGCGACTATCGCTCGCCTCGATAACGTGCTCAACGCGGTTGATCAGCAATTGCATGGGGAGCTGGCAACGCTCTTCCGTCTCCTGCGCCAGGAGCGCCGGGCACGAGCAGTGCTCCTGACGGGCGAAGGGAAGGCTTTCTGCGCCGGTGGCGACTTCTCATGGTTTCCGACACTCCGCACCGCCGAGCGTCTGGCCGAGTTGCGCCGGGACGCCAAACAGATGATCTGGGATCTCGTCGATCTCGAACTTCCGCTGGTTGTGGCCATCAATGGCCCAGCGGTAGGACTGGGCGCCTCGATCGCGTTGTTGGGCGACGTCATCTTCATCGCCGAGGGCGCCCATGTGGCAGACCCCCACGTGCGGGTGGGAATCGTGGCAGGTGACGGAGGCACTGCCATCTGGCCACTCCTGGTCGGTCCCGCTCGCGCCAAGCAATACCTGCTGACCGGGGATCCGGTGCCGGCCGTCGAAGCGGAGCGGATCGGTTTGGTCAACCGAGTGGTGCCGGCCGCGGAGTTGATGAGTGAAGCAATGACGATGGCGGCCCGCCTGGCCGCGGGAGCGCCGCTGGCGACCCAGTACACGAAGGTGGCGGTCAATCAGTTGGTGAAGCTTGCCCTGCAGGCGTCCTTCGACTACGCCACCGCCCATGAGCTGGTGACCTTCATGACTGACGACCACCAAGAGGCGTTGGCTGCGATCGCCGAGAAGCGGCCGCCTCGATTCCGGGGTCAGTAGCCAGCGGAGCTTCCCGGGGCCCAACCATTATGTAGGGAACGACTGTTCCTTTGCCCTTGACCTCCACCGAGTCGCGAGGTGTGAAGTTGTAGAGATGGCGCAACTTCATGTAGGCCCGGGGAGTGACCTGGATCTGCCCGGCCAACCCATGTGACGCCATCCGGCTGGCGGTGTTGACCGTGTCACCCCAGAGGTCGTAGCTGAACTTTCGACTACCGATGACCCCTGCTACCACCGGTCCGATGTCGATACCAACACGGAGGCGAAGTTGTTCTCCGGTGGGAGAGAGAGATCGTTTCACTACTTCCTGCATCTCGAGGGCCATCTCCGCCATGGATTCGACCGCTCCCGGCGAGGGATCCGGCACGCCGCCCACCACCATGTAGGCATCTCCGATCGTCTTGATCTTTTCAAGTCCCCGGCGATCGGCGATGGCGTCAAATTGTGAGAAGAGCTCGTCAAGGAGGTCGACCAGGTCCTCGGGGATCAGTCTCTCCGCCATCGGCGTGAAGTCGACCAGATCGGCAAAGAGCACCACAGCCTCATCGAAATGATCGGCGAGAGGATGCTCGCCTGCCTTGAGGCGGCGGGCGATGGTCGACGGCAGCACGTTGAGGAGGAGTGACTCGGACTTCTGCCGTTCGACTGCCAGCCCGCGCATGAAATACCGCAGTAGAAAGTAGACGACTGTTGACACTCCGCCGATGTTGATCACGAAGAACGCGTCGCGCACCGATGGTGGCATCTGCGCCCGGGTCAAGAAAGGCTCGACGAATCCCGAGAGCACCGTCAGGAACAGGTAGAGGAGAAACCAGGGAAGGGGCTCGCGCGAAAAGACGAGGGCCAGGAGCGGTGTAGCCAAGGACCAAACAATCACTCCTCCGGAGGCAACAAAACCACCCAGGCTCCACTGGAGGAGAACAGGGAGCAGGACTATCAGGGTCAGCTGACTTATCCAGAAGAACGCAAAGTTCTTCATCCGCCCAAGCAGCGCCAAGCTGGCAATGGAAATGACCTGGTACGCGAAGGGAACGGCGGCGGAAACCAACAAGCCCAGGACCGAATAGCTCACTACCCAAACGGTTGACAGGACCACGATCAGACTCACCGTCAGAACCATCGCCGCCTTCCGGAGACGGTCCTCTTCGTTGTCGTCTGGTCGATTGCCGATCTCGCCCAGCCACTTCGACCACCGTGGGAGGCGCTGAAGCCATGGGTTCCGAGACGTGAGCGGTAACGGCCCTCCTGCCGGCGTTGTCATGGGACGCATTCTCGCGTTCATAGAATTGTGACCGGTGGTTCGCCATTCCCTCGTCACCCGGTGGTTCGCGCTCGTCTTCTTGGCCTCGCTGGCCGCGGAGTTGACGAACAGCTTGCTCGTCCATTTTCCCGGCTTCCTGCTCGGCATGGGTGCTAGCGAGCTCCGGATCGGCACCATTGTCGGGGTTTCGGGCGCGGCCTCAATTCTCGTGCGACCGTGGATAGGTCGGGTCATCGACCGCAATGGCAGGCGCCGGATGATCCGGCTGGGGTGCTTGATGCTCGCTGCCTCCACGTTGTCTTACGCCTTTATCGATAACATCGGCGCTCCGGTCATCGGGGCCAGGGTTTTGCAGGGCCTGGGGCAGGCAATGGCGATGACAGCCTTTTGGGCCTATATCGCCGACCGGCTGCCCGACGCCCATCGCGCCCAGGGAATCGCCCTCTTCGGAATCTCGGGGTTGGCGCCGCTGGGGATCGGCCCCGCTCTCGGTGACCAGATCCTGGGATCGAGCTTTGGCTACCAGGGTGTATTCCTGGTCGCGACCGCGTTCGCCTTGCTCTCGTTTCTGCTGGCAATGCGTCTCGAGGAGACCGAAGGCGTCGACGAAACCGAAACCACAGGGTTCTTTGCGTTGCTCGGTCGACAGGACCTCCGTCCTGTTTGGTTCGTCATCCTGGTGCTGGCCCTGGGATTCACCGCCGCCTTCGTCTTTGTCACCACCTACGTGACGGCCATCGGAGCAGGACGGGTGGGAACGTTCTTCATTGCTTATGCGATCACCGCGATTATTTGGCGCCTAACCCTCTCGTGGGTCCCCGATCGGGTTGGGCCGGTACGAATGGTTGCTCCAGGTCTCTGTCTCTATGCCCTGGGCTTGGCGATCATCGGTCTGGTGGTCCCACCTTGGGGCCTCATCACCGGGGGGGTTCTCACCGGCCTCGGGCACGGGATTTCTTTCCCGGTGGTGGTGGCAATTGCCACCAGCCGGGCGGCGCCAGGCGAACGGGGTACGGCCATCGCCATATTCACTACCCTCTTCGACGTGTCCCTTTTCGGAGCTTCGCCAGTGATTGGATGGATCATCGAACAGTTCGGATATGCGACGACCTTCATGACCGTGGCCATCTCGGTGCTGGTGGGGATGATCCTCTTCTACCTGGCGGAGAGGAAATGGGTCGAACCGGCGGGGATGGTCACAGGCGAACCAGCGACCGCCCCAGTCCCGCATGTGTGAAGAGATCACAAAAGGCAGCCGGGGCAGTCTCGAAGCCGTTGCTGAACGTCTCGGTGTAGAACAGTTTTCCCTCCCGGATCCACCCCGCCATCTCTGACAGCGCCTCTCTGAAGCTCGGGAGGAAGTCCCAAACCACCAGCCCTTCGATCCGGATGCGACGTTCGATGACCTCACGCATATAGCGAATGCCCCGTGGCTCCGCCAGGCTGTACTCGGAAACCTGCCCGGCCACCGCCACCCGCCCCCCGCGGTTCATGGCCAGCAAGGCGAGGTCCAAAAGCTCACCTCCCACATTGTCGAAATAGACATCTATTCCTTCCGGACAGGTGCGGCCGATTGCCTGGGCCAAGTCGGGCCCATGACGGTCGAGGCAGTCGTCGAATCCCAGCTTGCCGGTGACGTAGCGGCAGCGATCAGTGCCCCCGGCAATGCCGACCACTCGACAGCCATTGATGCGAGCGATCTGGCCGGCGGTGCCGCCGACGGTCCCCGCCGCCGAGGACACCAGCACCGTCTGGCCGGGCCAAATCCGAGCGACGTTGAGGAGCCCGAAGTAAGCAGTGAGCCCCGATACGCCGAGGACGCCGATCGCGGTGGAATCGGGGATGGGCGGCGTGAAGATCTCCGGGTCAAGTCGCAAGAGCCCTTTGCCGTCTGAGAGGTAATGAGTGCGCCAACCCGTGCCAGCTGCCACTCGATCGCTCACCGCCAGGCGAGGGTGGGTCGACTCGATTACCTCGCCCACCGCGAAGCCGTCGATCACCTCGCCTACCTGGGTACGCGAGCCGTAACTATCTCGGGAGAGGCGGTCACGGACCCCGGCGTCGACCGAGAGGAACCGGTTGGCGACGATCACCTCCTCCGCGCCCACCGACGGCAGACGAACCTCCTGCATTCTGAAGTCTTGGGGGTGGGGAATTCCCTCGGGGGTGCGAGCCAGCACCCACTGGCGGGACAGGGTTGGCATGGCGGCGGAAGGTAGTGGTTAGCTTGGCCCTGTGCCGGAACTGCCCGATATCGTCGTCTATCTCGAGGCGCTGGAGAGGCGGATTGTCGGTCAGACGCTCGGGCGCCTGCGTTTGGCGTCGCCGGCGGTGTTGCGGACCTACGACCCGCCCCATAACGAGGTGGAAGGCAAGGTCGTTTCCGGATTGAGACGTGTCGGGAAGCGGATCGTCTTCGAATTGGAGGATGACCTCTTCGTCGTCATTCACCTGATGATTGCCGGGCGTCTGCATTGGAAAGAGGGGAAGGCTTCGATCCCGAAGAAGGTCGGTCTCGCCTCCTTCGAGTTCGATCGCGGAACGTTGATCCTCACCGAGCAAGGAACGAAGCGCCGAGCCGGGATCTGGGTTTTGCGGGGTGAGGAGGCGGTACTGGCCGAGAACCGAGGGGGAATCGAACCCCTCGATTCTTCCCCTGCAGAATTCGGCGAGGCCCTTCAAAAAGAGAACCGAACCTTGAAACGTGCTCTCACCGATCCCCGCATTTTTTCGGGCATCGGCAACTCTTTCTCCGACGAGATTCTTTGGTCGGCGAGGCTCTCGCCGGTGGCGCGGACCCGTCAGCTAACCCCTGAACAGATCAGGCGGCTGCGTGAGTCCACCGTGGAACAGCTGAATCATTGGACCGATCTCCTGCGCCAGCAGGTAGGGGAGGGATGGCCCACGAAGGTGACGGCGTTTCGGCCGGAGATGACTGTTCATGGCAAATACGGCCAGCCGTGTCCGCGCTGTGGGACAAGGGTGCAGCGGATCGTCTATGCCGACAACGAGACCAACTACTGCCCGACGTGCCAGACCAGGGGAAAGCTCCTCGCCGACCGATCGCTCTCGCGACTGTTGAAGGACGATTGGCCCGCGAGTCTCGAAGAGCTCGAGGAGCTTCGGTCTAGATAACGAAGACCGCCGCGACGGTCCACATGCCGGCGATCCACAAGCCTACCAGTAGCTCGATTGCGATCGAAAGACCCGCTGCCTTGATGGCCTCGCGAGTAGATGGCCATGCCAGCTCATGAGATCCGAGTCGTTGCCTTTCTGAGAGGTAGACGCCAACCAGAAAACCGATGATGAACCCAACGACTGGGATCACGAAAAACCCGACCAAGGAAAGCAAACCGCCAATTACTAGTGATCGCCTGGGTATCCCTGCCTCGCGCAATCTGCGCCCAGGCAACAGGTACTTGCCAACCTGGCCAGCGATGAATAGCACTGTTGCGAACGTAAGAATGATCCATGCCAACGTGTTTTGTTCGACCAGAGCCCAGACCAGGACTGCGCCCCAAACCAGGATGAGTCCTGGCAACGCCGCCACCACGATGCCGACCAGTCCGACCGCGATAGCAAGGCCGACCGCGATCAGACCCGGGGTGTCCATCGGCTGGGCAGGTTAGAAATGAGCAGCTCGCCGTTCTCTGGGCTGTAGACGTTGTTGGACAACATCTAGAACCCGGGGTTCGTTATTGACTGGCGAACACTTGTTCGATAGTGTCCGGAAATGCTGCCGGCGCTGGCTCAGCTGGAACTGGCCCCGGGAAAGATCGTCGGGTTGGAAGGACCAGCCGGGTTTGGTCTAACCAGGGTGGGGCTTTCGCTTCTGGTCGCCCCTTCGCAAGTGGGGACGGTGGTGGTGATAGATGCTCGGGGAGGGTGGTTCTCTCCGCTTTCAGCCTGGGAGATGGGGGTAAAGCCGACCCGGCTGGTGGTGGTTCGCTGCTCGGACTCAAGACTTTGGGCAAAAGTGACCGCGGCGGTGCTGGAGGGAGTGGCGGCGGTTTATGCCGAAGTTCCCACGGGAGTAGGGGAGAACGAGCTTCGCCGTTTGGCTGCCCTGACCAGAGCACGAAAAGCCGGGCTGGCATTAAGGCCGTTGCGAGGCCAACTCCCCGCCGGCATCACCCATCTGCGTCTGAAAGGGACCGCCGTCTTCTGGGAAGGACCCGAGAGCGGTCACGGCACCTTGCTCGAACGACATCTCTCTTTTGAGGTTTCGGGCAAGTCGTTGCCCTGGCAGGAACTGCAGGCCACCGCCTAGATGCGCACCATCTGTGTTTGGTTCCCGGATTGGCCGCTCGAAGGGACGCCAGATGATGTCCCTGTTTTCGTCTCCGAGGAGGGTCGGGCAGCCGGGGGTGAGACCCAGCGAGTAGCGGCCGCCAACCGATTGGCCCGCCAGGCCGGAGTCGCCATAGGCATGGGGAGGCGAGCGGCTGAGGCACTCTGTCCGGTGGCGACGAGCAAGACTCGTGACTTGGGAGAAGAAACCCGTCGTTTCGAATCGGTAATCGCTTCGCTCGAGGATCTGGTCCCGCGAGTAGAAGTGGTCGAGCCCGGTTTGGTACTGATCGCCATCGAGGGGTCGCTTCGTTTCTATGGCGGCGAGGAAATCCTTCTCGACAAAGTGGTGGGAACAGCTGGCCCGGCGGCTCGGGTGGGTTTGGCCGACGGCCCTTTTGCTGCCCGGTGGGCGGCACGCACCGCCGATACGGAGCCGCACGTAGTCGACGACACAGCTGGCTTTCTCTCTCGCCTCGACATCTCGACTATTGACCGCGAAGAGATGATCGATACCTTTCGCTGGTTGGGATTGACCACGCTGGGCTCGTTGGCCGAACTTCCCCGACCGGCGGTCGCCTCTCGTTTTGGCGAAGAAGGTCTCCGCGCCCATCAACTCGCCAGCGGTGAAGATCGGCCGGTCAACGCCCGCTCGATTCCTCCCCACCTGGCAGTCGAGGCTCATTACGACGACCCGCTCGAACTACTCGACCAGGTGGCATTTTCGGCTCGGGCCCTATCGGCGCGGTTGATGAACAGTCTCCGTCGGGAAGGGATCGCTCCCCATCGAGTGGAAATCGAAGCTGAGTCGGCTCGGGGTCAGGTGCGGACCAGGGTGTGGCGGTCAGCCGATCCCTTCCTCGAGCACACCTTGGTGGAGCGGGTGTGGTGGCAGTTGCGAGCCTGGGTGGAAGGGGAAGGGGTGGGGGGCGGGTTGATCAGGCTTCGGCTCGACCCATCCGATCTCTCCGGGAGCGGGCGTCAACTGGCGCTGCTGGAACAAGGGGAACTGGGTTGGGAAACCTATGACGCCCACCGACTGGAAGCGGAGCGGTCTCTCCAACGGGTCCAGGCTCTGATCGGTCCGGATGCAGTGTTACAAGGACTTCGACAGGGAGGGAGGATGCCGGGGGAGCAGGTGCTGTGGTTTCGTTTTGGCGAGGAGCCATCTCCGACAGAACGCGACCCGCATTCGCCTTGGCCGGGGGCCACCCCCGGTCCCACGCCTGCTCTGGTTCCGCCGGAACCGGTGCCAATCGAGATCGAATGGGAGGAGGGGATGCCCCACCGGGTGCGGCTAGGTTCGCGCTGGGAGCAGGTTCTCAACTGGGCGGGTCCCTGGCGGCTCCTGGGTCGGTGGTGGAAGGGAGAGGAAGCAGCTGATCGTTATCAGATCGTGACTTCGGCCGGAGCCTTCCTCGTCATCGCCCGCGGCGGCCGGACCTTTCTGGTCGGCATCTACGACTAGCAGGCCCCACCTTCTGTGAAGGTCCTCGCGGCCCAGGCCCGCGCAAACCTTCACAGCTAGAGCGCCGAGGCGATGATGTCCCGGGCCTCGGAGGCGAGCCTCGTAGTCTGTGCTTTTTCCAAGCCGGCCGTCTCGATTGGGGGATGGATCACGGCTTTCACATCCCCACCAAACACCCAGGGTTTTCCCGCCGGCCAGGCCTCGTAGGTGCCCACGATCGTCACCGGCAACAGTGGGATCGACCCGGCCACCGCCATGGTGAAAGCACCTTTCTTGAAAGGGCGCAGGCTCCCATCCCGGCTCCGGGTCCCTTCCGGGTAGATGATGAGCGACCTCCCCGAAGCCACTAGCTCCTGGGCCTGGCGATTGACCTTTTCGTGAATCGCCGAACGAGCCTCACGATCGACCTCGACGATCCCGATCGCGCGCATAGCCGGGGCCAGGACGGGTACCGAGAACAACTCCTTTTTGGCCAGGAACCGAATCGGAAGTGGCACCGCCAAAAAGCACACCATGATGTCGAGCACCGACAGGTGATTGGCAATGACGACATGCGACCGGGTGCGATCGACGTGTTCGCGGCCCTCGACCACGAGGGAGGTGCCCGATGCCAAAAGCCAGACCCGGCTCCAGATGCGGGCCAGTTGGTCGATGAATGGGCTCGTTGGTCGGAGGCGTCCGACAACGATTGCGATTGGCGCTGCCAGGAGGGTGGCGGTGACTCCTGTCACCACTACCAGAATCGTTCGTAAGGGCGACAGCAACCGCCGCATCGCCATCGACGATAGGGTGCGAGCGTGCCGCGGACCAAAGCGGAATGGAGACGGTGGGCGGCGAACATTCCGCCGGCAACCGCCGCCGAATCCGAAAAAGCCTGCATGGTCGTGGCTCAGGCTCTGCGACGCTTCTCGTTCCAAGTGGTGCTGACTTTTCTCGCCATGCCGGGCGAGATCGATCTGGCCTGCCTGCGAGACGACCCCACCCTGGTCCTCGGGGTTACCCGCACCCCCCGAGACGGACCCCTCACCATCCACCGCCTGGAAGAACCGCTGGAAGGGCACCCTTTCGGGTTTCTTCAGCCGGCGGCCGACGCCGCGGTCATGGACTCTGCCGAGATTGAGGCGGTGCTCGTCCCCGGGGTTTTGTTCTCCACCAATGGCGGACGCCTGGGACGCGGCCGCGGCTACTACGACCAGCTGCTCAGTGGTCTCCACCAACGGCCCCGCTTCGTCGGAATTACGGTCGATCGACGAGTGACAGACGACCTCCCGATGAGTGACAATGACGTCTGGATGGATGCGCTTGTTACAGAGTCGGGCTACAGGGAAACGGACGGCCAAAGGGCATGAGGCTCTTCGTGAGATTTGTGGCCTTGGCATTAGTCGCTGTGTTTGCCTTGATCCTCCTCGGACCGATGGCTCCCCAAGGCACGTTCTTGTCAGATTTCAGCCTCAATATGCGGGAGGCCCTCAACATCCACTGGGGCCTGCCGTTTGGTTATCCCTGAGATCGGGAGTCTGCCGTCCACACTCGAATATCGTCCATCGCCACGCTGATGACCGGTCCCACCACGTCGTACTCACCGTACTGAGGGTATCGAGCCTTGAGTGCCGCCACAGCATCGGCGTCCTCGGAAAGAATCGTCGCGGTGCCGTCGACTCGGACCCACCAGAGGTGGCGCCATCCCTCGGCATAGTGGTGGGCGAGCACTGAGACCCTGGGATCCCGTCTGATATTGCGGAGACGGGCTAGGTTCAAATCTCGTTTGGGCTTTTGATCGACGGCTGTCACCAGGCGATCGCCGATCACGGCATAGACGATGGGGACGAGGTGCGGAGCGCCATCGGGATTGATCGAGGCCAGCGTCGCTACCCGGGCCAAATTCAACAAACGACGGCCCTCATCAGACATAGATTCCGATTATGACGGAAGTTGGTTGGCCCTTGCCCACCTAGGTCTAAAGGCCTAGTCTGAGGAGCGGAAGAAGGGGAGTGATGTCGGTTTTCGTTGGACAGCTCTATCGCAATGATGAGCCACCTATTCGCGCGACCGTGCAGATCGAGGACGGTCGGGTGAGGATCTGGACGGACCGTCGCCGTCTGGTTTCCTGGGATCAGGCACAAGTCACATGCGAGCGCATGAGCGTTTTTCGCTTCCAGCTCTCGGACGGGTACGCCACCTACGACTTCCAGCCGGGCGATCCCGCCGGGTTCTCCGATTCGATCGGAGCCGTTGTGGACTTGCGCGCTCCCAAGAGCCGCTTCGGCCTGGCCGAGCGGATCCGGCAGGCTCAGGCCACTCAGTAGCGCCACAGACGCGCAATAGATTGCAGCTCCCCGAATAGAGGAGCTCGATGCCCACGCCCCACATTTCCGCCGAGGCCGGAGACTTCGCCGAATGCGTGTTGATGCCGGGCGATCCTTTGCGGGCCAAGCACATCGCCGAGAACTTCTTTTCTGACGCCCGCCAAGTCACCGCGGTCCGCAACATGTTTGGCTACACCGGGGTCTACAAGGACATGCCCGTCTCGGTGATGGGAAGCGGCATGGGCATTCCTTCGGCCTCGATCTACGCCACCGAGCTGATCGGTGAATACGGGTGCAAGAGATTGGTGCGGGTCGGCTCGGCTGGCGGCATCGCCAACTCGATTAAGTTGCGCGATGTGGTCATCGCCACCGGTGCTTGTACCGATTCGGGCGTGAACCGGGCCCGTTTTCATGGTTGGGACTACGCCGCCATTGCCGATTTCGGTCTGGCCCGGGCAGCGGTTGACGCCTCGTCTGCGTTGGGCGTCGAGGTGGCGGTCGGAAACGTCTTCTCCGCCGACCTCTTTTACAACCCGAGCGCCGAGGTCTGGGACGTGCTCGAAGGAATGACGGTTCTGGCGGTGGAGATGGAGGCGGCCGGACTCTACGGCGTGGCGGCGGAGAAGGGAGCGCGTGCCCTGGCCATCCTCACCATCTCTGATCACATCCGCTCGGGTGAGGCGACGACTTCGCTCGAGCGCGAGCAGACTTTCAATTCGATGGTCGAGATCGCGCTCGAGGCACTGCTGCTCGACGCCTAAGGCGAGATCAACTCGTCGCGACTGAGCTTGTCGCCGTAGAGGTAGATAGGCATCCCCAGCTCGATCCTGGTCTTGAGGAAATCCATGTCTTCTGTGTCGACTCGAACGCAACCATGGGAGGCGGGGAAGGCCGGGACCGAACCCGAGCCATGCAGGGCGTAGCCGCCGTAGAAGTAGAAAGGCGAATAGAGGAAACCGAGGTACGACTCCCACCAGCCGTGGCGGCTGCGATTGAACTCGAAGCGTCCTTCGGGAGTGACTGCCCGGATCACCCGTCCCCGGGCGTTGCGGTAAGGCTCGCCGTTCGCCGAAGAGATTGGGAAGACGCCAGAGACCGTCTCAGCTTCGATGAGGTACAGCACCTGTCGCCGCAGGTCGACTTCGATGCGGTCGGGCTCGGGAGCCGATCCCGGTCCGGTGATCTCTCTTCCCAGGAGCGGCCAGTCCTGCTGACGAAAGATGCCGGTCCGCTCGAGGTCATAGAGCTTCTGGAAGGCGAGCACCGCTCCCACTGTCTGGCGGCCATAAACCCCGTCGGTCCGTCCCGGGAAAAAGCCGGCGTCCGCCAACTGGGTTTGCAGGTCGGCCACTGTCGCCCCGACCGAAGCCGGACGGAGGTCGGGGGGCGATGGATTGGTGATCGCCTCGCCGGGGATGTCGATCGAGGCGGCAGCCGGGGTTCCTAGCGATAGGCCGAGGACGAGAGCCGCGGTGAGGTAGTTAATCATCGACGTCTTTTAAATCGGCCTCTTCGATCGAGACTCAACGGTAGGTTCAGGGGTTCCCACAAAATGACCGCACCTACTTATCGCGCCACTCTTACCACCTACCTTTACCCGTTGCGGGGTCGGGCGACGGTTCTTTTGGTGGCTCTTCTCGCCTCGATCGGGCTGCAGCTTTTCGTTCCGCAACTGCTGGCGCGGTTTATCGATCAGGTCTCCGCCCAGGCAGCAGTCACCGGCCTCGTTGGGATCGGGATCGCTTTTCTCGTAGCCGGCATCGTCAATCAGGTGCTCGATGCGGTCTCGTCCTACCTGGGTACCGACATCGGCTGGAGTGCGACCAATCGCCTGCGCGAGGATCTCGGCCGCCACCTTCTCTCGCTCGACATGGGATATCACAACGACACCACCCCGGGGGAGATGATCGAGAGGGTCGACGGCGACGTTACCGCCGTATCCGATTTCATCTCTCGCTTCCTTGTCCGCCTCTTGGGCGCCGGCGTGCTCCTTCTGGGTGTGCTTGTGGTCGCCTGGTTCGAGGACCGAGTCATGGGCATTTCTCTGACGGCCTACGTGATCGGAGTCCTGGCCCTGCTCTGGAGCCTTCGCAATCTTCCGGTAGAGGCGGCGGAAGAAGAGCGGGAGGTCTCCGCCGGTCTGTATGGCTTCATCGAGGAGAGGCTGGCGGGGATCGAGGACATCCGCGCCTTGGGGGCCGGGGGTTTCACCATGTCCCGCTTCGTTCCGGTCATGCGCGACTACTACCAGCGCACCACCGCCGCCTGGCGCAAGCGGGTAATAGTTTGGGTTACGGCCAACACCGTGTTCTGGGCGGGTGACGCCCTGGCCTTGGCGGTGGGGACGTGGCTCGTCCTTTCGGACTCGATCACGATCGGAACGTCCTACCTCATCCTCCAGTACGCCCAGCTGGTTCGGCGTCCGATCGAACAGGTGACTCAGGAGCTGCAGCGTCTGCAGAAGGCGGCGGGGGGGTTGATCCGCATCGACGGGCTGCGAAAGCTCGAGAGCAGCATCTCGGTCGGTGAGCGTCGATTGCCTGACGGTGCTCTCTCGGTCTCCTTCGACGAGGTGTCCTTCTCCTACGAAGACCGTCTGGTTCTCGACCGGGTGACCTTTCGGCTGGAAGCGGGGACGGTGCTCGGCCTGCTCGGCCGGACCGGGGGAGGGAAGACGACGATCACCCGGCTCATCTCCCATCTCTACGAGCCGACGCTGGGTCTGGTCCGAATTGGAGATGTCGACCTCAGGGCGATCGAAGCCGGTTCGCTTCGGAGAGCCCTAGGGGTGGTGACCCAGGATGTCCAGCTTTTCCGGGCCACGGTGCGCGACAACCTCACTCTCTTTCATGAACGCAGCGATGGGGAGATCCTGGACGTGCTCGACCGCACCGGACTCGGCTCCTGGGTTCGCCTCGTCGGGCTCGACACCGAGCTCGGCTCGGGCGGACAAGGGCTATCAGCCGGCGAACAGCAGCTTCTTGCTTTTGCCCGAGTGTTCTTGCAAGACCCCGGTGTGGTGATCCTCGACGAGCCCTCTTCCCGCCTCGATCCGGCGACGGAGTCGGTTCTGGCAGTGGCCACCCAGCGTCTTTTCGCCGGGCGAACGGTGTTGATCATCGCTCATCGGCTGGAGACGGTGAGGACGGCCGACGAGATCATGGTGGTCGACGAGGGCCGAATCGTCGAGCACGGCTCGCGGGCCGGGCTCGCGGCCGATCCCGGGAGTCGCTATGCCGGACTGCTGCGACTGGGCGATCCCGATCTAGTCGAAGAGAGCGGTCTTCTGTGACGAAAGTTCTCAGCACCCTTGAGATCATTCGCGATCTGATCCGATACCGGACGGGGCGCTTTTGGTTCTGCTTCTCGGTCTGGTCACTCGTGCACGCCTCGCCTTTGCTCTTCGGGTTGTTGATCGGAGCGGTCTTCGACCGCCTCGCCGGGACGGCTGACATCGCCGAAACGGCGTGGACGCCGGTGGTGATCTTCTCGGCGGTGGCCATCGGACGGAACGGAGTCATTTGGCTTGGGGACCTCCAGTGGATCAAGCATTGGAACGAAGTCACTTTGCTCGTGCAACGCAACCTGTTGCGCTGGCTGCTCGAGGCCCCGCGCAGCCGGGTGCTGCCGCTCTCACCCGGGGAAGCGGTGAGCACCTTTCGAGACGATGTCGAGGACCTGCTCGAGTACCTCGAGAACTGGGTCGATATGGGCGGGCTCGTGATCTTCGGTCTGGGCTCGATCGTGATCATGGCCACGATCGACTTACGGCTGACCGCTTTCTTGTTGGTGCCTCTGCTTTTGACCTCGCTTTTGACCCAGGCCCTTGGCCCTCAGATCAGGGCCCGCAGGCGGGCCATGCGAGCGGCCACCGACGACGTCACCGGTTTTGTCGGCGAGACGTTTGGCGCTGTTCAGGCGATCAAGCTTTTCCGCGCCGAAGAAGGAGTTATGGCGCGATTCGAGGGACTCAATCGGACTCGCCACCGGGCAGCTATGCGTGACACCGTTCTGACCGAGGTGCTGCGTGGCATCAACCGCAACATGTCGACGATCGGAATCGCACTCGTTCTCATCTTTGGTGCCTCCTCGCTCAGTCAGGAATCGATGAGCCTCGGCGAGCTGACGGTCTTTCTCACCTATCTTCCGCGCCTCACCGATTACATGGCGTTCATCGGGGACATCATCGCCCAGCACCGGCGCACCGGCGTTGCTTTCGAACGGATCAGGGCCCTGGCCGTCGATTCCACCGATGCCGACCTGCTAAACCGTACGCCGGTCTCGCTGCAAGGTGAGATTCCCGCGGTGACACCTCCGAGCGGAGAGATGGAAACTCTTGGGCGCCTATCGGTGAAGGGCCTGAGTCATCGCTTCCCCGACAACGAGGAGGGGCTGGAAGACGTCGACTTCGAGATCGGAAGAGGCAGCTTCACCGTGATCACAGGGAAGATCGGGTCGGGCAAGAGCACGCTGGTGCGAGCCTTGCTCGGTCTGGTCCCGGCCGCTGGCGAGGTTCGATGGAACGGAAAACTCATCGAGGATCCGGCGTCATTCTTTGTTCCTCCCCGCTCGGCTTATACAGCCCAGGTCCCACGGCTTTTCTCTGAATCGCTGGCCGACAACATCGCTCTCGGGCAACGAGCGACGAGGGAGAGGTTGCGCCAAGCCGTCCAGCTCGCCGTTCTCGACCCCGACCTCGAACGGATGGAACAGGGCCTGGAGACGCTGGTCGGGGCGAGGGGAGTCAAGCTTTCGGGCGGCCAAGTTCAGCGTTCGGCCGCGGCCCGCATGCTCGCCACTGAGGCCGAGCTCCTGGTGTTCGACGACCTTTCCTCGGCCCTCGATCTGCGGACCGAAAGCGAGTTGTGGCGCCGCCTCTTCGAGCAACGGCAGGCCACGTGCCTGGTCGTATCGCACCGCAGGGCGGCACTTGAGCGGGCAGACCAAATTCTGTTGATGGATCGGGGACGGGTCGTCGCCCGCGGTCGATTGCGAGAGCTTCTCGAACAATCGGCGTTGATGCGCGACCTCTGGGAGACCGGCGAGCGTTAGCGCCGGTAAAAAACCGTATCTGGATCGTCGCCACGGTGGAGGCGACCGATGATCTGGAGGTGATCGAGGTGAGCGATGGTTTCGCGCAAGGCCAGACGCTGATCCATCGGTGACAGATTGGGCCGAAAGACCTCCTCCATCACCTGCCAGGCGCTTCTGCCAAGTGGGGCCACAACCTCCCACATCCCTTGCAGCCGGCGCTGATGGTGAAGAAGGATCTGCTCGGCCCGGGCCGAGCCATGGGAAACGACGTCGCCGTGGGCCGGATAGGTAGTGGAGACGCGGAGCTCTTCGATCTTGCGGAGGGAATCGAGGAACTCGCCGAGAACGTCTCCGAAGTCCTCGTCATATCCAACATAGGGAGTGATGCGGGGGAGAATGTGATCGCCAGCGAAGAGGGATCCGGTGCGCGAATCGCGCAGGCAGATATGAGTGGGCTCGTGACCTGGGGTGAAGATAACTTCGAGACTGCGGTTGCTACCTACTTCGATGATGTCGCCCTCGTCGATCGTGATGTCCGGAGGGGATAGGAACGGCATCCAATCTGGCCTGGGCCCGATGTCCACGAACGCGTCATAGGCCGTCGCCGGCACTCCGTGGCGGCGGGCCAGAGCTTCTGTTCGCATCTTGAGACCCGCGGTGTCGTTGTAACGGTCGACGAGCTTGCGCGCTCGTTCATGCATCGCCACCCGCATTCCGAACTCCTCCACTAGGCGAGGAGCCATCCCCACGTGATCGGGATGGAGGTGGGACACGATCAGCGTGTCGATCGAGGCCGGGTCATAACCAAGGCCGGCCAGGCCGCCCAGCAGCGCATTTCGACCGTCCAGCGAGTCGACCCCACAATCGATGAGAGCGAGGCCATCGGCGGACTCCACCAAATAGGCGTTGACGGTTCTCGGGGCGGTGAAAGGAAGGGGGAGGGGGAGGAGCGAGATTCCCTGGCCGAGGGGCTGGGGACCCTCACTCACGGCTCATCGACTCCCGTACCTGGAAGGTGATGTCGAGGGTGACTTCGAAGTCGGTTGGGACCCCGGCCGAGTCGACCTGGCCGGATACATGTACCACCTGGAAGCGGGTGATGTCGCGAATGGTGACGGCGGCCCGAGCCAAGACGGTGCGAATCGCGTCTTCGATCGAGTCGGAGGATCCCCCTGAAAGCCGAACGGTCTTGCTGATGCTCATCAACCGAGCATATGCAAAAGCCCATGGGACTAAATCCGGCGAGCTTTCTTACGCATCAAACGCCGCCCCTGGGTCGCGTTTGATGCGTAAAAAGCCCAGTATGCTCTCGAACACATGTTCGTCAAGTCGATCGAGTACGCAGAACTGCACTGTCATTCCAATTTCTCCTTCCTCGATGGCGCATCTCACCCCGAGGACTTGATCGCCGAGGCTTCAGACCTCGGTTACCGGGCGCTGGGGATCACCGATCACAACGGGTTCTACGGAGCGGTGCGCTTCTCCACCGCGGCGGCAGAAGCGGGACTGGCCGCGGTCTACGGGACCGAGATCGGACTCAGCCAGGATCAGCAGTTTGATCTCGATGACCCCATTGAAGTGGCCCAAGCCCGCGATCAGGAAAATCTGTCATCTGATGTCTTGAAGTCTCGCAAGCGGGGTCGGACCAAGCGGATGCATGGCCAGAAGCCAACCGAAAAAGAGCCAACCGACCACTTACTACTCCTCGCCGGATCACCGGCGGGCTACCGATCCCTCTCCCAGTTGGTCTCCACCGCCCAGTTTCGAGGCGAGAAGGATCGGCCGGTCTATGAGTGGGAGGACCTTGCCAAGACCGCGACGGTTGCCGACATTGTGGCGCTGAGCGGTTGTCGGCAGGGGGCAGTGGCGAAGGCGGCGGCGGGAGGCGATCTGGCCGGGACGATGGCTGCGGCCATTCGTCTGCGGGAGTTGTTTGGTCGTCGTTTTTATCTCGAGCTATGGCATCACGGAATGCCCATCGACGACGTTCGCAACGATCTGATCTGGGAGGTGGCGGGCCGGCTCAACCTGGGGGTGGTGGCCACCAACAACGTTCATTATCACCGCCGGCGGGAGGCCGACCTTTCCGAGGTGCTTGCGGCCATCGGCGGCCGGCGTTCGTTGGATCAGGCCGACGGGTTTCGTCCCGCCACCGACGAGCGGTATCTCAAGAGCCCCGAGGAGATGGGGATGAGGTTCGAGCGTTACCCGGGAACGATCAGGGCGGCGGTGCGTCTGGCCGAAAAACTCTCATTCGACCTGCGGCTCATCGCACCCAAGCTGCCCGATTTTCCAATGCCCGGTCATTTTCGCTCCGAGATGGAATACCTCCGTCATCTCACCTGGGAAGGAGCCAGGAAAACCTACCCCGGCGAAGGATCGATTGACGCTCGCCAGCGACTCGAGCACGAGCTGGGGATCATCGAGCGTCTCGGATTCGCCGGCTACTTCCTCGTGGTTTGGGACATCGTCAACTTCGCTCGCAGCCAGGACATCTTCTGTCAGATCAGGGGCTCGGGGGCGGACTCGGCCGTGTGTCGATGCCTGGGCTTGACCCGGGTCGATCCCATCCGGCTCGGTTTGCCTTTCGAGCGCTTCCTCTCCGAGGAGCGGGGCCGTCCTCCCGACATCGATCTGGATCTCGAAGCCGATCGCCGGGAGGAGGTGATTCAGTACTGCTACCGCCGATATGGGAGAGAGCGGGCAGCCATGGTGGCCAACGTCATCACTTACCGGGCACGATCGGTCCTACGCGATGTCGGCAAGGCCTTGGGATTCACCCAGGCTCAGGTCGATGGTCTTTCCAAGTTTGTCGATAGCCACGACCCGGCCACCCTTCGTCTCGATGCTCCTTTGCCTCCGGGTCTGACCGCCGATCTGCTCTACGACGTTTGCTGGCGTCTCGATGGTTTTCCGCGTCATCTCGGGATTCATTCCGGAGGGATGGTCATCGCCGACCGGCCTCTCTCCCAGGTGGTGCCGCTCGAATGGGGGCGAATGGAGGGGCGGTCGGTCCTGCAATGGGACAAGGACGACTGCGCGGCCATTGGCATCGTCAAGTTCGACCTCCTCGGCCTGGGCATGCTCAACGCCCTGCATCTCACCGCCGACCTGATCAAAGAAACCCACGGCATCGAGGTCGACCTCGCCACCATCGAACAAGAACCGGCCATCTATGAGATGTTGACCAAGGCCGACACGGTCGGGCTGTTTCAGGTGGAGTCACGGGCACAGATGGCCACTCTTCCGCGCATGAAGCCCACCACCTTCTACGACCTGGCGGTCGAGGTGGCTTTGATTCGCCCGGGGCCAATTCAAGGGCAATCGGTTCATCCCTATCTCCGCCGCCGCAGTGGTGAAGAGGCGATTCGGTTTCCGCATCCGCTGACCATGCCCATCCTCGAGAAGACCCTCGGGGTGCCAATCTTCCAAGAGCAATTGATGGAACTGGCGCGGGTGTGTGCCGGTTTTGACGGCGGTCAGTCGGATCGGCTCCGTCAGGCGATGACCCACAAGCGCTCCGAGCAGGCCATGGAAAGGCTTCGGGAGGAGGTCTTCTCGGGGATGGCCAAAATGGGGGTGATCGGGGAGTCCGCCGAAGAAATCTGGGAGAAGCTCCAGGGTTTCGCCCACTTCGGATTTCCCGAAAGTCACTCGGTCAGCTTTGCCTACATCGTCTATATGTCGGCCTGGTTGAAATATCACTGGCCGGCCGAGACGTTGGCCGGGCTGCTCAATGCCCAACCGATGGGTTTTTATAGCCCCAACAGCCTCGTCCAGGATGCTCGCCGCCACGGGGTCGAGACGCTTTCCCCCTGTATCAATCGCTCATATCACGATTGCACGATCGAAGCCTGGGAAGCCGATCCCGATGACGTTGTGACCTACTACGGAGCCTCGTGGAGACGGGGGAGGGGACCCCTCTCCGACCCTTTACGGCCGTCGGTAGCGGTCCGTCTAGGTCTCAGATACGTGCGCAACTTGGGCACGAAGGAAATCGACCTGATCGAGGCAGCCCGCCAGATCGGGGGTCGATTCCGCCATCCCGAGGATTTGGCGTTTCGTACCGGTCTGTCGGTGCAAGCCCTCGAGGGACTGGCCGCTAGCGGTGCCATGGCCGACCTTCTGGTCGAGCGCCGACAGGGGCTTTGGGCGGCGGGCCCATTGTCCGAGATCGATCCCGGCCGGCTGCCCCTCTCACCCGGCACGGAGGCGCCCACCCTCGGAGCCATGGACACAGAGGAGGAGCATCGGGCCGATCTTTGGTCGACGGGGGTGTCTGTGACTCACCCGATCCAGTTCATTCGAACCCAGCTTCGAGAGGAAGGTTGCCTGACCGTGATGGAAGCCTTGGAGCTAAAACGCAACGGCGAGATCGCCGAGGTGGGAGGGGTGATAACCCATCGCCAGCATCCCGGCACCGCCATGGGGGTGGTGTTCTTCAACCTGGAGGACGAGACCGGGATGCTCAACGTCGTGGTGCTTCCCGAAGTTTGGGCGCGTAATCGGGAGGTGGCCCGCAAACGCCCGGCCATGGTTATCGGTGGCCGCCTGGAGTACCGCGACGGCGTCACCAACCTCGTCGCTCATCGCTTCCGACCGCTGGGAGTCGCGACCCTCAAGTCGAGGGACTTCCGTTAGTTACGAACAGCTCCATTAACCCAACCCGACTTAGCGCGACGGCGTCACGCGACTCCGATGGCTCATCGCTTCCGACCGCTGGGAGTCGCCACACTCAAGTCGCGCGACTTCCATTGAGCGATCAACCGCAGCGTTCTCTGGGCTGTAGACGTTGTAGCACAACTTCTACAACCCTGGGTTCGCTTACGAACAGCTCCAATAACCCCAGCCCGATCCCTGGTAAACGATATGAGCCGCTACCGCCACATTGAGAGCAGGGTCGAACGGATCCGCGCGGCGGTTGAAACCCATTGCCTCGGTAGCCGCAATCCAATCGGAGGGGGCGATCTGGAAGAGACCCAACAAGCCGGAGTCCGGGTTGACGAGGTCGACATCAAAACGGGAGAGACACCAAGCGAGGCGCACGGCCTTGTTGACATCACTCGACGCAAAGTTGTCCTCGACGAGGCCCCGAAGAGCGACGGAGTCGAGCCAGCCGGTGTTCAGTTCGAGGGATGTGGTCGCCTGGGCAGTGACCACCGGGACAGTGGTGGCTGGTTCGGCCACTTCGGGAGCGGCAGCTTTGGTCCCGGCCATTGCCAACCAGCCATGGGCGGAGACAGCACCGGCCGACTCCCCCCAAACTACATCGCCGAGAGTTGTGGCCGGTGTCATTGGAGGAGCCCCGGCGTTGAACGCGGCGAAGCCGGCGATGGCAAGAAGGATCACCGCCGACCACCCGGCCACATAAAGGAACCGATGGAAACTCATGACTCCGCCCCGTTCAAGCCAACCAGATGCTTGTCCGATTGCTTCTGAAACTAAACCGGCCCCAGAGCCCTCGGCAAACCGCTATACGGGCGGTTTTCGCGCTCCCAGCTCCCCGATCACCAACCCCCAATCACTGGTTGAGGGTTCCAGCAAGTCGAAGTGCCTACCGTCCGATTCGACCAGGTCGATCGCTGTGTTTTGCTCCCGAGCCATCTCGACATAGCGACGGATCGGATCGATCGGGACCAGTCTGTCGGCAGGGCTGGCAATCACGACCGCACGGCCCTGTCGCGGCAGCCGGTGGGCAGGCGAGTACTCCGCGGGGTGGCCGAGGGGCTCTGCCAACAGGCGTGCAAACGTATCGTCGGCCAGCCCACGGTCGCGGGCGAAGGCGAGGTCACAGAAGGGAGCCATTGCCACCGTCAGACCTGGGTGAGTAGCCCAAAGGGCCATGGTCGCTCCCGCCGAGTGCCCCAGCAGCACGACCCGATCGGCTGAAAATCCAGTCAGATCGGGGATTTTGTGGAGGGCAGTAGCAATGTCGGCAAAGCTCTCCGGCCAGCCACCGCCGAGCCCCAGCCGGCGATATTCGAGGTTGTAGGTAGCCACCTCTCTTCGCCAAAGGTCGACCGCGATCGATTCTGTGGTGTCGGCGGTCCACTCGTGACGCCACAGGCCCCCATGGATGACGACTACCAGCTGCGACGCTCCCGCGACGCTCCTCAAATCGCCAAACTGATCGGGGAGCGATCCATAGGCAAGACGCTCGGTGGAAACGGCAGCCCGGTTGATTAAGTGCCGGATCGCCCATCGGTATCCGCCGGTGCCCCGGCCATAAATTCGATAGGCGGGGTCGATGACCGACCGCCGACGCCACGGCTCCCGCTCCATGATGTTGCTGATGTGAACCTCCACTACAGGTGTAGAGATCGAAGCGACCGCATCTCCCAAAGATCGCGAGTAGTGGGTGAGAGCACCCGGATTGAGGACGATCCCGTCAAACTCGGACTCGGCTCCGGTGATCGTCTCGACGATCTCAGCTTCCCGGTTCGATTGATAGGTGCTGACCTCGGTTGCCAGGTCGGCGCCATATTTCTTGAGGTCGCGCTCGAGCTCGTCGAGGCTCGTGGAGCCATAAATTTCGGGTTCTCTTCGGCCAAGACGGTCGAGGTTGGGGCCGTTGATCACCAGGTAACGGGGCATCGGTGGCGATGTTAGGAAGCGGGGTGAAAGGACCGTTCTCCGAGAAACCCGGGACGGGTGGCAAAATTGCTCTTCGATGCGTCGCTTTCTGGCTCTTGTCGTTGGCCTGGCCGTGATTGGTTGTGGTGAGGCGCCGCTGGCGGGCGTGGGCGGACATTCATCGGACTGGATCGGTGAGCCCACCCTGGCCACCTCTGAGACAACGGCAGCAGATGGGCCGTCTCTTAGCTCAGTGCACAGGACCGAGTGGTGGAACGGCGACCTCGTACCTGTGGGCGGGACCACACCGGCGGAGATCATCGCCGGGGTCTATACCCGGGCCCGATCGAGCGACCCGTACGTGCAGGCAACCCCGGCCGAGATCGCGGCTGCCCTCCCCGGCGTCGAGTTTCCGAGTCAGGTGCCTCCCGAGGTGCGATTCATTACCAGCCAACTCGTGTACGACCTTTCTCAGCTCACACTTGCCACGGACCAGGTCGCAGCCTTCGGTTTGTGGTCGGTCGAGCCCTACACGCGCTCGCGATCGGTCGGCCAGCAAGCAGTGTTGACTGTCGTCAACGATCCGGAAGGGTTGGCCGCCATCGCCTCGGGGATGGCCGATACCAGCTGCGCCCGCTACATCGACCGGCAGGCTCAATGTTCAGTGGTGACCGTCGGGGAGCACCCGGCCTGGGAGCTCGCTAACAACCTCGGCCTGACGCTGATCTGGTTCTCCGAGACTTACCGCTACGAGCTTTTCCTGCGATCGGGAGTCAACCCGTCCTTGGCTTCGGAAATGGCCGAATCGGCCCGACCTCTCTCGGCGCTTTCCTTCTAAGTGATGTTCAGCGGCCACGGCTGGAGTTATCTCCGCTTCGATCCCGAACAAGAGACGAGCGAGCTCAATCGCGAGCTCCTCGGCCGGGTTTGGCGCTACGGCCGACCATATCGCCGTCAACTAGTCGGCATCATCTTCACCGTTTTTGCCACCGCCGTTATCGGCGTGCTTCCACCGCTCCTCATCCGCGAGCTCATCGACGAGGCGCTGCCCAACCGCGATCTGGGGATGCTGACCCTGCTCGGCGCCGGCATGGTGCTGTTGCCCCTGGTCAACTCGGGAATCGGAGTGCTCCAAAGGTGGTGGTCGGCTCGCGCCGGCGAGGGGATCATCTACGACCTCCGCCGCCAGCTCTATGCGCACCTGCAACGAATGTCTTTGCGCTTTTTCACATCCACTCGAACAGGAGAACTGATCTCACGCGTCAACAGCGACGTGGTCGGAGCCCAGCAGGCGATCACCGGCACCTTTATCACCGTCTTTTCGAATCTCGTCTCAGTCAGCGTGATCCTGGTGGTGATGCTCCAGGCCGAATGGCGGTTGACGTTGCTGGCGCTGGCCGCACTGCCTCTTTTCGCGTTGCCGGCCCGGCGGGTGGCTCGCATATTGCGTCGGTATACCGACGAGCAGATGGAGAGGAACGCCGCCATGTCCGTGATCCTGCAGGAGACATTCAACATTTCCGGCGCTTTGTTGGTCAAGCTGTTCGGTCGTGAGCGCCGCGAGGCCGATCGTTATGGCCACGAGGCCGCCCAGGCTCGGGACCTGGGTGTGAAACAGGCGATGGTGGGGAGATGGTTTTTCGCCACCCTCGGATTGGTGGGCGCCATCGGCAGCGCAGCCGTTTTCTGGTTCGGCGGTTTTATGGTGATCCGCGACGAGCTCACGGTCGGCACCGTGGTGATGTTCACGAGCCTCATCGGCCAGCTCTACGGCCCCCTCAGTTCCCTCACCTACAGCCGGGTCGAGCTAGCCACTTCGCTTGTCAGCTTTGAGCGAGTTTTCGAAGTGCTCGACATGAGCTCGGAGCTGAGCGAAGGAGATCTGGACCTACCCGCGCTCAAAGGCGACATCACCGTCGATCGGGTTTCCTTCCGATACCAATCGACGGAGCCGATTGGACTCGAAGCCGTGAAACGTTCGGGCCGGCGGGGGACTTTTGAAGTCGGCTTCGTTCCTCAACAGGTTTCGACCCGCCCCTGGGCGATCGAAGACGTCAACTTCGAGATCAAGGCCGGGGAATTGGCGGCTTTGGTGGGACCAAGTGGCGCTGGGAAGACCACCATTTCCTATCTCATCCCTCGTCTCTATGACGTCGATGCCGGAGCCATTCGGATCGATGGCCACGACGTCCGCTCTCTGACTTTCGACACAATTGCCCGCGCAGTCGGGGTGGTGACGCAGGAGACGTACCTCTTCCACGACACAATTGCCCAGAACCTTCGCTATGCCCGCGAAGACGCCAGCCGTGACCAGCTTCAGCAAGCGGCCGAAGCGGCCAACATCTGGGGGTTCATCAACTCACTTCCCGATGGGTTCGAGACAGTGGTGGGAGAACGGGGTTACCGGCTGTCGGGAGGAGAACGCCAGCGCATAGCAATTGCCCGGGTGATCCTGAAAGATCCTGCAGTGCTCATCCTCGACGAGGCCACCTCGCATCTCGACTCCCGGTCGGAGGCATTGATCCAAGACGCCCTCGAGAAGCTGATGATCGGTCGGACTTCGGTCGTGATCGCCCACCGGCTCTCGACCATCCTTGCTGCCGACCAGATCCTGGTGCTCGACCATGGCCGCCTGGTGGAGAAGGGCACCCACACCGAGCTAATGGCGGGGAGCGGCCTCTATCGCGAGCTCTTCGACACCCAGTTCCGATCGGTGAATCGGGTCGATTAGCTGTCGGCTGTATCCCAGGCAGGCTCTTGCCCGAAACCGGTCACCACAAACTCACCCGTATCCTCGGTCCGCGAGCCCGGGACCAGTACCAACGGCACCTGGCAGCGCTCCATCACCCGCACCGAGATGCTCGTCCAGGCTTGTTCGGTAAATAGGCGACGGGTCGCCCCCATGATGATCGTGTCAATCGACAGTTCCTGGGCTGTCCTGATGATGGCCTCGGCGGGATCATCACCCTCAACCAGGCGGATCGTGGCGGTACGCGATCTCGCCGCCAGGGCAGACACGAGAGGGTCGACGATGCGACGGCCCCGCTCTTCGAGGTAGCGGGCGGCCTTGACTTCTGCTTGTTCATCGCGGCGGGAGTCGTCGTCGAGGAGCGAGCGGCGCTCCTCGTCGTCGAGAGAAGCCAGGAAAGTGCGGGGCACCTGTATGACCGTCATGACGGTGATCGATCCCTCGTCAACCAGGAGATCGCAGAAGTTGGCAACCGCAGATGGTGGCAGAACGCCGGTGGTGGCGACTAGCACGTGCACGGATGGGCAGGTTAGGTCGGGCCGAGTCTTAAAGCCGGGCTGCGCCACAATGAAGCCATGGAAGCTGCGCTCCTCAATCAGGTCACCTGGATGATCCCTAACGCTCTCGCCTTGATCGGATCGGCGGCCGGCGAGGAATGGAACGCGATGACGGCGTCGTGGGTCACCCAGCTCTCGATGGAGCCGGTTCTCATAGGGGTGGGCGTGGACCAAAAGGCTGTCACTCATCGTCTCATCTCCGAGGGAGGCGGCTTTAGCGTCAACCTGTGGTCGCCGGCAGACACCAAGGTGTTCGTCAAGTTCTCCAAGCCTGCCGTTCGTGACGACGGCACCCTCAATGGAAGGGCGGTGAGAACCGCCGTCACCGGCGCTCCCGTCTTCGAGGAGGCGGTGGCCTGGATGGACTGCGCGGTTCGGCAGGCGATCGACCTCGGAACCCACACCCTATTCATTGGCGAAGTGGTCGGCGCAGAAGTAAAGGAGCCCGATAGTCGGGCGGCGGCGGTGTCCGACACCCGAATGAAGTACGGCGGGGTGAAGCGCGGCGGCCACTAGGTAACGTCGGAGCATGGAAGTACGCCTGGACGGGAAAGTCGCCGTCGTCACCGGTGGTAGCCGGGGAATTGGGCAAGCCACGGCCCGGCTGATGCTGGCTTCTGGAGCCGAGGGCGTGGTCATCACGAGCCGCAAGCAGGACAACCTTGAACAGTCGAAAAAAGAGATCTCCGAATCGGGGGTGGACGCCGACCGACTGGAAACGATGGTCGCCAGAGCCGACGACCCAGATGATGCCCGGCGGACGATCGCGGCCACGATTGAACGATTCGGCGCCTGTGACATCCTGGTCAACAACGCCGGAACCAATCCGGCCCCCGGACCGCTCGTGACCGTCGACCTCGGGGCAGTCGACAAGACCTGGGCCGTGAACCAGCGTGGACCTCTGATCTGGTGCCAGCAGGCGGTGACACAGTGGATGGCCGATCACGGGGGCTCGATCGTGAACGTCAGCTCAGTAGGTGGTATTCGCCCCGCACCCATCCTCGGGGCCTACAACGTCTCCAAGGCGGCCCTCGCCCATTTCACCCACCAGCTCGCGTTTGAGCTGGCCCCGATCGTGCGGGTCAACGCCGTTGCCCCGGGGGTGGTCAAGACTCGTTTGGCCGGATCTCTCTGGGAAGGGCGTGAGGAAGAGGCCTCCAAGGGGCACCCCCTCGGCCGCCTGGGAGAGCCCGACGACGTTGCCCAGGCGATAGTCTTCCTGGCCTCGGATGCCGCCAGCTGGATTACCGGAGTGGTCTTGCCGGTTGATGGGGGAGTGGTTGGAGCCTCCGGGAGCGCAATTTCGTGATGCATCCTTTTCCTGATCCCGAGCTGGCCCTGGCCTACTTGGACGGCCGACGTGATCCGGGTCCCCTCTTCGACGAAGCTCGACGCCTACGCAACGAGGGAAAAGGCAACACCGTCACCTACAGCCGCAAGGTGTTCATTCCCCTCACCACCCTTTGCCGGGATCGCTGCACCTACTGCGCGTTCGCTCAACCACCCGGGGCGGGAGGCATGTACCTCCAACCCGACGAGGTGCTAGCTGTGGCCCAAGCCGGCGCCCGCTACGGATGCACGGAGGCTCTCTTCACCCTCGGTGATCGGCCGGAGGACCGATGGCCTCAGGCTCGCCGGTTCCTCGACGCAGTCGGAGCAACCACGACTCTCGATTACGTGGTCGAGATGAGCAGGATGGTGCTGGGAGAGACCGGGCTCTTCCCTCACGCCAACCCCGGGCTGATGTCTATCCCTGAGATGGAGCGGCTGCGTCCTTACAACCCGTCGATGGGATTGATGCTCGAGAACGTATCAAAGAGGATGCTCGAACCGGGAATGCCCCACTTTGACTGCCCGGACAAAGATCCGGAGTTGCGTCTCCAGACGATTGCCCATTCGGGCCTGCTGTCGGTTCCTTTCACTACCGGCTTGTTGATCGGGATCGGCGAGAACCGGGGGGAGATCGTCGACTCGATCGTGGCCCTCGTCGAGGCAAACGCAACCTGGGGATCGATCCAGGAAGTCATCGTGCAAAACTTTCGGGCCAAGGCCAACACCCCCATGAGGCGGCACGCAGAGCCGATACCGGCCTGGTTCGCAGTTGTCGTCGCAGTTACTCGCTGGTTCTTCGGGCCGGAGATGAATATTCAGGTCCCGCCCAATCTCACCGAACATTTCGAGCTTTACCTCGGGGCCGGTATCAACGATTGGGGAGGAGTTAGCCCGCTGACGATCGATTGGGTAAACCCGGAACAGCCCTGGCCTCACCTCGATGAACTCTCAGCGCGGACCGCCGCCGCCGGGTTCCGTCTCCAGCCCCGGCTCCCCGTGTACCCAGAGTTCATCTCGGAACGGTGGATCGACCCCGGATTGCTTGTGAAGGTGCGGGCCGCGGCCGGCGAGCTTCATCAGGTGGCGGTGGCGTGAACATCACGTTCTTACGGCTCCGACCAGCAACGACGATGACCGCGGCAGCAGCCGAGTCCAAGCGGCGAGAGGGAACGACCACGGTCGAGATAGTGGAAGCGGATGAGGCAACTTTGTCGGCCGCCCTCACAGGCGGCCTGCTTCCAGTGACGAACGGGTTTGTCGACGCTCGGGCGGCGGCGTGGGTGCTGCCCGCCGGATCAGCGCCCGTCCAACAGCCGAGCTGGAGGATCACGATCGACGCCGGTGTTGCCGCCTTCGAGTCGATCCTCGATGAAGTTGCTCGCAGTCAGCCCGCATTTCTCCGCTGCGGTAGAGGAAGGGCTTCGGAGCTTTCGAGGATCACGTCGCTCCCTGGTATCGACTGCGGACTCTCGGTTTTCGTCGATGACATCGATTCTGCTCTGGCCGCTGTCGCCGCTGGCGCCACCGATCTGCTGTTGCGCGACTGGGGCGGAGAAGGTATTGGTGATCTCAGGGATGCTCTCCTTCCTGACCAACTGATCGAGCGCACGGCTTTTCCGCCACAGCGGCCGATCGACGAGATGCGAGCGGAGCTTCCTCCGCCGGTTTTTACCGCCTGGCTCGGTCAGGTCGACGGGTCTGGGGCCGTACGTCCGCGGTGGGATTGGGCACCGGGCAAAGCGGAACCTCTTCCGGTACCGCCTCGCCGTCTGTCGGCGCAGTGGACCGACTCGGCGTGGGTGAGCGGAGCCGGTCCCAGCGAGCTCGCAATGGCTGGGGATTTACGCCTCACACTCGAGCGCTCGCTTTCCGGCACCGCCCCCAGTCGAGACGAGATCGAAGCTCTATTCGGGGCCCGAGGTGACCAGGTTGATGCCGTTGCCTTCGCCGCCGACGAGCTGCGCCAGCGCCAGGTGGGTGACACGGTCACCTACGTGATCAACCGCAACATCAACTACACCAACCAGTGCTACTTCCGTTGTGGGTTCTGTGCCTTCTCCAAGGGGCCGCGCAGTCTCAACCTGCGGGAAGAGCCGTACTTGATCCCGCTGGAAGGAATTGTCGGCTTGGCGGTGGAAGCGTGGGAGAGAGGAGCTACCGAGGTCACTCTCCAGGGAGGCATTCATCCACAGTTCACGGGAGACTTTTACGCCGAGGTGGTGGACGGGATTAAGGCTCGCCTCCCCGACATGCATATCCACGGCTTCACCCCACTCGAGATCTGGCAGGGAGCCGAGACCCTCGGTGTTTCCGTCCGAAGCTTTCTCCAGAGGCTGCATGAAGCCGGCCTGGGCAGCTTGCCGGGAACCGCCGCCGAGGTTCTCGACGACGCGGTCCGTCGCTTCTTGTGTCCAGACAAGATTCGCACCGCTCAATGGGCGGAGGTGATGATCACCGCTCACGAAGTCGGGCTCCGAGCCACCGCCACGCTCATGTTCGGTCATATCGATTACCCCTCGGCCTGGGCGAACCATCTCGAGGTGATTCGCAACATCCAGCGCCGGACCGGGGGGTTCACCGAGTTTGTTCCCCTCCCATTCGTGCATATGGGAGCTCCCATCTTCCTCCGCGGCCATTCCCGGCCCGGCCCCACCTGGGACGAGGTAGTGCTGGTCCATGCCGTGTCCCGGATCGCATTCGACGGGCTCATCCCCAACATCCAGGCCTCGTGGGTCAAGCTCGGACTCGATGGCGGCTCCCGGCTGCTTGCTGCGGGCTGCAACGATTTGGGCGGGACTCTGATGGGGGAGATCATCACGCGTTCGGCCGGTGCAGCCCATGGCCAGGAAGTCAGTCCCTCCGAGTTCGTCTCGGCAATCAAGGCCGCGGGTCGCTATCCCGCTCGCCGGAGCACCACCTATCAGATCCTGGAAGACGTCGCGCTCGATTAGGCCCGGACGAACGGGTACCCGGGCCGTCCGTTTTCCAACCAGTCCTCGTAGGCCTCGAAGGTGGGAATGTCGATGCCCATCGTGCTGGCGAGGTGGTAGCGATGATTGAGAACGTCGCAGTAAGCCTGAATGGGATCGGATACTCCGGGGAGGGCGGCGAGCGCAGCCATCATCGGTTCGAACTCGGTAGCGCGCCACCGGATCGCCAGCGTCGCCTTGGCGACCGCGCTTTCCGAGTGTCGCGCCGAGAAATAATGGACATCGGCGAGGATCGCCTTGGCCTGATTCTCCAGGGCGTCGATACCCGTCAACGCCTTGAGCCGATTGGTATGAAAGTTGCGACTTCCGACTCTGACCTTGATGATCATCTCGGAAGTGTCGTCTAAGGAGGGAAGGAGGTCGACCTCCTCGACGTCGAAGCCGAGACGGTTCAGCCTTTCGACTTGCTCGGTAACCCGATATCGCTCTTCGATCCCGATCTTGGTGGCCTGACCGAGCTCGGCCCAAAGATTCTCGTAGCGCTCGGCGATGTCGTAGCCCAGTTCCATGTCGGCCTGGTCAAGGTCGACCCCGGCCTCGGCGGCGATGTCTGCCATCCCCCCGGCCACGTTCTCGACCATGATCTCGAGGTCCTCAGCCCGCTGTCCATCGGTGAGGCTTTGATTGAGCATTCGAGCCGTTTCGGCATCGACCATGATGGTTTCGATGGCTTCGGCGTCGAATCGGTAGAGCACGTTGGAAAGGCTGCAGTCACCCCAGAAGCAGCCTGCCAGGTGTAGCTCAACCAAGAGACCGGCGAAGGCGTCGAGAAGCTGATTGCGGCGGGCCCCGAATCCAGGGCCCGCCAGCATCTCGCGATATGAAAAGGAGAACGGCTCGTAGGCGGTGATCAGCGCCGCGGAGTGTTCCGCCGTGCGGTCAGCGTCCCGGTGCTCGACGATGCCCACCGCCTGCACCGCCGGAGCCCCAACCGCTTCCAGCGCCCGCAGCACCGTGTAGTCGTTATGGGCGAGATGGGTCGCCAGTTCCTTGACGACGTAGGTGCCTTCGGGAAAGGAAAGAAAGCGGACCTCGTGGCGGCTGATCCCCTTGGGCAGGTCAAGAAGAGTCGGAAGCTGCCAATTGGCGATCGACTCCGACCACGGGAGATCAAGAAATAGAGGATGGCCCGGTCGGATCGTGAGTTGGGGGGCCACCGATCCATTCTGGCAATCCGCTAGCCACGAAAGGAGAGACCTTGCGGCGCCGGCACGAAACCCCACTCGGTCAGTGTGGAACCGAATGGCACCGACAGGGCGGGATGGTCGTCGATGCGTTCTATCCGCATCCGACGTTGCCGACCGGCGATCGCTGCCACCTCGCGGGCAATCTCGCCATAGCTGTCCATCCCCTCGGCCAGAAGTGAAAGCCGACGGCCCCCACGATCGAGGTAGGCCAGCAAACTTCCCTCCCCGAGGATCACATAAGTTCCGGCCGCCCGTTGGAATCGTCCTCCAGTCTCGGGCCATGGCAACGCCGCCCCGTAGGGATTGGCCGGGTCGGTGGACGCCATACCGAGAACACGGGAACGAAGGTCCCCGCGGAGACGATCGACTGCGCCCGGCAGAGCAAACTGTGCTCCACCCATCCCTTCGATGAAATAGCCCCTCCTCAGCTTTCCCACCTCTTCCATCTTGGAGAGAACCGGGTAAAGCCGCGTGTATCCACCGGGGACGCCCTCGGCCGCGACCTGAGCGCGGGTCAACACTCCGTATCGGTTGAGGAGGACGTTGGCCCACGCAGCCGCCGCCGTGGTGGGATCCGGGTCCGGGGAACGGAGCAACGACCAGCGGCCGCCGGCATGGGGTGGAAAGGAGGACGCCAGCGGGCGACGGCCGGGGGGGCGACGGCCCCCGCGACTCTGGGTGTAGGCACGTACAGGCGCCATGGTGTCGTTGGTTACCAGCCCCGCCCACACCAGATCCCATAGATCCTCCAGCGCTTGCGCGGGATCTCCGCCTACCGACTGATAGAGGTCGAAGAAAAAGGAGGCGCCATTCCTTTCGAGGAACGCCAGGAGATGCTCGTGAGTGGGGCTGGGCTCAAAGGTCGCCTCGACGGGGTGCCAGAGTTGTCCGAAGTCCTGGCGCCGGTACATGGCCAACCTTCCATCGCGACCACCCAGGGTTCCTCGACCTGCCCAGAGGATCTCGCCATCCATCAACAGACGATCGAGGAGCGCCGGAGCTTCACCGACCCGTATGCCCAGAATTTCCCGCTCCCACACGGAGGCCGGCGCCTCATAGCCCTGGAGTTGAGAGACAGTGTCGGCGAGGGCGTCGATGCGTGCTGGTCGTTTGTCCGTTACCCCCTGCCAGGTGGGAAGGAACCGTCCCAGCGATGCGGGCTCGGTCGGCTCGATTTCATGTCGAAGGACGGCGAGAGATCGTCGCTTGATCCGGCGCAACACTTCAGCATCGACCCATCCCTCACCGCGATGGAACGAACCTTTGAGGACCCGTCCCTGATCGGCCAGGAGCCGGAGCGCGTTGTCGACGACGCCGACCGGAAGGCCAAGAGCAGAAGCTACGACCGACGGCTGAAAGGGCCCGTGGGTGCGGGCGTATCGTCCCACGAGATCACCCAGAGGATCAGGGACAGGTTCGAGGAACACCGCCGGTGTCCCCGGCGGCGGGGGAATACCCAGACCATCGCGGAGCCGAGAGATGTCTTCTGTGGCGGCGAAGCAGCGGCGTCCGGCGATCCGTACCGCCACCATCCTTCCTGCCCGTTCCAAGTCCGCAAAGGTCTCGGAAAAGTGCGCCAGCTCGGTTCGCACCTCGATGTCCTCCTGGCTGAGCGGCCCCAAGTCGCGCAGAAGGTCGATCACGGCGTCGGGTGTTGTTGCCCGTCGTTCCGGCGTGAGGTGCTGCAGTTCCAGCTCGACCATCGCCACGACGTCCGGAGAGATCAGATCGGCAAGCTCGCCTTCGCCGAGCAGGCTGTGGAGGAGGTTGCGGTCGAGGGTCAGGGCAGCGGCTCTCCGCTCGGCCAGCGGGGTGTCTGCTTCGTAGAGGAAAGCGGCCACGAACGCGAACAAGAGCGACGAGGCGAAGGGCGAAGGATGGGTGGTCTCGACTTCGACCATGCGGAGCTTGCGAGAGCGCAAATCGGAGAGGACCTCGGTGAGGGCGGGCAAGTCGAAATCCTGAGTGAGTATCTCGCGATAGGTCTCGAGCATGATCGGGAAGGAGCCGAACTGGCGGGCCACTGCTAGCAGGTCGGCCGCCCGGCGCCGCTGTTGCCACAACGGAGTGCGATTGCCGGGGCGCCGGCGCGGGAGGAGGAGGGCGCGTCCGGCGGCCTCTCGAAAACGGGCTCCGAAGAGAGCGGTGTCGGCCAGGTGATCCTCGAGCAGCTCCCGCACCTCTTCCGGATCGAGGGTCAGGTCGGCGAGACCGGGGACCTCATCGCTGTCGGGAAACCGGAATGCGATCCCGTCGTCGGCCCAGATCACATCGACATCCGTTCCGAAGCGACCCCGCAGTTTCTGAGTCAAGGCCATTGCCCAGGGGGCGTGTACCCGGGCTCCGAGGGGCGAGAGCACAACCACCCGCCAGTCCCCGATCTCGTCTCGAAATCGCTCGAGGACGAGCGTCTGGTCGGTGGGGAGCAACCCCGTCGCCTCCTTCTCCTCCTGGAGATAGGCGGCGAGGTTGGCGGCGGCGAACTCGTCGAGTTCGTAATGGGCCATGAGGGCGCTGGTGGGATCGTCCTGCGACCCCATCTCGCGGACGAAGCGCCCGATGCGACGCCCAGTGGCGAGTGACCGGCCATGCGTGTCGCCCTTCCAGAATGGGAGACGGGCGCCGGATGCTCCGGGTGCTGGCACCACTTCCACCCGGTCGGGGCCGATGTCGGAGACTCGCCAGGTGCTGGCTCCGAGAACGATGGCGTCGCCGACTCGCGACTCGTAGACCATCTCTTCGTCGAGCTCTCCCACCCGGCTGCCGTCTGGCAAAACGACTCGAAAGAGCCCGCGATCGGGAATCGTACCGGCATTGGCGACCACCAATTGACGGGCACCGGGGCGGGCGGTAATAGTGCCGTCGGTTCTGTCCCAATTCACCCGCGCCCGCAGCTCGGCGAAAAGGTCCGAGGGATATCGACCCGCCAGCATGTCCAAGGTGGCGTCGAATACCTCGCGGCTCAACGTCGAAAACGGCCGGGCCCGCCGCACGAGCTCGTAGAGGTCGTCGGCGGTGCGGGGCCCGACGACAACGGCTGCCACCAATTGCTGGCTGAGCACGTCAAGAGGGTTGGCGGGAACGACAGTTTCCTCGATGTCGCTTTCGATCATCTGGCGAGCGACGACCGTGGACGTGAGGAGATCGCCGCGGTGTTTGGGAAGTATGCGGGCACGGCTCTCGCCTCCGACGTGGTGGCCCGATCGCCCCACTCGCTGGAGGCCCGATGCAACCGAGACCGGAGCTTCGACCTGAATCACCAGGTCAACAGCTCCCATGTCGATTCCGAGTTCGAGGCTGGAGGTGGCAACGACCGCCTTCAGTTCCCCGCGTTTGAGCGACTCCTCGATCAGGATTCTTTGTTCTCGCGAGACGGATCCATGATGAGCACGGGCGATCTCGGAGCCGGCCAGCTCATTGATCTGGGCGCAAATTCTCTCCGCCAGACGGCGGGAATTGGCGAACACGATCGTCGAGCGGTGTTGGCCGATGAGTTCGAGAATCTTCGGATAGATCGCTGGCCATATCGATGGAGTGCGGGGTGCTTCTGGGTCCAATGGGTCGACAGGGGCGGGAGCGCTCATGTCTTCTGTGGGGACGATGACCTCGATGTCGAGAGGTCGGGGAGCAGGCGCGTCCGCGGTGGCCACCGGTCGGGGCTCGTAGCCCTCGTCACTTATCGATCCGCCGCCCAGGAATCCGGCAACCGTCTGCAGCGGCTTCTGCGTCGCCGACAAGCCGATACGCTGCGGGGGCAGGGGGGTGAGCTCTTCCAAACGCTCGAGGGAAACGGCGAGGTGCGCTCCCCGCTTTTGGCCCGCGACGGCATGCACCTCGTCGACGATTACCCACCGTACTGGAGCAAGCACCTTGCGGGCCTCGGAGGTAAGGAGAAGGAAAAGCGACTCGGGGGTGGTGATAAGAATGTCGGGCGGATGCCGGAGCATGCGCTGGCGGTCAGCGGCAGGGGTGTCTCCCGTGCGGAGGAAGGTGGCGAGCTGAGGGAGATGGGCTTGGCCGAGGCGCGTTTGGGCGTGCCCGATCCCGGCCAGCGGTGCCCGCAGATTGCGGTCGATGTCGTAGGCCAGCGCTTTTAATGGGGAAATGTAGAGAACCCGACATCGTTCCCTGTCCGGTGGCAGAGGTTCGTGGAGCAGGCGGTCGAGGACCCAGAGAAAAGCAGCGAGGGTTTTGCCACTCCCAGTAGGAGCATGGATCAGGGTGTGGGACCCCGCGGCAATACATTTCCAGCCCTTCTCCTGGGCGGCCGTCGGCGCCGGGAACGAGGCCCGAAACCATGCCGAGGTAGCAGGCGAAAAGAGGTCGAGAGAATCCACTTCCCTCACCCTATTCGAGACGAGGGACAGGATTTCTCAGGCCGTAGGGCTGGTCGCCTTCTCGCGGTTGGCTGGCTGCTGACCGCGCAGCCGCTTGAGAACGCGGGCTCGTTCCTTTGACTTTGGCTTCGGGGCGGGAATGCCGTCACGCTCGATGACGGTCAAGAACGCTTCCACCACGCCGGGGTCGAACTGAGTTCCCGAGTTATTGATGATCTCCGAGATGGCGAAATCAGTTGAGAGGGCCGGTTGATAGGCGCGGTGGCTGGTGATGGCGTCGAAGGCATCAGCCACGAGGACGGTCCGAGACAGAATCGGGATCTTCGTTCCGGCCAACCCGAAAGGATACCCGAGGCCGTCGTAGCGCTCGTGGTGGTAGAGGATGGCCTCGGATACTCGCCGGTCGAATTTCTCGGCGATCATCGCGTAGCCGATCTCGGGATGCTGACGCATGTGATCTCGTTCGACTTCGTCGAGAGGACCCGGCTTGGCGAGGACTCCGGGGTCGATGTGAATCTTGCCGACGTCGTGGAGAATCCCCACCAGACCGAGGCGTTTGACATCGTCGCGGGCGAGGGACATTTCCTTGCCGAGCGCGACCGCCAGGTCGCTCACCCGGTGAACGTGGCCGTAGAGATCGTCGACCACGCCTTTCATTGCTTTCAGAAGACTCTCGTCCATGCCCTTCCCACTCGCTGAGGAGTCACAGATTGGGCGAGAGCTTCCCCACCCGCCATGGGTCTACGGTATCACCACTCTCAGTAACTAGTTATTACCCACGGCGCTGGAAGGCAGCCACGGCTTGGTGGTGGGCTTCGGTGTGGTGGGAGACAGCCTGCAGTGCAGCCGAGAACTCCAGAAAACCAGAAAGATCCATCGACCGGGCATGGCGGAGGAGTCGTTTGGCGAGGCGGATCGAGTGGGCCGGTTTGCTGGCGATCAAATCGGCGAGCGCCGTCGCCCTCGGCATCAGTTGGTCGGGCTCGGATACCTCGAGCAGGATCCCCAGGTCCTTGGCTTCGGCGGCGTCGATGGTGCGGGCCGTGAACGCGAGCTCGGCTGCTCGTTGCCAGCCGACCACCCTTGGCAGGAGCCAGGCACCACCGTCGCCGGGGATGATTCCGAGGTCGACGAAAGTGTGCGAAGCGGGCGGAGGTCGAGCCCAGACGAAGGTCACAGCCCAGGGCCAGATCGAAGCCCGCGCCGATGGCGGGACCGTTCACCGCCGCAATGGTGGCGAGATCTGTCTCGAGGATCGCTCGCGTGAGTCGCTGGATACTGGTGCGGTAGCCCTCCATTATCTCCTCGGGCGAGCCGGCAAAGAGCCCGCGCCGGGTTGCCATATCCTTGATGTTCCCGCCGGCCGAAAACGCCGGCCCGGCACCAGTGATGATGAGGACACCGATCTCCTCCGAGGCGCCTTCGATCGAGGAAACAATCGTTTCCAGGATTTCGGGGCCCGTGATGGCATTGCGGGTCTCGGGTTCGTCGAGAGTCAGAGTCGCCACTCGCCGATCGGCAATGAACCTGGCGGGCATCAGGCGTCGAGCCAGCCGACCTCGCGGGCGGCGGCGACGAGTTCTCGGGCTGCGTTGGGATCGACCTTCCCCCCCGCGGTTCCACCGGCTTTCAGCGCAGAACCGACGATGGCGCCGTTGGCCACCTTGGAGAGCTCAGCCAGGTTCCTGGCGCTGGCTCCCGAGCCAATCAAGATCGGAGCATGCGGCACTGCAACTCGCAGCTCTCGAGCGCGGTCGAGATCGGGCGCCATCCCCGTGGCGCTACCGGAGACGATCAAGGCGTCGGCGCCGCCACGTTCCCAGGTGTCGAGACCTGCCTGGCCAATGTAGGTGCCAGGAGGGGGGGTGGCGTGTTTGACGAATACGTCGGCGAGGATGCCCACCGTCGGACACCAGCTCTGGCGCCCGCGAGCCACCTCGGCCGCCTGGCCCTCAATCAGCCCCTGGTCGGTGTACATCAATCCCGACAGAACGTTGACCCTGATCCAGTTCGCTCCAGTGGCAGCCGCGATGGCGAGGGCGGAAATGGCGTCGTTACGAAGAACGTTGACTCCTACTGCGAGACCGGTCTCGTTTCGCACCGCGGCGACCACTCGGGTGAGGGCAGCAACCGTGACAGGGGGAACGTGGTTGGCAAAGAACGGGGCGTCGCCGTAGTTCTCGATCATCAGGGCTGGAAAGCCGGCCTCGGCGAGAACTATGGCGTCGGACAGAGCTCGCGAGATGACACCATCGATACCGCTTTCGTCATCGAATCGAGGTGCTCCGGGGAGGGGGGAGACGTGCACCATCCCAAAAAGGGATGGCAGTTTCATAGATACGCGCGGACCACGTCCAGGGCAGTCTCGGCCACCTCACCGGTGGTTTTCAGGTTCTTAGCGTCTTTCCGCTTGATCCTTCTGACGGAGAGCCGCGCCCATTCTCCGGCCGGACCTTTGATCACCTGGTCGGTATCGGCCGGCCCGTAGACCCACTTCGCATATCCGGGACCCATCACTTCGACTCGTACCGGGGAATAATCCATGTCAGCCATCTTGAAGGCGTATGGGAGAGTCTTCCAGCCGAGGAAGCAGATGTGGCGGATGCGGGCCGTGTCTTCGACCTGAGCCTTCATGGCGTTGTAGATGTCGAGGCCGTGCGCCCAGTTCTCCATCATTCGCATCGTGGCGAAGGTTCGAGCGCTCATGTCGCCGGCGATCCATTCGATGCGCTTCTCCGGCGACATGTGGGACAGGGGTTCGACCACTTTCGCCCGGCCTCCCCGCCACCATTCGATGACGTCCTGGTAACGCATCTTGCGGCCCTTCTTGACCGGCTCCTGGCGCAGAGCGTCAAGATCAGGAGCGCTGCGATAAACCTCGATCCGGTTTCCGCCATTCAAGGCATCGGCGGCCAACTCGGCGGAATCGGCTAGGTGGCTGATGGTGTCCCTGATCGACCATCCCTTGGCCGGCGTCGGCCTCTCCCAGTCCTTTTGGGTGATCCTTTGCAGGAACTGGTCGAGAAACTGCTGCTCAGCTACAAGGTCTGAGAGGAGTTCGCGCACCCTGGCATGATAGTCGCGTCCCGCAAACAAGAATTCGGGGCCAGGCCAGGATTGGGGGTGAGAACGTCTCCTACCACGGTCTTTCTGCCTGCTCCTCCTGAAACGGGGCTGGCGGCGCCACCCGCTCGGGGGTGGAAACGAGGGTGTTGAGTCGGTCGAGCAAAAGCCGCAACCGTCCGTAACTGCGGCGGTCGAAGTTGAAGACCAGCCGCTCCTGATCGAGGGCATCGGCGTCCTTTTCCTCGGCGGCCGATGGTTCGGTTCGCTCGATCTCGCCCGTGGCGACGATGTCGGCAAACTCGTCATTGATCTGAGCCAGCAACTCACCTTCTGGCGCTTCCTTCATTCGCAAAACCAGCTTCCCTTCGACATAGCGCTGGGAATGGAAATTGGAGTAGAAGTTGAGGATGTGCTCGGCGGCGTCATGGGCGTCGCCCGTGACCTCGAACAGGCTCGTGTCCGCGGGCGAGATCAAGCCCTTCTCTACAAGTGTGTTGGAGAAGAACTCGAGCAGTGGCGGCCAGTATCCGGTGCCAGGAGCTTCGATGAGGACGATCGGGTGCATGTCGCTTTTCCCGGTTTGAACGAGCGTCAGCAATTCGAAGGTCTCGTCGAGAGTGCCAAAGCCCCCGGGAAAGAGGGCGAAGGCGTGCGACTCCTTGATGAAGGTGAGCTTGCGGGTGAAGAAGTATTTGAAGTTGATGTTGCGCTGGGGGGCGATGTAGCCAACCGGATCGAGTTCGAACGGGAGTCGAATGTTGACGCCGTATGAGTGCTCGAGACCCGCACCCTTGCTCCCCGCCGCCATGATTCCCGGCCCGGCGCCGGTGATCACGCCCCAGCCTTTGTCCGCCATGAGCCCGGCGAAGCCTTCCGCCAGCTGGAAGTTCGGGTCCGAGGGCGGAAGCCGGGCACTCCCGAAGATCGTGACCTTGGGTTCGTGATGTCGGGCGAAGACTGCCAGCGAATAGCGCATCTCTTTGAGGGCGGTGTTGACCATCTTCAAATCGCCACGCTCGGCCCTGTCACGGTGCAGTTTGAGAACCGTGGTCAGCAGTTCGGCGATGAGATCCTGGTTGCTGCCGTCGCCGGCTTCGATAACTAGCTGACGGATCTGCTCGTCGAGACCGGGGTGGCCGAGTTGGTAGGGCTTCACTCGAGCAACCGTAGCCAGGTAGCGAATCGAAATTGGCAAAACAAAATTTGTCGCACCAGGACCACTTTTTGCCAAATTTGTCGCACCACAACCAACGGTCGGTCGTCCTGCAACAAATTTCCCCAGGGGCGGTCGTCCTGCAACAAATTTGAGTGGACCGGGCGGCGGTTGTGGGAGTTGCTGTCACACTTGCATCGATGCTGAGCCAGTCGCTCGAAGAGCTAGCGGCCGCCCTCTTCCGGAGAAGGCAGTCGGCCCCGACTAGGGAAGCGAAGGAGCAGGCCGAGCGGCTCCGAACTCACGTCCAGAGTTACCTGCTCCCACGGGCCTCCGACCTCCTGGCACCGCTCTTCGTGGTGATCCTTGGTTCGACCGGCTCGGGCAAGTCCTCGCTCTTCAATGCCCTGGCGGGAAAACCAGTCAGCCCTTCAGGGTTGCTCCGCCCCACCACCCGGAAGCCAGTTGCCCTCGCCCATCCTGACGAGCCGCTCGACACCCATCGAGGCCTGACAATTATCAAAGATCCGGAGGTGCCCAAGGGTCTGGTCATCGTTGACTCTCCCGACTTCGACAGCGTCGAACAAAGCAACCGGGAACTCGCCCTCGACTTGTTGGAGAAGGCCGACCTCGTCATCTTCGTCACCACCGTCACCCGCTACGCCGACCAGGTGCCGTGGATGGTGCTCGACCGCGCCCACCAACGAGGAGTGCCGCTTCTCTTGGTGATCAATCGGATGCCGGCCGACCAAGGCGAACAATCCGAGGTTCTGGCCGATTACCGAACACTACTTAATAAGGGCGGTCTTGAGGCTCAGGGAGCATTCGGTGACCTCGAGGTTGTGTCGGTCCCCGAAGGGTCGCTCGATGTGTCACACGACGCGCTTGCGGCTGCCTCGGTTGCTCCGATCACCAACGCCATTGAGAAGCTGGCCGACGACGACGCCTCTCGCCGGGCGGTGGCACGTCGCAGCCTCCTGACAGCGTTGGAAGGACTTCCCGAAAGTATCGAGGAGATCGCCGTCGACACCGAGAACGAGCAGCAATCGTTGCAGGCGCTCCTCGATGAATCGGACCAGGCATACCGGCGCGGTGTGGGGGCGCTGACCGACGAGGTGGCGAACGGAAATTTCCTCCGATCTGAGGTGCTCCAACAATGGCTCGATTTCGTCCGCGCTGGTCCTCTCGCCCGGTTCCTCTCCGAGGGGGTGGGGAAGATCGCCGCCACGATTCGAAACCTCTTCCGAACCCAGCCTCCACTGCCCGCCCCACCCGTGCGCGAAGCGGCATTCTCAGATTTGGTCGCTTCTGCTCGACGATACGCCGACGAGGCTGCCCGGCGCACAGCCACCATTTGGTCCGACGACCGCCACGGTGCGCGAGCGCTGGCCGATCATCCCCGGCTTTGGGCAGCGGACCCCGACTTCGACCAACGGCTGAGCGAGGCGCTCGATGACTGGGGCGAAGCAATCGGAAACGAGATGGCCACGCTCGGCCAGCAGCGAAAGGCGTGGGCGCAGGCGGCGTCCGTCGGGCTCAATGCCCTCGGCACGAGCGCCATGATTGCCGTTTTCGTCCACACCGGTGGCTTGACCGGAACCGAGGTGGGAATTGGAGCCGCCACCGCCTTCGTCAATCAAAAGCTTCTCGAGGCAATCTTTGGCGAGGCCAACGTTGCCGCCTTTGTCAAGCGGGCCCGCAACCGCCTCACCGCTCTCCTCACCGAGGGTTTTGACCGCGATCGTGCGCGCTTTTCCGCCGCCGTCGGACCGATCGAGACAGATTTACCGGACACCTTGCGACGGCTGGCAAATGAGGCTCGGGCGGGAGCCAGCCGGCTTTGATCTTGCTTAGCGAAACACTCGAGGCCTTGGCCTCGGGAACCGAAGCCGCCCGAGAACTTGGCCTTGACACAAGTTCGGCCGAAAGGACAGCCGAGCTGGTCAGAAGGCGATCAGGATTTGCCGGCGCCACCTACGTCATCGCTCTGGCTGGCGGCACCGGCGTGGGCAAGTCATCGCTCTTGAACGCACTGGCGGGAAGCAACATCAGCACCGTGCGGACGACTCGCCCGACCACCTCTCGGCCCCTGGCCTGGGTAGAAGAAAACGATCGCAACGACGTCAAACCGCTGTTGGATTGGATCGGCGTCGAGGATGTCATCAGCCACCTAAGCCATGCTCTCACTGACGTCGCCATCCTCGACCTGCCTGATGTCGACAGTGTCAAGGTCTCGAATCGTGCAACCGTTGATGCATTGCTCCCTCGCATCGATGCCCTCTATTGGGTGGTCGACAGCGAGAAGTACGACGACGAGAGACTGCACGGATACTTGCGCCAGCTATCAGCCCATGGCGAGCGCATGGTCTTTCTCTTCAACAAGGCCGAACGCCTACGAGACGATGAGCAACGCCTCTTGCACGAAGACTTCGCCCGGCGGCTATCGGCAGACGGCATCGCCCAACCGTCGATTCGCATGCTGTCGGCGCAGAGCGGGCAAGGCATAGAGGCGCTGCGCGCAGAACTGGCCGGGGCGGCCGATCGCAAGGCCCTTCTCGCGGCCAAGCTTGCCACCGATGCGTCTTCGGCGCTAGGCGATTTGGCCAGGAAGGCCGGCGTCGACCCGGCGGCCCGGCCCGAGTCCGTGGTGGATCAGCGAACCCGAGACAGAGCCAATCGGTCAGCGGTCGCTGGTGCGCTGCGGGTGGTGGATCCCGCCGGTGTCGGTCGCCAGGTAAGTTCTGCAGTCCTCAATCGCGCCCGACGACAAGGCGGCTCCCTTTTAGTGAGAGTGCTGGCTTTGCTTTCCTCCCTCACCGGGACCCGCAAACGGACGGCCGACCCCGAGGGTTACCTGACGAGTTGGCGCCAGCGGGGCTCGCTCGGCCACATCACGAATCCCATCCGGCGGGTGGTGGTCGATGCCCTCGCTGAGCTCCCGGCGGGGGGGCGGTCCCAAGCGATGGGAGCATTGGGCTTTGACGACCTCGAAGCGCGTCTCGTCGCCGCGATCGATCAGGCGACCCGCTCGAGCCGGGAGGCCGCCCGCCCTCCCCGCTCATCCCTCTGGGGCTTGATCGGAGTAATTCAACTGGCGCTCGGTGCGGTCCTGCTCTTTGCCATCGCCTGGTATCTCATGATCATCTTCGGCCCCGGGGGCATCGATGTGGCGACGGTCGAAGTGCCAAATCTGGGCGCAGTGCCGATGCCTCTCGCCCTGGTTGTGGGGTCTCTGGTGGCGAGCTTCATCTTCGGCGTGCTGCTCTCGATTCATGCCGGCTGGATCGGAAGGCGCCAGGCTCGCCGCGTGGCCGCTCGGGTTAGCGAAGCCGTCGAAAGCACGGTCACCGCCACCGCATTCGGTCCCATCGATCGACTGGATGCCGCCCGCCTGCGCCTATACGACGCGCTGGTTCGAAGTCGAAAGAGCTAGGCGGCGAAGGGTGTGACACTCGGGCCCTTGCGGACCACCGCATTCCAGACGGTTTCGTAGTGATCGCGATCAAAGGAGTCGACGTGGGGGAGAACGAATTCCTCCCAGGCCCGCCGCAGCGCGTCGGTTTCTGATTCATACACCCGCAGCCCGGTCGGGAGGCGGTCGAGCACCGAGCGCAGTGAGAGGGGGGACTCGACCCGGGTGGCGGCATCAGGCACGACGAAGGAAGCATTGACTTCGATCGCCAGGCGCGAGATCGCCTCGACGAAGTCGGCTCTCATCGACGGATATCGACGGTTGAGCATCGCCTTGATCTGGTCGGCGGCCGGGAAGTCCTTCTCCCAGATCACCCACCGGTCGGCGAAGGCCTTGTTGAGGGTTTGGGTCCCGGCGTAGTCGCGGATGTCGGTGGGGTTCATGGTCCCGAACACCCTCACGTCGGGTCGCAGCCGAACCGTTTCGCCGTTGGGAAGGTCGAGCGCTCCGTAGCGATCGAGCAGGCCATGGAGCGCAAAGAGCGTTTCGGCTCCGGCAGCATTCAGTTCGGAAAGATTGAGCAAGGCGGGTCCCCGCAAGGCCCGGGTGATGTCCCCGTCTTCCCAACGGCTCTCGGTCCCACCCTTGCCATCCCCGTGCAGACGGGTCGAGCCGATGAGGGTGACGTCTCGCACTTCGCCGGTGAGGGGAATCCGGTAGTAGGGGAGACCCATGTGGGCGGCGAACTGTTCGATGTCGTGGTCCTTACCGGTCCCCATGTGGCCCCGGACGGCGAGGTGGAGCGGGGAAAATCCCTCCGGCTCCGAGCGACGCACCGCCTCGATCTGGGCGAAGCGGTAAAGCATCCCCAAGTCGACGTAGTGGGGATCGGGCTCGGGAACCTTGCCCAGGCGCTGGTCGCGATCGGCGACATTCTTTGGAACGTCGAAGCGCTCCAGCGTTATCGGAGGCCCGACGTCGGCGGGATCGTTGATCGTTACCTTCTCAGGCATTGACTGGCTCCTTCAAATAGGGAATTTCGTTGGCAAATCGATTCGGCCGGAGCCACCACGAGTCGATGCCCCACAAGGCCAGCCCGCGTCGCAGGGCACTGCGCGTTCCTTCGACCATGGCCCGCGTCAGCTCCTCCGGACGGTTGACGATCTCGAAGCGGTGATAGGCACCGGTGGCGGTGTCGTCTCCGATGCCAATTCCAAGGACGATGGTTCCCGAACGTTCCACCGCGGAAACGGCACCAGCGAGCGCTTCGACCGACCCTCTTGTCATCCCGTCGGCCAGGACCACCAGCACCCGGACTTGAGCACCGAGCTTGGCCATACGTTCGGCGGCGTGAATGAGGTTGAACTCGTCAACATTGGCCGCTCTCTCGAACATCGACACCGGGGGGGTTTGGCGGGGGTTGCGCCGGGCGGCCAGGGCGGCTTTGGCCGGCTCGGCCGCCGTCCAGAACATTCCGGCCAGGACCGCCTCGGCGTCGCGCCAGCGCCGGTCGAACGGCTTTACCAGATAGTGATTGATCGTGGAGGTGAGGCGATTGGCGGCAGTGCCGTGAGTCTGGCGAAGCCCGGCGGCCGCCTGACTGGCGGAGCGGGTATAGGTCCATTCCGTGTCGTTGGGTCGGGAGGCGAACCCCCGATTGAAAAGCGAGACCTCGAAATCAACCTGGAGCTCGTGGCAAAGGCGGGCGAGCGTCATCGCGCCGAGCAAGGCTGCACTCATTCCCCATGGTTGCCGGTCCCAGCCCTGGTTGCGGGGCTGAAGCATCGACGCCGAGGCATCGACCAGAAGGCTCACCGCATACGAACGCCGGGTGCGAGACGCCCTTCGTTCGTACATCCGTTGATAAAGCCCCGCCCCGATGAAGAGCGCGGCATGAGGCGACACGTCGCCCTGGTCGTAGCCCGAGCGGAGGCCCCGCCGTTGGTTGGCGGCAAACAACGGATAGAGCTCTCCGGAAACCTGTCTTTGGGCGACTCCCCATTTGCGGGCCGCCAGCTCGAGTGCCTCTCGACCGTCGGGGGCAAAACGAGTAAAGGTGACGGGCGCTGGCGTGACGATGAGCTTTCCTCCCATTCCGGTGGGGAGATAAACCGTCGGAGCCTCACTCACCCTTAACAATTGATCGGTGGAGGCGTCTCCGGCCAGCTCGGATGCTCCCTTTCGATCAGACAGGCCCGCTCGGGCCTCAGTCGCGCGCTGGACATCGTGATAACTCTCAGTGCTCTGCACCGAGGGACTGGGGAGGCGGACCATGTCGGCGCCGTCGGCGGCGTCGTCAGCGTCCTGTTTCTGCTGCATCCGTTTCTGGGCCTGGGTGCCTTCCTCGCGGACCGAGGTGAGGAGTCCATGGTCACGAGCGATCTCGAGTAGTTCCAGGGCGAGATCGACGACCGTCTTCGGGTCGTCGGCCCCAGCCGCGCTGCGACAGACCGGAAAGGCATGGGCAAGCGCTTGTTGCGCCTTCGAGTTGACCCTCCGTTCGAACTGTTCTCGATCGAGGTAGTCACCGCAATAGATGAAGCAGCCGAGGGCAAACTGACCTAGGGGGCCGGCCTTCGACACCGCGGCCGAGATAGCCGACTGATAGATGTCGATGAGAACGGATCGCACCCCCGGGTAGTTGCGCAGTCCCTGCACCTCCTGGCGAGCATCCTCCAGGTTGAAGAAGAGAACTTCGGCCACTGGCCCTCCCTCCCGCTGGAGATGCTCGAGCAGGTTGGGGCCGTCGGGAGATTCGCGTTCGTCGAAATCGGAGGAGATCAGGTGAACCACTTCGTGCATCGCCGACGCCAATGCCATCTCGGCTGCCGTGACCGGGGCGTTGCGGTTGGTGGCGGCTTGGAAGAGCCGGGGGTCACAGACCACTTCCTGTTCGGAGGAGGCGGCGTCAGGACCAAGGATGACGCGGAGTTTGTCGTTTCCGGAGAGGGTGCGGGCAAACCGGGTCACGGCTGGTGCCACCCGCTGGTAGCGGGCTACGACCGCTTCGATGGCTTTCTCCTCCGGGGAGAGGAGATCGCGCATGTAAGTCGATCGTTGGCCAGAGCTCGAGCGGGCGCGCATAAGGGGTCATTGTCTCACTGGCGTCAAACTTCTCGGGATAGAACCGCTCACCCTTACACTCCCGCCGATGGCCCGCCCCAAGCTTCACTACGAGCTGACGACTCTTCCCAGCGGTCTCCGGGTCATCACCGAGGAGATACCGTGGGTCCGGTCGGTGGCCGTCGGTTGCTGGATAGACACCGGGGCTCGGGACGAGGAGCTGAACGAAGCCGGCGCCTCTCATTTCCTCGAGCATCTCCTTTTCAAGGGCTCAGAGCGGTATTCGGCGCGGATGATCGCCGAAACCTTTGATGCCATTGGGGCCGAGTCGAACGCCTTCACCTCGAAGGACAACACGTGTTTCTGGGCCCGATTGCTCGACGCCGATCTCGGAGTGGGACTTGATCTTTTGGCCGAGATGCTGCAGCGGCCGGCCTTTCGGGCCAATGAGATCGACACCGAGCGCCAGGTGGTGGTCGAGGAGATCAATATGAATGAGGACGATCCTTCTGATGTGGCCTTCGAGGAGTTCACTCAGGCTTTGTTCGCCGGTCATCCGCTCGAAGGACCGGTTCTTGGGACCCGCGCGTCGATCTCCGCCATGGAGCGCGATGACCTTCTTGGCTACTGGCAGCGTCGGTACGGAGCGGGATCAACCGTGGTGGCGATGGCAGGCTCGGTGACTCATGAGGCAGCCGTCAACATGGTCGAGGGCTTGTTTGGGGATTGGCAGGGAACATCGGTGGATCACTCGTTCCGGCCACCGTCACTGGAGCCAGTTGTGCGATCGGTCGGTCGGGAAACAGAACAAGTCAACTTCGTTATCGGCGGTTTGGCCCTGGATCGCCGAGACGATCGTCGATTCTCCTTCGACGTGCTGAACCACATCCTCGGTGGGGGCATGTCTTCGCGGCTGTTCTTGAAGATCAGAGAAGAGCGAGGGCTCGCCTACTCCGTTTACTCCTTCCGCATGGCCCACGCCGAGACCGGGGGGTGGGGGGTGTACGTGGGAACCACGCCCGAGCAGGCCGACACCTGCCTGCAGCTGATTCAGGATGAGATCGACATCGTCGCAGTGGATGGGATCAGCACCGAAGAGCTCGCACGAGCGCAGGGTTCGTTGCGGGGCAGTCTCGCTCTTTCGATGGAGGACCCCAATAGCCGGATGGTGCGGTTGGGGCGCGACGAGATAAACGGGGGACCGCACCTGTCGATCGAGGAGCGGATCGCCCGCCTCGATGCAGTGACGCTTGACTCAGTGAAAGAAGTGGCCGAGGCCGTCTACACCGGACCCCGAGTCATGGGAGTGGTGGGGCCCCTCGAGCCGGGCGAGTTTGACCGCTGGGTGAAGTGACCAAAGTCGCCGTTTCCGGGGCGGCGGGGCGGATGGGGTCGCTCTGCTGTGACGCGGTGGAATCGGCTGCCGATCTCGAGTTGGTCGCCCGCTATGCCCCCGGCCACGGCTTTGACGACTCAGGGGAGATGAAATCCGCCGAGGTGATCGTCGAGTTCGGCCCGGCTGCGACGGCGTTGGCGAACGTCGGGCGCTGGCACGAATTTGGGGGCCATGTCGTGGTGGGGAGCTCCGGTTTCGATCGGCGTCAACTCGACAGCCTCCGCCAGGCCTGGGGTGAGGGACCCGGGCGGTGTTTGGTGGTTCCCAACTTCTCGATCGGGGCGGTCTTGATGATGTGGCTGGCGGAGAAGGCGTCGCCCTATTTCTCGGCTGCGGAGGTGGTCGAACTTCATCATGACCGGAAGACCGATGCACCCTCGGGCACGGCCTTGGCGACTGCCGAGCGGATGCATCCCAATGGAGCCCGGGCGGTGGAATCAACGGAATTGGTGCCGGGGGCGCGGGGAGCCGAAGTGGGTGGGGTGTGGATACATTCGGTCCGGCTCCCCGGTCTCTTGGCGCATCAGGATGTGTTGTTGGGCAATCCCGGCGAGACGCTCGTGATTCGTCATGACCAGAGCGATCGCTCGGCCTATGTCCCGGGGATCCTCTTGTCGATCCGCTCGGTGGGGTCGATGGCCGATCCGTTATCTGTTGGGCTCGAAGGCCTCCTGGGTCTTTAGCCCTCGCTGACCTTCACCGAGTTGATAACCGCATCCTGGGTCGGTTTCTCGCCCTTCGTGGGAAGAGCGGCGATCGCGTCCACGGCCTTCATTCCGGAGGTGACCTCACCAAAAATGGTGTAGGCGTGGGGAAGCCCCACCTTCTCAAGGCAGATGAAGAACTGGCTGCCGTTGGTGTTGGGTCCGGCGTTGGCTTTAAAGAAAACCCTGGGTTTTATCCGTCGTTGTACGACGGTTCCAGCCCAGAGAATCAACCCCCTAGAAGTGGTAGTCAGGATCTGACACGGTGTGACCGTGGATACCGACTACGAACTGGCACTGCTCGCCCAGGCTCAAGCCGGGTACCTCGGGAAGGACCAGATCGATCGCCTGGGAATGACCGAGTCAGCTATCAGGTGGAGGTTGACGAGCGGGGTGTGGACCTCGGTTCGCAAAGGGTTGTATCGAGTCGAGGGCATCGCGGGGGACCACAAGGCTTTGCTCACCGGCGCCCTGGGGATTCTTCCCGATCCCACCATCTCCCACGAGTCAGCCGCAGAAATCCACTCCATCCCCTACGTCGCCCGGCGGCGAGCAGTGGTGACGGTGCACGCTCGCACGACTCATATCTTTCCGGGAGTGACCATTCATAGATCGCTCGATCTGAAAGAGCATCACCGGCTCCAGGTCGAGCACCGATGGACCACCACCCCGGCGCGGACGCTCATGGACTTGGCGGCAGTAATTCGGCCGCAAGCATTCAGCCTCGCCGCCGATGACTCGCTAGCGAGAGGATTGGTGTCCGTTGGGGAGTTACAAACCATCCTTGGCGAGGTGTGCCGGCAAGGTCGAGATGGATGCGGCCCGATGCGCAGCCTGCTGGAGGAGCGAGTGGGAAATGACCCGGTCAGCGCCTCGCGCCTCGAGAGAATTGGGATTAAGACCTTCCTCATGGGCGGGCTTCCCCGGCCGGAATGGCAATACCAAGCACCTTGGGATCGAGACAAGCGGATCGACTTCGCGTGGCCTCATGTTTGTGTCGGATGCGAGTGCGACGGCCGCCGCTGGCATACCAGGGTGGCCGACTTTCAAAGCGACCGCAACCGCGACAACCTGTCGCTAATTCATAATTGGCGAATCTTTCGATACACCTGGGACGATTTCACGAAGCGTCCTGAGCTCGTCATAACCCAGCTACGCGAGGCGATCGCCGCCTGACGATTTCTGTGGGCTGCAACCGTCGCTGTACGACGGCAAAAACCCAGGGTTTTTTTAAAAGAGCGCCGAGGCGAGACGGCGCCGGTACTCCAGGGTGAGCTCGTGCTCGGGGCCGAGGAGGTCGAAGACGTCGATCATGGTGAGACGGGCCGGCTCCCGACCCTCGCCGCCGGCTTCGACGGCGGCGAGGAGGCGGGGGAGGGCCTCCTCGGGGTCGCTCAGGTCGACTTCGCCCGAACCGATCAGCCGGGCGGCGGCCATCATCTGCTTGACCTCGTTGGTCTGCGATTGCCGCTCCAAGATCTCGATCGCCTCGTTGGTGCGACCGTCATCGATCAAGAGCCCGACCAAAGTCAAAGCAGCTTCGGAATTGACCGGGTCCTCTTCGAGCAAGGCTCGCAGCGACGCCTCAGCCCCGGCGACGTTGCCGGCCTCGATTAGCCCCTCTGCGGCCGCGACCCGCTCGTCTGTCGCCGGTGGCACCAGCCGGGAGATGAAGGCGCGAACCTGGGCCTCTCCCAAAGCCCCGGTAAACATGTCGACCGGTTGCCCATCGCGGAAGGCAATCACGGTCGGGATGCTCTGAATCGAGAACGCCTGCGCCAAGCGTTGGTTGGCGTCGACATCGACTTTGGCCAACGTGAACGAACCGCCGCCGTCGACAGCCGCTCGCTCCAGGATCGGGCTCAGGGTCTTGCAAGGCTGACACCAGCTCGCCCAGAAGTCCACAACTACCGGAGCCGTCTTGGACGCTTCCAGCACCTGGGTCGAGAACTCGGCCTCTCCAATATCAATCACATGAGTTGTCATTTCGCCAAGGTAAACCCCTCGGTCCTAGGCGCCATTCCGATCGGGGTAACCTCAAAAACATGCCCATCTTCGGTCGAGTCCTGACGGCGATGATCACGCCCTTTAGCGACGATGGGCAAGTAGATCATGAGAAGGCCTGGAACCTCGCCCGTCATCTCGCCTCCCGTGGCTCCGACGGTCTCGTAGTCACGGGCACGACTGGCGAATCGCCCACCCTGGCAGAAGACGAGAAGGTCGCCCTTTATCGAACGGTGGTCGAGGCGGTCGCCGGACGCGACACCATGGTGGTGGCCGGGACCGGAACCTACAACACCGCCGAGTCGGTTCACCTCAGCCGCCGCGCCGCCGAGGCAGGTTGCGACGGAATTCTGGCCGTCACTCCCTACTACAACCGTCCCAGCCAGGAAGGTCTCATCGCTCACTTCCGGACGATTGCCGACGCCACCGAACTCCCTGTCGCGCTCTACAACATCCCCGGACGCACCGCTCGTCTCATCGAGATCGAGACGTTGAAGGCCCTCTCCGACCATCCCCGCATCAGGGCCGTCAAGGACGCGGTGATGGACATCGACTTCACCTCCCGCACCTGCGCAGAGGTTCCCGGTCTCGAGGTCTACTCCGGCCAGGACACCTATACCTGGCCGATGATGGCGGTGGGCGCGGTCGGGGTGATCTCGGTCATCTCCCATCTCGCTGGCGAGCAGGTATCGGCGATGGTCGAAGCGGCCGCCGCCGGCGAAGTCGAGCGAGCCCGCGACCTCCACCATCGTTTGCTGCCGCTCGGCCTGGCGTGCTTCCTCGACCCTAACCCCTCGCCCGTCAAAGCAGCGCTCAATGCGCTGTGGGAACCGGTCGGTCATCCTCGTCTGCCCCTGGTTCCATCCCCAGATTCAACGGTGGCTGCGATCAAGGACGCCCTCACCCACCTGTGACCGTCCGGGTCACCTTTCTCGGGGGCCTGGGGGAGATCGGCCGCAATTGCGCGGCCCTGGAAGTCGACGGAAAGATCCTCCTTATCGACTGCGGGCTGATGTTCCCCGAGGAGGAGATGCTGGGGGTCGATCTCGTCTTTCCCGATTGGAGCTGGCTGGTCGAAAGATCAGAAGATGTCGTCGGCGTCGTCCTCACCCATGGGCACGAGGACCACATTGGCGCCCTCCCCTATTTCCTCCGCGACCTCAATGTCCCCGTCTACGGCACGGCGATGACCCTGGGTCTGGCCGAGGGCCGCATCGACGAACTCGGCGTCGGGGCCGATCTCCGACCGATCGAAGTGGGAACGCCGATCACTCTCGAAGGTTTCCGCTTTGCGATGATCAATGTCGCCCACTCGGTGCCAGATGCCTGTGCGGTCGCCTTCGACACACCCGAAGGTGTGGTGCTCCATACCGGAGACTTCAAGCTCGATCCGACCCCGATCGACGGCCGGGCGACCGACCTCGCCACCCTTGCCCTCCTCGGCCGCCGCGGCGTCCGACTCCTGCTCTCCGATTCCACCAACGCCGAGCGCCCCGGCTTCGTCCCCTCCGAACGGACGCTTTCCGACTCGATCAAAGACATTGTCAGCCATGCCCCCGGCCGGGTCATTGCCGCCTGTTTCTCCTCCCACATCCATCGCATCCAACAGATCATCGACTCGGCGGTGGCGAGCGGCCGCAAGCTCGCCATCTTCGGCCGATCCCTCCAGAGGAATACCGCCGTCGCCCAGGGCTTGGGACACCTCCAGATTCCCGCCGACCAGGTGCTCGATATCACCGAGTTGCTTGAGCTTCCGCCGGAGCGACAGCTGCTCCTGACAACGGGGAGCCAGGGCGAGCCCTTCGCGGCTCTCTCCCTGATGGCACAGGGTCGGCACAAGTTCGTCGAGATCGAAGCGGGCGACACAATCCTTCTCTCCGCTACTCCCATCCCCGGCAATGAGACGGCGGTCTCGCGGGTCATCAACAAGCTCCTCCGGCGCGGAGCCAAGGTGATACACGGTCGCAATGCCGAGGTTCACGTGTCCGGCCACGCCAACCGTGACGAGCTCTTGACGATGCTCCACATCGTCAAGCCGGCGGCCTTCGTCCCCGTTCATGGCGAGTATCGACATCTCGCTGCCCATGCCGACCTGGCCCGCCTGGTGGGGGTGCCCCAAGTCGAGGTCTGCGAAGACGGCGACTCTTTGATACTCGACGGGGCCGAAACGCGGGTTGAGCGCCGGGCCCGCCCGGCCGGTTATGTGTATCTCGATGGAGAAGGTTTGGGCGAGGTGCAGGCAGTCCTGCGCGACCGCAGCCATCTCGCCGACGAAGGAGTGGTCGTCGTCACTGTGGCGGTCTCACCCAACAACCGCGAGATCGTTTACGGGCCCGACCTCCACAGCCATGGAATGATGGACGATCCCGAGCCTGTCTTGGAGAAGGCTGCGCAAGCGGTCCGCCAAAGCCTCGAAGAGCGACTCAGCAACGGCGAGGCAGATATATCCGTCCTCCAACAGGCAGCTCGCCAGACCACCGCCCGCATCATCAAAGCCGAGACCTCGCGGCGTCCGGTGATCGTTCCCGTCGTGTTGGAGCTATAGATTCAGATCATCGATTGGCCGGACGGGTAGGCTTGGAGGCACATGACCAAACGGACGCCCACCCGTCGGGGTGGCAGCGGGCGGAAGCGGGTGTCCACAAACAAGGCGAGAGTCTCGATGCGAGCCCGGCTGGAGGGCTTGCGCGCCAGACTGCGCGAACATCTCGGACGTCAGACCGACGACGTCTGGGGAATGATCCTCATCGTGTTCGGGGTGTTGTTCATACTTGGCTTCCTCAATCTCGCCGGTCCCTTCGGAACGGCGGTGGAGAACGGGACCCGGCTCCTATTTGGGCTCTGGCGATTCGCACTTCCGTTCGCCATGATCGCCATCGGTGGAGTTCTGATTGCTGGCCGACCCCGCCAGCCGGCGGGGAGGACCCTCACCGGAGCGGTAACGACGTTCGTCGGGTCGCTCGGGATGTTCCATCTGCTCACCGGGGCGGTCGCCCTGGCTCCGAATATCGAACTGGTCAAAGAGCGGGGAGGAGCGATCGGGGCCCTGCTTGCTTATCCGCTGCGACGTTTGTTGGGCTCGTGGGGGGCGTTCGTCGTTCTGGCCGCCTTCATGGGGATGGGGGTCCTCATCCTGGCGCGGACGACGGTCAAGGAAGCGGTGACGGCGGCGATTGAGTTGGTTCGCCGGGGGTTCACCAGAAGTTCGCCCCCACCCCCGCCACCAGTCCGTGTCAAGCGACCCGCCCAACCCATCGATCGCGAGCCAGAACCCCAGGCGGAGAAGCCACCAAAACCGGCCAAGGTCAAAGCCGCCCCTAAATTCCAGCCGGTGCCCGCCGGGGGATATCAGCTACCACCACTCGATCTTCTTCACTCCGGCGGGGGCGAAGAGCAAAGTCGCCGCGCCTTAGAAGACACGGCCAACCAGCTGGAAGAGACGCTCCGCCAGCACGGCGTCGACGCCCAGCTCACCAAGATCGTCTCGGGGCCGACCGTGACTCGCTTCGAGATCGAGCTCGCCCCCGGAGTAAAGGTCAACCGGGTTTCGAGTCTCGCCCACGACATCGCCTATGCCCTGGCCACACCCGACGTTCGTTTGCTCGTCCCCATTCCTGGGAGATCCGCAATCGGCGTCGAGGTCCCCAACCGCCGGCGGCGCTTGGTCACCCTGGGCGACGTCCTGCGGAGCTCGGAGGCTTCGGCAGCCAACCATCCGTTGTCGGTGGGCCTCGGGGTCGATATTTCCGGTAGGGCGCGGATGCTGAACCTTGCCGAGCTTCCCCACGTGCTCATCGCCGGTGCCACCGGTGCAGGCAAATCGTCATGCATCAACTCGATCGTCTCCTCGATCCTGATGCGCACGACTCCCGACGACGTTCGTTTGATCATGGTCGACCCCAAACGCGTGGAGCTCGGTCAGTACAACGGGGTGCCCCACTTGCTGACGCGGGTGATCACGAATCCCAAGAAGGCCGCAGACGCCCTCAAGTGGGCGGTGGCGGAGATGGACCGTCGGTACGACCTTCTGGCTGATGCAAAAGTGCGCGACATCTGGGGTTATCGCCAGAAGCTCGAAGTAGGCGAGCTCCCCGAGGAGAGTTTCGACCGCTTTCCGTACCTCGTAGTCATCGTCGACGAGCTCAACGACCTGATGATGGTTGCCGGGCGGGCGGTCGAGGAGGCCATCGTTCGGATCGCCCAGATGGCACGGGCTGTTGGAATCCATCTCGTGATTGCCACCCAGCGCCCTTCGGTCGACGTGATTACCGGTGTGATCAAGGCCAACATCCCTTCGCGGTTGGCTTTCTCGGTCGCCTCCCAGACTGATAGCCGGGTGATCATTGACGGAGCCGGGGCGGAAAAGCTTGTGGGAATGGGCGACATGCTCGTTGTCACCGCGGCCGAACCCCGGCCGGTGCGTTACCAGGGCGCCTGGGTGAGCGAGGAAGAGATTCATGCCATCGTCGACTGGACCAAGCGCCAGCAGGAAGCCGAGTATCAAGACGCGGTCCTCGACAAGGCGGCCGAGGCTGCCACAGCCGCCGAGGAATACGACGATGAGGAAGAGCAGGTTGTCCGTCAGGCGATGGATCTCATCGTCCGCAGCCAACTGGGTTCGACATCGATGCTGCAACGCAAGCTCCGAATCGGCTTTGCCCGCGCCGGACGGGTGATGGACATCCTCGAGCAGAGGGGGGTGGTCGGGCCGTCGGAGGGATCGAAGGCGCGAGCAGTGTTGATGACTGTCGACGAGCTCACCGACCTTTACGACCGGGAGAGAGTTTCCGTTTAGCGGGTACGCTCCGTCCCTCACATGTTTCAGATCCTCACGCCTTCGGGAGACCTCAATCAGGAGTCCCCGTTGGAGGTGGAGATGGTCCGGCGGCTCTACAGAGCGATGGTCTTTGCCCGCACCTATGACCGGAAGGGAACGGCACTGCAGAAGCAGGGGAGGCTCGCCACCTATGCCCCTTTTGAAGGTCAAGAAGCGGCGCAGGTAGCGAGCGCGGCAGCCATCGAACCGAACGATTGGATGGCGGCTACCTATCGCGATGGGGCGGCGATGTGGATGCAGGGATACCCGTTGGAGCTCCTCTTCGCAGGCCGCACCGGCGACGAGCGAGGCGGCTCGCCGCCGGAGCATGTCCCCGTGCTTCCGCCCTCGATAACTGTCGGTGGTCACATGGTCCACGCCGTTGGACTGGCCTGGGCCGCCAAGTTGAAAGGCGAGCCGCGGATCGCCATCACCTACTTCGGCGACGGTGCCACTTCCGAGGGCGATTTCCACGAAGCCATGAATTTCGCCGCTGTCTTTAGTATCCCGTGCGTCTTCTTCTGCCAGAACAACGGTTGGGCGATCTCTCTGCCACGAGAAGAGCAGACCAAGTCGGAAACCATCGCCCAAAAAGCGATCGCCTACGGCATGCCCGGGGTGCAGATCGACGGGAACGATCTGCTCGGCGTTTACCAAGCGACCAAGGAGGCAGTCGATCGAGCCCGCCAGGGAGGTGGTCCCACCTTGATCGAGGCTGTGACCTATCGCCTCGGACCCCACACCACCGCCGACGACCCGGGTCGGTACCGGGAGGCGGGCATCACCGAAGAGTGGAGGCATCGTGATCCCTTGGAGCGCGTTCGGCTCTACCTGTCGGAGCGAGACGAATGGACCGAGGGCTGGCAGCAACAAATCGAAGAGGATGCCCAAAGCGAGGTCGACCTCGCCATTGAACGAGCCGAAGGAATGAAGCCTTTCGGGCCCGGCGACATTTTCGACGCCATGTTCGAGAGCCTCCCTCCTCATCTCGCCGCACAACGAGCCGAGGCAATTCGGCAATGACAGTGCGCAACATCGCCCAAGCAATCAACGACGCCCTCGACCTCGCCCTGGCCAAAGACTCCGACGTCGTCGTCATGGGAGAGGATGTTGGTCGAACCGGGGGGGTTTTCCGTGTCACCGACGGACTTCGGGAGCGACACGGCGGCGAGCGGGTAATCGATTCCCCCGTGGCCGAGTCGGGAATTGTCGGCGTCGGTTTCGGTATGGCGGTAGCAGGTCTTAAGCCGGTCCTCGAGCTGCAGTTCATGGGATTCTCCTATCCGGCCTATGACCAGATCACGAGCCACGTGGCTCGCATCCGCAACCGGTCCCGGCATCGCTTTAGCGCCCCCCTCGTGATCCGCATCCCCTACGGCGGGGGGATCGGGGCGGCCGAGCACCACTCGGAGTCGATGGAGGCGATCTACACCCATGTTCCGGGCCTCAAGGTCGTCGTCCCCGCCACTCCCTACGACGCCAAGGGGATGCTGTTGGCGGCCATCGAAGACCCCGACCCGGTGATCTTTCTCGAGCCGATCCGTCTCTATCGGGCGGTGAAACAGGAAGTCCCCGATGGCTGGCTGACGCAACCTCTGGGCGAGGCAAGAGTGGAGCGGGAAGGAGACGATGTCAGCTTGATCACCTGGGGGGCGATGACGAAGGAGACCCGGGAAGCCGCCACTCTGCTCGAGGACGAGGGCATCTCCGCCGAGATCATCGACCTCAGGTCGCTGGTGCCCCTTGACCTCACGACCTTGAGCGACTCGGTGCAGCGAACCGGACGGGCCGTGGTCGTCCACGAGGCACCCCGCACCGGTGGTTTTGGCGCCGAAGTGGTGGCGTTGTTGCAGGACACCTGCCTCTTCGACCTCGCCGCCCCCATCCGCCGCGTCACCGGGTGGGACACCGTGTTCCCTTTGAAGAGGTCCGAGCATCACTACCTGCCGACGGCAACCAGGATTGCCGCCGCCGCCGCGCAGTTATTGGAGGTCTGATGGCCAAGGAATTTCGCCTCCCCGACATTGGAGAAGGACTCACCGAGGCGGAGATAGTTCGCTGGCTCATTCCGGTTGGGGAGCCGGTCAAGGTAGATCAACCAGTCGTCGAGGTCGAGACCGACAAAGCTGTGGTGGAGATCCCCTCGCCGTACGGAGGCATCGTTCTCCATCACGGTGCCGGCGAAGGGGAGACGCTCCCGGTCGGCGAGATCCTGGTGGTCGTAGGCGAGGAAGGAGAAACCTGGACGGCGACCGCCGATCCGGCGACCGAAGCCTGGCTCGATCAGGTCGAAGAGGACCTCGCCACCGACGAGGGCATGCCGGAAGCACCGCAGGATGCGGCGCCCATTGTGGGAAGGATCAGCGAAGAGGCCGCCGAGCTCGGTTCTCGCGCCGTTTCTCCCCCCGGAGGGAGTACCGCTGCAGGCGGGGAGGGGGGTGCGCGCGTCGCTCGAGCGCTGGGAGCTACCAAGGCCCTGCCCCTGGTCCGCAAGCTGGCCAAGGATCTGGGGGTCGATCTGGGAAGGATTAAAGGTTCTGGAGCCGATGGCCGCATCACCCGCGAGGACGTGGTGGCCGCCGCCGAGGAGACGGCCGGTGGCGAGGTCGAAATGCCTGAAGCTCCCGGCCTCCCACCCGTGCCGGTCAATCGGGACGGCGAGCGCCGGCCGATGTCGAAGCTGCGTCGCACCATCGCCTCCAACATGAGTCGATCCTGGAGAGAGATCCCTCACGTCACCACCTTCGACGAGGCGCCCGCTGCTCGACTGCTCGCCGCCCGCAAAGCGCTCGAGAGCCGGCACTCGACTGAGATTCCACTAGAGGCATTGATCATCAAGGCGGTGCTGCCTGCCCTCTTCCAGTTTCCCGAGTTCAACGCCTCCATCGATGGCGACTATCTAGTGGTCTACGGGCATTACGACATTGGGATAGCCGTCGACACCCCCGAGGGGCTTTTGGTGGCCGTGGTCAAGGCCGCCGATACCCGAACTCTGCTCGAGACCGCGGCCGACATCCGACGTCTGGCCGAGCGGTCGCAGAGCCGCAAGCTCAGCCCGGGCGAGGTCGGAGGCCAGACCTTTACGATCTCGAATATCGGAGCGATCGGCGGCGGCTTTGGCACGCCGATCATTCCCCCGGGTACCACGTCCATTCTCTCGATTGGAAGGGCGGCCGACAGGGCGGTGGCCGAAGCGGGCAGGGTCGGCGTGGCGCCGATGCTGCCCCTGTCCCTCTCCTACGACCACCGGGTGATCGACGGCGGGCAGGGCCGTCGCTTCATGTCGGTAGTGCTCGAAAACCTGGCTGAACCGGCCCTTTTCCTGGCCAGCTAGTGAAAGAAAACCCTACCGGCCGAGGCCGATTCGCCTAGTTTGTCGACCATGGAGCACTACGACGGGCTGCTGAGGTTGGCGGGTGATTTCTCGCCTCCAATTCGGGTCACTATTGACCTAACTGACGAGCACGAACTCCGCATCGGCACAGACGAGATCGAGATCGGTCACTGGCCGATCGATGCGATAAACATTCGCGCTCAGGACGACGGCTTTCATCTCTTGTCAGAGGGCGAAGAGTTAGTGATCACCACTGACAACGATCCCGCCTTTGCGGTTTCGATGGGAGTCCGCAATGCCCCGCAGGCGCTTCGCCGGCAGATGTCAACCCTTATGCGCTCAGATCCCCGCTTCCACGAAGAGGCTTCAGACAATGCCCCGCAGACGTCAGATATCTGAGGTCTGCTGACTGTCAAGGATCTCGTAAATCTCGGCGAGGTCTAGGCGCTGATAGGGATCGGCCGCCAAAAATCTAACGATTGCGGTCTGGGAACGAGGCGAGGCTTGCTTGACGAGCTCGTTCTTGATTGTCGAGAGTGTACTGCTTGGGTTCAAGCGGTCGTCGCAACACCCCCCATGTAGGACGGACCCGACCATCATCGCGCCAGTGGCGGCGACGCCTTCAGCCCGGATCCTCTGGTCTCCCGAATCTTCTATGGCGCGACCTCGTAACCGGGTGAGTCGAGATCAAAAAGGTTACGCGACGAGAGCGGGCGACGACAGGTATGAGGGCAGCCTTCCCACGATGGCCCCGAGTTCGTCGAGAGTGAGCTGACGGCGCTAGCGGAAGGAACCCACACGTTGGCTGAGAAGGACGGTGTGTCGAAGCTCCTGGCCGCGGAGCTCACGGCGAAAGCTCACCTATGTTGCATCCAGACGAGGTTGGAAATTGGTACGAAAATGGAAAGATACCGAGGACTTATGAGCACGATCGAACTCCGCGCTCCTGCTTCTGATGTCCTCACTCCCGAGGCGGTGGGATTCGTGGCCGATCTCGAGACCAGATTTGGGGAGCGGCGTCGCCAACTTCTCGCCGCCCGCATTAAGCGTCAGGCCGATCTGGACGTCGGGGTTCGTCCTGACTTTCTGCCGGGAGCCGTGCGCTCCTCGGATTGGACCGTTGACCCGGTGCCGGCGTCTCTGGCCGAGCGCAAGGTCGAGATCACCGGCCCGGTCGACCAAAAGATGATGATCAACGCTCTCAACTCGGGCGCTTCGGTCTTCATGGCCGACTTTGAGGACGCCACCACTCCGACATGGGCCAACCTCGTCGACGGCCAGGCGAACCTGGTCGCGGCCTACGAAAAGCGCCTCGAGCTCACCACGCCCGAGAAGTCCTACCGATTGAACGAGGAGACGGCCACGCTATTTGTCAGACCACGCGGCTGGCACCTCCCCGAAAAGCACCTTGTAGTCGACGGCGAACCGGTGTCAGCCTCGCTGTTCGACTTCGGCCTTTATCTGTTCTGGGGCGGTCGGGCGGCGCTCGAAGCCGGTGTGGGTCCGTATCTCTACCTGCCCAAGCTCGAAAATCATCTCGAGGCAAGGCTCTGGAACGACGTCTTTACCTACAGCCAGGAACGCCTCGATATGCCGGTCGGCACGATCAAGGCGACAGTCCTGATCGAAACGATCTTGGCCGCTTTCGAAATGGACGAAATCCTCTTCGAGCTCCGTCACCATTCCGCCGGACTCAACGCCGGCCGGTGGGACTACATCTTCTCTGTCATCAAGAAGATGCGGAACTGGGATGACTTCGTATTCCCTGATAGGTCGCAGGTGAGCATGACGGTGCCCTTCATGCGGGCCTACACCGACCTCCAGGTGGCGACATGCCACAAACGCGGCGCTCATGCCATCGGGGGCATGGCGGCTTTCATCCCCAATCGCCGCGACCCCGAGGTGACCGAAAGAGCGCTGGCCAAGGTCACCGAGGACAAGAAGCGGGAGGCCCGGCAGGGATGCGATGGAACCTGGGTGGCACATCCCGATCTGGTTTCGGTGGCCCGCCAGTGCTTCGACAGTGTGCTGGGAGACCAGCCAAATCAGCTCGGACACATTCCGGATCGTTCGCAAGTCAGTGCTGGGGACCTCCTTGATTTCGAGGTCGAGGGCGGTTCGATCACCGAGGACGGCGTCCGATCGAACATCCGGGTCGGGCTCCTGTACCTGGCCTCCTGGCTCCAGGGAACCGGAGCCGTCGCCATCGACAACCTCATGGAAGATGTCGCCACCGCCGAGATCTCACGCAGCCAGATCTGGCAATGGGTGAGGCGCAGGGCCCGAACCATTGACGGAACCTTGATCGATGCCGATCTCGTCAACCGCTTGGCCGACAACGAGCGCCAGAGCGCAGAGGCCGATCTGGGTGACGCCTGGAAGGTATTTTCCGAGGTTGCTCTTGGTGACGAGTTTGTTGATTTTCTGACCATCCCTGCCTACCAACTGCTCGACTAAGGAGCTCATGTGACAAACCATCAGGCCGAGATCGATCAGCTCGAGAAGACCTGGTCAACGGAAAGCCGCTGGAAGGATGTGACCCGCAACTACGGCCCGGCCGCCGTCGTCTCGCTGCAGGGATCGTTGCGCGAGCAACACACGCTTGCCCAAGCCATGTCACAGAAGCTCTGGCAACTGCTGGCTGAGAACGACTACATCAACGCCCTCGGCGCACTCTCCGGCGGGCAGGCAGTGCAGATGGTCAAGGCCGGCCTCAAGGCGATCTATCTCTCAGGCTGGCAGGTGGCGGGCGATGGCAACCTGGCAGAGCAGGTTTATCCGGATCAGTCGCTCTATCCGGCGAACTCGGCTCCGGCGCTGGTTCGTCGCCTCAACAACGCTCTCCGCCGGGCCGACCAGATCCATTGGGCCGAGGGCGACGAGTCATTTGATTGGTTCGTTCCCATCGTCGCCGATGCTGAAGCGGGTTTTGGGGGAGCACTGAACGTGTTCGAACTGGTGAAGGCTTTCATCGAAGCGGGTGCGGCGGGCGTTCATCTCGAGGATCAACTCGCCGCCGAGAAAAAGTGCGGGCACATGGGAGGCAAGGTGCTAGTCCCCACCAGCCAGCACATTCGCAGCCTGCAGGCGGCGAGGTTGGCAGCCGACGTAATGGAAGTGCCGATGATCATCGTCGCCCGCACCGATGCCAACGGAGCCAACCTGCTCACCTCCGACGTCGATGAAGTAGATCAGGAGTTCACGACCGGTGAGCGCACACCGGAAGGATTTTTCCGAGTCCGACCGGGACTCGAGCAGGCTATCTCGCGGGCCCTGAGCTATGCGCCCTACGCCGACTTGCTCTGGTGCGAAACCGCCAAGCCGGATCTCGACGAAGCCTCTCGTTTCGCCGAGGCAATCCACGAGAAGTTCCCCGGAAAGTTCCTTGCTTATAACTGCTCACCATCGTTCAACTGGAAAAAGCATTTGGGCGAAGGCCAGATCGCCGGGTTCCAGAAAGAATTGGGAGCGATGGGCTATCGGTTCCAATTCATCACCCTGGCCGGTTTCCATGCCCTCAACGCCAGCATGTTCGAACTGGCGCGGGGCTATGCCCAGGCGGGGATGCCGGCTTACGTCGAGCTCCAAGAGCGCGAGTTCTCCCTCGAAGCCGACGGCTACAGCGCGACCAGACATCAGCGGGAGGTCGGGGCCGGCTATTTCGATCGGGTGTCGGAGATCGTGAGTGGTGGCACCGGTTCCACGCTGGCCTTGAAGGGCAGCACCGAAGAAGAACAGTTCTGACCCGCCTGCCCTTAAGCCCCAACTCACCAAATTTGTCGCACCACCACCGACCCCTAGTCGCCCTGCAACAAATTTACTCAGGAGTGGTCTTCCTGCACCGAATTTGCTGGGGGCTCGTGGCCCTCAAGACTCCGGCCCGGATCGTCGGGTATGCGCGAGCACGAGAGATCCACTCCAACTGGAGCTAGTTTGGTGGTTACCACTGCCTTTTCGGGAGAAAGCATGAACATCGTTCACGTCGTCGGCACCGGGACCATCGGGGAGCCGCTGATTGGGCTCCTGGCGGACCACAGGAGAGACTTCGGAATCGAAGAGGTGACCTTCCACAAGCGCACTCCTCTCATCACCGAAAGGGGAAAGGTCAACGACCTGGTGCGACGTGGGGCGGTCCTGGCGGTTGACGAGGACAAACGCTCGAGCTTCGAGGAGCTGGGCCACACCCCCAAGTGGGAGGCGAGGGAAGCGATCGAGCGGGCATCGGTCGTGATCGACTGCACGCCGGTGGGAAATGACAACAAGGCCGAGTTCTACGACAGCGCCCCCAACCCCAAGGGGTTCATGGCCCAGGGCTCTGAGTTCGGCTTCGGGAAGATGTACGCCCGCGGGATCAACGACGACTCACTGGTCCGAGGAGTGGACCGCTTCCTCCACATCGTCTCCTGCAACACCCACAACATCGCGGTGCTGATCAAGACGTTGGCGATGGATCCGGATGGCACCAACCATCTCACCGACGGCCGGTTCATCTGTATCCGGCGCTCCAACGATATCTCACAGGACTCTGGGTTTGCCCCCTCGCCGACCGTTGAGCGACACAAAGATGGGCGCTTTGGCACCCATCATGCCCGCGACGCCCACGGCCTCTTCGAGACTCTCGGCTATGACCTCAACCTCTTCTCGTCGGCTCTCAAGCTCAATAGCCAATACATGCACCAGATCCATTTCTCTCTCACGCTCGATAGAGAGATGGATCTCGATGAGGTAAAGGAACGACTGGCCGCCAACAAGCGGGTGGCGATCACCTACAAGAAATCGGCCAACAGTGTCTTTAGCTTCGGGCGAGATCATGGCTACTTCGGGCGGATTCTCTCTCAGACCGTGGTGGCCATCGACACTGTCACTGTTCGCAATAGCAACGAGCTGGTCGGGTACTGCTTCACGCCTCAGGACGGCAATCCGTTGCTCTCGACGCTCGCCGCCACGCTTTGGTATATCCACCCCGATGAAGTCGATACTCGTATCGACGTTCTTCGGCCCTACCTCTTCCAGGAGGTTTAGACCTGGACGGCCAGTCCCAACGGCAGGCGCTGACCGCGGCGGAGCGAGCGATCGAAGCGCTGGGTAGAGGTGACGCGGCCGCGGCGCGATCGGCCGTCGATACCGCGCTGGAAAAGGATCAGGTGGGTCTCTTTGCCGCCCTGGCCGACGCGGTTCACCTGGCGGCCACGCAACTCGATGAAGATGGTGCTCTCACCGGTCCCACCTGGGACCTTCTGGCTGACGCCGTCGGTCCGGGGCCGCTTCAGGGCCTGGTCGAGTCGGTGCGATCCGTCTAGATCCCTGGGTGTCCGATTATCACCTCCACCTTCATCCTCACGGCCGTGCCTATGACTGGCCGCCGCTCGGGGAATATCCAATCGGCTTGATCGAGGGTTACGTCGAGGCGGCCGCTGCCCGGGGCGTGACCGAGTTGGGATTCACCGAACACCTATATCGAACCGAGGAAGGAGCCGCGGTCCTGGGACGCTTCTGGGAGGCCGAGCCGCGTTCGGACCTGCGTGAGCACACGGAGGCGATGGTCGCGCTCGACGCCGGGTTGTCGCTTCCGAGATACGTCGAAGCGATCCTCGCTGCCGGCCAACGCGGGCTCCCGGTCAAGCTCGGCCTCGAGGTCGATTTTTTTGCCTCGACCATCGATGCCGTTCTCGAACTTCTCGCCCCGTATCCGTTCGACTTCCTGATCGGCTCGGTTCATTGGGTAGGGGGTTGGTCGATCGACAGCCATGAGGTCGCTTTCGAATTCGACCGCAGGGGGATCGACCAGGCCTGGGGAGACTATTTCGAGCTGGCCACCGACCTGGCCCGGCTGGGGGTGGTTGATGTCCTCGCACATGTCGACCTCCCGAAAAAGTTCGGCCATCAACCCCTAACCGAACCATTCCATCTCTACAAGGAGGTGGTCGAGGCGGCTGCCGTCTCCGGAACCTCGGTCGAGGTGTCAAGCGCCGGCCTGCGGATGCCAGTGGCGACCCCGTATCCCTCACCGGCGTTCCTCAAGATGTTCTTCGAGGCCGGGGTGGAGATAACGCTCGCCTCCGATGCCCACACTGCCGATCTGGCTGGTCATGAGCACGACATGCTCATGACGTACGCGATGGCGGCGGGTTACACCGAGCATCTTCGATTCGACCGCAGGGTGAAAGAGCGCCTACCCCTAACCTGGCCGCAGTGACTAACCAGTGACAATTCACAACGAGCATCCGTTCCTCCCGCCTCCGGAAGCGAGGGATCGAGCCCGTCAGTTGCGAGGCCGCCTGGCCGGTCCGGTCACCATCGTTACCGCCGGAGACGACGGGATGACCGCCTCGGCCGTTCTGGTGCTGGAGGGTTCTCCACCGCGGCTGGTCGTGGCGATCAACGAGTCGTCCGATTTCTCCGAAGCTGTCAAGACCACGGAACGCTTCCTGGTCCATGTGGCGGGGCAAGACCATCGCCGGCTCTCCGATCGTTTCGCCGAGATCTCGCCGTCTCCGGGAGGTCTCTTCACTGGCCTGGAGGTATCGGAAACCGAGTGGGGACCATTAATCGGGGGTTTCGAGAATTGGGCGGGCTGCCGGCTCGAGGCCTCCCTTCCGATTGGCTGGCAGATGCTGTTGGTGGCCGAGATCGAACATACCCAGCTCGGCGAGCTCGATGATCCCTTGCTCTATTTCCGCGGGCGCTATCGCTCCCTGGGCTAAATCTGATTGATGTCCGCACCCACCTTCTGGCTGACAACGCTCGGCTGTGCCAAAAATCAGGTCGACTCAGAGAAGGTCCAAATGCTGTTGGCCGAGGCCGGTTACGGAGCTGCCGCCAGCGCAGAGACCGCCGACGTGGTCATGGTCAACACGTGCGCCTTTATCGAGGAGGCTCGCCGCGAATCGGTAGAGACGATACTCGATCTTGGCGACGTGAAAAAGCCGGGAGCGCGCACCGTCGTCCTCGGTTGTATGGCCCAGCGATTCGGGGTTGAGGTGGAGCAGGCCCTACCTGAGGTCGACTCTGTTCTGGGACTGGATCGATACGGCGAGCTAGTGGGAGTTGTCGACACCCTGACGGAAGGGCCGCACTGGCGACCGGTCCGGCTGCGAAAACCTGTCATGGACCTACTCCATGTCGTCAATCGTCCGACGCCCGTTATGCCGTATGCGTACGTCAAGGTGGCAGAGGGCTGCGACAAGCCATGCACATTCTGTGCGATTCCCCTCATCAGGGGAAAACAAAGATCGCGCCGACCCCCGAACGTGATCGAAGAGATCGAAGGTCTGGTCGGTGCCGGGGTGTCCGAGGTCGTACTGGTGGCACAGGATCTGGCGGCCTACGGCCGCGACATCGAGGCTCCGGGCGACATCGTCGACTTGCTTCGTCAGGTGTCGGCGGTCCCTGGTCTGCGGACAGTGAGACTCCTTTACCTCTATCCGAAGGAGATTCGCCCCCGGCTCGTCGAGGAGATTGTCACCAACCCCAAGGTGGCAACCTACTTCGATCTCAGCCTGCAGCACTCCACGCAGAGGCTGCTGCGAGCGATGAAAAGGCCCGGCAACGGCGAGCGATACCGCGAGCTCGTGGAATCGATTCGCCAGGCAGATCGGAGGGCGGCGCTCCGCTCGAGCTTTATCGTCGGATTCCCGGGAGAAACCGATGACGACATCGCTGAATTGGAGTCGTTTCTCATCGATGTGGGCCTCGATTGGGCGGGCTTCTTCCCATATTCGGCCGAGGAAGGCACCCCGGCCGCCCAGCTTGAGGGACGGCTTTCCAAGTCCGAGGTCGAAGAGCGCCTGCGGCACCTGCAGTCGGTCCAAGAGGAAGTCACCGCCACTACCAACCTCGACCAGGTGGGGCAGCGCCATCGCGTTCTGATCGATCAGCTCGAGGACGGAGTGGCGGTTGGGCGCTCATACCGACAGGCCCCAGAGATCGACGGGGTGATCACGCTCGATCGCGGAGCACCTGGAGAATGGGTCGAGGTCGAAATTACCGCCGCGCTGGGTCCCGACCTCGAGGGCGTTGTGCACGAGTGATCGTCGAGATTGTGGCTGTAGGGACCGAGCTCCTCCTTGGTCAGATCACGAATGGCAATGCCGCCACGATCGGAGCGGCCTTGGCCGAGGCGGGCGTCGACGTCCATCACTCGGTCGTGGTTGGAGACAACCTGAAACGGGCCGCGTCGGTGTTCGCCACCGCCGTTGCTCGATCCGATGCGGTCATCGTCACCGGGGGAATCGGTCCCACCCAGGACGATCTCACCCGAGAAGCGATCTGTACGGCCTTCGGATTGGAGATGAAGTTCTCGGAGGAGTACGCCACCGTCCTCCGGATGAGATGGGAGAGCATGGGTCGAGAGATGCCGGAGTCGAACAGTCGGCAGGCCGAATACCCAGCCGGGGCCGAGATGTTGGCAAACCCCAAAGGCACCGCACCCGGGTTGTCCTTGATCGCCGAGGGGACCCCGATCTTCGTGTTGCCCGGAGTTCCGGAGGAGATGCTCTATCTACTCCATCGTGAGGTGTTGCCCCGGCTGGTGAGAGATCGGGGAGGGGACTCGGTGGTCCACAGTCGGGTGCTCCGCAGTTGGGGACGGTCGGAGGCTCAGGTTGGGGAGTTGCTCGATGACCTCTACCGGGGGAGCACCAATCCCTCGATCGCCTTCCTTGCTTCCTCGGGTGAGATCAAAATTCGAATCACCGCCAAAGCGTCAGACCGCGCTACGGCCGAGGCTTTGATTGATCCGGTCGATGCCGAGGTGCATCGACGGCTCGGCAGCTCTGTGTTTGGTCGAGACGACGACACTGTTCAAGCCGTTATCGCCCGCGATCTCACCGAAAAAGGCTGGACCATCGGAACCGCCGAATCCGCCACGGGCGGATTGGTGGCCGCCGAATTGAGCTCCCTCCCTGGTTCTTCGGCTTACTTTCGTGGTTCCGTGGTGGCTTATGTTCCCGACCTCAAGGAGTCGCTCCTTGCTGTTGTTTCCGATTCTTTGGTGAGTGAGGAGACGGCGCTGGCGATGGCTGTCGGGGCCAGGAAGACCCTCGGTGTAGACGTGGCGATTGGGATCGTGGGCTCGGCCGGTCCCGATCCTCTTGAGCAACCGGTGGGAACGATGATCGTTGCCGTGGCCACTCCCGAGGGAGAACGAGCACATACGTTGCGTCTCCCCGGAGACCGAGAACGGGTTCGGGCATACGCCACCACCGGGGCATTGCACCTCACCCGGCTGGCGATCGAAGGCCGCTGGTGGTCGCCGGGAAGGATCGTCTGAGAAGGCTCTTCCTCGCCGTTCCACTCGGCGAAGAGGCGAGGGCGATTCTCAGCCAGGCGTTGCCGCAGCTTCCGGGCAAGGTCGTCCCACCCGAGAATTGGCACCTCACCACCAGATTTCTCGGCTTCCTCGATCAAGTCACCGCGGAGAGGCTCTCGGGTGACATCGATCAGGCAGACCTCGGTTCGACATTCGAAGTGAGCCTCGGAGAGATGGGGGCGTTTCCTCGCCCCCTGCGCGCCACTGTGCTGTGGCTGGGCGTAGATGAGGGACGGTCGCGACTGGCCGATCTGAACATGATTTGCGAAGAGGCGGCGCAGGCAGCGGGCGTACCCGCCGAGGAACGGGCCTTCACGGCTCACCTCACTCTGAGCCGTATCCGGCCACAACAAGACATACGGGCGGTGATCGACGCCTATCGACCGATGCCGCTGTCGTGGAAGGCCGATCGGGTCGTCCTCTACGAGAGCAGGCTCGGCCGAGGCGGCGCGGTCTATACCCCGCTCGAGGAGTTTCCTTTTGATGACAGGTGATTCTGTGGGCGGTGCCGTCGGTTTCGTCGGCTAAGAACCCTGGGACGTAAATACGGTTAAGCGGCCGGTGACACCTCGACGCGGTGACCCAAGGCCTCGAGTTGACGGATGAGTTGGCGCGTGCGGCGTGGGGGATCGTTATCTCTTTGGGTCCATTGAGCTCCAAGGTCGTTGTAGGGCTGGTTGGTGGTGAGGATGTGCCAGCAGATGGTGAGAATGTTGTGGGCGATGGCCAGCACCGCTTTCTTCTTCCCAATCCGGCGGGCGAGCTGCCAGAAGCGGGTCTTGAGATAGCCCTCCCCTCGGGTCCGGGCGCTAGCCCAGGCGGCTTGGGTGAGGGCATCGAGGAGCCAGGTATCCCCCGGACGGGTCCTGCCCGAGCGGTGTTTGCCGGCCGACTCGTTGTTACCGGGACAGAGCCCCGCCCAGGAGGCGAGATGGCCCGCGGTGGGGAACCGGGACATGTCAGGGCCGATCTCGGCCATGATCACCTCGGCGGTCCTCTGCGCCACCCCGGGAATCGTGCAGAGCAGATCCCGGGGCTCGGCAAAAGGGGCCATCAGCAGCTCGACCTCGTCATCGAGAGCCGAGATCTCGGCGTCTAAGAAGTCGATGTGCCGAAGCAGGTGGCGCAACATCTGGGCGTGATGATCCGCAAAGCGCCCCTCCAGGGCTTTGAGCAATAGGTCGACCTTTTCCCGCAGCCGTCCTTTGGCCATCCCCGCCAACACCGCCGGGTCGCGTTCACCGGCGATGAGCGCTTCGAGCATGGCCCGACCCGACACCCCCAAGACGTCGGAGGCGACCGACCCCGGCTTGATGGCAGCATCCTCCAGCACCTTCTGCACCCGCAACGACTCCCGGGTTCGGTCTCCGATCAGCCGTTTCCGGTAGCGGGTGAGGTCACGGAGCCGGCGGATCGGGGGGGAAGGGACAAAGGAGGCTCGTAACAGCCCCGCCTCCAGCAGCTGGGCCAGCCAGGCGGCGTCGGAGACGTCGGTCTTCCGCCCCGGGACCTGCTTGACGTGGCGGGCGTTGACCAGGTTGAGCTCGAGGGGGGTCTCCTCCAACACCGCCCACACCGGCTTCCAATAAGAGCCGGTGGCCTCCATCGCCACCTCGCTCACCTTCTCGGCCAAAAGCCAATCCGCCAGCTCCTCCAATTCGGATAGAAAGGTCCCGAAGGTGCGGACCTGCTGGCGACGCTGGCCGTTCTCATCGGGGGAACAACACAGACCGTCACCTCCTTCTTGTGCACATCCAACCCCGCACAGCGGGTCACCAGCAGTTCCATCGGCCCTCCTTCTCTCTCTGCACCGAGACGGCGCCGTTCGAGGGGCCGGACAAACAAACGAGTCTGGGACACGTGCTCGAAGCAACAATCAGGGATACCCCACCGGCCCCACGGTCATGCTGGGTTACGGGCTCGACCGCACCAAGGGTTAACGACCTGCCGAACGACATGACGACAATTTTCATTCATCGCGGACGTCGCCGCCAGGCGTCATGAATTGCTGGGTTCGCAAAATGCTCAGGAACCGAGGCGGGAGCGGGTGAATTCGACCACCGCCGCCAGCTCCTCGGGGGAGAGGCGGCTGCCAAAGGCCGGCATCCCGTTGCGGCCGTTGGCGACCACCGCCGCCTGGTCGGCTCCATCCGGAAAGCGCTCGACCATTCGTCCCGCCAAAGGCGGTCCATTGAGCCCCTGGCCAGCACCTCCGTGGCAACCGGAACACCGGGCGGCGTAGATACGAGCGCCGTCATCCTGCACGGGATCACCCGTCACTGGAGGCTGGGCCAAAAAGAGCAAGACCACGGTCCACGCGGTCGCTGAGATAGTCAGCACTTGGAGCAGGTCGACGATCTTCTTGAAACTCACCTCAAAACCCCGGGAAACCGACGGTAGTGAAAAACCAAAATGAACTCGTGAGCCAGAGGACGACGAGAGAGGTGAAGACGGTCCCGCCGACGATCGGAAGGAGCTTTCCCGGTAAACGCGATGCCCGCACGGCGAAGACCTTGACAACGAACGCCCCATAGAAGAAACAGCCGAACAGGGAATGGACGAATCTCCGGGGCTGGGTTATGTCAGGCTCGAAGCCGATCGCCCAGAGGCAGTGGTAAGCGACAGGAAGAGTGGCCAGGAAGGCGAGAGTGCCCGATAGGCGATGGACCTGGCTGAACCAAGGTGGAGTTGTTCGCGGCCAGCTGATTTTGCCCCACATCCGCAACGCCGTCAGCAGCTGGGCGATCACAAAGAGAATCACGATGGTGGCCATCCAGGCCTTGAAGGCCAGGGTCGAACCGAAAAAGACGGTGACGGTCTGCTGGCCGGCAGGGTCGTGGACCTGCCCGTAGACCCCGAGCAAGATCGAGATTGCCGCCCCGATGGCCGCGACGACCAACAGTCTGGTCTGCCAAGGGCTCGGGGTCGAGATCGAGGGAGGTCCGTTCATGCGTTGTCGAGGGTACGACAACAGGTTCGGGGGCCGCTAGGTCATGAGGCGGAGGGCTGGGCGGTCGCCCTCATCCTGTCGTCCGCTTCCCCTCGGCGTCTCGAGCCAAATGCAGCCCCGAGCACTGGCCACGGCAACCAGACCAGGAGATGGAGGATCAGAAAAGGCGGCGAAGCCGGGTCAAGAATTGCGTCGGTGCGGTCGAAACCGGCCTTTGGTACATCTCCATCCATTACGTAGATCCCGGCTATGTCGAACCAGTGCCCACCTTCGACCATGGTGACAACAGTCGTTCCGATCAGTGTCGCCACCAAAGCCAACGCCCCGGTCACGAGGCCGGCGCCAAAGGACCGTTTCGTGAGGGCGGTGACGAACGCAATCGCAAAAAGCACGATGATCGGCCCCCAAAGGGTCCACTGCACGATCCCGCTGCGGTCGCCTGCCAAGGCTGCCCGAGATCCGCCGAAAGTGGCGAGGGCGGACAAAACCACGGTCATCAAAGCCACAGTCGGGCCAGCCCGTCCGGTCGCGATACGCAAGGCTGTCAGGCAGCAGTCGATCGCGAATCGACGCCGCTCACGGCGCATTTCGAGCGTGGCGAGCTCGGCACGCATCGCGGCCCCCCAGCCCGATTGGAATTCGTCGGGTCCTCGCGTGGCGATCAACAGCAACCGTTCGGAAAAATCTCGGCCCCGAGTCGTGGCAAAGGCATAGGTAGTTGCTGCTGTGGCGGCCGCGAGCGGACCACCTAGAACGGCAGTGGCCGACAACACCTCGATCACCCGGGCCCCTTCCGCTGGACCGAAGGCCATGATGACGACGGCGGCGAGCCCAATCGTCAGTGCCGCCGCCATGCCTGCCATCTGTGCAGGGCTCACTCGACCGCCTCTCTGAGCCGTCTGGCTGGCTTTCCGCGATCACCGGTAGGTGAATCACGGTCCAGTCCGGCCACGAGCGCGACGCCCTTCGGCGACAAGCGGTAGAGATGACGGGGCGGTCGGCCGGGGGGGACATCTTGCTCCCAGGAGGCCTCGACAAGGCCACGCTCGGCGAGGCGGATCAAGATTGGATACACGGTTCCGGCCTTAAGACCGAGGGAACGGCAAAGGTCGTACCCGTAGCTCCAGCCTTCCGGCTCCAGACCGTCAAGCACGGCGATGGTCTGAGACGAGAGCCGTCTGGAAGCGCGCATTTCAATTACTCTACATAGATAGAGTTTCGAGGACTGAAACTCGCCGTCGATTCTTGGTGCGGTCTTTAAGCTCGATCGGCGATGGTGCTTCTGTTAGTGAGTTCATGACCACCCGACCGTTGGATGCTCCCCTCATCGAGCGGACCGATCCGGCTTTGTCCAGACCGCTCCTAGCCACTTTGATCAGTGCTCGCTCCAACGTCCTCGCGGCCGGTAAGGCATTGCTCGATCTGCCAGAGTCGTCCCTTGGTGGCGAGTGGAAATGGATCGGAGGCAGTGAACAGGAGGTGCGTTACGGCGCCTACCGGGCGGCGGAAGCTCTCGAGGGTGCCGAGACTGCAGCCCGCCTCATCCTCTCCTCAGGCGAGCCCGCCGAAACTCAGGCCAGCCGGATCATTGGTCCGGCTACGGCTGCCCGTTGGGATCTCCATGGACTGCTGTTCGCGATCGACGAGAAGGCACTCGACTCCGAGCCCGGCGGCGAAGAGTGGACAATCCGTCTCACCATGGGACACATCATTTCGGGTCAGCGCGCCTATGGATGGGGGACGGCGTGGTGGCTCGCCAACCCGCATGACGTAGGTGATCCCGATCTTCCGCCCGGAATTCCGGATGAGATGTGGGAGACCTTGCCCGACGAGGCCACCACCGAGGCCGAAGGGAGTGTGGAGGAGCTACGCATTCGCCTGGACCAGGTTTTGGACCTCAGCGCAGAGCGTCTGGCCGGACTAGCGGACGAACGGCTGCAACTGGCCGCTCGATGGAGCGGATTCCCCGTCGATGTCGGCTTCCGGCTCGGCCGCTGGTCCTCACACATCCGTGAGCACACCATCCAGATCGAGAAAACGTTGGCAATCCTCAGCGTTTCCTCCGACGAGCCCAAACGGCTGGCGCGTCACGTCTTGTCTGCCTATGGGCGGGCGGAGGCAGCTGTCTTCGGTCGTCGCCCGGGAGTTGGGACGGATGAGGCAGCGGCGCGGATTGCTGAGGGTGCAGCCGAGGCTCGGGCCGCCATCACCTCAGCCGCCAGCGCCACCCGGTAGTGAAGCCTCGCCATCTCGTCCTGATGGTCCGATGGAGGTCGTCGTCGGCTGCTGGTGGGCGCTGCCAAGCTCAACTAGTTTTGAGCGTGGCCGCAGAGGAGAACGGAAATGACTAGCCGACGGATACCGGTTGCCTGCAATCTCGAGCAGTCCGAATTCGGCGAGCGCCGAAAGGAATGGCTGGCGTTGGGCGAGGACGCCCTGCTGGAAAAGCGAAACACCGAAACCGGCTTGCGGCTTCGGTTTCGTCCTTCGGCTGAAAAGGAGTTGGTTCGGCTGGCCGCAGCCGAGCGCGAGTGTTGTGGCTTCGCGGAATGGACGGTGAGCCGCGCCGACGACGGTGACCTAACGCTGGACGTCACCGCGGAGGGCATCGGCGTCGCCGCCGTCCGCGCCATGTTTGACTGACCCAGGCCGGGATGGTGTGTTTCTCCCCCCGCAGGAGGGAGTACCAGCGCAGCCGCGGAGGGGGCACGAGGGTTAGCGATTGCCTTGCTCGTCGCCTGCACACCTTCCACGTCGGCACCGACGGTCACGTCATCTCTTCCGCCACCTGCCGCAACGAGTTCCACCACCGCGGGGATGATCGAACGAGCCCTCGCGCCTCGCCTGGATGAGCTGTCCGATCCGCCTCCTTGTCAGTTGATTACTTCCGAGCTCTTCGGCCCGTTGCTGCCTGTGCTTTGGGTGAACTGTGGAAGTCAGCTCGATTTACCGCAGCCAGTGCCGAGACCGTTGCTGGTTCCTAACAACGTCCAGAACGCTGTTCAGTGGCTGGTCTGGGGCACGACCGAAGCAGAGCGGGCTCGCGGACTCTTTGCTGGATTCGCCTTTCTGTCCGCCGCCGAACGCGCTGGGATCGAGGTCGGTGCCACCCAGGGCTCGGATGGAGGGGTGCGGCTTCGTTTTGCCCGGAACGGCGACGACTGGGGCCCTGGGCCGTTGGCCGGAACATCCTCACAGCTCTTCAGCTTTGTGATCCGCTCTACGCCACCGTCTTTCAGTTCGCCGGAGTAGGCAGCGTTTCAATCAGCGGCACGTGTTGGGGCGAGATGGACTGTTCCGAGCCGCTGACGAGAACCGATTGGGAACGCATGGTTTTGGCCAATCAGCAACTCCGCGTTTCGAACGGATGTGGTCTCCGAGGTGCGTGGTTCGATCCTGATTGTGGTTCGTCATTGCCCCGTTGTGGAGAGGACCTTCAGGGGAGGTGGGGCAGCGAAGGTGGCGGTGGAGGGGGAGTGATCTATGCCATCTCCTTGAGGAATCCCCAGCCGTGCTTCCTCGATCGCACCGCCCACGTCGAGGTGGTGGTCCCAAGTCAACCGGCTTTCCAGGTGACCGGAGCCCCCGCCGATACAAGAGTTCGTGGAGTGGTGGGAGAGGAGGACTTTAAAACGTTGGACGGCTCGCAACCAAGCTGGAGTCTTCAGAACTGGTGTGGCGAGTCAGGCCAGGTAGTGATCTTCTTGGCGGACTTCGCGCACACCTTCCAAGCCGGGGGTCGCTGCGACGACCCCGATGCCCCTCCCGATCTCGGGACCGCGATCGTCAATGAAACTCTCTTCGACGGCTTCGTGCCGCAAGAGACCGGCTGACAGCAGCTGTCGTGATGTCTTCCGCTGGACCTGTGAAGGTCTGCGCGGCGCCGAGCCGCGAGGAGCTTCACAGAACCCGCTCGTGCCCCAACCTGTGAAGATTTGCGCGGGGCCGAGCCGCGAGGAACTTCACAGAACCTCGAACCAACCTGCCGGGATTGTGGCTCCGATTCCGCCTCCCGAACAGTTGTTCGTGTAAGGTGGCGGATCACAAGGGTGTTATTTGTCGGTGCCAGGTCGTACATTCGACTCCACAGGCAGAGAAGACAAGAGGAAGCGGAAAGCGAGGAGCAAAAGTGGAGCGGGATAACGCACTCGAGATGGCGGTGTCGCAGATCCATCGCCAGTTTGGCAAGGGGGCGATCATGAAGATGGGCGACGTCGCCGATCGCAAGATCGAGGTCATCTCCACCGGTGCTCTCGCCCTCGATCTGGCGCTGGGAGTCGGAGGTGTGCCCCGGGGGCGGGTGGTCGAGCTCTATGGGACCGAATCAAGCGGAAAGACCACGCTGGCTCTCCATATTGTCTCCGAGGCGCAGCGCAATGGCGGCATCGCCGCCTTCATCGA
>JBOGEX010000136.1:0-5691 GCA_050741915.1 Acidimicrobiia bacterium
TTGACTATCTTGAACATCGGCGTACTCCTCCCCGCCGGCACCCACCGGCGATCGTCTCATCGGACATCAGGAGGGTACGTCGCGCCCCAACCAGCAACCCGTCATCCACAACTTATGGGTATACCTCCGACCGCTGGCTGGCCGGGCTGTTCGACGACGAGCAATCGACTCGACCTGCGAGGCAGTGGCGGCGGCGAGTCAGACGGCATCGAACAACGACGGCGAGGCCCACCAGCTCGAGATGCGTCGAAGGTTGCAGGAATGCGAGGCCAAGCTCGTCAAATACCGAGCCCCGCTCGAACACAACCGGAACATCACCGTCGTAGCCGACTGGATCGCCGAGGTTGACAGAGAACGCAAAGCCTTAGCAGGGGATCTGGGCCGCACACCCACTACCCGCAGGCTCACCAAGAACAAGGTCCGAGCCCTGGTCGGCAGGCTCGGCGAATTTGCCGACGTCTTGGCTGGCGCCGACCCAGAAGAAAAAGCGGGCCGTCTATGCGGAACTCAGCGTAAATCTCACCTACCACTCCGACGGCACGGTCCTGGCCAAAGCCGGTGCGCCGCAGGTGGTCGCGTGTACTGACGATCGTGTCGGAGGGGGGAATCGAACCATAACCCCACGCGGCGGCCCGGCAGGTGAGTTTCTGACTGCCGCGTGAGACTCCGAACGAGGGTCGCGCTCGAAGAAGTCGAACGCCTATGCAGTCGAGACAGCTCGGCCGTTCGCAACTGGTCCCGACATGCACTCAGATAGGTTCACCACCCGTCCTCAACACTCAATTGTCCGGCCACACTGGAATCGCCTGACATGTCGCCAGATTATGTAGGCATTGCCGCCCACACTCACCGTTGTTGAGACTTTGTCGGCCGTGTCGCCAGCGTTGTATGGGCGGGTGAACGAACTGCAACTGGTGGCGCCGCCACTCGTTAAGCAGTAGTCGGTGGACTCCTCCCACCCGTTTCCGCCAGCCGTGTCTTCTGTCTGCCTGGGAGGAAGCTCGTCAAGGACTTCAACTCTCATCCCTCTACGCGCCATTAGAAGGATCAGATCGGCTTTGAGGAGGTCCTCTTCACATCCTCTTCCCTCAGCCAGCCGTGCCAGGCTGCCAGGGCGATCGCGGCGTAAGTGTTAGAGACTTCAAGTCGAACCAGGAGAGTGTGAAGTCGGCGTCGCAGATGACGGGTTGAACAACCGAGCCGCTCAGCCACTGCTTCTTTGGTGGGCTCCGAGATCAACGCTTGGAGTAGCAAAAGATCATTCGTTTTCAGCAGGTCAGTAGGTGGCCAGTTCCTGGAGGCCGAAGGCGGCTGACCTTGAGCACCATTGACTTTCGATCCATGAGCCTCCCAGGTCACTGGCGAACCATTGCCGATGTTCGTGTCCGTGACAACCGATTCGTGTCGTTGATCGATTTCGCGACGAATGTCCGTTTGCGGACACAATCGAGTGAACACCAGCGATGGAGAGGAGTAACGATGCCCAATTTCGCAACGCGTTGGTTGGTGTTGCTGATGTTGGTGGCGGTGAACTCCGTCCTATCTCCTTCCGCCGCCGGCACACGCGGGGCAACATCAAGCGCACCCCCGCCCGGCGAGGAGGAAGCCTGTTTGGTCTGGCAGGCGCAGGGTTTGTTCGAATGCTTCCAGTCGGAGAAGGAAGTCGACGGGCGAATAGAGGAACTAACACGAGAGGAATCGGGGAACTTGTCGATGCTTGCCCAATGCTCGACCGGCCTCCGGCTCTACGACGGCACCGGATACACGGGGTCCGTGCTGATAGTTTTGGATCGCTCCCTGTGGATCAACCTCTCCAGCTATGGCTTTGACAACCGCACCTCCTCCTACAAGGTGGGGGCATGCTCCTCGTACTTCGCCGAGAACTCGAATGGGGGTGGGAGCTGGTATCCGACCTCGGCCACCGAGGCTTGGGACCAGGCCTCGTCGATGCAGAGCGGCTGGGACAACCGGGTTTCGTCGGTGTACCAGACCTGAGGCTCGTTGAGGTACGTTTCTCGACGGTCGAGCCCACCAGCATGAGCTAAAAAGTCGCTCTGGAAGAGTCCGAGGCGAGGAGCCATTTCGAGGAGCTTTACGCCGGCGCCTATCGGAAGGTGCTTGCCTACGCACTCCAGCGAACCGCCAATCGAGAGGACGCCAACAGGTAGTGGCGGAGACATTTCTCGTAGCGTGGCGGCGCCTGGGGGATGCGCTCGATGCCGACAACTCACTGGCCTGGCTGTATGGGGTGGCTTATCGAGTGCTGGGCAACCAACGCCGCCAACAGAGGCGCCAGGAGCGGCTGGGAGCGCGGTTGGCGACGCGGACCGAACCGAACATTCCCGAGACCACTCTTGCTCAGCTGGAAGGTCGCGAGCTTCTCGCCGAAGTGACGAAGATCCTGGACGAGCTCCCTCCTAGGTACCAGGAGGTCTTGAGGTTGACGGCCTACCAGGATTTTTCTCCAGCCGAAATTGCTTCGATCCTTCACATCCCACCGGCGGTGGCAAGGACTCTGTTGTACCGAGCCCGACTTCGACTGAGACGAATCCTCGATGAGAGGCACCCCGGCTGGGGACTAGTCCTCGAGGAACCGGAATGAATCCCCTGTCATGCCCTGGTCGAGCCGGAAACAATCCCGGTGGCGGCGAGACACGTAACGATCTGAGTTCCACATATGCCTGATACGCCTGACCCGATCAAGATGATCCGCGCCTCCAACCCCGCCGAAGAGGCGGAGTTGGGAGACCACGACTCGCCCCAGGGCCGTCGCCTCCTGGCCCAGATCCTTGCCCAACCCCGCCACCAGGCTCGGGCCGACCGTCGACGTTGGCGAAGGATATTGATCCTGACCGCCGCTGCCGCCCTGCTCTCGGCCGCCGCCTGGGTCCTGCTGCGACCTGTCACCGATCCCCTCGGTCTTACCTGTTACGCGGCCCCCGACCTCGAATCCGACCGAGTCGCACTTGCTGCTGGAACCGACCTCGACCCGGCGGCATGTGGCCAGCTTTGGACAAACCGAACCCTGACCAACCAGGCGATTGTTGCTCCAGGAGCAATTCCAGAGCTCCACGCCTGTGTCAGCCCGAGCGGCGGGCTGGCCATCTTCCCCAACGGTGACGACCAGGTCTGCAGCCGATTGGGGCTAGCGGACCCGGACCCTGCCTCCCTCCCCGAGGCTGAGAGCCTCCGCCACCTCGCCGATGTGCTCGCCGATCGATTCGGTTCCGTCGGCTGCCTGTCCATGGACGAGGCGGTCGCGGTTGTTCGCCGCATCCTCGATGAACTCGGCTTTCGCGAATGGACTGTCGTTACCACCACGACCACTCCTGAAAGACAGTGCGCCAGTGTCGCCGTCGACACCGCAAACCGCACGGTGGTCTTGGTCCCGATCCCCGAGTAGGACTTCACTTTGGATTGTCCTATCTCCGGGGAATTGGCGATATCTGGTTAAGGCGTTGCGTTTATTCGCGGGTCGGTTGTGTGCGGCGGGCGCGTATCTATGGTTTCGACGACCTGGTCGCCTCGAAAGGCGCGCAGGCCCGTGATGGTCGCGTCTGCGGACGGTAGCGGCAAGACCACCAACCAGTTCCCGTCCTCGATCGGGGCAGACAACAACGGGCCAGACAGTCCTCGAACCTCAACGGCCACCCGTTCATTGCCTGACGACTCGTAGTCCGAGCCAAAGGCAATCCCGAAGTTGGTCCCGTTCGTTGCGATCGTGCCGACACCCCACGAAGCGGCGAACGAGTCCTGGGCATGTCCGCACCCACCGGTCGCTCCGACGGTGACGCCTTCATCCTTGGCGATTACGTATCGACATCTCTCTTCCTGGTTCATGAAGGTGATGTAGGTGAATGTCACCGTTGATCCGTCCGCGGCAGTTTGCGCTATTCGCGCGATTTCTTCAGCAGACACATCTCCAGGCCCGAGTCCAGCAAGCAAGCCTGCTTCGTCTGTGACGGGGCGCGCCGGAGTGGCCTCGTTCGAGCAGCCGATTCCGAAGGCCGCTAGACAGAGAAGAACCAAACTCAGCTTCCGTTGGTCAGTCCTTCCCACGCCAGATCTCATGACATCGTATGATAAGTCAGTCCCGCACCACTGTGCTGGCTATCTGAGTTGTTGACTGCGATGTTCGCAATGCATGCTGCGGTCGAGCCCGCCGTTGTGTGGCTACAGAGAATCGTGCCAGTGGATCCGTTTCGTACGTTCGCATACTTGTTCTGCGAGTCGCCACTCTTCTGGGTCTTCCCCTCGGTCTGGCTACCAGGAACACCGTATGAACCGTGACCGTGATAGTAACCGTTATCGGTATGCCAGTTGTTGAAGTGAGCCAGAGCCGGCAACGCAATTGCCATCACCAGAGCCAAAGCAAACAGCAGCAACGCACTTCGACGCATCCTTGTCTCCTTTCGTTCCTTCTGAGCTTGTTTGTGTCCTTCTGAGCCAGATCGTCGCGCCATTGGGAAGTCTGCAGAAACCGAGGCATCATCTGTGATCTTCCCCCGGTTTCCCGGGACGATGTGAGGTTCCTCCGGTTCTCCGGAGTCGGAATATTTGAATCTGGGGTGTGCTGACCCGTGAAGGAGGGTCTGACATGCCGAAGAGAGGCCCTCACAGATCAGTTGCAGCTTGCTCCGTCCGAGATCCAATCTCGCAAGGTTCCCTTCGTTCTCGGCACCCGATCGGCCACCACGCAATCGACGCCCCGAGCGGTTTTCGTCCTCCATGGTCTCTGTATTGCTTGACAAGGCGCGGACAGAATCTAAAATAGGTACCAATAGGACCTATTAGGAGTCAGCGTGAGCCCATCTCGAACCATTGACATGCATGAAGCCCACGGTGCGGACGCCGAGCGCTGCCCGTGGTGCGATCAACCAATCTCGCAGAAGAAATTCGAGCAGATTCGCCGCCGAATACAGGCAGAGGAGGGACGGCGCTCGAAGGCGCTGGCTGCCGAAGCTAAGGCGGAAATCGACAAAGCTCGCCGAGAAGCCGCGGTCGCCATGGCGGAAGCAAAGCAAGCCGCAGCGCTCCGGGTCAAGGCCGCACTCGAAAGTGGAAAGCGCGCAGCCCAGAAAGAATTGAAGCTCGAGCTCTCAGAAGCTCGAAATGCAAAAGTGGCGGCTGAGAAGGCGCTTTCGTTGGAGAAGGATCGTCAAGACAAGGCCTTGAGGGCTCGCTTGGCTGAACAGCGCGAGGTGCTCGAACGGGACAAGGAGAAGGCGGTCAAAACAGAGCAGGCCCGGGCCTTCACCGATCGACAGAAGATCGAAGAGAGGCTCCAGTCAGTCCAACGCCAGCTACAGAAGAGGACCGCGGAAGAGTTGGGTGAGGGCGCCGAGATCGATCTCTTCGAGGCGCTAAAGGAAGCGTTTCCGACCGACCAGATCAAGCGTGTGAAGCATGGTGAGCCTGGGGCCGACATCATCCACACTGTTCGCGATAAGAGCCGTGCCTGCGGACTTATCGTGTACGACTCGAAGAACAGAACGGCGTGGCGGAATGAGTATGCCCGGAAGCTGCGTGATGATCAGCTAGCGGCCAAGGCAGACTACGCAATTCTGGCGTGTCGGGCGTTTCCGACCGGAGCTCGACAGCTGTCAGCCCAGGATGGGGTGGTCTTGGCAAACCCAGCACGAGTGGTGGTTCTTGCTGGGATCCTTCGGGATCACGTGGTTCAGATTGCGA
>JBOGEX010000137.1:0-2394 GCA_050741915.1 Acidimicrobiia bacterium
GGCTGCTGTCCACCCTCCCCGGCGTCCCCCGGTTCAGGCTGCCCCCAGTTTCAACGGCCCGCTACGACGAGCCGAAGGCGGTGTCCTTTCACCACCGCACGGTTCCAAAGCGCCTCGTGGCGCTCGACGTCTGCAACCCAGAGGCGATCGGGTCCGGTCGGGTGGAAGTGGCGGTTGACCAGGTCATCGGCGGGGATGGCGGCGGGGTTTCTGCGGGTGCAGCCCCGCCGGCGGCGCCGGTAGATCCCTTCGATCCCCGCCAGCCGCATCAACCTTTCCACCCGTTTGCGGGGAGACCAATATCCCTTGACCGAGCCGGAGCTCGGCCCAGACCCGGGGAGACCCGTAGACACCTCGAGACTGTCGCCAGATCTCGGTAATCGTCTTCGTCAGCTCACGGTCGGCGACGACTTGAGGGGCAGGATGGGTCTGACGGTGCTGCCATTGGTAGAACCCGGAGACGGAAACCTTCATCACCCGGCAGCAGGCCACCACCGGCAGATCCGAACAGCGGCCGGCGATGAAGGGGTAGATCATTTTGGGAGGACGTTCTCCTTGGCGAAATAGGCCGCCGCCCGTTTCAAGATCTCGTTCTCCATCGAGAGGATCCGGTTCTCCCGGCGGAGACGGACCAGCTCCTGCTTCTCCGCCGACGACAAGCCTTCCCTCATCCCCTGATCGATCTCGGCCTGCGCCATCCAACGGCGCAAACCCGACTCCGACATCCCCAGCTCCTTAGCCAGCTGGGCGATTGGTCTCGATCCTTCCCGGGCCAACTCCACCGCCCGTCTACGGAACTCGGCCGGTCTTGGTGCAGGCATCGCTCCTCCCATTCTCGGGGCACTCGAACCCCAAACGGTAAGTGTCCAGAGAAGCGGGGGAAGGTCACAGCCAGTCTCGAAGCGACGGCGGCATCAGCCACTGCTGATCCCGCTCCACAGCACGCACATTCACCATCAACCCATCATCACAAGCCAAGGGCCGCTACCTGCGGATTTCGCGGATTCATGCGACAGCCTCTGTAGCAAGGGTTTTTGCTTTCGGCAGCTTTCGTCAGATTCCATCGTTTTCGGTTGTCTGACGGACACTTCACGGACACTGGTCCACTGCGGCCACTGAGGAGAAAGGCGGGCTCCGGGTATGGGTGCTCTGCGGCCAATACTTCGAGAGTTTCGCGGACCCATATAGGCACGTCGACCGGCAACGACCGATGCCCCTGACGCGGACACGAGTTGGCCGCCATGACCCCGCTCCCCGGCGGGCTGGTGTCTGGAGACGGTCGAGAACAGGGCCTGCGATCCCATGAGCCTGGCTTACACTCACCCACATGACCAACCAGGAGCTGGAGTTCATCGCCGTCGATCCGGACGTGCTGCACGGCCAAGCGCACATCCGGGGCACCCGCATCCCAGTCAGCATGGTGCTTGGGTGCCTGGCCGAGGGTATGACCGAAGCAGAGATCCTCGAGGAGTACCCGACCTTGAGCATTAAGGGCATCCGGGCCGCCGCCGCCTACGGTGCCGCGCTCGCCGGCGAGGACGTGTTCCCGCTCCCCCGTCGGTGAAACTCAAGGCCGACGAGAACGTCCCGACCCGCGTCATCCGACTGCTCCGAGAGCACGATCACGATGTGGCCACAGTGCCGCAAGAGGATCTCGTCGGTGCACCGGACCACGAGCTGGCCGAGGCAGTCGGCTCCGAGGATCGGGTCCTTGTCACCCTCGATCGAGGCTTCGCCGACGTGCGTCGCTACCCGCCGGGAACCCATCCCGGCATTTTCGTCGTGCATGCCCGAGAGCTGCGTCCCAGCGTAATCCTCACTCTCGTGGCGACGTTCCTCGCCGAGCAGGTCTTCGAAGCCTTCACCGGCTGCAACGTCGTCATAGAGCCCGGCGCAATGCGGGTACGTCGTCCTCGAGGCGATTGAGTGCCATCAGCGAGGAGCACTCGAGGCGGGGTCCGCTCGTCTGGCTGGCGCGGGCGGCACTTCAGCACCATGCCACCCTCACAAACCGAGTGGGAGGCTGGCGAAGGCATGACCATGCACACCCCAGCGTGCTGCCCGCCGCACTAGCGGCAACCAGGTGCCGGCGACCGCAACCGTCAACAACCGAAAATCCATCCAACGACGGCCACCGTCGACAGTCGCCCGCGTCCCAAGCCCAAAGCCGACCAGGGAAAACGCCACTTGACAGGCTCCCACTCTTCAGGCACGCCGATCTCGGGCGGTCTCAGATATAAGCGATACCGCTCGAGATCAGTTGATCGGCGCTATCTGGAGCTGTCGAACTTCCCGAAGACGGCAGTGCCAGTTGTGCCTTCTCCGGGGTCGACGTCGGTGAGGGTGATGAGTTGACCTTCGTCTGTGGTGAGAAATCCTGAGCCGGAGAGATTC
>JBOGEX010000138.1:0-7323 GCA_050741915.1 Acidimicrobiia bacterium
GAATCTCTCCGGCTCAGGATTTCTCACCACAGACGAAGGTCAACTCATCACCCTCACCGACGTCGACCCCGGAGAAGGCACAACTGGCACTGCCGTCTTCGGGAAGTTCGACAGCTCCAGATAGCGCAGATCAACTGATCTCGAGCGGTATCGCTTTAATCTGAGACCGCCCGAGATCGGCACCTCTGCGTGCATGTGCCGCTCGGCTAGGAGACGAGGTCGTAGAGGAGTCGATAGAAACGAATCCGATCGGAGTCTGGCTCGACGCCGTATGACGACAAGAAATGGCCTTCCCAGCCGGGCCCGAGGTTCCAGGTCACAGACCATGACCCTATGGCCAGGTCCCACCACCGGTCAGCCACACCGAGTTCGCCGAGATCGAGATAACCAGTGACGGTTCCCTCTGGGCCGAGCATCACATTGGGTAGGCAGTAATCGCCGTGACAGACGACGAGGTCTTCATCCACTGGCGTCAACAGTTCGAGTTGGGCGAGGGCGGCCTCGACGCTGAGGTGGCGATGCTCAGGGTGGAAATCCGATTCCGGATCGATCAGTCCCGCGCTCGCGCGGGATCGGACGTGGGTGAGGGCGGCCTCGATCCCGAAGTCGAACGGACACAGCCGGACAAGGGCGGCGGCGTGGAACTGGGCGAGCCCCCCGGCCAGCACCGCCACCAAGCGGGCAGGTTGGCCGATGAGTGCATGCCGGGTGGCATCGACCCCGGCTAGGGCCACGGTGAGCAGCCAGTCGACGCTTTCATCGGTCCCGCAATCGACCACCTCTGCCACCGGAAGGAACGGGGCGGCCCAGCGGAGCCGCTCGCACTCGGCGAGTCCGTTGGGCCATCGTCGAGAATCACCAACCTTGAGGTAATGCACTCGACTTTCCGGCGATTCGAGCCGCCATGTTGTACTAACTCCCGGCCAGTCCGAGGCAACCGACCAGGCCCAGGTCTGATAACGGGCGAGAAGATCGGCAGGCGGCGACATCTCGCCCATCGCCCCAGGGTACGTCTGCGCCCGACCGGCCTCGGCATCGGATCACACAACAGGTGACAACGCGCGGAGCTTCGTGTGCCGTGATCGTCACGTCATGAGCGCCACCAGGACCACTCGTTTCTAGTCCGAGGGGGATCAGAGCGGGGCCCGGCGTTCACAGGAGCCTCTGCGCGTGGGTGCGCCGAGGCGAAATCATTCGATGGAAATAGGAAATACTCTCTTCTCAATCCTGCTGTCTTTGTGGACAGGCGCCCGCGCCGCGCACAAGATAGGTTGAATCCCAAACCGGAGGAACGGAGACAATGCCGCGGGCCACCGACGAACCCACCGACGACTTCTTTTACGCGTTCATGGAAGAGTTCACGGACGCGCACAACCGTGGAGATGTCGACGCCATCGAGAGCCACTACCACATCCCCTTCTTCAGCTATAAGAACGGCCAGCTTGAGGTGTACCTGGATGCCAAATCCGGCAGGGACTCCACGGTCCGATGGATTGAGGTGAACCGAACCGAACGGCCGGCTCTGTGGGAGCGAATCAGCTCCTCTCTCACCCGGCAGGGTCTGAACAGCGTTCTGGTGACGTCACGCTGGGCCTTTAGGCGACCTGATGGCACCGCGGTCTGGGACTTCTTCGACACCTACCACCTGTGCCGCTTCGAGGGGCGGTGGCTGTTTCTCGATCGTACGGTCCACGACTAAAGGACGGTGTCCGACAAACCGGGTTGTATTCCCCACGTTGCTAGCAGGACCACCGGTGGCCGGCTGGGCCTATGGAATCCCAAGGTCAAGCGGTGGCACCATGCGTCTCACGACCACAGGCCGTCGCACCGGCCATGAGCGGAAGGTGATCCTCGGGTACTACGAGGACGGTCCGAACCTCGTCACGATGGCGATGAACGGCTGGGCCAACGAAGAGCCTGCATGGTGGCTGAACCTTCAAGCGCATTCCGTGGCCGCCGTCGTCCTCGGCGACGGGCGACGCACGGTCAGGGGCCGGGCTGCCGAAGGTGAGGAACGGTCGCGATTGTGGGCCCGGTGGAATGAACTGAACCAACCTGGACGCGTATGCGGCGCTCCGGTCCACAGAGACTGCAATCGTCATCCTGGAACCACCGCCCAACGATGACGGAGGATGATCCCCAGACGCCTCACGACGGGTGCTTGCCAGCACGAGGATCTGTGGTGCGGTGGCCGCCAGGACGTGCGGGCCGCCAGTACCAATGCACCTAGGACAGAAGCAGCGTCGCCACCGCCAGGAAGCCGGCAAAACCAAGCAGGTCGGTGACGGTGGTCAGAAAAAGATTGGAACCAAGGGCAGGATCGAAGCCGGCTCGACGGAGGAGAAGCGGTATCCCCGACCCGGCGATGCCGGCGATCACGAGATTGGCCAGCGCCGCCACGGCCATGGCGATTCCGATCCGAACCGGGCTCGGCCCCTGGCGGATCTCTTGCATGGCGAATCCCAGGATGCCGGAGAGGAAGGCGATGGCGACCCCGTTTATCGCGCCGATGGTCGCCTCCCTCCCCACGACCCGGGCGTTTCCGCTTTGGGGGATCTCGTCAGCAGCAAGGCTGCGAATCACGACAGCCAAGCTCTGGGCCCCGGCGTCGCCCCCGATGCGGGCGACCAAAGGCATCAACGCGGCCAGCACTACGAAGCTGTCCAGTACCTCATTGAACTGGCTCACTGCCCAGACCACCGACGAGGAGATCAGCACATCGAAGGCGATCCAAGGCAGTCGGGCTCGCACGGACGACCAGACTGGGCTCCTCACGTTCTCGGTAACGCCTGCACCCATAGCGGCCGCGAAGTCCTCTGATGCCTCCTCCTGGACGGACTCGATCACTGCGTCAGTAGTCACCACTCCCAACAGGACGCCCTGGCTGTCGACCACCGGCACAGCCCGGATGTGGTATTGCAAGATGATCTCGTTTACCTCGGCGCGATCGGCTTCGGCCGAAACCACGATCGGATCGGACACCATCACCTCGGTGAGACCACTTCCCGGGCGCCCGAACACGAGATCGCGGAAGGAGACGACTCCGGCCAGGACCCCGTCGTCGTCTGTGACATACACGTAGGAGAGGTCGTCTAGTTCCTCCCGGAGCTGGCGGATGCGTTCGATCGCCTCCCCGGCGCTCATCCCGACAGGGAGGCGGGCGACATCGGTCGTCATCAATCCCCCGGCGGAATCTGGGGGGAAGGTGAGGAGCCTTTTCACTTCTGAGGCCGCCTCCACCGTCAAGAGGTCGATGAGGGATTCGGCCGCTTCGGTCTCGACCTCGCTGAGCACGTCGGCGGCGTCCTCTGGAGTCATCTCTGCGAGCAGCGCCGCGGCCTCCGCCTGTGGGAGCTCTTCGAGCAGATCGGCCGCGACCTCGGCGTGGAGCTCGGCGAGAACTTCGGCCGCGTCCGGCACCTCGAGCTCGCTGATCAACTCCGAAAGCGCGTCCTCGTCGAGTTCGCCAAGGATGGCGGCGGCAGCCCCGGGGGCGAGGGCAGCCAACGCTTCCCACTCCTCGCCGTGAGCATCGAGATACTCCTCAACCGCCCCTGGTTGTCGGCGCGCCTGCGCCAGCAGCTGGCGGGCAAGTTGGCGGGGACCGCGGAGGCGGAGTTTCACCGCCTCAGGCTATTGCCTGGGGCTTCAGGTTTGGAACGGACGAACCGCCTTCACCGTCACCGTGAAGATTCCGCCGGGCGCCTGGTAGGTGACCTCTTCACCCTGCCTGGTGCCAATCAAGGCTTGCCCTAGAGGTCCGGCAGGAGAGGCGAGGAGAAAGCCGGGTTCGCGGTTCTCCGGATTAGCCACGAAGTACTCCGACTCGTCCCCGTCGGAATCGACCACGGTGACAACGGATCCGATCTGCACCGAGCCGTCGTCAGCCGGTTCCTCTACCTGGGCCTGGGCGAGAATCGCTTCCAGTTGTCGAATGCGCGCCTCCATCAACCCCTGATCGTTCTTGGCGGCGTCGTAGTCGCCGTTCTCCCGCAGGTCACCATGGGCGCGGGCCTCGGAGAGCCGTGACTCGATGTCCCGGCGACCGTTGGTCTTGAGATCCTCGAGTTCGGCCGACAACTTTGCGAATGCCGAAGGCGTCAGCCAGGTCGTCTCATCCGTCATGCGCTAAGGATAAACGGGGGTCGGTTCTTGGCCACCTTCAGCCCACCGCCGACGTGATCTGACGAAGCTCGCGTTTGAGATCGTTTACCTCGTCGCGGAGCCGCGCCGCGTATTCGAAGCGGAGCTCTTTCGCCGCCTGATGCATTTCGTCCTCGAGGGACATGATCAACCGGGTGAGGTCGTCGCCATCAAGGTTGAGTGGCTCTCGTTGGGTCAGTTCGCGCCGGCGTCGATCACCCGGCGTGGGCTCGCTGGCGACCAGGTCCAAGATGTCGGATACCTTCTTGCGCACGGTCTGGGGATCAATGCCGTGCTCTTCGTTGTATTCCTCCTGAAGATGACGGCGTCGGTTGGTTTCGTTGATCGCTTGTTGCATCGAGCGCGTGATCTGATCGGCGTACATGATCACTTGTCCGTCCACGTTGCGCGCTGCCCGCCCGATGATCTGGATCAGGGAGGTCTGCGAGCGGAGAAAGCCTTCTTTGTCGGCGTCGAGAATCGCCACTAACGAAACCTCGGGCAGATCGAGTCCCTCCCGCAAGAGGTTGATTCCCACCAGTACGTCGAACTCGCCGAGCCGAAGCTCGCGCAGAATCGTTATTCGCTCCAGCGTGTCGATCTCGGAGTGGAGGTAACGGGCTCGAACACCCATCTCCAGGAGATAGTCGGTTAGGTCTTCGGCCATCTTCTTCGTGAGGGTGGTGACCAGAATTCGCTGGTCGGCTAACGCCCTGGTGCGGATTTCCTCGAGAAGGTCGTCGATCTGGCCCTTGGTGGGCCGCACCACCACTTCGGGATCGACCAGACCAGTCGGTCGGGCGATCTGCTCGACCACCTGGGAGGAGCGAGCGAGCTCGAAGTCGGCCGGCGTAGCCGAAAGGAAGACCACCTGGTTGGCCTTTTCGAGCCACTCGTCGAAGCGGAGCGGCCGGTTGTCCATGGCCGAGGGGAGACGGAAGCCGTGCTCGACGAGCATCTGTTTGCGACTGTGATCGCCCTCATACTGCCCGCCAATCTGGGGAACGGTGACGTGGGACTCGTCGATGATCGTCAGGTAGTTGTCTCCGAAGTAGTCGAGCAACGTGTAGGGAGGTTCACCTGCCGAACGCCCATCGAGATAGCGCGAGTAGTTCTCGATCCCCGTGCAAAAGCCAACCTCGCGGATCATCTCCAGGTCGTACTGGGTGCGCATTCGCAGGCGCTGCGCTTCCAGCAGTTTGCCTTGGCTGTCGAGCTCGGAGAGCCGGGAGACGAGTTCTTCTTCGATCTGCAAAGTCGCCTTCAGCATGCGCTCGCGCTCGGTGACGTAATGGGTGGCGGGAAAGACCACAATCTCGGAGAGATCCTCGATTACTTCGCCGGTGATGGGGTTCATGCGCAGAATCTTCTCGACCTCGTCACCGAAGTAAGAGAAACGTACAACTGTCTCCTCATAGGCGGGCATCACCTCCAGGGTGTCGCCCTTGACCCGAAACTTTCCTCTGATGAGATTCACTTCGTTGCGTTCGTAGCCGATGTCGACCAGGCGCCGAATAGCGTTACCCATCGGATACTGGACATTCCGAAATAGTCGGAGGAGCTGACCCTCGTACTGCTCGGGTGAGCCCAAGCCGTAGATACACGAAACCGAGGCGACAATGATCACGTCTTCGCGGACCAACAGCGCCGATGTCGCCGAGTGGCGCAGCCGGTCGATCTCGTCGTTGACTGTGGCGTCCTTTTCGATGTAGGTGTCGGTCGAGGGGATGTACGCCTCGGGCTGGTAGTAGTCGTAGTAGGAGACGAAGTACTCGACTCGATTGTCCGGGAAAAATTGGCGGAACTCGTTGGCGAGCTGCGCGGCCAGGGCCTTGTTGGGGGCGATGACGATGGTGGGCCGCTGGACTGCCTCGATGGTCCAGGCGATGGTGGCTGATTTGCCCGAGCCAGTGATGCCGAGGAGGGTCTGAAACCGGTCGCCGCGGTTGATGCCCTCGGCCAAAGCGGCGATCGCCTTGGGCTGGTCGCCGGCGGGCTCAAAATCCGATCGAACCTTGAAAGGGGGCACGGAGCGAAGTCTAAGGAGGGGCGGTGACAAGCCTTGTGCGAACCCAGGGTTGCTAGCCCGCGAAACCGACGCCTCCAGCCCGCAGAACGAGCGGACCTCACGAGAAAAGGTCCGCTCGTTTCGGTGCCGTCCTAGGCGGCTTTCGATCGAGGCCGGGGGCGCTCTTGCTTGGCCCTTCGCCTCCGGTGACTTGGTCCACTCCAGAAACCGTCGTCGCGAATGCGACGGCGGACAGAACGGGGATAACGATGCTCGTTGATGGCTTGTGCCACCTGAGAGAAATTGTCGGCATACATTTGAGGTGCTCCTTCGCGACGCTGGTCGCTCTCAATAGATGAACCCCTACGCAGGGGTGGTGGTTGCAGCTAGCCGAGGAGCATTTCCCCGGCAGCGGGCTCGGTGCCCGCGCTGGTCGATCGGTTCATATGTGGGCACCTCCTTTCGCTACTGGGGGCGGTCATGTTGCAAGTCGGCAACGTAGACGAATCTCGTTTGATCAGTCAAGGGATTTAGATTCGAACCGCATGGACTCTGCCGAGCGGCTCCGCTACGTTGCCTCGGCCCTCTCGATCGGGGCGGTCGAGCGCCACTTGTTTCTATGCGCCGAGCAGACGAACCCGAAATGTGCTCCCTACGAGGCGACCTCCGAGGTGTGGCGCTATCTGAAGAGCCGGCTCAAGGAATTGAACCTCGCCTCGGCGCCACCCCCATGGGGTGGCAAACCCGGGGTTGATCCTTTCCCGGTACCACCAGGTGGGGGCAGGGTGCTGAGGAGCAAGGTCGATTGTCTTCGCATTTGCGAGAGTGGTCCCATCGCGGTGGTCTACCCGGAGGGGACTTGGTATCACGGCGTCACCGTCCCGGTGATGGAACGCATCATCACCGAGCATCTGATCGAAGGAAGGCCCGTCGAAGAACACGTCTTCGCGGTCGGACGCTTGACCGGATCACCCGCATGAGATGGTTCAGATGGTGCCTGGCTGTCGCCGCTCTGTGGCGGCTCTTCGGGCCCGTGCTGCCGCTGCCCTGGCCCCGTCCCCAGCAACATCCCTGGCGAGTACCTGCCCGCACCATGTTCGTCGGTGACCGCGAGCTTTCAGTCCGAGAGGTTGGACCCGCTGATGGTCCGCCGGTGGTTCTCATCCATGGAC
>JBOGEX010000139.1:0-6624 GCA_050741915.1 Acidimicrobiia bacterium
GATCCCCTGGTCGCGCATGACGACGTCAAGCAGGCCCGCCAAGGCACCCAGGCCAAGTTGCCAGCGAACACCTAATAGCACGGCCGCCGGTCCAGCGAGGGCCAGGGCCGCGATCAGGACCAGGCCCAGCGAAGCAGCAGGAACCTCGATGGCTTCGATGACCGTCCGACCCGCTGCCAACCGCGCACCTTGCAAGCTGAGGTGGAAGGCGTAGAAACTGAGCAAGGTTGGCAGGCCACCCTGGGCCCAAGTCGCCGCGGTCACCGCCGCCGCCGTGACCACTCCTATCAGGAAGGCCCATGGTTGCTCGGGATGTGCCAAATGCATGATTTCGAGACGAGCCCCGAATTGCGGGAAGCTCAAGATTGCGAGCAGGGCCACAGCCAGTGGCGAGAGCACCCGCGTTAGGAAACGTCGTTCGAAGACTCGCATGAGGGCGAGCCCCGCCCCGCCGACCAGGAACGGGATCAGCCGGTCGGATCGCACGAGTAAGCCGAAGGCTGCAGCCTCGGACACAACCACCAAGAGTTGCTCTCGTCGCAGCCGGCCGAATGAGGCAACAGCCAGAGCCGCAGCAATCACCGCCACCACCTGGCCCGGGCTCGATCCGAGGCCAAGAACAGCTTGGCCCATCAGCGCCGCGCCAACTAATGACGCCGTGGCAACCTCTCGTTCTCTGAGCACAGACCGGCGGGCGAGGCCTGCTGCGGCCAGGAGTCCGGCCGCTATCTCGAGAAACTTGGTGAGGAGCCCGATCGGGTCGACCTCCTCCCTCCCGATGCCCCAGGGCAATGCCCAGATGCGGGTGGCCGCGTACAAGGCTACGAGACCTCCCGCTACGACGATCACCATGCGATAGGCCGGACGTACCCATCCCTTCTGCATCAGTATCCCGGCAAGAATTATTTCTGACGCGCCGGCGGCGGCGAAAAAGACACCGGCAGGGGCGCTCTCGGCGAAGTGGCTCGGAGTGAGGCCTAGGTGGAACATCCCTGCCAAGCCGATCGAGAGCGCTGTTCCGGTTCGCAACCTGTCTTGGGTCCCGGCATCGAATCGAATCCGGGAGGCAGCAGCCGCCCAAAGGGCTATCGCGGTCATACCGATTAGCGGGCCAAACCGAATGACAAGAGTCCAGGGGCCCTCGTGCGCTTCGGCTGCGATGTGTGGCACCACGATCCGAAGGTCCTCCAGAGTCGCCGGTCTGTCCCTCGATTCACCTCGTGCTAACGGTGCAAATGGTGGTGCCAGGTAGTATGCCAGCGTGTCGGTTGCCGGGTCCCGTCGCGTTCGGATCACACCAACGGTCCTCATCATCGGTATGCTGCTGATCGGCGGTGGGGTGCTGGCGCTTGTCGCTGCCCGGGACCGCGCACAGACCGACACAACGGCGGACCTTGACCAGGCGCCCGCCGTGGTCCTGCCCGCCACCAATGGCGAGACCGTCGACCTCGCCGCCTACCGGGGCAAAAGCAATGTGTTGCTCTATTTCTACGAACACGCCGGCTGAGCGCCGTGCGAGGCGCAACTGGTCGAGTTGCAGATGGCGAAAGATAAGTTCGAAGCGCAGGGCACCCAGGTTTTTGCAGCCTCAGTGCAGGATCTCGCTACCTCGACTGAGATGGCTGACCGCTTGGATGTTGACATCCCCATCCTGGCCGATCGCGACCACCAGGTGGCAGAGGCCTTCGGCATCTACAACCTTCCCGGCAGCATGGGACCGTTCTCCACCCACTCCTTCTGGCTGATCGACCGTGACGGGCAGATCCGCTGGAGCGAGGTCTCACTCGAGATGTACGTCCCCTTCGACCGACTGCGGGCAGCCGTCGGGAGCCTTGCTAAAGATTGAGACGCCGACAACGGCGATGGCGAAATCGGCATCGGTTCACTCCGCGCCGGCAACAGTCAGCTCCCCGAGCAGATCTCGTAATTCGAAGCCGGGAGGCACGCGTTGCGGCCCAGCGCCTCTTTGGACTTCAACCATCCCCTCCTTTCCCGACTCGACTCGTTGCTCATCGGGTTCGACTGTCCGGCAATTGACAGCGCTCATCCAGAGCCGTGGAGGGACAGGCCCTGTGAAAACGCGGCAACCGATACGTTAGGTGCCAATGCCTGATCGATGAATGCCTATGGCGACATCCGCCCCCGGGCGCTCGCTGAGCGCGTCGAGAGGACGAAAACCAGGAGGTCAATCGGCATGAAACAGGACCGAACACCATTTCCTTCACGGTCCAGGTGTTGTCGGCGCTCTCGGGTGGTGAGCCCGAGCGTCACTGGCTGTTGACGGCCATTCGCTCGTAAGCCACCGCCACCACCCGAGAGGTCCCGTTTCGCTTGCGGCGGTGCTCGGCGTATTCACACAGACATCGAAAGGTTCAGCTCATGACAACTACCACGCGACTCAACGAGATCGACCTGGCCGCGGTCGGATCGTTGGTCCGGGCCATCCAGGTCGACTCGACAATCGCGGCAACGAAATGGCAAGCCGAGGTCACATGGCAGAAGGGCTTCCAGGTCGAAGCCCGGAGCCGCGACCTCCCGGTTCAGGAGTTCGACGAGCCCCCCACTCTCGGCGGAAGCAACGCCGCCGCCAACCCGGTCGAACAGGTTCTGTCAGCGTTAGGTGCATGCCTCGCCATCGGTTACGCATCCAACGCCTCGGCGGCCGGGATCGAGATAAAGGACTTGCGCATCGAGCTCGAGGGTGATCTTGATCTCCACACATTCCTCGGCCTCGCCGCCTGAAATGCCGGATTCTCCGAGATCCGCGCCAGAGTTCACCAGGACACCGACGCCGATCCGGACGTCATCGAAGAGCTCCACCGCAAGGTGGTCGCCCACCTCACCCGTCGGTCACACCATCACCCGACCGGTGGCCGTAACGGTCGACCTGGCTAACCACAAACACCCGTCTTGTGACGGTTGACCGATTATGGAGTAGGGCAACCGTCACAAGAATGCGATGGCGGTTCCCCGGAGCCGGCCGATGGGAAGACCGCTTCGTGAGCCACGAACCTCAGGGATAGGTGAAGGTTCGGTCGATCTCGTGTCCGGGGCTGATGATTCGTTCGGTAGTGATGCGGTTCTGCCGGTCAAGGTGGAGGTCGATGAGGATGCGCGAGCCAGGGAGATAGAGACGGACTCCGGGCGGGTCGCCCGGTAAGGGTATTGCTTCTTCGATGTTTCCGCCTGCGTATACCTCAAGGGCGATGAACGCCTCGCCGCTGATTTGTGTGGTGCTGGTGGCCTCGGCGCCGGGTCCGCTGCGAACGGTCTCGCTGAGGGTCAACTCCTCGACAGCCGTCATGGCATCGATCACCTGGGCAAGCAGCTCTGGCTGAGGTGCGGGTGGTGGCCAAAAAACGTTCAGTTGTACGCTGCCGGCGGTCCAATCCTGGCTGGTCGCCGTGACTGTGAATGTTGTTTTCCCCTCGGGAATTGACAGTTCTTGTGTGAAGCAACCTGACCCGCAGAGCCGTGGGGCGAGATCGATGGTTATGCCATCGGGGAGAAGGGCCGCCGCCTCGATGTTGGCGTCTTCGATACCGCCGGTCGACTCGTTGTAGACGAGCAGATCCACCCGACCGTCCCCTACCGCCATTCCGATGGTCATCGATCCGGCCAGTCCCGCCGCCCGGGCTACCGCACCCTCGATTGGGGGTGGCCCAAGTAAGGTCGCCCCTTCGGTCTGCGCCAATGCCGGTGGAGGCATCCCGGCCAGGATTCCGCTCACCGCAACGACTGCGACTAGCACCGTCACCTCGACCGTGGTCAGTCGGCGGAGGAGTCCCAGATTGCCGGAGGGAAGGGCCCGCCGGCGGGCGGTGGCGGCCAAGGCGACGGCGACCAAGAACAGCAAGACTTTGAGGACAACCACTCGCCCGTAGGGAGTGGCCCAGAGGTCGGAGATGGAGGTGAGCAGGCTGAACGCGGAGGACAACCCGGCAGCGGCCAGCACCATCACAGCCCGCAAAGCCCACCTGGCATAGATGCGGGCGGACTGACCCAGCCGATCCCGGTCCCTTCGGCGCCAAAGATCCACGACCAGGACGGCCAATGTGCCAAGCCAGAGGGCGGCGCCAGCCAGGTGGGCTGCGTCGGCGATAACTCCGAGGGTTCCCCCGTTGGCTGCGGTATGGCTGCGGGCCGCCCACGCAACGACCGCTGCCCCAGTCAGGGCGAGCCCGATACCGCCTTGGCGGGTCGGCCCGGTAACAATTGCGGCCAACGCCAGAAAGGCCGCGGCGGCACCAGCACCGACCGTCCCAACAGACAATCCGCTTGGTACCGCTCTCAGGTAGAGAGCTGTGGCGCTCAACGAAGCCAGGATGAGCCCGGCTCGACCCCAGGTGGCCAAGTGGAGCCGATCGGTCTGGCGGGTTTCGGCGGTGATGAGCGCGCCCGCGGCGGCGGTCAGTCCGGCCAGGAATAGCCATCGCAGCAACCTCGCCCAGCCTTCTGACCCCCCCGACTGCGTGGCCGCAGCCAATGCCACCGTTGTGTCCCCGACGGCGAAGGCGAACTCTCCGGCCGCTTCGTGACCGTCGACCGCCGACACTACATGCCATGACACCACCAAAATCACGTCACCCAATTCAGGTAGTGCCAACCGCAATACGCTGCCGCCCGACTCGGCTTCGGGTACGGTCGAAACCTCCAAACCGTCGCCAGTCACCACGGACACGAGGGCTGTGTTGACGACGACCGGTTCAGTGAACTGAAGGGCGATGTCGGCTGGAGGTTGAGAGAGCGTGGTTCCCTGGGCAGGGTTGGTCTCCACCAGAAACGAATGCGCCAGTGCCGGCAGCGCCAACACCAAGAGGAGGCCGAACACCACACCTGCGACGAGGCGGACGGTCACGTTCCGGCTGCCCGCTCCCAACTCACGGGTCCCATGAGAATCAGCTGGATGTTGCCCGAGGGCGTGTTCAGGAGCGCAGCGCCTGTCGGCGAGCCTCGAACTCTTCCGCATCGATGTCTCCCCGGGCGAAACGCTCCTCGAGGATTCCCAGGGCGGATGATCTTCCCTCGGTCGTCCCAGTGCGCTCGGCAAGCGCCCTGACCAATATCACCAGCCCCACCACCAGGAGGACGATGAATAGGAGCCACAGCAGCCATCCGGCGCCCCACCACGGCATCTGACCCATCATTGGCCGAATCCTTTCTTTTCAATCGAGGTCAAATGGGGGGCCATCCGAGCCGGGCGAAGGCACGCTGCAGTGGGATGAAGAAGGTCCTCCAGGCACCGCTCGCAAACAGCAGCCCCACCATGACCAGTAGCACCCCTCCGGTCTGTTCCACCCGGCGGGCGTGAAGTCTCAGCCAATCGAGCGACCCCCGTAATCGATGGAAACCTAGGCCAAGGGCGACGAAAGGGATGCCAAGGCCCAGCGAATAGAGGGCGAGCAACACCGCCCCCCAGGCTGCGGTTTGGGTGGTGGCAGCGACGGTGAGGATTCCGGCCAGGATCGGCCCGATACAGGGCACCCAGCCCACAGCAAAGGCCATCCCTAACGGGAACGCTCCCTTGGTGCCGCGGCGGGGTTTCGATTGGCTGGGACGCCACTCCCGGAAAAGCCAGGGCATCCGTATCAACCCGATCATCGCCAAACCCATGAGGATTATCCCCACCCCGGCCAGCCGGATCAGGAGCGGGACGCTGGCCAGCAATCGCGATCCCACAAAAGCGAACGACGCCCCCAAAGCGGTGAACACCATCGTAAACCCGGCCACGAAAAGGAGCGACGCCCGCAGTGTGAGGGCGCGAGCCTCCCTGCTGCCCAACTCCGAGACCGGCAAAGCGGTCACATAGGACACGTAAGAGGGGATCAGCGGCAGGCAGCAGGGCGAGGTGAACGAGATCACCCCGGCCGCCACCGCCAAGAAGGGCAACAACAGTGCCTCCATCAAGCCGACATACTATTGGGAGTCGTAGACCAAGCCGTCCCTGATGGAACCCACCCCCACCGACATCCGCTCCAGCCGCCGACTTCTCCATATCCTCGGCCTGGTCGTTGTCGCCGCCTCGGTCCTTTTCTGGTTGATCTCGATCGACCCGTCGTCCGACAGTTCCCTCGGCTTCTCCTCCGGCCGGGGTGACCCGGCCCCTGACTTCACCCTCACCTTGTTCGACGGGACCCGCTTCAGCCTTTCCCAACATCTCGAGACCGATGGGCGGCCCGTGGTCCTGAACTTCTGGGCATCATGGTGTGGGCCGTGTCGGGAAGAGATGCCCGCCTTCGACGTCGTCGCCCGCCGCCGACCCGATGTCCTCTTCGTAGGGGTAGCCATCCGCGATAGCGAGCCGGAGGCTCGGGCGTTCGCCGCCGAGACCGGCGTCGGCTACCCCCTCGGGATCGACAGCAGCGGCGAGATCCTCGAGCGATACCCGATCCTCGGACTCCCCACCACCTGGTTCATCACCAGCGATGGTCGCATCGCCGCCAGCTGGGCGGGCCAGCTGAACGAGAAGGAGCTTGAACGGTTGATCGACCAGCAAGCCAAAGGGTGACGGGTGCCACTGGCGGGTCGAGAGCCATGGAGAACACCACCCGTTCTCGGCGTCTACTACGCGGAGTAGCATCGCTGGGGGCTTTGGCGGCCGCCAACAGGTAAGGAGGCGAGGTG
>JBOGEX010000140.1:0-14395 GCA_050741915.1 Acidimicrobiia bacterium
CGACCGAGCCGTCGCCGGCGGTGCCTTCGGTCTCCTCGCTCCGGGAGACGATCCGGCCCGAGGAATCGCGCAGATAGGTGGTGTCGAGACCGGCGATCGAGGTCAGGGCATGGAGGTTGGCCCCGTCATAGCCGAAGTCGGCCGAGCCCAGGGTGGCGGTGTTGCCTTGAGCGTCGTAAGTGAAACCCGAGGCTTCGGGGTCGGTGGTGGAGGTGAGGCGGTCGGCCGAGTCGTAGCAATAGGTGTAGGTGGTGGAGTTGTCGGTGACCGAGGTGCGGTTGGCGTTCTTGCCGGCTCCGGTGAGCAAGCCGCAGCCACCCGAAGGGGCGAAGCCGTAGGTTATGGTGTGGCCGGGAACCCGACCGGTGATAAGCCGCCCGGCCCCGTCGTAGGCGAAGTTGGCATTCCCCGGGTCGGGGTCGACCCCGTCGACCAGCTGGTCGATTACCCGTCCGGCCTGGGAGCGGGTGACCTCGTCGGAGGCGATGAGAGCACCCCCGGCGGTGCGCCACTCCCGGGTGGTCAGGCGCCCGGCGTTGTCCCGCCCCAAGGTCAGTTCCGAGCCGTTCCCTCCGTTGCCGGTCCCGGAGGGGTAGGAGACCGAGATGAGCTCGCCGCTGGTGGCGCTATAGGTGGGGGCAGCGACGGTGAGGCTGTCGAGCTTTTGGTTGGTGACCTTCCCGGCGGCGTCATAGGTGTAGGTGACGGTGCCAAGGGCACCGGAAGTCTGGGTGATCCTGCCCGCCTGGTCGTAGGAATAGTTGGTGAGGTTCCCCCAGACGTCGGTGTAGGTGGTGATCCGACCCAGCCGGTCGCTCTGAGTGGTGATCACCCCGGCCGGGTCGGTGACCGTGGTGACAAGGGGGTTGTTGGCGACCGCCCAGCTATAGGTCGAGGTGCGGGCCGGCTGGGAACCGAAGCCGGGCACCGCCTCGGTCAGCACCCGCCCCCGGGCGTCGAAGGTGACACAGGTCCATCCGCCGCTCCCCACTCGGGAGGCAACCATGCGGCCCCGATCGTCGTAGACATACTCATCGACCAGGGCCACCTGGGATCCTCCCCCGTCGGGGTCGGGGCCGGTCCGGATCTTGAGCAACCCGGCCTGGCTGACCGGGTCGACCGCCCCGGTGCAGGGGTTGTCTCGGGTCTCGGCTGCTCCGTAATAGGAATAGGTCCAGCCGTTTCCCGCGGGGAGGGTACGGCTGAGAAGGCGGTAATAGCCCGAGGAGTCACCCTCGAAGGTGGCCTGAGTCGCCAGGGCCAAGCCCGCGGGATCGGAAGTATTGATGGTGGCCAGGCCCAGCTCGGGGACGGCGTAGCCGCTGGCGATCTCCTCGGACGGAGATCCGGCGCTGGCGTCCCAGACCTTTTGGGTAGTGGGAAGGCCATAGGCGGGTGAGAGCTGGGTGCCGGGGATCAGCACCGGCGTGGTTCCCCATTTCAGACGGAGGTAAGCAGTGGCGTCGGCGTCGTCGGCGAAGTCGACCCGGATTCGGTGTCTGCCCACGGTCATCGCCGAGACGGTTCCGGTTGCCACCCCCGAGGTTGATCCCCAGTTGTCGGCCACCAGGAGGTCATCGACGAAAAGGCGGGCGCCGTCGTCGGATTCGACCGAGAACGTGACCGAGCCGGCGGTGGTGATGGTGAGATCGCCGGTGAACATCCCCGACCAGCCAGCTGTCGGCAGGATCCCCGGGTCGGGGGTCGAGGCTCCCCAGTCCCGGTTGAGGGCGCCGGTCGAGTCGCCCACCCCGGTCTTGTGCAGGGCCGGTGCCCCCGAGAGGCTCTTGTTCGACCAGTAGGTGGCGGCCAGGCCCAGGATCCCCCCGTCGTAGACGGTCGAAGTGTGGGGGACGCTGTTCTGGCAGGCGGCACCGGGGTTGAGGTTGGCGGTGTCGAAACAGCCGGGAACCTCGAGCCAAGGTCCAAAGACATCGGTCAACCGTTTGCGGGTGTCATAGAGGTAGCTGGTCAACCGACCGGCCGGGTCCTTCTGCCAATTGAGACGATCATCCACCCGCCAGTTGAAGGTCGAGGTGACCCCGGTCTGGTCCTGGTCCGAGGTCACCCGGCCCGAGGAGTCGTAGGAGACTGCCCGGTTCCCCGTCACCCCCGCTACCGCCACCAGGGTCTGCCCGGTGTTGTAGGTGTAGCCGTGGGTCGGGCGTGCGGCGCCGGTGCTGGGCGCGGCCAAGGCGACCGAGGAGACCTTTCCGACCGAGTAAGCGACCAGGGTCAGGCTGGTGTCGTCGTTGGGCGCCACCCCCGCCGCCACCGCGTCGGCCTGGAGCGGATCCCGCACCTTCGACAACAGGCCGTTGCCGTCGTAGGAGAAGTCGGTCACCTCTCCCCCCGGATCCTCGATCCGGGCCAGGTTCTTCCCCACGTAGAAATAGCGGGTGGAGGTGCCATCCCAATACACCACCTCGCAGAGCGCGTTCGGTGGAGCGGCGGAATCGAAACCCGAAGGCGGGGTGGGACAGGTCACGCCCGCCTGACCCTGGTAGCGGAGATCGATCACCCGGCCGGAGACCGGGTCGGTGACCAAATCCAATCGCGAGGGCGTACCCGACCACACATATTGGGCCGCCGCCGGCCGCCGGTCGTCGACCGGCAGGGTCACCGAGGCCACGTTCCCGGAGGCATCGAAGACGTAGTGGAAGCCGTCGTCGCCGCGCAAGGTGAGCTTGCCGGTCTCGTCATAGGCGAGCACCCCCGTCTCTCCGTTGGGCGGGGTGAAGGTGTTGCCGGTCCCCTTCTTGTAGGTGTGGGCGGCACCGGAGACGTCAACCAGGGCCACCGAGCCCTCCGAGGTGCGGGCGAGGAGATACTGGGGATTGGCGGTGGTCCCAGCATTGAGCGACCACCCCGGGGAGAGCTCGGAGACCGAGGCCGAAAGCCAGGAGGCCGGCACCTCCAACCCGGTCTCCCCCACCTTCCGGGCCCGCAGCACCATCTTGCCGTTTCCGGTCCCGTCGGCCCACTGGATGGTGATCGGCACCGCCTGTCCCTCGGTCAGGGTCACCGCCGACCCCCAGAGAGTCGAGGCCGCCGATAGCGGTGCAGACCAGTTGTCGAGTTGGGCGGGGTTGGTCACCGGGGTGTTGACCCAGATCTTGACGGTGTCGTTGATGTCGAGGTCGGCCCCGAACTCGTAGGTCACCTGCTGCGGAGTTCCCCCCGCCTGCGGCACGGCGACAAAGCCCGACCACGACACCAGGTAGTTGTCGGTGGCCGCCACCGCGGCCGAAGGTGCCCGCACCGCCGGGTCGGGACCACCCGCTCCCCAGTTGAACACCACGTTGGCATCCCGCCGGCTCAACAACGCCTCGGTCGAATCGAAGTCACGCCCCAGATCGGTGTCGTAGTAGTAGACCCCGTTGAGACCGGCGGGGCGGGGGCGCGGGAGTTGTATTGGTAGGACAACCCGATCGGGCCGCCGACGGTGGCGAAACTGGGGGAGGCGGCGTTCACCACCAAGTTGCCGTTGAAGAGGTTGACCGAGACCGGACCCACCGTGTCATAGGGCATCCCCGGCTGGTTTCCCATCCGCAGGTTGAGAGAGAACTTCCCCACCGATCCCACCGCTTGGTCGGAGCCGGGGGTCATGGTGAAGACCTTCCAGGTGTAGGCCAAGCCGTCCTTCAAGAACCCGGACGGCACGGTCCAGGAGGGGGAGGTGAGCCAGCCCGAGTTGAGTTGTTGGCCCGAAGACCCGTCGGTCCCGGTGGCGATGCGGAACCAATACGACACCGGTCCATTCGGATCCGAGACCGCGGTCGAAGTCAGGGTCGGAGCGACCGAGGCCACCACCGCATCCTGGGCCGGGGACACCGGATTCGAGGGTGGCGGCGCCGGTGGAGTCGGGTCGGGCGGGGTGGTGAACTGCCACCCCCCGCGCAGCCATGCGCCATTCCAACCATTGTCCGAGACGACAACGAACCAGTAGTAGGTCGTCGACCAAGACAACGTACCAGCAGGAACCGCATCCGAAACCGAAGTTCCCGAGGCCACCGTGGATGCCGGTCCCTGCCAAACACAGCTGTTCCCTGCCGAGTCCAGGCAAACTACGAAGAACTCGTGCACCGAAGCGCCTTCCGGATCGCTCACCGTCGCGCTCAGGGTCGGGGTCAAGTTGGACAGCGTGGACCCGTTGGCTGGCGAGGACAGCGCGGCGGTCGGCGGCTCTGAGTACCACACGTTCACATGAGCGTCATAGGTATCGGGGTTCTCAAGGGCCGCAACGCGCTGCCACCCCGTAGATGGCCCGGTGATTCGAAACCCAGCTGACGTGATCTCTCCCCAACCCGGGGTCTCCACCGCGAAGTTCTGCACTGGATACGTGACATCGGCTCCCCACCAGTTATCGACCGTGGGGCCGTCCAGGAGCGGCACTGCACTGGTGAGGTTGGGCGGATGCCAGCCGCTCCATGTCAGCGTCGAAGGAAACCAGAAGAGATCCGTGCCGACGGCGTTGACACTGATCTGGCTACGGGGGGCGGTGCCGGACGGATCGTTGAAATAGATCCACCAATCGGCATCGGAAATGGACTTACCGGCTACCTGGAAGAATGACGGATATCTCTGATAGATCTCGGCGACTCCGTTGGCTGAGTCGAAGAACCCAACCAGCATGCTGTTGGGAGGCGTCAAAGGGAGCACGGAGTAATTGAACGATGAGTTCGGCGCGCCCGACTTAATGTAACCATCGTTGTCGTCGCTGCCTCGTCCCAACTCGATATACGGATCGAGAGTCACCGGAAAGACTCGCTTCGGATCGGACAGCCAGGCCGGGTCGAGCGCCACTTCCAGCGTCCAGCCGCTCTCGGCCGGCTCGAGCTTGTAGGTGGCTGAGGTCACCTCGGGCTCGGAGGCAGAGTCCCAGGCGAGCGGGGGCGCGATCGAGAAGAGGACGGTCCCATCAGATCCACCAAACTCAATCCGGCCGTCCTCGGCCAGGATCACCGATTTGATCCCGACCGATACCTCGAGGTCGAAGGAGAAGGCGGTGGGGACAGATGATGAGTGCAAAATGACCAGGGTCTTGACCCCGAGCTTTCGTACCTCATAGGTGAGGTCGACCCCGGGAGCCACCGCCGGATAGGTGATCTTCGAGTCACCGATCGTCGCCCGGGAAGCCCCAGCCCAACCGGTTCCCATCGAAATCCACTCCGACCCGTGTGAGAAGACCACCGTGTCGGAGGCGCCGGCCGAATCGGCGAACTTGACCTCGAACGGCCCCACCCCATTGACGAAACCCCCAGTAAGTCCGGCCGCCAGCCTGGTGTCGAACTCGGTCCACGCTCCCAATGCGTTCTCGAAGAAGATCGGTTCGGTGCGGATCTCGGCCAACTTCGACCCGTCTGGCTCCAACCAGACCCGCACGAACTCGGAACGCTCGGAAACGAGCTCGACTGCTAAAGGCGATGGATCAGGGCTATTGAGGTCGTCGGAAGGGGATGGGAGCGGCTCTGGAAACTCGATGGGCTTTGGCTCGATCGGTGGGAGATCAAGAGCGGGATCGGGTGGGTTGGAGAAGTCCCCGGGCGGGATCTCCGACACCAGGTCCAGCAGCCCACCAGACCCAAGCGGCGCCAGGTCGACCGCCAGGCCGCCATCCCCCAAGGGCACGGAGGGCTCGTCGGTCTGAGCGAAGGCGGTCGTCGGCACACCGCCGAGAAGGAGGAGCAACGCCAACGAAACCGTCAGAAGTCGAGCGGCTAACCGAAGAGCGGCAATGGTGAACGAAAACGCTAGAGCCTGAGAGCCAAGAAACTAGACATTTCGCGCGTGCCAAGAGACCCCCTCGACGTTTGGTCGGTGTGGCAATCATTTACCTATGTGACTGGATGCACCGGAACACCGCAGTCCGGCCCGCGCGCACACAGCTGATCGCGCAGCGCTATGAGTTCGGCCCGAAGCGCCGGATCTCACTGGCAATCAGAGCCAGGGGTTTTGGGTCTGTCTCACGGAGTCCTTGTTGCTCAATGAACAGGCGGGCGCATTCAATCAAGACTCGGTCGGCAGGGCGTCCGGCCGTGTCGAAGGCATCACCAGGCAGTCCGACTGTCTCAAGGGTCTCGAAGCGAACTCGATCAGAGTCGTCTTCCGCGACGATGACCAGGCTCAGTGGCGTACTCGAGTTTTGGCTTCCTTTCGCGGGTGCAGGATCCACAGAGAATTTGAAGGTAGCCGAACGTCGTCAGCCCCAATGCTTCGCGCCACTATGTGGTCGCCGTGCATCAGATCAAAGCGGAGCTGCCGTCGGCATAGATTGCACACTCGGCCTTGCCGCTCCCAGGCCCTTCTCACCTCCCTGCGAGAGAAACGTCGCCGAGGATCAATCTGGGGACACTCAGGCTCCGTTCGACAACCTACAAGGTGACCGAGAACGACGGATCAAGCCAGTGACGGCCTTCGAAGACGGCCGAAACCACAACGCCTCCCCCGGCCGCTGGATCGCAAGCGACCAGTGTGCTCCGTCAATGTAAGACCCGGCAAGGGCGTCGGAGTGCGTTGGGGCAGCAGTCTGTAGAACGAGTCCGCACCGGAGTGACCAAGTAACACCACAGAGGTTCGTATGGCAAAGCCCACCCGCACGCGCTCTGAGGCCGACTATCGCCCTGACCGACAGCGCGTTCAGGTGTTGTGCTATGACGATGGCTCTATCTGATTCCGCAAATACGTCTCACCTTGGGTCATCGAGGAGGCTTTCCTCACGGGCAACGCGCAGCAGAACGCAATCATCAAGGTGGCCAAGAGAGACTCCTTCCAAATCCTGGACGCGGGATGAACGTGGGATGAAATGAAAGGGGTGCTGGCCGGAGCCCTGTTTGCAGGCCTCTGACCAGCACCTTTGTGGTCGGGACGGCGGGACTCGAACCCGCGACCTCAGCGTCCCGAACGCTGCGCGCTGCCAAACTGCGCTACGTCCCGATTGGCGGTCCCAATCCTAGGTCTGACCGGTACATTCCCCGCCATGCAGATGTTGTTGGTGACCGACTCGGCTTGGGTGAGGAACGACGTCGCGGCGGCGTTGCCGAGCTCGGAATGGAGCATCCATCACTCCGACCCCAGGGTCGTGGTCGAAGCAGCTCAGAACCATCCGCCGGTCGTCGTTGTGATCGATATGCAGGTCGGATCGATGGGGGGGATGGCGGTGGTCCGCCGACTCAGGGAAGCAATCGCAATGCATCAGATCGAGCCCACCCGACTCGTCCTTCTGCTCGACCGCTCGGCCGATCGCTTCCTGGCCAAGAGGGCAGGAGCCGACGCCAGCGTCCAAAAGCCCTTCACCGCCCAAGACCTGCGCAAGGTTCTCTTCGCCGACTGAAATTCCGAGACGCGTCCATTCTGTGGGCCGGAACCGTCGTACAACGACGCCGACTACCCAGGGTTTCCAGAAGAAGCACCTCCGAGCGCGCGAGAAGAGACAAGGAAGCTTTTCGCGATTCACCACCGTGGGTGGCGTCTTGAGTTGCCTGCCTAGGTCTGGAGACCTAGGGTCGCCCGACCCCCTATGCGACGCGGAGTCAAACTTTTCGCGGTCGCGCTCGTTTTGTTGGCTGCGCTGCCGGCGAGAGCGGACGACCTAGGAGCCGCAGTCAACGCAGTCCGCTCACCCGATTTGGTCATCGACGGCACCGTGGATGGTTTCGCCCAGGCAGCGGCCAACCGAATAGCCAGTGGTCAAAGCCTGGTTCATTCCAACCTCGGTCCTTTGCTCAGCACCTGTTCGTCTGCGGGTGAGGTCCTCGGCTATGGACCGGATGTCCCGACCGTGATGACTGCGTTTGCAAATAGCCCGTCGCATTGGACGGTGATCCAGCAGTCGAAGTGGAATGCGATGGGCACCGGGATCGCCACCGATTCGGGGGGACGACTGTGGGTGGCGGTTGTGTTCTGCGCCCTTCCCACTCAGAGCGTTGCTCCTCCCCCTCCTCCGCCCACCACGGCGCCGCCGCCTCCACCGACCGCGGCACCGCCACCTGCACCGGCTCCTCGACCCACACCTGTGCAGGCCACTCCCCCAACCCCGACAACCGCCCCGCCTCCGCCGCCGGCGCCGCTGGCGGTCTACCGATTCGGACCGATCCTGAGTCTCGAGGGCACGCTCTCGCTCTACCTCGGAGCCTCACCGTTCCTCCCACCAGAGGACTGGCAGACCTTCGGGTTCCCGACGATCAGCTGAGCAGCTCGGCGATCTGTACGGCGTTGAGGGCGGCGCCCTTGCGCAGGTTGTCGCCCACCACCCAAAGGCTGATGCCGCCCTCATGGCCAAGTGTTGGCCGCACCCGGCCAATTAGCACCGCGTCCCGTCCGGTGGCGTCGAGTGGAGTCGGCACCTGGTCGGTCCAAAGCTCGCCTCCCGGAGCATCTGACAGAATCCTCACAGCCTCGTCGCGGGAAACTGGCCGCGAGAACGAAATGGTGGCGGCCACCGAATGGCCCACCATCACCGGCACCCTGACGCAAGTCGGCTCGATCCGGAGGTCCGGGGCGTCGAGGATCTTCCGGCTTTCGTGGACGAGCTTCCACTCTTCGTCTGTGTAGCCCGCCTCAGTCTCCGTTCCTGCATAGGGAATCACGTTGAACGCAATCGGGCGCACATAGAGATCGCCCCCAGGGTCTTCCCAGCCTCCGCCCGCCAGGGCCGGCAAATCAGCCTGAAGACTCGTGATCTGCCGGCTGAGCTCATCCATCCCCCGCTGCCCCGAGCCCGAGACGGATTGATAAGAGGTGACCACCATTCCCTCGATGCGAGCGGCGCGGTGGAGCGGTCCTGCCGCCACCATCAGGGTCATGGTCGTGCAATTCGGGTTGGAGATGATCCCCTGATGAGTCGCGACCGCCTGGTCGTTCACTCCCGCCACGACCAGGGGCACGGCCGGGTCACGGCGGAAGGCGGAGCTGTTGTCAACCACCACTGCCCCGGCCGCGGCGAAGGCCGGGGCGTAGGAGCGAGAGCGATCGGCGCCGGCGGAGAAAATGGCGATGTCGATGCCATCCGGATCGGCCGATTCCAGGTCCTCGATCTCGATCTCTCCCCAACGGGTCGACGCCAACGAGCCGGCGGACCGGGCCGAGGCCATGAGCCGCAACTCGGCCATCGGAAAATCTCGCTCCTCGAGGACGGAGAGCAGGGTTCGGCCCACTGCGCCTGTTGCCCCCACCACCGCCACCCGCCGGTCACTCATGCCCCCACCTCTTCGGCGATGAGCGGTGGCTGAAACTCGTGATGAAGGGCCGCCACGGCTTGATCGACCTGATCGCCACGGACGACGCACGAGATGCGGATGGTGGAAGTCGAGATCATTTCGATGTTGATCGCCGCGTTTGCCAGGGCCCGGAAGACCCGGGCGGCCACGCCGGGGTGAGACTTCATCCCCGCGCCCACCAAGGACACCTTGCCGATGTCTTCGTCGACTTCGACCGTCTGCGCGCCCAGCCCGTGGGCGACCTTGCCGGCCACCTCGGCGGCGTGGGTGGCGACCGCCTTGGGAACGGTGAAGCTGATATCGGTCGAGCCATCGTGCCCGATGTTCTGGACGATCATGTCGACGTTGACTCCGCCTTCGGCCAGCGGTTCGAAGAGGTCGGCGGCCACTCCTGGTTTGTCCGGCACCCCGCGGACGGTGAGCTTGGCCTCAGACCGGTCGTGGGCGATTCCTGAGATGATTGCTTGTTCCATCGTGGTCTCCTTTACCCAGGTACCGGCTTTCAAATTGAACGACGACCGAACGTGTATCGGAATATTGAAACGGCGTCCGAACTCGACCGACCGGGTCATGAGGACGCCGGCGCCAGAAGCAGAGAGCTCGAGCATCTCGTCGTAAGAGATCTCCGCCAGCTTTAGGGCACCCGGAACCACGCGGGGGTCGGCCGCAAAGACACCGTCGACATCGGAGTAGATCTCGCAGACGTCGGCTCCGAGGGCCGCGGCCAGGGCGACGGCAGTGGCGTCAGAACCACCGCGACCAATGGTCGTGATCTCTTTCGAAGTCGGGTCGACCCCTTGGAAACCCGCCACGATGACAACCTTTCCTCGGGCCAGACCCTCTTGGATCCGCTCGCCTCTGATCTCTCGAATCCGGGCCGACCCATGGGTGCCGTCGGTGAGGATGCCCGCCTGGGAACCAGTCAAGCTCATGGCTTCGACGCCGCGGGCCGAGATCGCCATGGCCAGCAAGGCCATCGTGATTCGCTCGCCCGCCGTGAGCAGCATATCCATCTCCCTGGCCGGAGGGTCAGGAGTGATTGCCTCGGCGAGACGGATCAGTTCGTCAGTCGTATCGCCCATGGCAGATACGACCACCACGACCTTGTGACCGGCGCCCGTGGTGGAACAGACCCGATCTGCCACGGCGCTGACCAGATCGGGGGTGCCGACCGAGGTGCCACCGAACTTCTGGACTATTAGAGACACGAAAGAGGACCTCGATCGGGGCCAAGAGGGACGTGCAATTTGGGGAGCGGATGCTGCAACGAATAGCTTACGACCCGGTTCACCCTGCAAATGACTGATCGTCGCCAACGCCAGAAGGAACAGCGCAGCCAAAAACGCGAAGAAGAGCGCAGGTCCGCCACCCGTCGCGAGTTCCGCCGTCGCATCCTGATTGCCATCGGAGTGGGTATCGGCCTGGCGGCCATCTTGCTTCTCATCAACCTGGGGCCGGCCGAGCCCGGGCTGCCTCCCGGCTACGCCGGCTTTCGCAATCAGTCGACTGCTTGCGGCGCCGATCAGGTTCCCGAATGGGAGCCCAGGACCTACCCCGCCCCCGAAGGTCAAGGCGCCCTACCGAGCACCGCCACGATCGAGACCTCGTGCGGGCCGATCGTGATCACCCTGAATCAGGACGCCCCGGAAACAGTCAATTCCTTTGTCTTCCTGGGTAGGGAGGGCTTTTACGAGGGCCTAGTGATCAATCGGATCATCGACAACTTCGCCCTATATGGCGGGGATCCCAATGCCGACGGAACTGGCAACGCCGGCTATCTGCTGCCCGACGAACTCCCGGGTGAGGATTTCGACTACACCGAAGGAGTGGTGGCGATGTCGAACATTGGCGGCGGCACAGGCGGCAGCCATTTCTTCATAGTGATCGGCCCCGACGCCAGGGTCCTAACAAACACCTTCTCAGTCCTCGGCACCGTGACGGACTCGCAAGACACTATCAATGAGATCGTCGATATCCCCCGTGCACCGGCCATCGGGTCGAGTGAGAGAAGTCGTCCCACCGAGACGGTATACATCGAGTCGGTGACCTTCTCGGATTGACTTCGAAGAACGATTGATCGACCTCCACTGCCATTCCAGTGCCTCCGATGGCTCGGATGAGCCCGCCGCGCTCATACAGCGGGCGGCGGGAGTGGGAGTCCGGGCCCTCGCCCTCACCGACCACGACACTCAATCAGGGGTCAATGCGGCTGCAGTGGAAGCGGGCAACGTGGGAATCGAGCTCGTTCCCGGCACCGAGCTCTCACTGGCCTGGGAAGGCGGAGCCATGCATCTCGTGGTGCTGTTCCTCCCTCCCGGGGCGGGTCCGCTCCAGGACCGACTATCGGCTATCCGGAGCGCCCGCCATGCCCGCAATCTCGAGATCCTGGAAGCGCTGACGAGCCTCGGGGTTCCGGTGAGAGCCGAGGAGGTGGCTTCGTTGGCGGGTGGCGAGTCGGTCGGCCGTCCCCACATCGCCGCGGTGATGGTTAGCCGGGGATATGTCGAGTCGATCACGGAGGCCTTCGATCTCTATCTCGGGTGGGGACGGCCGGCGTACCGCCCCCGCTGGCGGCTTTCTCCCGAAGAGGGGATCGGTTTGGCATTGGAGTCGGGCGGAGTGCCGGTTTTGGCTCATCCCCACACACTCGGCCTCAATAGTTCTGAGGAGGTTTCGACCACGCTCCGGCGATTGAGAGAGGCAGGCCTGAAAGCGATGGAGTGTTATTGCCCTCCCTACTCGCCAATCGAGCGCGAGGGCTACGTGGCGCTGGCGGCCAGGTTCGGCCTCTTGCCCTCGGGTGGGAGCGATTATCACGGAGCCTTCAAGCCCGGCATCGAAATGGGAGTAGGGCGAGGCGACCTGGCCGTGCCGGAGGGCCTGCTCGATGCCCTCCGTCCATGAAGCGGCCTCTCGGTTTCGGCGGCGCGGCCCTCATCGTCTCGGGATCGGTATTGCTGTCCCGACTGCTCGGCCTGGGGCGGGAGACTCTCCTGGCGGCGTTGCTCGGGGTGAGTGCCGAAGGCGACATCTACCGCTACGCCTTCGTCGTCCCCGACTTTCTCAACTATCTCCTCGCCGGCGGGTTCCTCAGCATCACCTTGATTCCAATTCTCTCCCGGCGGATCGAAGAAGGTGACGAGGAGGCTTTGCATCGGGATTTTTCGGCGGTGTTCCGATGGGTCGGCCTCGCCATCGTCTCTTTAACGGCGATCATGATGGTGCTCGCCGACCACGTTTGCCGGGTCGCTTTCCCAACACTTGATGGGGCCCAACTCGATCGAGTTGTGACCCTGACCCGCATTGTCCTCCCTGCCCAGGTTGCCTTTGTGCTGGGAGCCTTGTTGATGGCTTACCAGTATTCGAAGCGGCGTTTCCTGTATCCGGCCCTGGCACCGGTGATCTACAACCTCGGCATCATCATCGGAGGTTTGGTTGGTGCCGCCGAGGATTCCAACCGCGCTGCCGGTTTCATCTGGGGTGCCCTGGTCGGCGCCGTCGTCGGAACCCTGATCCTGCAATGGGTCGGAGCGCAGCGGGCCGGACTGCAGTGGGCGAGCGGCCCGTCGACCGCGGTCCGGTCGTATCTCACCCTCGCCTTCCCGCTGATGATCGGGCAGTCGGTGACGGTCCTCGACGAGCAATTTCCCCGCCTTTTTGGCCAGCTCGGTGGGGCGGGATCGACCGCTGCCCTGTCGTTCGGACGGATGCTCAACATGCTGCCTGTCGGCATGATCGCTCAAGCCGCGGCCGTGGCCAGCTATCCATTTCTTGCCCGCTTGGTCGCGGCCGGCGACGGCGAGCGGGCGGATCGAATCACGCTCCGCGCCTTGCGGGGATCGACGTTCGTCTCGATGGCCGCGTTGGCTTTCTTCTTTGGAGCCGCCTCCCCCTTAGTCCGCCTCGTCTACGAATGGGGTCGGTTTGGGGCGGCAGACTCGGCGCAGGTGGCGATACTTCTGGGTTGGTTCGCGCTGGCGATCCCCGCTTGGGGGATCCATCAGATCCTCGGACGATGGTTCTATGCCCACCGCCGGATGTGGATTCCCGTTGCCATTGGGACCGGGTCCACGGTGGTCGCCATCCCTTTGTCGTTTGTGCTCTTTGATACCGCCGGGGTCGAGGGGTTGGCCCTGGCCAGTTCGACCGTAATGTGGCTCTACACGATCGCCCTTGCTCTGCTCTGGGCATATCGACGGCCCGACCGATGGCGGCCGCTCCTCTCGATAGTGGCGCGCTCGTTGCCACTCGCCCTGGTGGCGGCTGTCCTCATCCGCGTGCTCAATGACGCGTTGGCGCCGCCGGGAGCGCTCGGAGCGCTCTTCATGGCAGTGGCATCGCTTGCGGTTTTGATCTCGTCCTTCGCCCTCGGAGGCCGGCCGCTGCGACTCGACGAGGCCAAGCCGAGTTGGTGGCGAGGTCCTAGCGAACCGGAAACTGACCCCGACGCTCCGGTGTGACCGCATCGTAAGGATCGTCGGGATGGGGGTCCTGATACGCCGACACCCAGGCCGAGGGACGGCGACGGGGGGGAAGAGTGGCGCGGGCGGTCGCTCTTTCGTCGAGCAGTCGACGGAAAACAGCGGCGATCACTGCCGCCTCGTACTCGTCGGCGCCTCCTCTGATCTCGACCGCGGTCACAACGATGGCTCCACTAGCTCGATCAGAGTACCGGCGACATCAACAGGATGAACAAAGGCGATCCGCGCCCCGCGACCCCCGAGGCGAGGCACATTGTCGATGAGACGAGCGCCGGCTTGGCGGAGATGGGAGAGCGATGCCTCGATGTCCAATACCGCATAGGCCACGTGGTGAAGGCCTTCTCCTCTCTTTTCGAGAAATCGTCCCACCGGTGAGGAGGGAGTGAGGGGAAGAAGGAGCTGGATGAAGGAACCGCCGAGAGGGAGAAGGGCCTCTTCGACGCCCTGGCTCTCGACCACCTCTCGGTGGCTGGGTTCGATTCCATAGCGCGTTCGATAGCCGTCGATAGCGGCTTCGAGATCGCGCACGGCGATGCCGACGTGGTCGAGGTTGTAAGCCAGCACCTTTTCATTCTGTTCTGAAAATACGGTTCCCGTTCCCTAGGCGGCAGTCTGATCGAGGGTGACCTTGTAGCCGAGGTTTTCCAGCTGGCGGATGGCCCGTTTGCGGATCTGTTCGGTGGTGTTGTTGGCAAC
>JBOGEX010000141.1:0-63455 GCA_050741915.1 Acidimicrobiia bacterium
CCCCCCTAACCCTGTCGTGGAGGTGAAGGGTTAGGCGGAATTCGTTCCACTCGAAGTTGATGAACCCGACTCGGTCGGAGCGGGGCCGGAGGCCCAGAATTTCGGCATAGAACCGCCTCATTTCTCCGAATCGCGCCCCGCTGGTGTGGATGATCACGCCCACCATTTCCGGTTGCGGCGGCCCTCCCATGGTGCGGCCAGCTTGCCACAGATTTCCAATCTGCCCTAGCGTGCCCGGCGGAGTTGGGCGGAACTCCGGGTTCGGATCTGGTTTCGATTCGTCCTGGCCGCCCTTGGATATGCCTACAAGGAGGCTTTGTGCGTCGCTGGCGCTCGGCCCTTTTTTCTTTTTCGATCATCTTCATGCTCTTCGCCATCGGGACAGCCATGGCGCCGACTGTCGACGACGCCGGTCTCACGCCCAAGTACCTCGAACTGCGGCCAACGCCGGCTCCGGCCATAGCTCCACTCTTGCCGTGGCCCGACGACTACTGCACCAGTCCCTGCGCGGAGCTGGTGGCCGACCCTGTCCCTGTGCAGCCGATCAGCATCTCGACTACCGCCACCGTGTTGACCACTGCCGCTCCTCCGGCCCCACGGACCCCAGCACCTGCTCCGGCTCCCCGCCCGGTGGAGGAATGGCGGAGTCTGGTGAGCTCATACTTCGCCCCTTCTGACGTAGACACTGCTCTAAGAGTGATCTCTTGTGAGTCGGGCGGCGACCCCAACGCTCAGAACTCATCTTCGGGCGCGGCCGGTCTCTTCCAGCACATTCCCCGGTACTGGGCCGAACGCGCGGCGTCGATCGGACTCCCCGGAGCTTCGATCTTTGATCCGGTCGCCAACGTCGCCGCGGCGGCATATCTGGTTTACACGGAAGGGTGGTCTCCGTGGGCTGCCAGCGCCCACTGCTGGTAACTACAACGGAGCCCGCCGAGGCTGGCGGTCGAAGCTTTATTGGTACGGCCCCCTCTCCGATAATTGGCTCATGGACTACGTCGGGGCAATACGACTCGAGGACGAGCCGCCGCTGGCGGCCACCCTCCGCCTGGCCGACGGCCAGGTGACGCTTCTCACCGACGCCGAGCCGCTCGGGTCGTGGCCGATCTCCGCCTGTCAGATCATCCCCCAAGGCGACGACTTTCGGCTTGCCATCGGAGGCGACGAGGCTGTGTTCACCGCCGATCAGCCAGCACACCTCATGCGCGAAATCTCAAGCCGTTGGGGCGAGGAGTCTCTCGAGGTCACGCCCAACGGCGGGCTTCTCAAGTGGGTGGCGGTCGGAGTCGGGGCAATCCTTGTGGCGATGGTGGTTGCCGGCCTCGTTGCTCGCGACCGTCCGACCCCCGACCTGCTCGCGTCTGCCCCGACCACGATGCCGGTGGTCCCGACCGTTTTCACCGGAGGCGTCGATCAGGTTCCGGTCCTCTGGAACGAGGCGGCGAGTGAGCTCAATCTGGGACTCTTCTTGCTCGAACAGCCCGGTCCCAACCGGTTGCAGATGAACCTGCGGCCCGGGCTCGTGATCTACGCCACAGAACAGCCGGCGACCGGAATCGTGCGCTCGCTGATGATCGTCGCCGCCCCCACGTCCGGAACCGAAGACGGCGATGCTGTCCTGGCGAGCTGGGGGATTTTGATCGCCACCATCAACTCTGATCTCGACGGTCTCGGTCGTCGCCGGGTGCTGGCGGAGCTCGGAGTTGACCCCGACCGGCCCCTGACGGCCGGCCTCGATTCGCAGACGACAGTGGGGAGTGCCACGTACCGGTTGCGATCGGGCGTACTCGGCGGTAAGGCCCTGTTATCGGTCGTGCTTGCTCCGACCAGCTGACAACTAACTTTCACAACATGTCCGAGGTCTTCATCGTCGATGCCTGTCGAACGCCCATGGGCAAACTGGGCGGACAGCTCGCTCTCATACGTCCCGATGATCTGGCTGCCCATGCCATCGGCCGGCTGTTGGCCCGCCATCCCGATGTCGAATCCCGAGCGATTGAAGACGTGGTTTGGGGTGCCGCCAATCAGGCCGGCGAGGACAATCGGAACGTGGCCCGAATGGCCTCTCTTCTGGCCGGACTCCCAGTTGAGGTGCCCGGGGCCACGGTCAACCGCCTTTGTGCATCGGGCATGCAAGCAGTGATCTCCGCCGCCCATGCCCTCGCCGCCGGGTGGGGAGACTTGATGGTGGCGGGCGGCTCCGAGTCGATGAGTCGGGCACCTTATGTGACCCCCAAGGCCGAGACTGGCTTTGCCGTTGGTCCTCCGGGAGTGGTGGACACAGTTCTCGGCTGGCGCCTGACCAACCCTCTGATGGAAGACCTTTACCCGCCAATCACCCTGGGGATGACCGCCGAGGTGGTCGCCGAAAAGTACGGCGTCTCCCGCCAGGACCAAGACGAGCTTGCTCTCGCCAGTCATCAGAAAGCGGTGGCGGCCCAACGCAGCGACCGCTTCAAAGAGGAAATCGAGCCGCTTGAGGTCCCGATCGATGCCCGCCGTCGGGCCAAGAAGCTGGTCGTCTCCGACGAAGGCCCGCGGGCCGATACCACGCTGGAGGTGTTGGGGAGCCTGCCTTCGGTTTTTAAGCCCGACGGAACTGTGACTGCCGGCAACTCATCTCCGATGAATGATGGGGCGGCGGCGCTCCTGCTCGCCACGGATGAGGGACTCAAGCGACACGCACTCGAACCCATGGCCCGGATCGCCGCTGGAGCTGCGGCCGGCGTTCATCCTGATGTCATGGGAATTGGAACTGTGCCGGCTGCTCAGAAGGCGCTGGAACGGGCCGGTCTCGAGGTCGACGACCTCGACCTGGCTGAGGTGAACGAGGCTTTCGCCGCCCAGGCGGTGGCCACTATTCGATTGCTCGGCCTCGACCCCCAGCGAGTCAACCCCAACGGGGGAGCGATCGCTCTCGGCCACCCGCTCGGGGCGTCCGGAGCGCGTATTGTCACCACCCTCGTTCACGAACTGAAGAAGCGAGATGGTCGCTTCGGCCTGGCAACGATGTGTGTGGGGGTGGGTCAGGGAAGCGCGGTCGTGGTGGAAAGGGTGTGACAGGCGACCCTCATCTGAGCGCCCCACTTCTCGGCGTCCGCGTAGTCGAGTTCGGAAACCTGGTGGCCGCCCCGTACTGCGGGATGCTGCTCGCCGACCTCGGCGCCGAGGTAATCAAAGTCGAGCCGGTGACAGGCGACCTGGCCCGGGCCATCGGTCCCTTCTACGAAGACGAGAGTGCCTTCTTTCTGGGCGTCAACCGTGGCAAGTTGTCTCTGGCGGTCGATCCCAAGGATGAGCGGGTGACGACGGCCTTGTTACGGCTTTGCCAGCAGTCCGACGTGGTCACGAGCAACTTGCGCCGGGGGGCCATGGAGCGCATGGGTTTGGGATATGAATCACTCCGAGCGCTGGCCCCTCACTTGGTCGTCGGGGTGATCAGCGCCTTCGGGAGCAAGGGGCCCGCCGCCGACCGGGCCGGGATCGATCTCATCTTCCAGGGTGAATCGGGAATGATGTCGATCACCGGCGGCGAGGAGGAGGGTCCGCACAAGACCGCCACGACGATCGCCGATTTTCTCGCCGGCACCAACGCCGCCCTGGCCATCACCTCGGCCCTGGTGGGTGGTGGCGGTCGGCGGGGAGGCCGGGGAACACTGGTTGAGACCTCCCTGCGTGACGGAATCATCGCCGCACAGGCGACGTGGAACGCCATGTATTTCTCAAGCGGAAGGCAGCCCGATAGGACTGGCACTGCCTCCCCGGTCACCGGACCCAATCAGACCTTCAACACCGCCGACGGGTATCTGAATCTGGCGGTGGTCTCCGACCGTCACTTTGCCGACACCTGCCGGGCGCTGGGGCTCGATCACCTCAACTCGGATCCCAGATTCACAACCAACGAGCTACGGGTCCGCCACCGCGGCGAGCTTTCACAAATCCTGGTGGAGGTGTTGGCGAACGAGCCCACGGGCCACTGGCTGAAGGTGCTCGAGGCGGTGGGAGTGCCGGTGGGGCGGATACTTGAAATGGAGGCGGTGTTCGCGGACGAGCAGGTGATCTTCAACGAGATGGTCACAGAGGTTTCCCATCCCCGGATCGGAACCTTTCGTACGCAGGGCTCGCCACTGCGCGTGAACGACCGACCTGCCCGGTCGGCCATGCCTCCGCCGGTGTTGGGCCAGCACACGGTCGTTATCCTGGGCGATCTCGGTATATCGGATGCCGAGATCGCCGAACTAGTTGCGGCGGGAGCAGCCGTGGATGGAAGCCGCCCGTGATCTTGCGCTGTCGGGATCAGGAATTGGCCTCGTTGCTGGGCGGGGAGGGGGTGGGTTTGGTGTTCTTTGCCGACCCCGACGTTTCCGACCGGTGGGAGGACGTGTTGACGGAGCTGGCCGAGGCGTTCTCGTTGACCAAGGCCGCCGCCAGCCAAGGCGAGCCCATCGTTTATGTCGTCGCCGGAGACGACCTTCTCGGTCGCGACGGTATCGGGGCGGCGATGGTGGCGACCGCCCTCCTCTCGGGCGCGCGCACTGCCAGTCTCGAGCTGAAGAAGAGCACGGTGAACACCCTGGCGGTCGAGAAAGGATCGAGCCCCGAGTCGATTGCAACCTGGGTGAGGCATTTGCTGACCGTCGACGGCCCCCGGGGCGAGCTCGTGCGACTGGGCGGGGCCCATCTCGGCAAGGCCCTGCCATGAGCTGGGCCGTCGTCACGGGTGCGGCCGGTGGGATCGGAGGGGCCATCGCCCGTCGATTGGCGGCGGAGGATTGGCAGCTCCTCCTCGTCGACCTGTCGCCGTCTCTCGGGGGAGTGGCCGCCGAACTCGAGGCGAAAACCATCGTTCGGCCCGTCCAGGCCAACCTCACCACTGACGAAGGGATTGAGCTGGTGCGAGCCGAGGTCGAAAGGCTCGGCTCGTTGGGATTGGTGGTGAACAACGCCGGCGTCACCCGCGACGCCAGGCTCGTGAATCTCTCCGACGCGGACTTCGACTTGGTCTTAAGGGTCAACCTCGGGGCCCCTTTTCGCCTCATCGAAGCGCTTCATCACTTGATGGAATCGGGAGCAATCGTCAACGTCAGCTCCCGCGCCTATCTGGGGAACTTCGGCCAGTACAACTACTCGATGTCTAAGGGCGGGTTGGTCGGCCTCACCCGCGCCTACGCGCTGCGCTTGGCCCCGCGGGTTCGGGTCAATGCCATTGCTCCCGGCTTGATCGGGACCGAGATGACGATGGCCATCCCCGCCGAAGTGCGCGAGAAGATGGTGGCGGCGATCCCGATGCAAAGGATGGGGACGCCGGAGGAAGTCGCCTCGCTCGTGTCCTTTTTAGCCGGCTCGACCTACATCACCGGCGAGGTAATCACCATCGGCGGCGGACGCAGCCTGAGCCGCTAGCCAATTGCGAACCCAGGGTTGCAACCCACCGAAACCGACGGTTCCAGCCCAAAGAACGATCAAGACCCGGTTGCCCGTCGCAGCCCGGTGAGGTTTCCTAGATCCATTTGCTCGGCACCGCGAATGTCCGCTCCTGAGAAGTAACCGTGACCTCCTCGTCTCGAACAGCCACGTTTACCTCGTCGCCGGTGAGCAAGACGAGGGCCAACGTGTCGTCTCGCAACGAGGCGCGAACCAGAGAGCCCTTGATGCGGACACAGAACTCGAGCTCGGTCCAGGTCGGTGGGAGGCGAGGGTCAAAGCGCGCTCCCGACGGTCCGTGGGTGAAGCCGCCGAAGCCCGAGATCAGCGCCTGCCAGGTCCCCCCGGCGGTGGCGAGATGAAGACCATCGGCCGTGTTGCCGGCGCGGTTCTCGAGGTCGAGAATCGCCGACTCCTCGAAGTAGGAGAGCGCTGGCTTCAAATAGCCAATGCGGGCCGCGACCGCAGCCTGGATGGGAGGCGAGAGGGAAGAGTCCCTCGTGGTGAGGGGGTCGTAGAAATCGAAGTTGCTCCTAGTCAGCTCGGAAGAGAACAGGTGCGGCAACAGGTACATCGCCATCACCACATCGGCTTGTTTGAGGACCTGGTGCCGATAGATCACCAACGGATGGAAAAAGAGAAGCAGCGGATGCTGGGAGCGGGGAACACTCCAATCCCAGGGTTTGCGATGGAAGAAGCGAGCATCCTGCGGAGTCAGGTTGCGTTCTTCATCGTGGGGAACGAAGACAGCCTTGGCGAGTCGCTGCCATGATTCCACCTCCGCGGCATCGATTTCCAAGACCCGGGAGAGTCGGGAGAATTCCGCGGGGTGGTGGGCCTCGAGCCAATTCGTCCACTCCACAGCCCGCGCCAGGTTGAAACCTGCCAGCAGATTCGTATAGGCGTTGTCGTCCACCAACGCCGAGTATTCGTCGGGGCCAGTCACGGTCGAGAAGTGGAAGAGGCCGTCCTCGAAATGTCCCAGGTCCGCCCAGAGCCGGGCGGTTTCAACCGCAATCTCCACTCCGTAGTCGATCAGGATCTGCTCGTCGCCGGTGGCGCGAAGGTAGGTGTCGATTCCGTAGACCACGTCGGCATCGATGTGATATTGAGCTGTCCCTGCCTCGTAGTAGGACGAAGCTTCCTCCCCCGAGATGGTGCGCCAGGGGAACAGAGCGCCTTTTTGATTGAGGATGCGGGCTCGCTCCCGCGCGACGGGAAGGATCGAGTGCCGAAAGGCGATCAGGCGAGAGGCGGCGGTCGGGTCGATATGGGCGAGGAACGGGAGGACGAAGATCTCGCTGTCCCAAAAGTAATGGCCCTCATAACCTCGCCCGGAGAGTCCCTTGGCCGGAATCCCGGTGCTGGCGAGATGCGCCGAAGCCTGGTGGAGCTCAAAGATATTCCAGTTGACGGCCTGCTGGAGGCGCGGGCCCGCCCCAATCGTGACCGCGGCCGTTTCCCAGAAGGCGGCCAGGTGCTCCTCCTGTTCGGCAGCCAAGCCGGCGAAATCTGGAGCCCCGTGAAGAACGGTGGCGGCAGCACCAAGGGCGGCCCCCCTGACATACGCCACTCTTTTTTCGACCGTCGAGCCTTGCGCGATCACTACGAGTTCGTCGACGTCGAATTGGCCGATCTTGGTCGAATCGGCGTTGTGATCGACGGCGACCGACAAGGAAAGGTCCGATGCCAGCGTTCGGAAGACAGTTTGGGGGATGCCGTCACTTGTGATGAGATCCCCAGCACTGAGGGCGCGAGTGGGAAGTATGCGAGCGCTGCGGGGATCGAAGACGAGTTCCACAGTGTCGGCGTCATCGACGTCGTGGCGGTAATGCCATCCCGACAAAAACTGCGCCTCAGGCCCGGCTCCTTCCACCCTGATCGCCAGGACTCCGGGATGAACGAATGACACGAGCCGCTCCCAGCAGAGTTCGAGGTCGGGCCAGTGGACCTTGGTGGTCACGGTTCCTTTTCGCAGGTTTAGGGATCGCTCGACTTCGGCGTCATCGAGTGGTCGTGGATAATCGCCATCTAGATACGCCAGCCCTATTGCATCCGGAACGTAGAGGATGGTTTGCCCGACTGTGGCGTAGCCGAATCCCGGTTCGGCGTACGTGATCAGCCAGACTTCGTGGAAGCCGTTGATCAGCGAACCGGGCTGGTGAGCCGGCCGGCCTTGTTCGAAGCTGGCCCTCACGCCGAGGAATCCGTTCGCAAGCGAGAAGATGGACTCGAGCGCCGCGATCTCTCGCAGTCCGGGCCAGGTCAGGGACCAGACATCTTCGCCAAAGGCCGACTGGATGATCATCTTCAGCCGATCAGTTCACCGAGGTCGTCGACGACCAAATCGGCACCAGCTTGTCGCAGCGTTCTCGGGTCATCATGCCGACAGACCCCAACCACCAGCCCAAAGCCCCCGGCCTTCCCGGCTGCGACACCGCTGGCCGCATCTTCGATGACCACGGCTGGTCCCGGGTCGACCCCGAGGAGCTTCGCGGCCTTGAGAAACGGGTCGGGGTGAGGTTTGCCCGCCAGACCGAGCTGGGCGGCGAGCTCGCCGTCCACTCGCACCCCGAAGAATGAGTCGAGCTTCGCACCGGCCAACACGGTCGCGGCATTAGCCGACGAGGTCACTACCGCCATCTTCATCTTCATCCCCGCCAGGTGTTCAAGCAGGCGAAGCGATCCCGGGTACACCGCTACACCCTCGGCGGCAATGAGTTCGTTCACCAACTCATTCTTGCGATTGCCGACCCCGCAAACCGTTTCTTTGTCCGGGTGGTCGGCGGGCTCGCCCCAGGGAAGGCTGATGCCGCGCGAGGCGAAGAAGGTAGCCACTCCTTGATAGCGGGGCCGGCCGTCAACGAATTTTCGGTAGTCGCCCTCGATGGTGAAGGGAGGCTCACCCTTGGTGGCGAGGAATTCGTCGAACGTTTCTTTCCATGCCTTGGCATGGACGCGGGCGGTATCGGTGAGGACGCCGTCTAGGTCGAAAAGGACCGCTTCGTACAGCTCCCAATCGACTGTCGGCATCATCTCATTTAACTAAGTCCTTTAGCGGCTACTTATGGCCCGGCGTTAGCGTTTCGACCATGCGCCTGCTGGTAGTCGAGGACGAAGCGGACCTGGCCGCCGCCATCGCCCGCGGCTTGCGGCGTCACGGATACGCAGTCGACGTCGCCGGGGGAGCGATGATCGCCGAAGAAAAGCTGCGTGGCAATGGTTACGACCTGGCAATCCTCGACTGGAACCTGGGCGACGGTTCGGGACTCGAGCTCTGCCGGCGTCTGGTTGACGGCGACCTCCCCACTTTGGAGTCGCGCCGGCCCCGGGTGTTGATGCTGACTGCCCGCGATGACATCGATGATCGGGTCGCCGGTCTCGACGCCGGGGCGGACGACTACTTGGTCAAGCCCTTTGCGCTCGCCGAGCTGGCTGCCCGAGCTCGGGCCCTCCTCCGTCGCGATGAAGCAGCCCAACCCGTGCTAAAGGTTGGCAGCCTCACGCTCGACCCGGCTCGCTTTGTTGCCACCCGCGACGATCACGCCCTGTCTCTCACGGCTAAGGAGTTTTCTCTCCTCGAGTTCCTGATGGCGCACGCCGATGAGGTGATGCCGCAAGAGACCCTTCTTGAGCATGTCTGGGATGAGATGGCCGACCCTTTCACCAACACAGTGCGGGTCACGGTCTCCAATCTGCGGAAGAAACTCGGCGAGCCTCACCTGATCGAGACGGTATCGGGGCGCGGATATGTTCTGCGGTCCTCCGAATGAACCAGCTCCGTCAGTTCATCCGATCGGTTCGCTTTCGCCTGTCCCTTCTCTATTCGGCAGTCGTCTTTGGCCTGGGCGGACTGGTGCTGGCCCTGATCTACGCCGCCATCCGCTGGCAGCTGACGACCCAGACGGAAACTCGCCTGATAGTGCGGGGGCAGCAGATGCAGCTCGGTCAGTACCGGCTGGTCCTCGATCCCCGCTTCGAAGAGGCCGAGGTGCGCACCCTGGAGAGCATCTTCAACCAATACGTGCTCGAGAGGCTCGCCGTATACACGCTGATCGGACTCGGCCTCCTTTTTCTCATCTCCTTGGGCGTGGGATGGGTTCTGGCAGGCCGTGCTCTCGCTCCTGTCGATCGAATCACCCAGGTGGCCCGGGAGATCGAGGCTTCCGATCTTTCCCGGCGCATCGGGCTCAAGGGTCCCGACGATGAGTTGACCCGGCTCGGCAACACCTTCGATTCAATGCTTGATCGCCTGGAAGGAGCCTTCGGTGCGCAGCGGAGCTTCCTGGCCGATACCTCCCACGACCTCCGCACTCCGCTGTCGGTTATTCGCTCCAATGTCGAGGTCACCCTCGATGACCCTGACTCCTCGATCGAGGAGTGGAAGGCCACTGGCGAGATCGTTGCCCGCAACGCCGAACGGATGAGCACGATGATCGAGGGCCTGCTGGCGGCGGCACGGTTTCAAGCCGGTCAGGCGAAAATGGTCAGCGTCAATCTTTCCGCCCTTGTTCGCAGCGCCGTGGACGATCATCGGGCGGCGGCTAATGACTTGGGAGTCGAGCTCGTGGAGAATGCGGGCGAGGCGGACGTGCACGGCGATCTCGTTTCGTTGAGCAGAGCACTGAGCAACCTGGTTGACAATGCGCTCAAAGCTTCCCCGCCGGGAGCCAAGGTCGAAGTGGGATCCGGTCTTTCCGGCCCGTGGGCGTACCTGGCGGTGGCCGACGAGGGGCTGGGATTCGAGTCCTCCTTCGTTACTTCCGGCTTTGGTCTCGGGATCGTCGAACACGTGGCACAGATGCACGGCGGTTCTTTCCAGATCTATTCCGAAACCAGTCGAGGCGCCACGACCGTCGTGTGGCTGCCCTTGGGGACCGATGCCGATGCCCCCGAGTACGACCCTCTGCGCCATCGGGCCGGTCGGATCGAAGCCGTCTCCTACCGCGAAGTCTGAACTGCTACTCAGGGATTTCCCAGTTTCTGTTTAGGGGCGGTTTAGAGCCTGCCCCGTAGCTTGAGGCGAAGTCGACTCCGAGGTAGGGAATGATTGATGACAGGATTACCGACACTGTGACCGACCCCTCCTCCGAGGAACCGCGACCGTTGTTGCCGCCCCCTCCGCCCCCGAGGCGGGGCGTTTCGTTCATCCCCGCCCTGCTGCTGGCGATCTTGCTCCTGGCGGGAGGGCTGGGGGTCGGCTGGTGGCTGGGGAACGACGATGCCTCCCAGCCCTCCGTTACGACCTCGATAGCTGCCCCCCAGGAGACGACAGCCACGATCGACCCCGGTGATGAGCCTGTCGCCGCGGTCGCGGCGGCTCTGCTTCCCTCGATGGTGCAGATCGAGCATCAGGCCGGTCTCGGCTCGGGCTTTGTATACGAGGATGGCCATGTGCTCACTGCCGCCCATGTGGTTGACGGAGTCGAGGTTGTGCAGGTTCGATTCGCCGATGGCAGCCTGCGCGAAGGCGAGGTGGTTGGAACCGATGCTCCTCACGACATCGCCGTGATCGCAGTCGACACCGACGGCGCCCCGGCCGCCAATCTTGCCCTCGACCAAGAGTTGGAAGTCGGCCAGTTGGCCGTCGCCTTGGGCAGCCCATGGGGTCTCGAACAGACCGTGACCTCGGGAGTGGTATCGGCAGTAAGCCGACCCGTCTCCAGCCCGCTGACCGCCCAGGTCCTGATCCAGACCGATGCTTCGATCAACCCCGGTAACAGCGGAGGCGCTCTCGCCAATCGGAAAGGCGAGGTCATCGGAGTCAACATCCAGATCTTCACTACCACTGGCGCCAACACTGGGGTGGGTTTCGCCGTGCCGATCGACAATGCATACGAATTCGCTACGGCGATTGTGGCCGGCGAGTCGATCGAGACCGCCTTCCTCGGCGTGACCGGAGAAGAGGCCACCGGCGACATCAGCGGCGCCATCATCACCGAACTCACAGATGGTGGGGCGGCAGTCGGGGCGGGGCTCGAGGTGGGAGATGTGGTCACCGCAGTCGACGGGCTGGCGGTGCGCTCGATTGGCGACTTGGCAGCGCGAATCCGGAGCTATCTACCCGGCGACGAGGTCACTCTTGACGTGCGACGCGACGGGGAGCCGGTCAGCATTAGGGTCGTGCTCGGAAGCGCTCCCCCCACTTAACCCGGACCCAAGACCACCTCCCAGAGCCGATCGACCTCAGCAGCGGTGGTGTTGGTTCCACCGATCGAAACCCGAATGAAGCGGCGACCGTCGATAATCGATGGCGTCACGTAGGAATGGCCCGATTGGTTGATGCGGGTGGCGATGACATCGGTGGCTTCGTCGCCGTCAACGTGGCGGAACGAAACGAGGGAGAACGGCACCGGGGCGACAAGTTCCAGCTCGGGTTGAGCCTCGATGCGAGCGGCGAGTTCTGCGGCCAAAGCGACGTGGGTGCGAATCATCTCTCGCAGTCCCTCGGCCCCGTAGGTGCGAATCACCCACCAGAGCTTCAGCGCCCGGAATCGCCGACCGAGAGGAACCTGCCAGTCCCGATAGTCGACCACTTCACCCGAGGAGGATTGAGCGTTTCGCAGATATGGCGGTGTGATCTGCAGCGAGTCGAGCAATGGCCGGCGATCGGCGACATAGAAGACGGAGCAATCGAAGTTCGTCAGCAACCATTTGTGCGGGTTGAACACATAGCTGTCGACCGCCTCGAGCCCGGGTTGGTACTTGCGAAACTCCGGACAGATCATGGCGTTGCCGGCGAAGGCAGCGTCGACGTGGTGCCACATCCCTTCGCTTCGGGCGATCTCCGAGATTGCCGGAATCGAATCCACTGCCGTGGTGCCCGTGGTCCCGATCGTCGAGCAGACGAAGGCCGGAACGAGGCCTCGAGTCCGGTCTGCGGTTACCGCCTCGGCCAATGCCGTTGGGCTCATCGCATACTCGGAGTCCACGTCGACCGGACGGAAAAGCAGATACCCAGCGACGCGAGCGCCCTTCTCGAGAGATGAATGGGCTTGGGCACTGGCATAAGCGACCAGTTGGTCGGTTGGTGCTGACTGCCGATGTCGAGCTACCACCAGCGCCAGATGCGAGGCATCAGAGGCGCTGACCTGGATTGAACCGCCCCCGGGTCCGTCCATCTTCCAGGTCTCCGGGAGACCGAGGAGATCGACCAGCCAATCGAGCATGACCATTTCCAGCTCGGTGGCGACCGGGCTCGTTGTCCACATCATTCCTTGCTGGGCGAGGGCGGCTGTGACCATTTCGGCCAGTACCGAGGGTGGAGACGAATTGGCCGGGAAGTAGGCAAACCATCCTGGATGCTGCCAGCCAGTTGCTCCTGGCAGGACGACTCGCTCCAGGTCGGCAATGAGGGAGGCGAATGACTCGCCTTGCTGGGGCGCAGTCTCCGGCAACATCCTGCGGATCTCGCCCGGTTTGACATCGGGGACCACAGGTTGTTTGGGAAGGCCCTCGAAGTAGTCGGCGATCCAATCGACTACTTCGTGAGCGTTGCGTCGAAACTCATCGGGATTCATGACTTTGGATACAAGCACGGGCGGGGAGCTGGCTAGGGCGATCGCCCCGAGCTGGTGTACTCGTGCCCGAGGGGGCTTCGCCACAGCACATCGCCTCCGGGAAGTGGTCGATAAGACCAGCCGGCGTGGTGGCGCAACATGTGATCGTGGCGACAAAGTGGCCCCAGGTTTTCCTCTCGGGTTTCACCACCCTTCGCCCAGGGGAGACGATGATCAAGGTCGCAGTCGGTCGCCGGAACTATGCAGCCTGGGAAGATACACGTGGAGTACCGGGCCAGCACCGCTCTCCTCTGACCGGTGTGGGGCCGGCGACGGGTGATGCCCTCCGCCACCGGCATCCCGGTCTCGGGATCGGTGACGACGAAGGTCCAGCGGGAGGCGGTCTGTCGCTCGGCCACCTGGCGGGCGATATCTGCGATCACCGGTCCCATCCCCGACAGCTCGCCCGGACTTTCGGACAATCCAGTCAGGGTGGTGAGGTCGACTCGAAGCTCGACTCCACCCCTTCTGCCACCGGCAGTCTGCTTTCCCTCCAGGAGGTCCAAGAAGACATCGGCCCGGAGCTGGTCGAGGCTCCGCTCCTCTCCCCCTCCCCTCAGACCCTCGGCGATGGCGGCGATCTTTCTCATCACCGTCTCCACCCGATCAGGCGGTAGGTCGAGCCCTAGGAGATTTCCGGTCCCGAAGTCGGTGGCCTCGGCAATAACCCGGCGTTCGGAGAGCGCCTGTTCGTACCGTTCCTTGGCGGATTCGGGGTCGATTGCGAGAGCGAGTTTCCGCACCAAGGCGCGAAGCTGGCCGGTAGTCAGATTCGATGCCTGCGCCATTACCTTGGACAACACCAGCTGGGCTATCTCCTCGGGGAGATGACAGGTTTCTCCGATCAGCACCCTGACCCGGCGGAGATCAAGCGTTCCACGAAAGAGTGCCTCCCAGACCTGGGGACATCGCTCGGAGAGATGATTGGCCAGCCCAATTTCGATTTCCGCCGATCTCCGGGTAAGGCGGAGGGCGGCTCTGATTTCTGAGGCGGCCGCCTGCCATGGGTCGAAAGGGTCCTCGTCGTCAGGGGAGGAAAGGGATTCGAGGATGGCGGTCATCGCCTGATACAGCTGGGCCTGGTGATGGGAGATCAACCGTGCCTGGCCCCGCAGCCAAAGCACCTGCTCGTACCCGGTGAGGGAGGAGACCTCGACCGACGAAAGGAGGGCGGCAAGCTCGGGCCCCGGAGGGATGGTGTCTATATCCAGGGGGAGCAGGCGGTCCTCGTCGCTCACCTCCATCATGTAATCGAACATCTGTTCACTATGACAGAACCGGGGGACATTTCTAGGGGGTTGTCAGAAGATTTTTTAGTGGTGCCGTCGGGTTTGGCCTCGATGGTGCCCACCGGCATCTGATCGACGAAGAGCAGGTAATCAATCCGATCTCGTCGCGCGCTTTTCCTTCGGCAGGGGTGTACTGGCTGGTGGTCATCTCCCCGGATCGCTCGAGGGCGGCAAGGTTGCTCCAGGCTACATTGAACGCCCGAGGGCAACCGGAGCCAACGTGGATTTCACCCTTCCTCCAACAGACGATCCGCGACGAAAGGCGATCAGGGAGTGGCTGGGGGACCATCCCCACCCGACTCCCTTCGACCTAGCCGACGCGGGCTACGTCGTGCCCGGGTGGCCGCCCCCGTGGGGCCTCGACGCCGACCCCGAGCATCAACTCATCATCACTCATGAGTTAGACCTTGCGGGAGTCGATCTGCATGGTCATAACTCAATCGGGATTGGTTGGGCGGGCCCGACGATCCTTGCCGCCGGGACCGAGGAGCAGAAAGATCGATTTCTACTTCCACTCATCCGCGGTGAGGAGATCTGGTGCCAGCTCTTCTCCGAACCTAGAGCGGGGTCCGATCTTGCCAGCCTGAACACCCGGGCCGAGCGCGACGGCGACACCTACATCATCAACGGGCAAAAGGTCTGGACCACCTGGGCCGGTGACGCCGACTACGGAATCCTGTTGGCTCGGACGGGTGAGCCTCGACAGAAGGGGATCTCTTACTTTTTGTGCCCGATGCGACAACCCGCAATCACCGTCAGGCCGATCCGAGAGATGACCGGGCGCGCCCATTTCAATGAGGTCTTCTTAGATGACGCCCGTATCCCCATCGAAAATCGGCTCGGACCCGAAAACGGGGGCTGGCCGCTGGCCAAGCTCACCCTAGGTAACGAGCGAGTCTCCCTTTCGTCGGGCGGTGTCCTCTGGGGAATGGGGCCGACCACTTCTGAAGTCCTGGCCCAGATGCCGCGCCCGCTCGACTCACGACAACAACAGCATGCTGTCGAGCTCTTCATCGAGGCCGAGATCATGAGGCTGATGGGCATGCGCGTGCTCAGCGCCCAGATCGCCGGGCACCCACCGGGTCCCGAGGCGGCGGTGAAGAAAATACTGGCTGACCGCCACGGGCAAAAAGCCATGCAGTTCCTGCGCGACGCGGCCGAGGCCAGAGGTTTGCTCGATGGCAACGAGGAGAGCTGGGGCTTTCTGTTCTCGCCAGCTCTCACTATCGGCGGCGGCACCAGTCAGGTGCTCGCCAACATCATCGGCGAGTCGATCCTGGGGCTGCCTCGGGACAGTTAGTCGGGAGCCAACAACCGGTAGAGCGCCCGGCTGACCTCGTCTGTCACTGGCCCTGATCCGGGACCCAGGGCAAGGGGATTCTGCAGCGCCTGCAGCATCAGCACCACCGTCCGGGCGAGAACGCTCGGGTCGGCGTCACGCAACTGGGAGGCCGCGGCACCGAGGCGGATGAAGCGGGTGAACAGTTCGATCTCCTCGTCGGTGCGACGCCGGTAGACGGTGAGGACCTCGTCTGACTCCGCCAATCGGGTCAAGGCCAGCCGCACTAGCCGCCCGTCGTGTGAGAAGCCTCTGACGACGGATCGGACCAGTTGGCGGGAGGTCGATTCCCAGCCGTGTTCGAGCAACCGCTCCATCCCCAGGATCGGTTCGACCGCTTCGGCGATGTCTTCCAGAGCCGCATCGAAGGCTGCTGCCAGCAGCGAGTCCTTGGATCCGAAATAAGAATAGAGAGTGGCGGGGGAGAACCCAGCCACATCCGCTACGGATTCCGGAGACAGGATCCCGCTCCGTCGCACGGATTCGCGAGCTGCAGCCACCAAATTGCTGTAGGTGGCGAGGGTTTTTCTGGTCACGGGGTGCGTCGGCACGGCGGTGACGATAAACCACGCTGTCCGCCCAACCGCCTGCCCAGACCTGGAGTCCGCCTCTGGTTGTCGGGCTAATATCTGGAGATGATCTCTATCAGCGTGCACCCGGTCGATCTCGAACAAATCGGTAGGAACCTGGCCGAGCTCGCCCGCGCCACGGCGACCGAAGCGGAACAGCAGCGCAAGGTCGATCCCCAATTCGTGAGCTTGCTGCGCCAGAGCGGGGTTGCCCTCTGTGCGGTTCCGAAGTCGGTCGGCGGCTCCAATCCGGCCCCTACCGAGTTGCTCGATTTGGTGAGGACCGTGGCTCGAGCCGACGCCTCGGCGGGTTGGGTCACGATGATCTATGTCACATCGGCCGTCGCCGCCCATTGGGCCCCAGAGGAGGGTCTGGCCGAGATGTTTGCAAGGGGTGCGGACACGCTTCTCGCCGGGGTGGTCGCCCCCCGCGGGCAAGCGACGACTACATCCGACGGCTTCCAGTTGAGCGGGCGCTGGGCGTTTGGCTCCGGAGCGGCCGATGCCGACTGGATCGGACTCGGTGCGGTCATTGATGACGACTCCGCCCGAACCGGGATCTTCTACGTACCGCGCAAGCTCGTCGAGATCCTCGACACCTGGGACGTCGTCGGACTGCGAGCCTCGGCCAGCCACGACCTGGTGGTGGACGCAGCGTCTGTACCGAACCGTCGAGTTTCTTACCTCGACGGATCCCCCTATACCACCGAGTCGGTTGCTCGCTTCCCCGTCTACGGGTTGTTGGCCGCTGGGATCGCAGCGGTGACGATCGGGGTTGCGGAGGCGGCGCTGGAAGAGGGAATCGAACTGGCGGGAGGAAAAACCCCGACCGGTTCCAAGCGCCGGCTGGCGGATCGCCCTGTCTTTCAAGAGGCGGTGGCCCGCGCTCAAGCTGGCCTCGAGTCATCGTGGCACTACCTCGCCTACGTGGCGTTGGGCGCTGCGACGACGGCGACCCTGGCGGAAAAGGTCCGACTCCGACTCGCCGCCACCGCTGCAGTCGAGGCGAGCAGGCATGCCACCGACAGCATTTACACGCTGGCTGGGGGAAGCTCCCTCTACACGCGCTCTCCGCTCCAGCGGTATCTGCGCGACATTCATACGGCGACCCAACACATGATGATCGCCCAACCCACGTGGGAGCTGACTGGGCGAGTGCTGCTCGGCATCGACACCGACCCCCTCGGCCTCTAGCGCGCCCCCCTCCCCGGCTCCGCCGGTACTCCCCCTGCGGGGGGAGAGACCACGCCCGTAAGGTCGGTCCGTGATCAGTCGGTCTGTTCGTCGGGGAGTGGTAGCGCCGTTTTGGCTCGATCGTCCCGGCGAGGAGGCCCTGGGTCTGGCGTCGCTGGCCGAGGACCTCGATTACGGCGAGTTCTGGGTGGGGGAGATGCTCCACTTTGACGCTTTCGCCCTTGCCGGCGCGATTGCCGCTTTGACAGCTCGCATCACCGTCACGGTCGGCCCTTTGGCGCTCGGCCTCAGGGACCCGGTGGCTCTAGCGATGGGAGTCGGGTCGGTCGAGGTCATTGGAGGCCGGCCGGCGCGCCTGGCGATCGGGGCCTCGAGCCCCGCGGTTGTATATGGATGGCACGGAAGATCCCACGGAGGGGAAGCGGAAAAGATTCCCGAGGCCATCGAGCTGATTCGAACCGTCCTCGCCGGCGAGCGGACCAATCACAGCGGAGCTCATTTTCATTCCATCGGGTTCCGCTCCGGTCTCGGCCCGAGAACAGTTCACGTTTCCGTAGCCGCAGCCGGATCGAAAGTGATCGACGCCGCAGCAGGTTCGGCGGACCGCATCGTCGCCAACCTGGTCACGCCCGAGCGGGCCGCGCAAGTCATGAAGAAGTCCGGTCTGCGTTTGGCGGTCTGGGTGATAGCGGCGGTGGAGCCCACTGGGTCAGGAATCGATCAGATCCGGCGGCAAATCGCTCACTATTTATCCGCTCCCGGATACCGAGAATCATTGACCGAAGCCGGTATGGGGGAGTTGGTCGGAAAGGTGCAGGAGGGAGCCCGAACGAGGGACGTGGAAGGGTTGATCACGAACGAGATGCTTTCGGCCATTGGCGCCGTCGGGTCGTCCGAGGAGACCGCGTCGGCGCTGGAGGCTTACGAGCAAACGGGAGCGGAGGTGATGCTGGTCCCGGTCACCGCCGGTGACGAAGGTGGCGTCCGAACCTTGCGGGCACTCTCCTAAATCCGGGCCGCGGCTAATTCGAACAGGCGCTTGGCGCCGTCACCCATAGCCGCGAAGCGTTCGTCATGAGTTTGTCCCCGGTGCCAGCGGATGAAAATCTGCTGCAGGACGACACCTACTTTCCAGGTGCCGAACACGAGGTACCAACCAAAGTCGTCGACCGGAAAGCCTGTTGAGGACTGATAGCGCCCGACCGCTTCAGCCCGGTTCATGAAGCCTGTCACCGTCGTCGGCATGGGATTGAGATTGGCGGGCACCTCGCCCCGTTCGTACCAGACCGCGAGAAGAGTCCCCAGGTCGGCCAGGGGGTCGCCGCGGGTGCACATGTCCCAGTCGTAGACGGCCACGCAGGTGCCGGGGTCTGTCTCCGAAACCGCCATGTTGTCGAGACGCCAGTCATTGTGGAGGAGGGTGGGTGGCGGCGAGGTCGGAATTCGATCAGCCACCCAGGCGGCCACGCGGTCCGCGGTTTCGTTGTGCTCGTGACGAGCGCCTTCCCATCGTTGCAACCAGCCTTGTACCTGCCGGTCGAGAAAACCCTCGGGGCGCCCGATGTGGTCGAGACCGCAGGCTACGGGGTCGACCCGATGAAACTCCGCCAGTGTGTCGATGACTACTTCGGAAAGCCTGCGATTGGCCACCGGGTCTTGGCCACTGCCAAACCGCGCCGGGACCTCGCCTCGGATGACAACTCCGTTCCGTTTCTCCATGACGAAGAACGGCGCCCCGATAACCGTGGGGTCGTCGCACAACACGAACGCTCGCGGCGCTGGCGGAAACGCTTTGTAAAGCCGGGAGAGAACTGCGAACTCTCGTCCCATGTCATGCGAGCCGGGTGCTATCGGCCCCAGAGGTGGCCTGCGTAGGACGAGATCGACTCCGGGGTACTCGAGAAGGTAGGTGAGGTTCGCATGCCCGCCGGAGAACTGGCGGACGGTGGGAGTCCCCTCGGCACCGTCAACCTTGCCGGCCAGGAACCCGGCGACCCGAGAAACGTCGAATGCCTCTTCGGGGCGAGTGTCGATCAGATCGCCGGGTGAAGACACGATCCCCATCATTCCATGGTCATTTGCTCACGGGTCGCCCTAAGGTCGAAACGTGTCTGACTTGTTCTCGATTGCCTCTCAATTCGTCGACGAAGTAGCAGCCCATCATCCTGATGTGGCGACGCAGATCGGAGTCCCCGGCTACGACCACTTGTGGCCGGACACCAGTCCCGAGGGCGTCGCTGCAGCCGCCGAGCTGGTGACTCGCTATCGCACGCTGATCGCGCCGCATCTCGACTCCGACGACGAGCGCCAACAGCACGGAGCCCGAGTGCTCGATGGCTTTCTGATGAAGAAGCAATCCGACTACGACGAAGGTGACAGGTACTACGAGCTTCGTCACGTCGCCGGAATCCAAGATGAAGTGCGAGACGTCTTCGACCTCATGGACACCTCGACGGAGGAAGCGTGGGCCAATATCGCCACTCGCCTCGAGACCGCCGCCCAGCCACTTTCGGGATGGAGAGCGACCCTCGAAGAAGGGCGGGGGCAGGGCTTCGTCGTCTCGCGACGACAGGCGGAGTCGGCTCTGGAGCAATTACGTCATCTGGCCGGTCCCGATTCCAAGTGGCTGGGGCTGTCAAAGCGGGCCGCGCAAGAGGCGCCCGACATCGCCAACCGCGTGTCGGAAGCAGTCGACAAGGGACGGCGGGCGGCCGCCGACTTTGCCGACTATGTCGAGGCTGGGTATTTGCCTCATGCTCGCGAGGCCGATGGCGTTGGTGTGGAGCGATACATCAGCGCGGCTGACGGCTTCCTGGGGATGCGGATCGATCCTCTCGAGACATACAAATGGGGCTGGAGCGAGGTCCATCGCATTCACCAGGCCATGACGGAGGTGGCGGCAAAGATCGATTCTACGAAGACTCTCAGCGAGGTGATCGAGTTGCTGGAGACCGACGGCGACTATGCCGCGCCCAGCCAGGCGGCCTTTGCCGAGTTCATCCAGCAAAGACAGGATCAAGCCCTAGGACAGCTCGACGGTGCCCATTTCGCCGTGCCGGAGGAGATCAAGCAGGTGACTGTCAATCTGGTCCCCCCGGGTGCCGCCCTCGGGGCTTACTACCTGCAGCCAAGCGAGGACTTTGGGCGACCGGGGGGGATTTGGTACTCATTCGGCGATCGTCAGCAGATTCCGCTCTGGGGCGAGGTGTCGACCGCTTATCACGAGGGCTTCCCCGGTCACCATTTGCAGGTAGGGACGTCAATGGCCCAGCAGGAGAATCTCACCAGGGCGCATCGGCTGTTGATCTGGTACTCCGGCTACGGCGAAGGTTGGGCGCTCTACACAGAACGGTTGATGGAGGGGCTCGGCTATTTCGAAAAGCCCGAGTACCTGCTCGGCTACTACAGCTCCCAGCAACTGCGCGCTTGCCGCGTCGTTATCGATATCGGATGCCACCTGGGACTCAAGTTGCCTGACGACGCCTTGGTTAACCCCGGCGGTGCCTGGGACTACCCGACCGCGGTGGAGATGTTGCATCAGGTGGCCGGCCAGCCCCGCGATGTGTCGGAGTCGGAGACGAAGCGTTATCTGGGATGGCCCGGCCAGGCGATCTCGTACAAGGTCGGCGAGCGCGTCATTCTCTCACTGCGCGACGAGGCGAAGAGGAAACAGGGCTCGGCTTTCGACCTGAAAGAGTTCCACCGCTCCCTCCTCGGGGGCGGCGAGGTCCGCCTCGATTACCTGACGACCTCCACCTAAAGCGAACCCTGGGTAATAACCGGGCGAAACCGGTGTGTAGGGCCCTCAGAACAGACCCCTAGAAACGCGCTTCCAGTTCTGGCCCGTTCTTCGGATGAGAATCGACTACGAGCTCGCGGCTCTGGCTACCAGCCAGGCCGGGTACTTGAGCCGTGAGCAGGCGGATGGACTCGGTATGAGCGATTCTTCCGTCCAGCGTCGGGTCAAGAATGGAACGTGGATCGTGGTCCGCAAAGGTCTCTATCGAGTCCAGGGAGTTATCGGCGATTACAAAGCTCTCCTGCGAGGAGCAGCCGCGATTCTTCCCGACGCAACGATTTCCCATGAGTCGGCCGCTGAGGCACATGGCATACCGTATATAGCCAGAGGAAAGGCGGTAGTCACTGTGCACCCGCGCACAACCCATGACTTTCCTGGGGTTGCTGTCCATCGAAGCCTCGATTTGGTCAGCGCGCATCGTCAACTTGTCGAATCGGTTTGGACTACGACAGCAGCCCGAACACTGGTTGACAGCGCAGCAGTGCTGCGACCAAAAGCATTGGAGCTGGCCGTCGATGATTCACTTGCCCGAGGCTTGGTCGGCATCGAGGAGCTCCAGCAGGTTTTCGAACAAGTCGCTCGACGGGGGCGGACCGGGTGTGCAGCCATGAGGAAGCTGATCGGGGAGCGAGTCGGAGATGACACCGTTTCCGCGTCCCGGTTGGAGAAACTGGGATTAGGAGTCTTCGAACGGGGCGGGCTGCCGCGTCCTATTTGGCAGTATCCAGCGCCCTGGAATCGCGAAAGCCGGATCGATTTTGCATGGCCCCATTTCTGCGTCGGGTGTGAGTGTGACAGTCGGCGGTGGCATACACGCGTCGCGGACTTTCAGAGCGACCGAGATCGAGACAACCTTTCGCTGCTGCACAACTGGCGAATCTTTCGATTCACCTGGTATGACTTCACAAAGCGGCCCGAGTTCGTGATCACTCAACTCCGTGAGGCAATGGCGGCCTGATCGTTCTATTGGCCGTGGACGTCGGTTTCGGTGGGATACAACCCAGGGTTGGCATAAGGGTGGCTAACGTGACGCTTCTGTTCGGGCGGACAGGGGCCGGAACAGGAGGGCGTCGTGGACGCCGAGCCGAAAGTTCGCAAACATCGTGCTCTGGCCTCTGCATTGGTGGTGGCGTTGACCGTGGTGCTCGCCAGCGCCGATTATGTCGTCGAAAGCGGAGACACCCTCGGCGATATCGCTTCGGCTCACGGGGTTTCAGTCAGTGACCTTGCCGTGGCGAACGACATCAGTAATCCGGACCTGATCAGGGTTGGGCAAGTGCTCGTCATCCCCGGTAGTCAGGGAGGTGGCGGAGGTGTTGTCCACGTTGTTGCTCATGGCGACACCTTGGCCGACATTGCCGCCCACTTCGGCACCACGGTCGCGGCTCTGATCGCAGCCAATCAGCTCGCCAACCCCGACCTCATCCGCATCGGCCAGGAACTGAATCTTCCCCCAAGCGGCTCCGCACCAGCCGCGGCGCCGGCGACGACGGACACACAAACGCACACGGTCGCACCCGGCGAGACGTTGGCTGGCATCGCCGCTCGCTACGGACTCGATCCGGAGACGCTTGCCGCCACGAACGGCATCACCGATCCCTCCCTCATCTATGTCGGGACGATGCTGCGCCTGGCTGGTCCGGCTGCGCCCGAAGTCCCTCTGGCGGCGTCGAGCGTGGTGCACATCGTCGCCGAAGGCGAAAGTCTCAACTCGGTGGCCGCCCACTACGGGACCTCCGTTTCGCAGCTCGTGAGCACCAATGGGCTCGCCGACCCCAACCTGATCCGAGTCGGACAAGAGCTCACCGTTCCCGGGGGCGCCCAGGCCTGGGTATGCCCGGTGCCGGGCGCGGTCTTTTTCAACGACTGGGGCTTTCCGCGCTCAGGGGGACGGTTCCATGAAGGCAACGACCTCTTCGCAGATCGCGGGACGCCGGTGATAGCGCCCGTCTCCGGGGCGCTGCAGGTCAAGACCGGACCTGTTGGCGGCCTGCAGTTCCGGCTGTATGGCGAAGACGGAGTCACATATATCGGGTCCCATCTCGACGCCGCCATCGAGTCCGGATACGTGTTTGCCGGGACTCCGATCGGAGCGGTGGGCGACACCGGCAATGCCATCGGGGCCAAGCCTCACCTGCACTTTGAGATGCATCCAGGTGACGGCTTGGCCGTCAATCCCTACCCCGTGCTCAAAACCGCGGGGTGCTGAGGCCCGACTCCAAGGTCGGCTTTTCGGCAGCTGAGAGCCGGTCATACACTCGCCCTCCGATGACGGAGGTGCGCAAAGGGTGGGCCGTGGGCCCGATCGGATTTCGCGAAGCCCGACTCGACTCCGCCGATCTGTCCTCGGCGATGGCGCTCTTCGTGGCGGGAATCCCGGCTCTGTTGGTGGGCGCCGAATTAGCCGGTTCCGGTCTCGGATTCGGTCAGCTAATCATCGCCGTCCCGTTGGGGGCGATCGTGGGAGCCGCCTTGGTCGGTCTCCTCGGCCGGCAGGCAGCCGCCAGCGGCGCTCCCGGGGCTTACCTGGCTCGGGCCCCGTTCGGCAGCCTCGGGGGTCTTGTCTTCAACGTCCTCCGGCTCGTTTTGACGCTGGGCTGGGCGGCGCTCGTGATTCAGATCGCCGCCAACTGGGTCGAGTCGGCCTTGCTCGCGCTCAGCTTGGTCGTCCCGCCGTACGTGATCCCGGGGTCCCTGGTTGTCTTAGCTGCGCTCTTCTTCCTGAACGGACTTGCCTGGACCGTCGTCCTTGTACGCCGCCGTCTGTTTTGGATCGTGTTGGCGCTGATGCTGGTGGTGGTTTGGCGAGTCCTCGAGGGCTCGGATCCCACCGAAGCGGTGTCCGGGAACCGAAGCTTTGTCGGAGCACTTGACGGAGTTGTTGGGTTAGCGGTCCTCTGGGCGGCGGTGGGGGCAGATGTGGGCGGCTACGGCCAGCGGGAGGACGAAACCGCAACCGGTCTCGGCTTCGGATTTGCCATCGGAGCTCTGGCCTTCATACTGGCCGGCGCTGCTCTTGGTCAGCGAGTGGGCGCCGATCTTTCCAACATGTCCGGTCTCGGCGCAGGTCTCGTCGGAGCGGCTCTCCTCATTCTCTGGGTTCCGTTCATGGAAATTGACGGGACGGGAGGGCTGGTCGCCGCCTCGGCTATGTCCATGCAGACTGTGATAGAGGTGATCCCCACCAGGTTCTGGCTGGTGATGTCGGCCCTGGCCGCCGGAGCCGGAGCCGTGTTCGTCGATCAGAGCATGCTGCGAGATGCGGCCGATGTGGCGGCGGTGGTCGTCGGGCCGGCAATGGCGGTGGTGGTCGTGGACGCCTACCTCGTCAGACCGGGCGGCTATTCCTCCGACGACCTGTTCCGTTGGCGGGGCGACTACGGCCTGCTCAATCCCGCCGGTCTGCTCGCCTGGGTCCTCGGCGCCGGGGTAGCCCTCTGGCTACACCGCGACGTCGCCGCTTTGGGTCCGCTCGTCGGCTCCGGTCCCGATGGTTTGCCCCCGCTGCTGCTGGGAATGCTGGCCTCGGGTTTGATCTTCCTGGTGGTCGGTCGTCTGATTGTCGGAGGGCGTTCGGAGACCTATCAGATGAGGTCGTTCTAGCCTCCGAGCTATTCCGGATACTCGCCGTTGTTGGCGCGGAAAGAAGGTGGTTTTTCCTCGCGCTCGCTCGGAATAGAGATGAGTCTGTCGCGCATTGCCCAGAGCAGTGCGGCCAAACCACCGACGATGGTCAGAAGCTTTACCACCCGCCGCCCGCCCTTTCGCTTCTCCATAGAACCGCGAGCCTAACGGCGCCTCTCTTTGGGCAACAATGGGGTGATGAAAGTCGATCTCTATTTCGATCCGCACGCCGGTCTCGCAGGGGCCAAATCAAGTGCCGAGAGGGCTGCTCGCCTCGGCTATGACGGTTTCTTCACCGCCGAGACGAGCCACGAACCGTTCTTTCCCCTGGTCCTGGCATCGCAAGCTGCTCCGGAGTTGACACTCGGTACTGCCATTGCCCTCGCCTTTCCGCGCTCACCCATGACTATCGCTCAAGTCGCCTGGGACCTGGCCGCTGTCTCGGAGGGAAAGTTGATCCTCGGTCTCGGCACCCAGGTCAAGGCGCACATCGTTCGGCGTTTCTCGGGAGAGTGGTTCTCTCCTGGTCCACGGATGAGGGACTACATCGCCGCGCTGCGGGCGATCTGGAACACGTTTCAAACCGGTGCCCCTCTGAAATACGAAGGGGAGTTTTACAAGTTCAGCCTCATGACTCCGTTCTTCAATCCCGGGCCCATCGATCATCCCGAGATCCCGGTGGCCATCGCCGGCGTCGGGCTCTACATGGCGCGACTGGCCGGTGAGGTCTGTCAGGGATTCCACGTCCATCCGTTTCACACTGTTAAGTATCTCGACGAGGTCGTTCTCCCGAGAATGAGCGAAGGAGCAAAAGCGGCCGGAAGGGATCTCTCCGATATCGATCGAATCTCAGCGGTCATGGTCGTCACTGGGAAGGACGAGGCCGAGATCGAGGCTGGCATGGGAGCAGTCAGAACCCAGATCGCTTTCTATGCCTCGACTCCCGACTACCTGCCTGTCTTGGAGACGCATGGCTGGGACGTGGGCGAGCATCTCTCTTCTTTGGCCCGGCGGGGCGAATGGGCCGAGATGGGGAAGCTGATCACCGACGACATGCTCCACGAGGTCGCGGTGGTAGCGCCCTTCGATTCGCTAGGGCAGGTCATCCGCCATCGCTACGGCGACAGATTGCAACGGGTGGGTTATTACTCATTGCAAAACGGCCATGACTGGCCGGAAGAAATCTGGCGCGATCTTGTGGCCAGCACCCGCGGTTAGTCGAAAGGAAGGCTGATCCGAGGCAGGCTCTCGGGCACGTGACCGAGGTCGTTGTACGCCAGCAGACGGGGACCCTCCAAATCGATCACGTTCAGTGCGATGTTCTCTACTGCTCCCAGCCGGCCCTTGAAGATGTTTCCTCCTGGCTCCAGACCGAGCGCCCAGTTGACGAGGCAAAGGGCGGGTCCGCCATGGGTACTTATCGCCATCAATTCCTCGGTTCCTTTTAGCTCGGTGATGCACTCGACCACCCGGCTGCGGACCTTGCGCCAGCTTTCGCCCCCCGGTCGCTCGACATCTTCTCCATCGACGTATGCCTGCCACATGTCCGGCCAACCCTCTTTGATCTCGGTCGGGAGGAGACCGCTCCACTCACCGTTGGCGATCTCCCGCAGGCGAGGATCCGTCGCCACCGGCAATCCCAATGCGGCTGCGCCGGGAGCGATCGTGTCACGAGCTCGTGCCAGATCGGAGCTGACAATCCTTTGGATGGGAAGGGCTGCCAGCCGCTTTCGCAGGGCTTCGGCCTGGTGTCGACCGAGTTCATCGAGAGACACGTCGGTCTGGCCGATGAAGCGGTGATCAGAGTTTCCCTCGGCCTGACCGTGGCGGATGACGAGCGCGATCGTCACAAAGCCTCGGCGGCGGCGGTGGCCACGCGGGGATCGGCTGCCGCCTCGACCGATCCGTCGGGCGAAACCTTGATCACGCCCACCGGACCCCAGCCGCTCTGAAGTCCCTCGGCAACCTCGACTTGATGGCCTCTTGCACGCAACCCGTCGATGACGTCCTGGGTGGTCGACTCCTCGACGAGGACCGGCGCGTCGGGATCGGCCAGGTTGTCGATGACCCAGCGGGGATGGGCCTGGGCATTGGCCGCATCGTGGCCGGACCTGAATATATGGACTGCCATTTGCAGGAGCAACTGCGGTTGGTAGTCACCTCCCCGGGTTCCCAGGAGCGCGGCCAGGCTGGATCCTGAGGTCCACAGCGTGGGAGCGAGCGTGTGCAGCGGCCGCTTGCCGGGAGCCAATACGTTGGGGCTCCCGGGTCGGAGATCGAATCCAGCGCCGCGGTTGTGAAGAAAGAATCCAGATTCGCCCGCCCCGATCGACGTGCCCAAGCCCATAAAGTTGGACTGGGTGATCGAGACCCCCCTTCCGTTCCCGTCGATTACGCAAAAGTAGGCAGTACCACTCGGCCCCGACCCCGCAGAGCCGAAGGGCTGACGCAGGTTGTAATCGATGCGAGTCGCCAGTCTGGTTTTACTGAGAAGTTCGGCGGCCGGCATTGGACTGAAGCGAGGGTCGGAAAGCACTTCGCCTCGGTCCGCCACCTGGCTGCGATACGACTCGATCTGAAGATGCCAGCCCAGAGGCCCATCGGGGTCGACGTCGGTCGCGACCCTTTCCAGCACCGCCGCCGCCGCCAGCGCCAGGTAGCCCTGGGAGTTAGGCGGCACCGTCCATCCGCGGCGGCCGAAGACATCCAGGCCCAGGGGATCGACCCACTCGGCCTGATCAACCGCCAAGTCATCCTCAGTGATGAGGCCGCCCACGGACGCGGAAATGGCCCGGCCCGGCGGACCGAGATAGAAGCGGTCCCGGTCCCCGGTGGCGATTAGCTCGAGGGTGGCCGCCTGGTCCGGACGATAGAGGTGGTCGCCCGGCTCGGGCGGTTTGCCGTCGGGTAAGAGGTAGCGACCGATTGGTTGCTCACCGATCTCCGCAATCCGTCGCTCAAGGGCTCGGCAGAGTTCAGACGAGGCCGGAAATCCTTGGCGGGCATAGCCGAGGGCGGGACCGAGCCTCTCCTGCCACGACAACTTTCCGCCCATGGAGGCGAGGTGACGCCAGCCATCGACACAACCAGGGACGGTTACCGACGCACGATCCATCACCGGCATCTGATCGTGGCCGGCGTCGCGCAGGCTCTGGGCGCTGACGTTGGACCCGGCCCGTCCCGAGGCATTCAGCGCCGCCGGGCGTTCGTCGCCGGGCGAATGAATGAGGGCGAAGAGGTCGCCTCCGATCCCACATGTCTCTGGGGCCACGACCGAGAGCACCGCGTTGGCACCGATGGCCGCGTCGATCGCACTTCCTCCCGATACGAGCAGATCGAGGGCTGCGGCGGTGGCCAGAAAGTGGGGTGTGACTGCGGCGGCCGATGCCACTATCGACGAAGTTCGGGAATGCGCCGATTGAGCGCGTCAAGGACGGCCCGCACAACTGCTCGACTGGCGTCTCCATCGGCCAACGCCGAGCCGACCATCAGATGCTCGGCTGCATCGGTGACGATGATCACCTGGGCGATTGCGAGCCGTTGTCCGCCCAACGTGGCAATGTCGACTGACGAAATTGCGAAGGCAGCTGTCTCTTGCAGCGCCTGCCGGAGCGCGGCGATGGTTGCTTCGGCGATCAGTCGATGTCGACTCGTGTTGCCCGCCGCTCCGCCTACTTCCCCGACGAGGCTGTCGCCTTGCCAGGAGAGTGTGACCGAGACGCGCGAATGAGATCCGTCCAGGCGCTCGGCGACATCGACGATCACCGGCCGGTCGCCCTGGGACAACTCGGCGTCGGGAAGTTGCACGACCGACACGATCCGCCGGTCGATCGATTCGCCGAAGGCCGCCTGCGCCAGCGTCTGCACATCGCGCACCACTTGTTTGGCCGGCTTCTCCAGGTCGGTGATCACATGGATCTCAGTTACCTTGCCACCGTCGGTGACCACCCGAGCCGCTTCCACGCCCGGCAGCCGTGTCAAACGCTCCTCGAACTCGCGCAGGTTCACCGGTCCAGGGTAGCTTTTGGCGCTTTGCTCTAGGCCTGGGGACTAGCTCTCGGCGTTTCCTCTTGTCGCGATGCAGCCCAATCGTTAGTGTGTCGGGTTCGGGTCGGGCAGAGTTATCCGCCATTTGGTGGCGGTGGGAGGGTCCTTCCTTGACAACAAGAGCTCCCGGTTGAAACCCGGGAACGCGCGGGGGAAAGCCGACGGCTTGCCGAGGCCATAAGTGCCTATCACCAAAGCGGAGCGGATTCGGTCCACTGGTCTCTAGCGGACACGGTGAACCTGAAAAAACACGGTGATCGAATGAAGGGCAAGCTGGTGAGGATTGTTGCTGCCCTGGGAAGCCTGGCGGCCATGATCGTTGCAGGTTCCGCGTCAGTCAAAATCGGCTGAGACAATGCCGTCGGTTCCCCGCCTCTTGCAGTAAACCTGATTAGCCCCATGACGCTCAGCCGCCGCCGCCTGATCCTCGCCAGTACTTATGCCTCCGCCGGGGGCTTGGTCCTGGCGGGTCTATTTGTCTTTGATGGCCGTTTTCCGTCGTTCTGGCGCTGGCTCCTATTTGCGGCGGCGTTTGTGGCGCTCGAGTTCAACTCGGTCGAGGTCAACGATCGTCTCTTTCAGAGTTCCTCGGTCATGGTGGCACTCACCGCCGGAGTGGTATTCGCCCTCGAAGGCAACTCGGCCGCGCTGGGGATGGCGACCATCGCCGCGCTCGGGCCTTTGGTACCCCAGGACCTTCGGGAGCGAAGGTGGTTCCAACCCCTCGCCAACTTTGGTCAACTTACCTTGGCGGCGGCCGTGTCCGGGGTCGTCCTCGACGTCATGCTCTCCGACGTCGGATTCGCCACCCGCAACGACCTGGCCACCGTCGTCCTCGCCGGCACCGTTGCTTCATTGGTTTACACGTTGATCAACTGGCAGTTGGTTGCGCTGGCAGTCAAACTTGTTTATCGGTCAAGGGATGTGCTTCCTTGGTCCCAAGTCCCCGTTTTGATGGCCTCATTGCTGGTCATGGGCGTAATTGGCGGGCTGCTGGGGGCCACGATGGTTTTTGTCCAGGCGGCGGTGACGCCCCTGATTCTGATCGTTTATCTGATCGGGCACATGTCCCTGTCCTCCTTTAGCCAGCTCCGGGAGGCGCACGAGGCGACATTGCGGGGCTTTGTCAAGGCGCTGGAAGCCAAGGACCTCTATACCCGCGGGCATACCGAGCGGGTGGCCTACTTTTCCCAACTCATCGGCCGCCGGCTGCACTTCTCCGGCACCCAGCTCGAGCGACTGCGCTGGGCGGCTCTCATCCACGACGTCGGCAAACTTGCCGTCCCCGCCGACTTGCTCCGCAAGAAGGGCCGCCTCAGCGAGGACGAGTACGCGGAGATGCAAGGCCATGCGCATCTGGTGGAAGAAATCCTGGCCGAAGTCGAGTTCCTGCAACCGATGGTGGAGATCGCCTCCGGCCATCATTCGAACTTCGATGGCAGCGGATACGGAGGGAGCGGTCATCGTCACGGCGAGCGTCCCAGCCTGGAGAGCTCGATCCTGGCGGTGGCCGACGCTTTTGACGCTATGACCTCGACCCGGAGCTATCGAATGGCATTGACCCAGGCCTTTGCGCTCGACGAGCTACGGAGAAATGCCGGTGGTCAATTCGATCCTTTGGTTATCGACGCCCTCGAGCAGGCTCTGCGTAACGTGGGTGAGACCTATGGATCGAGCAATCTGGACGACGAGGAACTGGCCCGGCGCCTGGCAGAACAAGTAGGAGTCCGTGAGACTGTCTGATCTCGCCGCCGCCGACTTGGTGGTAATTCTCTTACTTTTGGCGGTGGCCATGCAGGTAAAGGTGCCGCACCGCACCGCGGGCCCCTTCGGGCTCGGCATCGCCATCGCCGTGGCGACGCCGATCTACTTCACGAGCGGTCAGACAGTCGATCTGCGATCGAGTTTGGTAGTTCTTGGGTTAGGGGCCACCCTCGGGCTGTTGGTGAACCACGTGCGAAACCCTATCCAGCAGCCCCTGATGGTGGTTTCCCAACTCCTGGGCATGGTCGCCTACGTCTTGGTCTTCGGGTTGGTGCTGCCGCTGGCCCCCGCTTCGAATACCTGGAACGAGTGGCGGGTGATGATTCCCCTGGTCCTCGGTGCCGGGGTCTGGCTGCTCATGGTTCGAATCGCGGCCCGCTTCGAGCGACGGCATGCTCTCAGATTGGACTTGTTTCGGCTCGATCTCATCGACGATTTCAACGTTTTCGTCAGCCTGGTCGGAACCGGCGCCCTCCTGGCCTTGACCTATCGCCGGCTGGGACTCTGGGCGATCGGGGTGGCGGGACTTCCCTTCCTCTTCGCGCAGTCGGCCTTCGGTCGCTTCCTCAGAATCAAGCGCACCTATCGCCAGACGATCCGGGCGCTGGCGCGAATTCCCGAGGTAGCGGGCCTGGGCGTTGACGGGCATGCCGATCGCACCGCCCGACTGGCTTCCGAAGTTGGCTATGACCTGGGTCTCGGTCGCCGGGAGCTCGAAGATCTTGAGTACGCAGCATTGATGCACGACATCGGGCGAATCACCCTCACCGAGCCCGCCATCCTTCGAGTCGGGTATACGGACGACGACATCGCTCGCTGGGGGGCAGAGATCATCAGCGAGGCCCCCTCCCTCTCCGGTGTGGCCGAATTGGTTCGCAAGCTGCACGAGCCATATCGCAAACCGGGGGAGCAAAGCGATCCGGGAATTCCGGTGATTTCGAAAGTCGTGCGAGCGGCGAGTTCGTACGACCACCTCGTCGTCGAACGGAAGCTTTCACCCCTGCAGGCGGTGGAGGTGCTCCATCAAGGAGCGGCCTATGACTTCGATCCGACGGTTATCGCTGCCTTGCGCAGAGTGCTCGAGCGCCGGCTCGCTTTCCATCCGACGCAGGCGTGAGTTAAAGCCGCGCCGCTGATCCGGCTTCGGCTCGAGCCCCGCGCTTGAACCAACGAACAGGTCGCCGCAACTCGAACTCGATGAAGCGACCAAGTCCGACGGCGAGGAAGACGTCGCCGAGTGAAAGCACCTGGCCGATATTCAGCACTCTGATCGGTATCACGTCGGCGAGGAAGGGCAACAGTGACTCGCGATTGAGGACCACGTGCTTATAACTCTCGGCGATGACGGGGTCCCCAGGGGCAAAGCCAGAGGCGACTTCGGCGGCCTCGGACAGGACCGGCATCCCGCCGTTGAGCGCGATCACGCTGAAGTTCATGAGGACCCCAAAGCCAGCGAGCCAGAGTCCCGGTCGCTCTTTGTTGAGCAACACGAGGATGATCAAGGGGAGGTAGCTGACGAGGATCAGCGTGACGCCCAGTCCTGAGTTCGGTGCGTAACGAGCGGCGATTTGTAAAGCAAATCCGAGCGGCAACAGCCACCACAGCCGCAGGTGGATGTCCCCCAGATTGGACAATCGACCCCCCCGCAGGATGGCGATCGCCATGGACAGGAACAAGACCGTTACCAGCCATAGCATTAGCCGACGCTATCACACGAAGGAATTTCCGCCAGATGGTGAAAATCGACCTAGATGGAACGCGAGCGACGATCACGATCGACGACCCGGAGAGACGCAATCCGCTCAGTGCCCAAGCTGTGGAAGATCTCGTCCTGCTCACAGCGGAGGCCAATGCCCATCCCGAAGTCAGGGTGATCGTGTACACCGGCGCGGGCGACAAGGCCTTTTCGGCCGGTGGGGATCTCTCCTCGGGCTTCTTCGACGATCCGATCGGGCTTCATCGGATGCGGGGTCGTCTCGCCGACCTCTTCCGGACGATGTGGGAGGGGGAGAAGCCGACGGTGGCCCGGGTCAACGGTCACGCCCTCGCCGGCGGTTTCGGCCTGGCGGTGGCGTGCGATCTCACGATCTGTGTGGACGACGCCCGCTTGGGTACCCCCGAGATCGGGGTCGGGCTTTGGCCGATGATGATCACGGTGCCGCTGTTGCGTGCGATCCCGCCCAAAGTCCTCTTCGAGCTGATGGCGACGGGTCGGGTGCTGACGCCCGGCGAGGCCCTCCGTCTGGGAGCGGTTACGCGGGTGGTGACCCGCGCCGAACTCGATGCCGCGGTGGACGAGGCGGTCGCCTCCTTAGCCCGGCGGAGCCCGGCGACACTGGCTCTAGGGCGGCGGGCTTTCGGGGCGATCGCGGGCATGAGCCCTTTGGCCGCTCTCGACTTTCTTCATACCGGCCTGACCGGTGTCACGCTGACCGAGGATGCCAAAGAAGGCCTGGCAGCTTTCGCCGAAGAACGCGACCCCAACTGGACGTCCCGCTAGCGCCAACCTCCCCTTCTTGCGTAAATCTCGTCACGTAAACGTGACGAGATTTACGCAAGAATGAATGGGGGCCCCGGGGTAGCCTGAGCTGGTGCAACGGATGCTGCGATTGGTGGGGTGGGGACTATTGGGAACGGCCGGACTGGTCCTTCTCTTCCTCTTCTACCAACTCTTCGTGACCGACTTCTTCAATGCCCGGTCGCAGGCTCGGGCGGAAGTCGAGCTCGAGACGAGCCTCGACCTCCGGCGGGCCGAGTTGGCGATTGTCACTCCTACGACCACCACCCCCGATCCCGAAGATCCTGTCGAAGTCGCTCCCGCGCCTGAGTTGATCGCAGAGCCGGCGGTGGCGGTGGGGGTGCCCTTCGGCCGGATCGAGATCGACAAGATTGGCCTCGACGCCGTCATATTCGAGGGAGTTGATCGAGACACTCTCAAGCTCGGCCCAGGCCATATGCCGGAGACCCCCCTCCCCGGCCAGCCGGGAAACGCTGTGATCAGCGGACACCGCACCACCTACGGGCGCCCTTTCTTCGACCTCGATCAGCTAGTAGTGGGTGACACGATCGGGGTCGAGACCGCCCTGGGCCTCAACACTTATGCTATTCGTGAGATCCTTGTGGTGGCTCCGACGGACGTGTGGGTCACCGATCCGATCGACGGAGCGTGGCTCACCCTCACCACCTGCAACCCGAAGTTTTCGGCGGCCGAGCGCCTCATCATCCAGGCGGAGCTGGTGCGCGGGCCCAATCTCTCCTACGTCGAGGCGATCACGGCCGCGACTTCGAAGAGGGCGGCATGACGAAGGTCCGCAAGATCACCACCTGGGCGATCTCGATCGTTGTCGGCCTGGTCTTGCTCTACTTCCTTTTCGAATGGGCGGGTGCCCTGCTCGACTCCGGCGGCGCTGTCGGCTAATACAGGGACGATGTCGTTGCTAGGACGTAAGCGGGCAGACCTGGCGGGAGTCGACCCGAGCAGGGTCCCTCCCGGCCAATACGTGACGGAACGATTTCCCGTCCTTCACGCCGGAGTGGTTCCCAAGGTCGATCTGGCCAAGTGGGATTTCCGCGTGGAAGGTCTGGTCGCCACTCCAGTGGTCTGGTCGTACGAAGACATCAAGTCGATGCCGGTGACCAAGCAGACCTTCGACATCCACTGCGTCACGAAGTGGACCAAGCTCGACACCCGCTGGGAAGGGGTGAGTGTGAAAGAGATCATGTCGCAGGTCGATCTCGATCCGAGGGCGACCCATGTGCTCGTGCAAGCGGAGCAGGGCTTCACCGCCAATATCCCGCTGGCCGACTTCACTCGTCCCGAGAACCTGTTCGCATATCGATTCGGTGGAGAGGATCTCGAACCCGAGCACGGCTGGCCACTCCGGCTGGTCGTGCCCCATCTCTACTTCTGGAAGTCGGTGAAGTGGGTGAGAGGATTGCGGTTTCTCGATCACGACACTCCTGGTTTCTGGGAGCGCAACGGCTACCACATGTACGGGGATCCCTTCCGCGAACAGCGTTACTGGGGCGACTAGCTCAGTCGGGGATCCAGAGGGCTCAAACCGAATGCAATCCTCTGCCAAGCATTAGGTTTGCGTTAGGCCATCTGGCGGAGCACGTAGTGGAGGATGCCGCCGTGCCTCAGGTACTCGACCTCGATCGGCGTATCCACCCGGGCTATCACCGGAATTTCAGTGACGGCGCCACCTTCCTTCGTCGCCTTGAGAAGGAGCCGTTGGCGGGGCACCAGATCATCGTCGACCTCGAGGTCGTAGGTCTCGGTCCCGGTGAGGCCGTAGGTGGTGGCGCCCTCGCCGGGCAAATACTCGATCGGAAGCACGCCCATCATCACCAGGTTCGAACGGTGAATTCGTTCGAAGCTCTCCACTAGGACTGCCTTGACTCCCAAGAGGAAGGTTCCCTTCGCTGCCCAGTCACGCGATGACCCCATCCCATAGTCCTTCCCGCCCAGGACGAGCAGCGGGACACCTTTTGCCTGATAGTGGATGGCGGCGTCATAGACGCTCTTCACGGTGCCGTCCAGGAAGTCGGTGGTCCAACCACCTTCGGTTCCCGGTGCGAGGAAATTGCGGACGCGAATGTTGGCGAAGGTGCCCCGGGTCATAACCCGGTCGTTGCCGCGGCGGGAGCCGTAGGAGTTGAAGAGTGCAGGTTGCACTCCGTGCTCGATCAGATATTGACCGGCGGGGGATTCGGGTTTGATCGAACCGGCCGGACTGATGTGATCGGTTGTCACCGAGTCACCGACCATGGCCAGGATGCGCGCACCTGTGACCGGAGCGATTGGGGCCGGCACCGGGGACAGGTCCTGAAAGAAGGGCGGCTCCTGGATATAGGTCGAGTGAGGCGACCAGTCGTAGAGCAACCCGGAGCTGGTGTCGATCTCCTGCCACTCCTCGGAGCCACCGAAGACGTCTGCGTAGCCATCGGTGAATTGCTGGCGGTTCACCGACTCAGCCACCACCCGCGCGATCTCGTCCTGGCCGGGCCAGAGATCGGACAGCATCACCCCGGAGCCGGGGATGGGTTCGTTGAGCGGGTCCCAGTTGACTGTGCCCGCCAAGGCGTAGGCCACGACCAGCGGTGGCGAGGCGAGGTAGTTGGCGCGAACATCCGGCGAGATCCGGCCTTCGAAGTTGCGGTTGCCGGAGAGGACCGAGGCGGCCACGAGGCCGTGGGAATGGATCGCCGCCGATATCTCGTCTGGCAGCGGGCCGGAATTGCCGATACAGGTGGTGCACCCGTAGCCAACTAAGAAAAAGCCCGCGGCCTCGAGGTCGTCGAGGAGGCCAGCCTTCTGCAGGTAGTCGGTGACCACCTTTGACCCTGGCGCCAACGATGTCTTCACCCATGGTTTGCGAGTTAGCCCTTTGTCGCGAGCGTTGCGGGCGACGAGTCCTGCGGCGATCATTACGTCAGGGTTCGAGGTGTTGGTGCATGACGTGATGGCGGCGATCACCACGTCGCCATCGGTGAGATCGAACGCTCCCTCAGGTCCGCGCACCTCGACGACCGGTGCCGGTCCGGAACGCTCGTAGACAGTCGACGACACCTGACCCCAGTTGTTTTTCATGTGGTCGAGGTCGACACGATCCTGGGGCCGACGAGGTCCGGCGAGTGCGGGGCGGACAGTGTGGAGGTCGAGGTCGAGACCGGAGCCGTACACGATCGGTTGGTTGTCGTCGCGCCACAGACCCTGGTGCCGGTAATAACTCTCGACGGTTTCGATCAGAGCCTCTGGTCGACCTGTGAAGCGCAGATACTCGATGGTCTGGTGGTCGACGGGGAAGAACCCAATGGTGGCTCCGTATTCGGGAGCCATGTTGGCGATGGTGGCGCGGTTGGCCACTGGCATCTCGTCAAGACCGGGTCCGTAGAACTCGACGAACTTCCCGACAACGCCATGGGCACGCAGCATCTCCGTGACCCGCAGGACCAGATCGGTAGCCGTGGCGCCCTCCCGCAGACGTCCGGTGAGACGAAAACCCACAACTTCCGGCAACAGCATCGAGATCGGCTGCCCGAGCATGGCTGCCTCTGCTTCGATGCCGCCGACTCCCCAGCCCACAACGCCGAGTCCGTTGATCATCGTGGTGTGGGAGTCGGTCCCTACGAGTGAATCCGGATAGAGCCATTCGCCGTCGTCCCAGCACACCTTTGCCAGGTACTCGAGATTGACCTGGTGGACGATGCCCGTGGCGGGCGGAACGACTCGAAAGTTGGCGAAGGCCTGCTGTCCCCACTTCAAGAATTGGTATCGCTCCTGGTTCCGCTCGAACTCCTTTCGGCTGTTGATCAGCAAGGCGTCGGACCGAGCGAACGCATCGACCTGGACGGAGTGGTCGATCACCAGGTCACACGGCACGCCCGGGTTGACCTTGGCCGCGTCCTCCTCACTTCCAGTCATGCGGACGATGGCGGCCCGCATGGCCGCCAGGTCGACGATGGTCGGTACCCCGGTGAAGTCCTGCAGCACTACCCGACCGGGGATAAAGGGGATCTCGGTCTCGCCGACGGAGGTCGCGTTGTAGGCCAGGATGCCGTCGACGTCAGCCTGTTGGACCAGCAAGCCGTCCCTTCGGCGCAAGGCCGCCTCCAACAAGACCCTGATCGAATAGGGCAGATGGGAGATACCTTCGAGAGAAGACAGAGGAGCGATACGCCGCTCGCCGAGGGGACTGAAAAAAACCTCAGGCGAGTTCATGATCAGTTGCGACTACGGGTGGCGATTGCCACCGGTACCTCGGTCACGCAGTCTTCGTCGAGTTCGGTGTGGGGGATGAGCACTGGGCGACAGTCCTGGTGGAGGGCACCCATGATCCCGGCCACCATGCCCCGGTCGAGGGAACAAACAACCTCGGGATGATTAGTGGCGACTTCGCCAAAAGGACAGTGGCTGGTGAGAAGCCGGCTCCCTTCGCGGTCGACGGTGACCTCGAAGCCGACACCGCCCATCAACTTGGCCAGAGCTGCTACCGCCTCGTCGTACCCGGGCTCGGAAGGAGTGCCGAGTGACCCCGCCAATTCTTCCCCATACTCCCGGCCGATTTGCTCGGCGATGAGGGACACGTCGGCAGGGCGGACGCGGTTGAGGACTCGCACCAGAAGCTCGACTAGGAGGTCGTAGCGGCGCCCTGGATGTATGGCGACCGACTTCTGGGTGACCTCGTATGCCTTGGCAGGCCGGCCCGCACCAGAGCCCCCGCGAGAGCGGTGGCGAGCGTGGCGGACGAAGCCCTCTTCGGTCAGCTTTTCGAGGTGGTGACGGGCGACGTTGGGGTGAATCGAGAAAAGTTCGGCGATACGGGAGCTCGTCATCGGCTCGGCCGACTGCCGGAGGGCGAGATAGATCCCGCGCCGGGTAGGGTCGCCGAGGGCGGCGGCTAGTCCGCCGATACTGCGGTCAAGGCCCGCGATTGACTGGTCTGAGCGTCGAAGGTCGGGGCGGATAGAGGCCACCCTGAAACTATACTTTGGGGGCTCTTCCAACTCCTTGGCAAGGCTCTCGGGCCCAAACGCGGAGAGGAAATAGTGAGGACAAACGAAGAACTCGAACGCGCCCTGGGAGAGGTGATCGAACCTGCCTTAGGTCGGTCGCTCCGAGATCTGGGCCTGCTCGCCAATGTCGAGAAAGGGCTCCTGGGGGTAGCCCGGACGCAGGTGAACGTCCCGGTCCCCAACTATCCGTTTGCCGAGGAGTTGACAGAAAGCCTGCAAGGAGCCGCGAGTGGACGCCTATCCGTCGAACTCGTCACGATGGGTGAGGAGGAGGCAACGGCCTTCATCACCCGGTTGGTCGACGCCTCCGGGCCACGCGTGGGCCAGACCGGCTCGGCGACACGGGTGCTGGCGGTTTCCTCCGGTAAGGGCGGCGTCGGAAAGTCGTCGGTGACCACCAACCTGGCGGTGGCATTTGCCCGGCAGGGCAAGAAGGTCGGAGTGATCGACGCCGACATCTGGGGCTTCTCGATCCCGAAGATGCTCGGGGTGCACAACCCGCCTCTGGTGATCGGCGCGACCATCATTCCCCCGCTCGCTTTCGGCATCAAGGCCATGTCGATGGACTACTTCGTGCCCGACGACCGGGCGGTGGTTTGGCGGGGACCGATGTTGCACAAGGCGATCGAACAATTCCTCACCGATGTCTTCTGGGACAACCCCGACTATCTAATAGTCGACATGCCTCCCGGGACCGGTGACATCGCAATCTCCATGAGCCAGTTCCTGCCCCGGGCCCAGGTGCTGCTGGTGACCACGCCCCAACCCACCGCCCAGAGGGTGGCGCGGCGAGCGGCATTGATGGCCGACACCGTCAACCAGGAAGTACTGGGCGTTGTGGAGAACATGAGCTGGTTCATCGCCGACGATGGGAAAAGATATGAGCTGTTCGGATCGGGCGGGGGCGAGGCGCTGGCCGAGGAGTTGAAGGTCCCGCTGCTGGCACAAGTCCCATTCCTGCCGGCGATGCGCGAGGGCGCCGACCAGGGGATTCCGGTTTCGCTGGCTGCTCCCGGGAGCGAGGCGGCGGCTGCGTTCGACCGACTGGCGGCCGGGGTGGAGGCGCGCCGGCCGCGGGTGCGGACTCACCCCCAGCTCGTAATCAACTCCTAATCCATGAATGGATTGGCGGCCGGCCTTAGCGACGAAATCCCTCGCTGATGGCGCCGGCGATTCCTAAAGCGAACAGCAATAGCCAGAACAGGAAAAAGAGGAGACCGAGGCCGAGAAGGCAGGTGCCGACGATTCCACAGATTCGGCCGGCTTGAGCCATGCCGAGGTTCTCGCCCGGCCGGCGACCGGCGGCCACTGCCGCCAACTCGTCGTTGCCCAGCTTCCAGGCGATCGGTCCCAGGATTCCGCACACCACGAGCGAGAGGATGCCGAGCACCAGCACGGTGACTGCTTGGCTCGACTCCTGAGGAACCGGGGGATCACCGGTCGTCATTGGCCGAACAATCTCGAGACCGTCGGCAGACTGTCGTTGCTCAACCTGATCACCCAAACCGCCAGGAAAAGCAGGGCTGTTCCGCGCAGGCTGGCGTCAGCCAATTGGCGCCCAATCGGTCTCCAACCGAGCTTGCGGGCTGCAAGCCACCACATCAGAGCTCCTCCCACTGCCAGCACGAGAAATGGAGCGAGGGGATGGAGCGCCCACGCCGCCGACCATTCGGCGCGACACAGGTGAGTGATCGCACGAGTCATCCCACAGCCCGGACACGCCATGCCAGTGATGAGCGCGAAAGGACACAGGGTCGGGATCTCAGCCAGCGAAGCCCTCGCTGAAGAACGGTATCGCCACCATTCCCGTAGCCAAAAGAACCAGGCCTAGGCCCAGCAGCACGAGGGCGATGATCCCGCAGATTCGTCCGGCGTTGGCGGTACCGCGGTTCTGGGGCGGTCGGCGGCCTTCGTCGATGGCGCGGAGCTCGTTGTTTCCCATCACCAACGCCACTATTCCCAAAGGCGAACAGCAAACCAAACTGAGAATGCCGAGGACGAGGATTGTGGTCGCCTGGCTCGCTTCGGGGTAGGGGCTGGCCGGGGCGGGCGGCAACGGAACGGTCATGTCGAAGAGCTCCTTGGGTGTGGCAGCCGGCAGGTTAGGGGTCAGACGCTCCGGAGGCCCGTTTCCAGGCCGCTTACCAGCTCGTCGACTTGAGACCTGGTCATGATCAGCGGCGGCGAGATCTGCAACCCGTTGCCGACGACCGCACGCACGATCACACCCTTTCCTCTCGTCGCCGAGGCGACCCGGCTGGGGAGCGTGGCGTCGGAGGGGTCGAGTTGGAGGGCAGCCATCGCCCCGGTCCCGGCCCGCAGGGCGATGGCCGGTCCCTGACCGACGAGGGAGCCGAGGCTCGTCTCCAGTTCCTTCTCCAACTCGAGAGCCCGGGCAAAGATGGGCTCGTCCTCGTAGATCCGCAGCACTTCCAGTCCGGCAGCACAAACGGTGGCATGCCCCGAGTAGGTGTAACCGTGACGCCAGACGACCCCGGGTTGGGAGAAGAAAGGTTCGGCGACTTGAGGCGCGGCGACCATCCCGCCCAATGGCAGATAGCCGGCCGTAACCCCTTTGGCGAAGAGAATTAGGTCGGGATCGAGGTCGAAGCGAGTCGCGGCAAACCAGTCACCGATCCTCCCGAATCCGGTGATCACCTCATCTGAGATGAACAGCCCACCCGCCGCTCGTACGAGGTCGCGAGCGGCGTGGAGATAGTCGACGGGAACCGGCCTCACCCCGCCGGCGCCGATCACTGGCTCGCAGTAGATGCCGGCGATCCGTTCCGGTCCGGCATGGTCGATGGCCTTCTCGATCGCCTCGGTGTCGTCGTAAGGAACGAGGACCACGTCGGGGACGAGATCTCCATAGCCACTCCGGTTGGGCTCGATTCCGGCCAGCGAGGTCCCGTAGGTGTGCATCCCGTGATAGGCCCACTCCCGGGCGATGAATACCGTCCGCTCGGGCGCACCTGTCAGTTGGTGATAACGACGAACGAGTTTGGCAGCGGAATCGACCGCATCCGATCCGCCGCTGGTGAAGAAGACCTTCGACCTCGGATCGGGGCTGTGCGAGGCGATCCGCTCGGCCAGCTCCAAAGTGGGCTCGGTGACGTAGTCGGTGAAGTTGTGATAGGCGAAGATCGCGGCCATTTGTCGGGCCACGGCTTCACCGATCTCCCGGCGACCGTAACCGAGGTTGGCAAACCAGAGACCGGCAGTCCCATCGAGGTAGCGATTGCCCTCGCGGTCCCATACATAGCACCCCTCTCCGCGGGTAACTACGAAGGGGGCATTTTGGACCGTGCTCATTTCGGCGAAAGCGTGCCAGAGAGAAGACATGAGGAGAGAGGCTAAACAGCGCGCCCCCCTCCCCGGCTCCGCCGGTAGTCCCCCCTGCGGAGGGAGAGACGGGGGCTAGGAGGCCTTGACTTCGGCGATCAACTTCTGCAGCGACGCTTTGGCATCGCCAAACAGCATGGCTGTGTTCTCGGCGTAGAAGAGCTCATTTTCAATTCCGGCGAAACCGGGTGCCATCCCCCGCTTGAGCACGATGACCCGTCGCGCCCGATCGGCATTGAGAATCGGCATCCCGTAGATCGGGCTGGCGGGGTCGTTGCGCGCCGCCGGATTGACGACATCGTTGGCACCGATGATCAAGGCCAGGTCGGCCTCTTCGAATCGAGAGTTGATCTCGTCCATCTCGTACAGCCGGTCATAGGGGACATTGGCCTCGGCCAACAAGACGTTCATGTGGCCCGGCATCCTTCCGGCGACGGGGTGGATGGCGTAACGAACCTCGCCCCCGTTCTTCTCGATCAGATCGGCCAGCTCGCGAATTTGGTGCTGCGCCTGCGCTACTGCCAGCCCGTATCCAGGGATGACGATGACCGAGTGGGCATAGGCAAGCTGGAGGGCCGCGTCCTCGGCGGTGATTGAGGCAACCGACAACCCTTCCGCCGAGCGCGTCGACGTGGTGGGAGCGGAGCCGAAGGCGCCGAACAAAATGTTGCTGAACGATCGGTTCATCGCCTTCGACATCACGATCGAGAGGATGAAGCCGCTGGCGCCGTCGAGGGCGCCGGCGATGATGAGCACGTCGTTGCCGATGGCAAAACCGGTGGCGGAGGCCGCCAGCCCCGCATAGGAGTTCATCAGCGAGATGACGACCGGCATGTCGGCGCCTCCGATCGGCAAGACCAAAAAGAGTCCGATCATCGCCGCCAGGATCAACATTCCATAGAAGGCAACACTCGCCTCCGGGTTCATGACCACCCAGACGAAAAGCCCGAGCGCGATCGCGGCCAGGGTCAGGTTGACGGCGTTCTGCCCTCGATAGGTAATCGGCCGGCCGGGGAGGAATTCGGCCAGCTTGCCAAAGGCGACGAAGGAGCCGGTGACGGTCAGCGCTCCGAACAGGACTTCGAACCCAAGGGCCGCCATCTTGGCGAGGCCAATCTCATGACCTTCGCTGAGATCGGTGTAGTACTCGCTGACTCCCACCAAAGTGGCGGCCAGCGCCCCGAACATATGGGAGAAGGCGATGCGCTGGGGCATCGCCGTCATCGGAACCCAAACGCCTAGTGGATACCCAATCAATGAACCCAGCACGAGACCGACGAGGATCCAGCCGTAGCTAACGACCTCGGTCTTGACGAGGGTGCCGATGATGGCGATCAGCATTCCGATCGCGGCCAGCAACATTCCGCGGCGTGCCTTGTCGGGCTTGGTGAGGCCCCGCAAACCGAGCACGAAGAGAACAGAGGCGGCGAGATACGCCAGCTGACTGACGACTTCTCGATTCACGGCGGGTTCAGCTCTGCTTGTCGTCCGTGGCTGCGCGCTTGAACATCGACAACATACGGTCGGTGATGAGGAATCCGCCGACGACGTTGGCCATCGCGGCCGTCACCGCGACCACGCCGAGGACGGTCGAGAGGGTGTTGCGATCGGACCCGGCCGCCACCAACGAACCGACGAGCGAGATGCCGGAGATGGCGTTGGTGGCAGCCATCAACGGCGTGTGGAGCAGGGCCGGGACTCTGGTGATGATCTGGTAGCCGACAAAGGCGGCGAGGACGAAGACGTAGAGATCGGAGAAGGACATCGGGAAAAAGCCTAGAACCGACGCCACGAGGCACGCGACTCTGTTTCCCCCCTCCCCGCCTGCGGCGGTACTCCCCCTTCGGGGGGAGAAACACGGGCAGCCTCTAGGCTTCGGCCATGCCTAAGACCTATGCCGAGATGGTCAAGCAGGCGTTGGAGATCGTAGGCGAGATCTCACCGGCTGAGTTGGAAGAGATGCGAGCGGCCGGACCGTTGGTCTTGATCGATTGCCGCGAGAACGAAGAGTACGCCCAGGGCGTCATCGCCGGCGCCTCCCTCGTTCCCCGCGCCTCGATCGAGGCGGGCGTGGCGCGAGCGGGGCTGGCTATCGACGTGCCGATCGTCGTCTATTGCTCTTCGGGGGTGCGCTCGTTGCTCGCCGCCCGGACGCTGTACGAGATGGGCTACGAAACTGCCACGTCCCTCGCCGGCGGTCTGCAGCGCTGGTCTCGTGAGGGTTATCCGATCGAGAGGTCGAGTGAAGGATTGTCGCCCGAGCAACGGGAGCGCTACGCCCGTCACCTGACCCTCCCCGAGGTAGGGGAGAAGGGTCAGCAGAAACTGCTCGAGGCGAAGGTGGCGGTGATCGGAGCTGGCGGTCTCGGCTCTCCTGCCGCCCTCTATCTGGCCGCCGCTGGGGTAGGGACGATCGGCATGATCGACTTCGACGTAGTCGACGTCTCCAACCTCCAACGCCAGATTCTCCACCGCACTGACCGCATTGGCCAACCCAAGGTCGACTCGGCTGCGCAATCTCTGGGCGCGATCAATCCCGACGTAAAGGTCGCGACCCATCGGGAGCAACTAAATGCCTCCAATGCTCTCAATCTCTTGACCGGCTACGACGTGATCGTCGATGGCTCCGACAGCTTTCCGACCCGCTATTTGATCAATGACGTCTCCCTGCGGCTGCGGGTGCCAGTGGCTCACGGGTCGATCTTCCGCTTCGACGGGCAAGCATCCTTTTTCATGCCCTACCAAGGACCCTGCTACCGCTGCATCTTCGCCGAGGCTCCGCCCCCGGAACTGGCTCCCAGCTGTGCTGTCGCTGGAGTACTCGGTGTCTTGCCCGGCATCATCGGTTCGATTCAGGCCACCGAGACCATTAAGCACATTCTCGAGATCGGCGAAACCCTGGTCGGCCGACTCCTGGTGTATGACGCGCTCGACCAGTCATTCATGTCGGTCACTGTCAACCGTCGAGAAGACTGCCCGGCCTGCTCCGATCCCGCCAACCCTCCCAGCCTCGTCGACTACGACCCACTCTGTCGGGCGAGCTAGGTAACGATTTCCACTTCGTCGGCCTTGCGATCGGCGACGACAAACGCCCGCACCCCGGCCGCGGTCACCACTAGATAGAGCCACTCTGGTTCAGCGGCCAGCGCCAGATCGGTCAGCGAGAGCGTCGCTGGCCCTTGCGGGTGCGAGTGAAAGGCACCGATCAGCTCCCAGCCGCGGGCTTCGGCATGCTTCCACGCCCGGAAATGCTCGAACGGGTCGATGGTGAACGCCGTGGTCGACTGTTGAGCATTGGTGAGCGGATAGACAAAGCGCACCACCCGTCCGACACCGGCGAGGAGACCACAACATTCCGCCGGCAGGCAGAATTGATAATGCGCCTCGATGGCTTCCAGGCCGGCCGCGGAGAGGCGAAGAGGATCACTTGAGATGGTCGGCAACCCACTTCTCGCTCTGATCCCAGAGTCGAGCGATCGCTGCTCGGTCCCTCGTCACGGCCGAGGGTTCTACAACTCCAGAAGGGGTTACGTATGAGCCTGGGGGGAGGTCTTGATCCATCGCTGCCTTGAGCACGGGGAGGGCGCCCAACGAGGGAGGAGCCATACCTTTTGTCATCACCCAACGAAGAGGTTGCGGCACTCGCCGCCAGAGTCCGGTGGCAATGACGCCGGGGTGGACCGAGTAGGCATCGACCCCACGACTTGCGAGTTCGATGGTGAAGGCAATCTGACAGGCCTTCGAGAATGCGTACTCCCTCCAGCCCGTGAGGGACTTCGTGCGACCTAACCCGTTGCTGGGATCGAGGGACGGGGCGGACCGGTGGGCATCAGAGCTGACATTGACGACCCGCGTTCGGGGCGCCGCCAGCGCCCGCGTAAGCAGGTAGTGCGACAGATAGTTCACGCCAAAGGCCAACTCGAATCCATCGCTCGTGATTCCGCGCTTCCCGGCTATGCCGGCGTTGTTGATCAGCAGGTCGACCGGTCGAGATCGCAGCTGGTCAGCCAGAGCGGCAACTGAAACCAGCGATGACAAATCGCCTTCAGCTCGTCCCAGCGCAATCACCTCATGGCCAGCTGCCAGTAACGACGTTGTTACCTCACTCCCAATGCCACCTCTGGCACCGGTGATAAGCGCGATCAAGAGCCCTTTTCGACATGGTTTGGAATCACCCGGGCATCGTAGGAGACCGCTTCTTTTTCGATTGGCGGCGCCCCTGGTCGATAGCACTCAGGTCGGCGGATAGCTCGGCTAGCGCCGACGAGAAGTCTTTGCCCCAGCATGGCTCGTATCGAGAGTCGATCACGCGCACCAGGCGACTGATCGATGCTCCTTCCGGAGTCGTCCGGTACCAGAAAAGCTCGGGGCTGATTTGGCCCGGCTCGTCGACGTACCAGCGGCCACCGATCTCGATCATCTCGGCCGAGGCCTGCGGGATGTGATCGTCGAGGATTTCCGCGTAGAGCAGCGCATCTCGCACCGGGACCATCACCACCGCTCCATAACGATTCCAGGGCGATAGCAGATGCTGGAGGTCGAGGAGGACACTCGACGCGAAGAAGTTGTCACGGACCCAGACGATTCGGGTTCTGCCGCGAGCGAGGATGCGGCGTTCCCGCGCTTCATCCCAGATGGTGTGATCCAGTGCTTCCTTCCAGGCGATCTCGGGATCTGTGTCCCAGGTGGCGAGCTGTTCGTCGCTCACGGTCACCGCCCCAAGGTCGGTCCGCATCATCAGTACCTGATCGAGGCCGTCACACACCGATCGGTACGACGCCCATCCCGGCAGGGAACCATCCTCCGAGAGCCTGATCCGGAGGTGGGCCCGAGCCTCGTCGAAGGTGGCCGGTAGCTCGGGTGGTGTGGCGAGATGATCGACCCAATCGGCGATTACCTCCGGCCAGCGTTCCTCGGGAATCTCCGACAGGGTCCGCGAAATGTTGACGAGACCCATGATTCCGCCCTCCGGATGGGTGACGGTCCAGCCGTCGTCTGCCACCTGAGCGCCGGGCCCCATTCGTTCGGTAATGAGATTCAGAAGATATTGATGTTGTTCAACAGTCAATGACGGCATGGAAAGCGTTGTAATAGGTACCGTCCCCGCTGACAAGAGGGTTCTCCTCTCCGGTCCGCGTAAGGTGAGAGAACGTGCCCGTGACCACCGTCTTTAGCCCCGATCATGCCCGGCACGTTCCAGATGGCGAGATCTGGGTGGGGATACGAATCGACGGCACCGAGCTTCCATCCCGAGGCCAGGCGATCCTCGAGGCTGTCACTGCCGCCGGACATGAGGTCATCGCCCCCGAGCAGATCTCCGATGATGAGCTCCTTTCGGTGCATGACCCTGCGCTTGTCCAGTTCCTCGAGAATTCCTACGCCGACTGGTCGTCCTCGGATTACCCCCGCGATCCCGGTCAGGATCGGGTGGTTCCGTATGCGTTCCCGCACCCAGCGATGCTCGTCCCCGGCAACAAGCCGCGCATGCCAACGTCGGTCGGCGCCCGGACCGGCATGTTTGCCATGGACACGATGACCTTGATCGGTCCCGGGACATGGGAGGCGGTTAGAGCTGCCGTCGCCTGTTCGTTGAGCGCGGCCAACCTCGTGGCTTCGGGTAGCCAGATCGTCTATGCCGCGGTTCGCCCGCCGGGACATCACGCTGGTCGATCCTTTTACGGCGGATCCTGTTATTTGAACAACGCTGCTCTGGCGGCGCGCCGACTGGCTGATCGAAGTGGCGAGATCGTGGCGGTGATCGATCTCGATGCCCATCACGGAAACGGCACCCAGCAGATCTTCTACGAAACAAGCGAGATCCTCTACGGGTCCGTTCACATCGACCCGGCGTCTGGCTACTTCCCCCACTGGGTCGGGTTCGCTGACGAAACCGGTGCCGGTGAAGGAAAGGGAGCTAACACCAACATCACGCTGGCGCCGGGGACCGGCGACACGGAATGGCTCGCCGGAATTCAACAGCTGGTCCATCACAGCGCCGCGGCCTCGTCACTGGTCGTCTCCTTGGGGGTCGACTCGTTTCGTGACGACCCAGAGAGTCCGCTCCTCGTGAGTGTCGAGGGTCATCATCGGGCCGGCCAGCTTCTCAGGGAGCTGGGCCTGCCGACCGTAGTGGTGCAGGAAGGCGGCTATGACCTCGCCCACCTCGGCGAGCTCGTGGTCGCGTTTCTCGACGGGCTCGAAAATGGTTGATGGTCGGGCCGTTCTTCCCGGGAGTCGAACTGTCCTCATCGGTGTGGCCACCGGCGCCCTTTCGGGTCTTCTCGGAGTCGGAGGTGGAATCGTGATGGTCCCCTCACTCGTCGCTTTTGGCTTCAGTCGCCATCGAGCGAACGGCACTTCGTTGGCGGCGATTCTCTTGGTGGCTTCGTCGGGAGCCATCGCCTTTGCGGTCGCGGGCGATTTGGACTGGCAGGTGGGGGTGACTCTTGGCATCGGGGGGTTGGTCGGTTCGACCCTCGGCGCCAACCTCATGAATCGCCTCCACGGCAACACCCTCGGGCTCATCTTCGGAGTCGTCCTCCTCATCACCGGCCTGCGGATGGTGCTGGCGGGTGACACCGCGGTTGGAGGAGATGATCTTGATCCGGCTCTCAGAGTCGCCATTGGGGTTTTGGTGGGGATGGTGGCGGGGCTTGCTTCAGGATTGGCCGGGGTCGGCGGGGGAGTCGTCATGGTTCCGGCGATGGTCTTCTTTTTGGGCCTCGATCAACACACTGCTGAGGGCACGTCGCTCCTCGCCATTCTCTTCACGGCGGTCGCGGCCACGAGGATCAACACTCGCAACCGCCACGTCGACTGGCGGGCGATGTTGATCCTGGGATTGGTCGGCGCCGTCACCGCCCCCCTTGCCACTCTCGTCGCCCAATCGATTTCGGCCCCGGCCTTGACCAGGGTCTTTGGCGTTCTCGTGGTTCTGATGGCCGCACGGACGATCGTCAGGAGCCGGCAGGCTCCCGAGACTGCTCTAACTTGAGGGCGGCCGAGTTCATGCAGTAGCGGAGGCCGGTCGGCCCCGGTCCGTCCGGGAAGACATGCCCGAGATGCCCGCCGCAGTTGGCGCACTTCACCTCGGTCCGGGTTATCCCGTAGCTGCGATCAGATTCCTCCTCGACCTCGGCGCCGGCGGCGGGACGGGAGAACGACGGCCATCCGGTTCCGGAGTCGAACTTGTCCTCGGAGGAGAAAAGCACTGCATCGCAACCCGCGCAGCGGTAGGTCCCCTCATCGTGGTTGTCCCAGTAGACGCCGGTGAAGGGCCGTTCGGTCCCACCCTGGCGGAGGACGTCGTACTGCTCGGGGGTGAGACGCTGACGCCATTCCTTGTCGGTAATAGTTTCCATTTCGCTCCTTTTATAGGTCCAACCTCGTTGCTCCCGGGGTTGTTTCCTCCCTTTCGCGACGTAGAAGGTCCGCTTTGCGGACCTTCTACGTCATAAAAACGACTCGGGCTGGCGCCGGCGGAGGCCCGGTACTACCAGCGCCACGCCAACGATCAACGCCAAGACCGGCAGAATCAGGTCGAAAAACAAGCTGAGCTGTTGGATCTCGAGGAGAGTCGTCGTATCTGCCAGAAGAACCAACAACCCGACGCTGACGAGGACCAAACCTCCCACGAATGACCACGCGTCAAACTTGTGTGCTTTCACGATCTTCCTCCATCCATTGAGACCACGATGTCACCTTCATCGGTCGTGGCGTTGATGCTGATGATGTTTCCGCCTGTCTCGGTCTCGGAGTTGATGAGCCCACCAGGTTCGGCCGTACTTCCGAGAATGTCGATCGTTCCCGAGTCCGAGATGGCCGCGATCGTGTAGGACGTGTTCTCGGGAAGCACCACCCGGATCGTTCCATCTTCGGCAATGAGATCGACGAAAACGTCTTCTGTCAGATCGATGTCGGAGAGATCGACGGTCATGTTCGCGTCGCCCTCGACTTCGTAGGCTGGCGCCAAAGAACTCGGGCTAGTGGCATAAATGACGACATCTCCGGCAGCGCTCGGAGTGGCTCCCACTCCTCGGACCGCGATTTGGCCGACGCCGACTTCGAGATGGGTGACGACCAGGCCCTCACCTCTGTCGGGATATGAAATGGCGCGGTCGACGCCCAAGCCTCCTTCACGGTCCTCGGGACCGGTGGACTCGCCGATTCCGACCTCAGTCGTGGCCTCGATGCCGAGGTTCGGCGGCAGGAGCAGCTCGAGGCTCCCGACGCCAACCGAGCCATTGAACTCCACGACTTGTCCTTCCCAGGCAAGATCGGTCAAATCGATTGTCAGCCGGCCGGTCGATAGCTCATAGCTCGAGTCGAGTTCGGCGAATGATGTCGGGTTGACCAAAACGGTGCGTGCGGTCTGACTGAACTCGGTGACGCCGGCCACGATCGATGCGGGGATGAGGAGGAGGCCGAAAGGAATCAGCCACCGGGCTCGTCCATTCCTGGTCCCAACCAAGACCCCCAGACCAATCACCGTCACCGCCAACGCCAGATAGTGCCGCGGGCCCGCATCTACCAGAGGCGAGAGGCGGTCGATCAATGCCAGGGCTCCGAGGCTGATGATCGCAAGGCCGATCGTGATTTGGCCTAGGGGTGAGGAAGGAGCCGGGGGGCGGCGAGGCGCTCGTGGCGGCGCCGTTACTGGTGAGGTTGCCACGGGTGTGGGCGGTCCGGCATTCGGACGGAACTCCCCGCGGTAAAGAAGTATGCCCAGGACGAGCAAAGCCGTTGGGATGACGATGCCACCATCCATGAAAGGAAGAGCGCTGGCGAGGATCGCCACCGCCAGCACCACAAGTACCACTCCCAGCCACGCTTGTGAGCCCGACACTTTTGCCAGCCACCGTTGCCCGATCGATTCGATCTCACCCTCGTCGGGGATCAGCAACCAGCAGACGATGTAGAGAGCGAGACCAATTCCGGAGAATGCGAGGAGAACGAAAACCGCTCGCACCAAAAGTGGAGGCAGCCCGAGCTTTCGCGCCAGCCCGACTGCGGTGCCAGAGATGATCCGGCCCGCGGCGGGCCGGTAGAGGGCCCCCGCGCTCGGTCGGGCTCCTTCGGTGGATTCTGTCTGAGTTGAGTCGTTCATATCCCTAACTGTGAGTGAGGGAAGCTGTTCTCGACTATCCGGCATCACCCTCGCGCACCCCTGGTGTTCCGGGGATTGCTCAGGGGCTCACCCCATTGTCCAAGGCATCACCGGACTGGCAAGATCTCCTGGTGGAACCAACGAGCCGGAATGAGCTGGTCGATCGCCTGTCGCTTTGGCGTCGCTCCGAGCCGCGTTTGATTGCAGGCGTCGCCGGGGGAATTGCCGATCGAGTGGGAGTTCCCGCTGTTTATGTCCGAGCCGCCTTTGTCACGCTGACCACGATCTGGGGGATAGGCGTTCTGCTGTACCTTCTGATCTGGTGGCTCACCCTCGACCATCAGGCCGACCCATCGCCGGGCGAGCTTGAGACCGGACAGCGTGTGGGGCTGGGAACGAGCTTCGTCGCCGGGCTCTGGCTGCTGGCGGGTGCCGGCTTCGTCCCCGATGCATTCGCCACCTTCGTCATTGCCGCCATCGCCTTCGGCGTCGCCGCCGTCCTCGACCGCTCTGAATCAGGAGGAATTGCCCGGTTGATCATGCCGGGAGAGACCCAGGGGGTGTCGGTTTTTCGGATGGTGGCCGGGGTCACGTTGCTGTTGATAGGCCTCGGACTTTTCTTCGGGGCCAACCGAGTGACGTCATCGTTGGGCTCGACGTTCATCGCCATCGCGCTCACCGCCATCGGTTTGATGGTGGCCTTTGGCCCTTGGTTCGTGCGGATGCGTGACGACCTTGGCAAGGAGCGGCTGGCTCGAGCCCGCCAGGAGGAGAGAGCGGAGATGGCAGCTCACCTGCACGACTCAGTCCTGCAGACCCTGGCCTTGATCCAGCGCACCGAGAATCCCCGGCGGATGTCGTCCTTAGCCCGCACCCAGGAGCGCGAGCTTCGGACGTGGCTCTTCGGCAAGGCGCCTCTGGAAGGCGGAGAGTTGCTCTCGACCGCCCTCGCCGCAGCCGCGGCGCGAATCGAGGATGAACGGGCCGCGGCGATCGACCTGGTCACAGTCGGCGACGCCCGTCTCGACTCCCGTGGTTCAGCTCTGGTGGCGGCCTCCACCGAGGCCATGGTCAATGCAGTCACTCACGCGGGCGCTGATCGAGTCTCGGTTTATCTCGAGGTGGGGGAGGGTCGCGCTGAGGTATGGATCACGGACCAGGGCAAGGGATTCGATCGATCGAGTGTTCCCGCCGACCGCAGGGGTTTGGTGGAATCGATCGAGAGGCGAATCGGTCGTCAGGGCGGTACGGCCGAGATCTCTTCACGTCCGGGGGAGGGGACGGAGGTCCACCTGGTTCTCCCCGGGATCGAATTGGTGGCGAAGTGATCAGGCTCTATCTGGTCGACGACCACCGCCTCTTCCTGGCCGGGGTGAGAAGCGAACTCGAGAATCGGGCAGAAATCGTCGGAACCGCCACCGATGTCGACGATGCCATCGAGGGCATCCGGGAGACGACCCCGCAAGTGGTCTTGATCGACGTCCATATGCCGGGAGGAGGCGGGGTGGCGGTGATTCGCGCCGTCGCCGAGACCAATCCCGACGTGCGCTTTCTCGCCCTTTCGGTGTCCGACGAAGCCGAGGACGTCATTGCCATGATTCGGTCCGGCGCCCGCGGCTATGTCACCAAAACCATCGCAGCCGATGAGCTAGCCGAAGCAATCGAAAGAGTGCACGCTGGTGATGCCGTTTTTTCGCCTCGGCTGGCCGGTTTCGTCCTCGACGCTTTCAGCGGCGGGCATACCGTGGAGCTCGATCACGACCTTGATCAGCTCACGGCCCGCGAACGCGAGGTGCTTCGTCTCATCGCCCGCGGCTTTGCCTACAAGCAAGTAGCGAGCCGCCTCAGCTTGTCTGTGAAGACGGTGGAGACGCACGTCTCAGCGGTGTTGCGGAAGCTGCAATTGTCGAACCGTCACGAACTCGCTCGTTGGGCAAGCGACCGCCGGATCGTTTGATTTTAGGATGCAACGGCGGAGGGAGCAGAGCGCCGCTCGACCTCGACTCGCCCCAGGATCCGTCGTCCCTTGATGCGAACGGCGGGGGAGTCGGGATCCGGTTTCTCAGACCCTCCTCCCATCGGGTTATCGACGTTCCAATCAGCATTCGCGACCACGGTCAGGCGTCCGCAGATCACAATCGCGCTCACCTCGATCCCAGTCGGTGACGGCACGGCGCGTCTGAGATCGAGCTCAGCGTCACCGGCCACCACGAGGATCGTCGCTCCGATGAACGGACGGGCCCTGATCCGATAACGGCGGCGGGCGGCCACCACCGCCAGGTCGATCTCGTCTGTGGTGTCCTTCACCCGGTCTTGGAGGACGAGACGAGCCAGGCCCAACGCGCAAGCGATCAACGCAGCCGCAGCGGTCAGCACCTTTGCCATTCCGGTCACGTTACGGCGTCCCGTTGCGATCCCGTATCGCGTAGCACCGATCCTTCCGTGGGTCCTTGTTTCGCAAACGGAGAGGAGAACATGAGAACGAAGGTTCTAATTGCATTGGCCCTGTTGTTAGTCGCTGCTTGCGGCGGCGGGGGAGCAGAGCCGGTCGGCGGGACGATCGACGTGACCGCGGTCGATTACGCGTTTCAGGGAGTGCCAGAGCTGGTCGCTCCCGCGGCGGAGTTCACGTTGACCAACGCGTCTGACGCCGAGGTGCACGAGATCGTCCTAATCGGGATCCCTGCCGGCGAAACGCGCTCCCTCGAAGAATTGCTCGAGCTGCCGGAAGAAGAAACGGCAGACTTCCCGGTCCAGGGAGTGCTAGTAGCGCTTCCGGGACAGGACGGGGGAAACCCCGAAGGCGAAGGCAACAGCATCACCGTCACCGAACCGGGGCGGTACGCGGTCCTTTGTTTCATTCCTCAAGGTGCCGATCCCGCCGTGGTCGAAGAGGCCATGGCGAGCGGGGCCGAAGGCCTACCGGACATGGGCGACGGCACCCCTCATGCCTTCCTGGGGATGGCAACGGAGTTCACCGTCGAAGGCTGATCCAGAAAATCTAGAACGAGGAGAGGGAGGCACGTGTCCTCCCTCTCTCGTTTCTCCCCCCAGGGGGGAGTACCGGCGTAGCCGGGGAGGGGGGTGGCCCGCCAAACAGAACTCTTCCATTGCCGGACTGGGCGCGAAATAGTGACCGCATGGCAAGACCACGGCACACCCCGCTAGCTGCGCAGCGCCCACGCACCATGCGAAGGGAAATGACCGACTCCGAAGCTCGCGTCTGGCAGGTACTCAAGAATCGGCAATGCGGGGCCAGGTTCCGGCGTCAGGTCCCCTTCGGGCCCTGGATCATTGGTTTCTGCTCGTTCTCGCCCCGGTTGGTGGTCGAGATAGACGACCCCACCCATGAGTGGCGAGATGAATTCGAAAAGAACCTATATCGAAGAAAAGGGGGTTCCCCGTCTTGCGCCTGCCCAACCACTCCGTTGCAGCGGACCTTGGCCCCGTTCAAGGAACCACCAGCTACGGGTGGCCGAGTTGAAACAGGGAAGACGCCCGCACTGAAGCTGCCCCCTCCGTCGGCCTGCGGCGACACCTCCCCCAACGCTGACTTCGTTCGCTGGGGGAGGACACCCGCCGCCCCCTCCGTCGCCTTCCACACATCTGGCATACTCGATCTCTTGACCGATTCGATCGCTGAACGCATTCGCCAGAAGGACCCCACTCTTTGGGGCGAGGCGGATACACCGGAGCTAGCCAACCGGCTCGGATGGGTCGACCTCCCGACGACGATGGAACCCCGGCTCGATGAATTGATCGAGATCAGCGAGCGAGTCATCGCCGCAGGAACCGATGATGTGGTCGTCCTCGGCATGGGCGGCTCCTCGCTCACCCCTGAGGTCTTCGCCGAGACCTTCGGTGTGGCACCCGGCCATCCCCGGTTACGGGTGCTCGATTCGACCCACCCGGAGCAGGTCCAGCAGATCGCCGATTCGATCGACCTCAAGCACACGATGTTCCTCGTCTCCTCCAAGTCAGGGACCACCCTCGAAACACTCTCCGGCTTCCGCTTCTTCTGGGAGGCGACAGGAAATGACGGCGGCCGCTTCATCGCCATCACTGATCCGGATACCCCGCTTCAGGATCTGGCCGAAGAGCGTGACTTTGCGGCCGTCGTTACCGCCCCTCCCGACGTGGGCGGGCGCTTCTCCGCTCTCACCCCTTTCGGGCTCTTGCCGGCAGCCCTGATCGGAGCCGACCTCCGGCGATTGCTCGAGGCTGGGTCCGCAGTCGACTGGGAGGGGGCGGTTGTCATGGGCCAAGCCTGGGCCGATCATTCCCGAGATGGCCGGGACAAGCTCACCTTTCTCACCTCATCGGCACTTGACTCGTTTCCCGTTTGGCTCGAGCAGCTCGTGGCGGAATCGCTCGGCAAAGAAGGAATGGGGATCGTGCCCGTGGCCTCCGAGCCCGGCCTCGATCGTTATGGCTATGACCGACTCTTCGTCCAGTACCGAATAGAGGGACAGCCCATGGCTGCGGTGCCGGCAGATCAACGATCGATTCGACGAGAGCTTTCGGATCGTTATGCCTTGGCGACGGAGATGATGGCATCGGAGATCGCGACCGCCACTGCCGGGATCAATCTCGGAGTCCACCCTTTCAACCAACCCGACGTCGAAGGGGCCAAGGAGCGGGCACGGCAGGCCCTCGGCGCCGAACCGGCTCGAGTCGACCTCCTCGAGATTTTTTCCCCGACTCTGGCCGATCAAATCGAAGCTCTTTTGATGACCATGGCTCCGAGCGACTATTTCTCCCTCCAGGCCTTTCTGCCCGCCGAGTCTGAGACCGACGCGATCATGGCCGCCATCTGCCACCGGGTAGGGAATCGGACCGGGAACGCCACCACGGCCGGTTACGGTCCCCGCTTTCTCCACTCAACCGGCCAGCTTCACAAGGGCGGTCCAAATACCGGGGTCTTCATCCAGTTGGTCGACAGCCCGATCGAGGACCTTCGCATTCCGGAGACCGACGAGACTTTCGGACAGGTTATCGCCGCCCAGGCCCTGGGGGACTATCAGGCCTTGCGGGAACGGGGACGCCGGGTGCTGCGTATCGACCTCGGCCCCAATCGACGCAAAGGTCTGCACACGGTCCTCGAATCGATCGGTTAATTACCTTGACACTGTCCCCGCCCGAGCCGTAGGGTGACCGGGTCGTAACGAATTGAGGTCCGCAATGGTGGTGATGACGCTGCCTACAAACTCTGCCCCCCGCAAGGGAGTGAAAACGCCGCGTCGTCTCGCCTTTCCGGCTACTACCCCCTACGGGAGCGGCTTCTCCCCAGGGCGGCCTCAGTTCCGTTGACCCACTAGTCCACGATCACCTCCGAGGCCGCCAGCACCCAAGCAGGCGGCTTTTCGTTTGCCAGCCGCACCGAGACCTCGAGAGGAAATCATGGACAAGGTCCTACAAAACGGAAAATGTGTCGGGCTGGGACAGCATGAGCTGTTCTTCTCCGAGCGACCCCAAGATCTGGCCGCGGCCCAGGCCATCTGTCACAGTTGCCAGGTCCGGATCGACTGTCTGCAACTGGCATTGAAAGACGGCCTCGATTGGGGCGTCTGGGGAGGTGTGATCTTCTGGGATGGCCAGGTCTTCCACCGAAAGCGGGGAAGGGGCCGACCGTCCCGAGGCGAGGTCCACCTCCCGGTCGAAGCCAACCGGGCCGAACTGTTAGAACTGACGAGGTCGGCCTAGGTCCGTCGGCTGGCTGCTTCTTGGCTGTCAGCCTTATTGGCTGACGGCCAGTCGGCGGAGCTTGGCCGGGTTGGCCGGATGCCGCATCTTGGCCAATGCCTTGGTTTCGATCTGACGGATCCGTTCCCGGGTGACATTGAAGTGACGCCCGACCTCGTCGAGAGTTTTGGGCTCCTCGGGCCCCAATCCGTACCGCATCTCGATTACCGCCCGCTCGCGCTCGTTGAGGCGGCCGAGGACGTGACGGAGGTCTTCCTGGTTCATACGGGAGACGACCCACTCGAAGGGAGCAGTGGCCTCTTTGTCCTCGATGAAATCGCCGATGGTGGCGTTGTCCTCGCCCATGGGCTCGAAGAGAGAGATCGGTTCGGGGGCGACTCGCTTTGCTTCCAAAACCTTGGCGACGGTGAGACCGGCCTCCTCGGCAATCTCGGCATCAGTGGGGGTCCGACCCAGCTTCTTGATCAAAGTGTTCTCGGCGGTCTGCATTTGGGTGATGGTGTCCATCATGTGGACCGGGACCCGGATAGTGCGGCCCTTGTCAGCGATTGCTCGGGTGATCGCCTGGCGGATCCACCACGTGGCATAGGTGGAGAACTTGAAACCCTTGCGATACTCGAACTTCTCGACTGCTCTGATGAGTCCCAGGTTTCCTTCCTGGATGAGATCGAGGAAGGGGAGCCCGGCGTTGGGATAGCGCTTGGCGATGCTCACCACCAGGCGGAGATTGGCCTGAATGAAGCGCCGGCGAGCCCGTTTGCCCGCGTCCCGCACTTCCATCAGCTTCTGCCGCCGCTCCTCGTCGGCTTCGTTGATGAGAGTGAGCTCGGCCCTCCGGCCTCGCTCGATCGTCTTGGCGAGGACGACTTCGTCCTCCGCGGTTAGGAGGTCGTAGCTTCCGATCCCGTCGAGGTACTGGCGGATGGCTTCTTCGCTTGAGTCTCCGTCGATGTATTTCATTGAGCCCGTTCGTGTAAGGGGGGCCACGCGCCGCGTAACCCCTTCATGGCGATTGTCAAGACCTATATCGGCCAAACGGGATCGAAAGTTGAATCGGCCGGAAGGCCCGTTCTTTATTGCAACCGCACGTCGTGGCTCTCGGCTTACGATCTGACCCTGGCCGAGGGAACACATGCGCGGGAACTGGGCTCGCGACTCAGCTGGCGCAGTCGGGTTGGCTGGCGGGTGGCGCCCCAGGTCATCCATTTCGTGGCGAAGGTCGCCTGGCGACTTCGCATCGACTATGGCAACGGCTTTCCTGACCCGCCGTTTGTCATCGCCGCCAATCATCACTCGTTCTTGGACCCACCGATCGTCGGCGCCACCTACCGGCGAAGGCTCAGGTTTCTCACCCTGATCGATCTATTCGGGAATTACCGATCGCTCGATCTGGCTCTCCGTACTTTCGAGGTGATCAAGGTGCGCCGGGGGGTGATACCTTTCGGCGCCCTTCGTCAGGCCCTCGACCACCTCGGCGACGGTGGTGTAGTAGCAGTTTTTCCCGAGGGGACCCGGGCGTGGCGATTTGGTGACAAGCCCATTGCGATCGGGGCGGCGTGGCTGGCGGTGCGGGCGAAGGTGCCCTTGGTGCCGATCGCGATCGCGGGCACGGAGCAGGTCTTGGGCGTCGACAACAAGCTCCGTCGCGGCAGGATCAGAGCGTTTGTGGGCCCGGCCCTCTACCCCGACGGCACCGGGAGGTCGGCGGCTGAGGAACTCACCCGTCGCTGGGCCGATTGGGTCGGGTCCCGGCTTCGGTCCTCAGCGAAACCTAATGCAATATGAGGCGGAATCCGCCCCCCATAGCATTAGGTTTCGTTTCGCAGGGGCGTTTAGCTCAGCCTGGTAGAGCGCTTCCCTTACAAGGAAGATGTCGGCGGTTCGAGTCCGTCAACGCCCACAAGTTCCCGACCGGCGACGATACCGGAAATCGGCCGTCCCAACAGGGAAACGCCCTTGATGTGCATCTTTCCTGGTCTAACACTATCTGGCGCTGTCTCCACCAGTTTTCACTAGTCTTGTGACACATACGTGACACACTTGGAGCTGTGAAATGGGATCGATCCAACGAGTGGACCGCTCCAAGCCATGGCGGGCCCGTTACTGGGGTCCCGACGGGCGCCAGCACTCTAAGAGTTTCGCTCGCAAGGTCGACGCCGAGCGCTGGTTAAAGGTTTCCGAGGCCGAAGCTCTCACCGGCCGATGGATGGATCCGACCGCCGGAGCCGAGCATTTCGGTCCCTACGCCGAAGAGTGGATCGCGGTCAAGCGACTTACGGTCGCCGATAACACGGCTACCACCGCAGAAATAGTGTTACGTGGCCGAGTGCTACCCGAGTTCGGCGCTAGGCAGCTGAAGCAGATCAGCTCTGCCGATGTGCGGAAGTGGTTGGCTGCCCTGAGCGGGGAGGGCCTCGCCGCCGCAACCGTGTATACCTACCGGAGACTTCTCGCCCAGATTCTGGACCAAGCGGTCGACGATGGCCTTATCGCCACCAATCCGGCGAAGAAGGCGAAAGCACCCTCAGTCCGACCTCGGCGTCAGTTGTTCCTCAGCTCGGGTGAGCTTCGATCACTCACCGACGAGTGCGGCGACTATGGGCCTCTGGTGTGGTTGCTCGGGTGGTCGGGTCTCCGCTTCGGGGAAGCGTCGGCGCTTAGAGCTGGACGGGTAGAGCCGTCGCGGCGAAGGATACGAGTGGAGGAGGCAGTCGCCGAGGTAGCAGGGCGGTTGGTCTTCGGCCCGCCAAAGACCCATGAAGCCCGAACCGTGATCGTCCCTCGGTTCGTCATCGAGTCACTCCGGCCGCTTCTCAAAGGTAAGGCCCCTGACGCGCTGGTGTTCGCGGCCCCTCGCGGCGGACCGGTCCGGTTGAACAACTTCCGTCGTCGCGTCTTCTCGCCAGCCGCGGCACGAATCGGATTACCTGAGTTGATGCCACATGACCTGAGAGATACCGCAGCCTCGTTGGCGATCTCGTCGGGGGCCTCGATCATGGCGGTACAACGCATGCTTGGCCACGCCTCGGCCAAGATGACCCTTGATGTGTATGGATCGCTCTTCGAAGAGGACCTGGAGATCCTCGCAGACAAGATCGAGCAGCGCTACGGCCCCTAAGTCCAGTCTTCGGTCGGAATTAATTCAAAGTTTGCCAAAGGGCGCTCGAGAGGTCTAATTCCGCAGGATCAGCATTGCTAGAGACCAGTCAGCGATCGAGCGCGTGTTCCGCCTCGATGTGCCTTTCGTCAAGAAATCGGTCGATGTCCGACGGTCGAAACAGGACCCTCCTCCCGACGCGCATCCCCAACGCGCCAGGCTTCTCCCGGCGATATCGCTGCGTGTAGAGCGCGCCGGGGGTGAGCCGCAAGTAGGCGGCCGTCTCCTCAAGGGTCAGTAGTTGCTCCCTCACATCGGACTCCGTGGTTACCGACCTATGTGATCGTCGTGGGCCTGGGTTCGGTTCTATTCCAGGTCATTATTATTCATTATACTGTTAACACCCAATAGATCAAGGGCACAAGCGGCTGGACGCTGGCGACATAAGTCGTGGCCACCGGGTCAAAGCCGAGAATCGCGAGTCCTGTCCTTGTAGTCGTCCTCAGCTTTCGGCGCGGGTCGCTACTCCTGCCCAACTCCGGGTGAAGGCAGGAGGTTGACGTCGGTGCCGTGGCCGCTAGTCACCGTCTCGTGATCCATGCCAGGAGACAGGTTCGGTCGGTTGGATGGGTGGGGGTGTATAGGCGGACTCAGATATGCAGGTGCAGGTTGGGCCGGTAGGTGAGCTCTTGGATTTTGCCGTCGAGGGTCAGGCTCTCGATTAGCTCGAGGTCGAAGTCGGCCGCACCAGCGAAGATCGGATCCTCCCCGGTCTGACCGGTGATCACCGGGAAGATCGTCAGCTGGACGCTGTCGACCAGGCCGGCGGCCATCAGCGCCCAGTTCAACGACAGGCTGCCGTGGGAGCGCAACGGCACCTTGGACTCCTCCTTGAGCCGGGCGACGACGTCAACGGCGTCACCGCGCACGACGGTCGCGTCAGGCCAGTCGAGGGGACCTTCCAACGTAGACGAAACCACTGTTGTCGGCATGTTCCTCATCCGGGTGTTAATCGGGTCAAGCTCCTCCAACTCGCCCAGAAGCTGCACGAACTGCTGAAAGGTGTTGGCTCCGAGCACCATGCGCTGGTCCGAGTTGTACTGAGCGAGGCGACGGTCGAGAAACTCGGGACCTTGCTTCCCCCAGAAGCCGCCCCAGTCGCCGCCGGCGCCGTAGGAGCCGTAGCCGTCGAGAGTGGAAAGGACGTCCCAGGTGTAAGTAGCGGTCATGATGCTCTCCTCGAGTGCAGTTGATCGGGTGTAACAGACCGGCCACCTCGGCGCCGCCCAGCGCCATGGAGTACTGGAGTCCGGCCGCCCGGATGCGGCCACAGGACCTACAACGGCCAGAAGGCAGCAAGATCAGCGGGTCAGCAACACGGCGCGTGGAGGAAACTGATCGAAATGCATTGGATCGATGTGCTCCGAAGCGATCGGGGACGCAGTCGAGCACCCGGCGATGAGGATGTCGACTCTCCTTTTGGTGGACGTAGGCCACGGCCGCTTCGTCTCGCAGTCGATGTCGATACCTACCCAGCTCAGGCAACTGAGGCGACCGAGATCTTCGAGTCGATCGCTGAGGGCGAGGACACGATCCAGACTCTGCAGATAAGCGACGATGGTCCTCCAAATCACCATCCTGGGAACGATGCGCCCGAAGGATGGATCGTTACCTCTGTCGCCGACGTTCCCGAACGGCATGGTGGGGGATCTGTGCAATGGCGCCTGGGCGCTAAAAAGAGTTTCGCGATTTTCCACGGAGAACAGCTGCGCGCGGCCTACGACTGGTGGAGAGAAAGCATCTATGAGCCGCGGGGCGCTGACTTCGCCCAACGCCAGGTTGTTAAGGATGTTGCGCTGGGTGCGGGAGCAAAGTTGGCCGGTTGCCATCTCCTGGTATCTCACCGGAAACAGCTTGAGAGAGGGTCCGTCTTCAATCGTTTGATCGACATTCCAGTCTGCTCCGTGACGGATGCCGTGGCGATCGCATCACTCCATTTGCGACTATCCGGTACTTTCACCCCCTGGCGAATTCCGAGTGCGAAGTCGTACACGTCGCGGTCGACGTTCTATCGCACCTGTGCCATCGCCCTGCTTCCGGAGTGGTGGCGCCTTTTGCACAATCCACCTGCGGGAATTTCCTATGAGAAGATGACACGACTCGCGTTTGCCGTTCCGAGCCGACTAGGCAAAGCCCTCCGAATTCGAGACGAATTTCTGGCTCTGCTGACTCACCATCCAAGTGGCGCGCTCAGCGATCTGCTCGGTGAGGAGATTGAGGATGTGGCCATAGCCCTTATGGGAGCCTTCGACAGTGTTGCCGAGGTGACAAGGGAGGTCCTAGAGATCGGTGGCAGGGTGATCCCCGCTTGGCAACGTTCCGAGTTCACCGAGAGGCTCCGCGGTCTTGGAGGCGGTGCAATGCTGGCATGGCTCGATGAGGGGACACGAGGACGCGCGGCGTTCGATCTCGTGAAGGAACTTCGCAACACAGTTCATGGAACCGCAGCGTCAACGCTGCCCTACCAACCTGACCCAGGTACCTTTCCACCTCGGATCATGTTTCCGCTCCCGAACGGGCTCCGAGTAGACCAGCTGGTTCGGTCGGTTCGGTTATTGGGGGGCCGAGTCGAGGATGTCAACCAGGCGCCGGAGGGCCTTGTTGTCGAACCCGAAAACATGATTGATTCTTTGCTGGCTGAAACGTGTCACGCGCTCAACGGCATGCTCCAGCACATGCCATTGGGCCCTCCGGATTGCAAACCTGCCGAAAAACCTTATGGCCCGGTTGGCGACCACCGCCTTACAGCCTCGACAGCCGAGCAATTGAGGCTTCAGCTAGGTCTCGCGGCTTCGCTGTTTCAGCCTTCTGGTGTTCCTCGCTCACCAGTCGCTCTTTAGAACTTCCAAACTCTTCGACGGCCGATCGAAAGGGCCTCTCCCGGAGCGCTCGATCAGTTACCTCCACCCTTCCCTATTGGCCTGACGGCTGGACCGAACCGGGTCCCCGTACCTGCCGGTGCGGAGCCTGTCACCCCCGTCCTCGAAGCCCTCGCCCGAGCCTGACCGGCGCGCCGTCCATGACAGTCACCCGCCTCGAAACCACCGGCCGGATCGACCGTACACAGTTGCTGGAGTACCCAGCTGGCCAAGAGGAATCCGACGGTGGCGAGGCTGGATGTGGCGGTGAGGGCTCAACCGTCCCATCCGCCAGCCTCCAGTTCCCACTAACCGGCTCCTCCTTCGCCTGGGGGCCTCTCGGCCTATCGCAAGGCCTACCACACCGCCCGCTCCACGCAAGGGGGCGAGCGGCTGCGGGACTCCGCTTCGCTCCTTGTCCTCGCCGTCGGCCCTGCGGGCCGACCCCCTTGCCCTCCGCTCCGGCGGCGTGGTGGACGGCGCTTGCGGCCGAGAGGCCCCCACCAAGCGAGCGAAAGGAGCGGTGGCCATGGATCTCAATCGCACCGAAGCAGCAGAGGCGGTGGCCTCATGATCGCCCCGCCGCTTCGGTTCGGAATCGAGCCCTGCGGGTGTCTGACGGAACAGCCCCGATGGTCGGTGCGGATGTGGTGCCGATGCCTCGAGCATCTCGACAAGTTCATCCGAGTGGAGGCGGTGTACACGCTGCGGCGCTGCGAGTCGTGTCGGCGCCGGATGGCGAGTTTTCGAGTCAGCTTCGGCGACGGCGACCGCTGGCTGACGTGTCGGTTCTGCGATCCGTGGGAGGAGCGTCATGAGCTCTGAACGGGCCGAAGCACTCCACGCGGAGCTAATCGATCGGGTGACCGCTTTGCGGTCGTCGGCTGAGTGGCTCGAGGCGATGGCTGCCGCAGCTCGGTTCCACGAGTACTCGTTTGGAAACTGGTTGTTGATGTGGTCCCAGGCTGAACAAAGGGGTTTGTCGGTCACTCGCCCGGCTGGGTACCGCACCTGGCAGCAGCTCGGTCGCCAAGTCCGTAAGGAACCAGTTCATATTTGCGGAGAGTGGAAATAAAACGACTTGGCTCCCTCACCTTCGCGGTCGCAGCTACAAGGAACACTCCGCCTAGCAAGAACTGCAGACTGTGAACGACGTATGTGGT